>CAKVHA010000001.1 GCA_934747775.1 uncultured Clostridia bacterium
CTGATCGCACGACCGTATCAACAATGTGTAGCATTAGCATACACCGCAGTGCGTTCTTGGGTGCTGATCGCACGACCATATCAATAAGGTGTAGCAGTAGCATACACCACAGTGTGTTCTTGGGTCACTGGGCGTGACAGCCTGTGTCTTATATAATGTATCAGCAACACATACAAACAGCATTCAAAAGTAAATGGGTGCTGATCGCACAGACTGTATTTAAATAAATCTTCATGACTTGTGTCAGCCCTAGTTAAGGGTTTTATCAAACAAATCAAATCCGTATAAAAAAATATTTAAATCCGCTTTTGGAAGTATATCTATCAAAAGTGGATTTTTTTAGTGGACTAAATTTAGGGTTGTGATATAATATAATAAAATTTGCAAATTTTAAATATTCAAGGAAAAATAATATGTGTCAAATAAATGTATATTTGGTTAATAAAAATGTAGACATTAGTAGACTGGGCGAACTAGAAAAAATTGATGTTACGCGAAACTACTTAATGTACTCAAATTACAATTTTTATCACGATAAAGACCACTGTAATTGCGGAAGTTTTGTAAGTTATTTTCAAAATGATATGGGCGAATTAAGCCTAGATGAGTACTGCAACAAAAAAATAACTATTCTTAACGAAATTGCGGAACTAATTAGCCAAAAAAGTTATAAAAAAGAAGTAAAAGATTTTAAAAAAAGACTTAAAAAACTAGAAAAAACTTGGAAAGCAGAAGGTGGATACAAAGCCGCAAAAAAGGAATATTTTAAACAAAATTATCGCGACAACCTTATAAACATATCACTAAACGAATTTGACAATTTAGGCAAAATTAATGCGGAAATTTTAAAATATAAAAACAAGAGTTTCGAGTACGATTTAAATGAATTCGATAACATTAAAAAAACGCTAGAAAAATTGCTAGAACTTACTCCGCGTGTTGGATTTTTTGCATTTTGGCAAGGCGACGTAAACGATCTTAACCTAATTAAAAGCCGTGTTATAAAATTTAGCGACCTTAAAATAGACGACCTACTTGCGCTAAAATATGAGCATGTTATAACTATCACAAAATAAAGGAGTAAAAATAATGATAGATTTGCACCAACACACAACTTTTTCGGACGGAACTGACAATCTAGACGAGATAATTGCAAAAAACATTGCAGCGGGGGTTGATACAATGGCGATAACCGACCACGACAACATTGATGCGGCTGTGTATTTGGCGAGCAACACACACAAGCACTACGGTGTGAAATTTGTAAACGGCGTGGAGCTTTCAACCGATTTTGAAGGGCTGCCTGTGCACATTTTGGCGTACGGCTACGATGTAAACGACCCAATTATTTTAGATATTTTAAAAACCAGCAAACAGCTTAGACTAGAGCGAATTCAAAAGCGTATTGAACTATTAAAAAGCGAATTTAACATAACATTAACCCCAGAGCAACTTGAAAAAGTGGCTTTAAGCAACAATCCAAACAAGCCTATGCTTGGACACTTTTTAATAGACCTTGGCTACGGCAACACTTTGGACGAAGTTATTCAAAAATATTTGTATCACAAGTTGCCAGATGCAAAAATAGAAACCACTGTAGTGTTAAACAAACTAAAAAAATCCACCGCAACAAGTGTTTTGGCGCACCCATTTGGCGGTGTTGGCGAAAAGCGAGTTGACCGCGAAACATTTAAACGTCGCATTGCCGCATTTAAAAACGCAGGGCTAATGGGGCTGGAGTGCTACTACTCGCTGTACGATGAAGAAGAACAACAATATTTAGTAAACGCCGCAAACAAAAACAACTTGCTAATTAGCGGTGGCAGCGATTATCACGGCAAAAACAAAAAAGTAAGCATTGGCGAACTTAGCAATTACGGATTTAAACCACAAAACACCCAAGCTACCCTATTAAACGCGGTTAACATAACTGAAATTTAAAATAAGAGTAGAGTTTAAAAAATTTAGAACATAACAAAAAGGTTGTACAGTTAAGTACAACCTTTTTTTACAACTTAATCAACCCTACTAAAAATTAAGAAACAAACAAAACTTTAGTATAAACCGAACCGCCTTCCCCAAACTCTCACCCCTAAAAAGCTCTTGGCTTTTTTTGGGACCCCGATGGGACACGGGGATATAAGGATTTATTTCAATACAATTCAGCACTGTCAAAACTTTTAAACACTCTTTGCGTATATTACAACTATAACATATAAGACATTGGCTGTCACGCCGAGTAACCGAGCAACACACCGCAAACACTTTTTGTATGTTCTACAAAAAACACTTTACCAACACAGTCGTGCGACCAGCACATTATAATGAGCATTTGTCGATTACAAGTTTAACAACTTTGTCTATTTGTGAGCCTTCGGAATAATCACTAGCACACGCATAGTTTACACGGTCATCGGATTTTAACTTTAAAGCAATAGCCTTGTTTTCAATATCATAAACCGAAATGGATGTGCCGCCATTACTTTTTACAAGTGTCATACACGGAATATCGGTGTTGCCGTCGCCAAGATAAACCATATTGCAAAAATCAATACGTTTGTGAACTGTTTTTTTGTTAACTTCTTGGTCGTCCACCAAATTCATAACACCCTTACTTATGCGGAACAAATACTGAGTTTTTAGAGTATAATTTACAATATTTTTAGGCCAATATGCAATTCCATTTTTATCGTACAAATACTCGCACGCAAAAACATTTTTGAAATACTTAAAAATTGGACAACCTTCCATAATTTCATAATTACCAGCCGAAATTACATAATGTTCCAATTTTACACCCTTAGATTTTGCATATTTGTTAATGCGGTCAAACCAAGTATCAACACCTTTGTAAAACTCAATATTTTTACCCATATCGTTTAAAAATTTGCGAGTAAGCGAAATATTTTTACTGGCACACTCGTCCATAAACAACCTTAACAAACTAAGCGAACTTTCACAGCCAGTAGCTTCCGAAAACTTCATTCGCTTTCTCCAACAATCTACTGGTTTTTCAAAGCCAAGTTTTGGAATAAGCCCATACGCTTGCATATCATCGGTTGTTAGGGTTTTATCAAAATCATAACAAAGTGCAACAATTTTATTATTCATTTTAAACATCCTTCTTTTGTTTTATTATGTTTTAAATTAAAAAGCTTTTATAACTATTTATTTAAATATATCACATAATAAAAATATTTGCATTAAAATTATAATGATTTTTTAAAATGCAGACATTAATAATGTTAATCAAAAAATGCGGTTTTTAATAATATTACAATTTTTAATATGGCGTAAGAACAAAAACATAGTGTTTTGTTAGAATATGGTTGTTGTCAAAAAATATATACTTTTTGTCATATATATGGAAAATGTAACACAATAATATAATTATTACAAACAATAAGTGATATTTTAAATTTAAACACATTTGAAACAATATAAAGTAAAAAAAATGACAATTTTAATAAATTGCCATTTTTAAAAACTATTACTAGTTGCAATGATCACAAGGAGTGTTAACATTACGATGGTGTTTTACCGGAGTGTAATGCAAAGCTCGCAAACTGTTTAAAATTGCAAGAATTGTTACGCCAACATCAGCAATAACAGCACTTAACATTCCTGTTACGCCAAAAGCACCAAGTGTAAGGAACAACACCTTAATAACTGCCGAAAAAATAATGTTTTCCCACACAATTTTGCGAGTAAATTTAGAAATTTTAATACCTTCCACAATTTTAGATGGATTGTCGTTGGCAATAACAATATCGCTGGCTTCTATGCTTGCAGCACTTCCGTTAAGCCCCATACTAATGCCAACGTCAGCAAGTGTTAGGCTTGGCGCATCGTTAATGCCGTCGCCAACATAACCTATACTTAAGTTTTCGCTCTTTTTGTTTTCAAGCCAGCTAAATTTGTCTTCTGGCAAAAGTTTTGAATATGCTTCATCTATGCCAATTTCGGCTGCAACCTGTTTTACAATTTCGTCGTTATCGCCCGAAAGCATAGCGGTTTTTACGCCCATATTTTTAAGAGCGGTCATTGTGTTAACACTGGTTTGTTTTACTTCATCACGTAGCACGATTTCGCCAATAAGGGTTTCGTTTTCAAAAACTTCAACCATAGTGTTAAGTTGATTTTTGTTTTTGCGGCCAACAAAATAATTTTTATCGTTGTGTTTAAAGTACACACCTTTGCCCGCAACTTCTTTTACTGCCGTCACCTTAGTAAGCGCGCGTGTGTTGGTTTTTACAATTGCTTTTGCAAGCGGATGGTTTGAGTTTTGTTCGCCAAGTGCCGCCAAGTACACAATATCATCTTTGGTGTAATTATCCACTTTTGAAGTTACATCGGTTATTTCAAATTCGCCAGTTGTTAGTGTTCCGGTTTTATCAAAAGCAACAAGATTAATTTTTGCTAGCACGTCTAAATAATTAGAACCTTTAATTAAAATGCCGTGACGGGACGCGTTTCCTATGCCAGAAAAGTAGCTTAGCGGAACGGAAATTGCAAAAGCACAAGGACAAGACACAACTAGAAAAATTAACCCACGATATATTGCGGTGTTAATGTTTTTACTAACCGCCCAAACTATACCCCACACGCAAACAGCTAATATCATAACGCCAAGCGTGTACCACTTACTCATTTTGCTAATAATTGTTTCGGTTTTTGCTTTTTTATCGCTAGCATTTTCAATTAAGTCCAAAATTTTGCTTACGGTGCTATTTTTATATTCGGTTGTGGCTTTTAATTCAAGCACGCCATCTAACACAATTGAACCAGACAAAATTTGGTCGCCTTCGTTTACAAGTTGTGGCAAGCTTTCGCCTGTTAAACTTTGGGTGTTAAGCGAAACACTGCCTTTTGTTACAACGCCATCCACTGCCACCTTTTCGCCTGCTTTTACTACAACAATGTTGCCCACAGCAATTTGCGATGGCTCAACTTTGGTTTCGGTGCCGTCGGCATTAACAATATTTGCGTACTCTGGCTTAATATTTGTAAGTTCTTCTATTGATTTTTTAGATTTGTTTAGTGCCAAACTTTCTAGTACTTTACCCACAGAGTACAACGCAACAACCATTAGCCCGTCCATACGCTCACCCACTGCGGTTGCACCAATTATGGAAATTGTAACCAGCAAGTTTTCGTTTACAACACCTTTAAGCAAAAGCGCTACCGCTTTATAATATGTTTTGTAACCCATTAACAAAGCACTGCTTACAAACATTGTCCAATACGCCCAAGTTGGAAGCGGCAATGTAAGAGTTAGCACCGCAAGCACTATACCAATCGCTAGCAGCGAAACATCGCGAACAAACGCGGCATTGTTGGTCTTTTTTGCAGCTGGTTTGTTTTCATAAATTATAACATTAGGGTCTAATTTATGCGCAAGTGCCGCCACATCTTTAAGCGCAAGTTCCATATTATCGGCTTCTATTTCGATGTACGATTTTACAAAATTAATAACCGCGCTATCTAGGCTGTCTAGGTCGTTTAGTTTGTTTTCCATTGCTTTTGCACAATTTGGGCAATCAAGACCTTCTATTTTAAATTTCTTTTTCATTTTTATTCTCCATAATATGTTCTAGGCTAACTTCAAACACTTCGCGGACATGGTCGTCGGCTAGCGTGTACCAAACTTCCTTGCCATTTTTGCGGCTTTTAATTAAATTTAGTTCCCTTAAATTTTTTAGCTGGTGAGAAACTGCCGATTTGGTCATATTTAAAATGCTTGATATATCACAAACGCAAAGCTCATTTTTTTCTAGCAAGTTTATAATTTTTATTCGTGTACTATCCGATAGTGCCTTATAAAAATCGGCAATATCTAACAAATACTCTTCGTTTAACATACCTTGTTTTGCAACATCCACTTTTTCTTTATGGATTATTTCGCAATCGCAAAATGTTTCGTTTTTTCCCATAATCTATCTCCCATATATTATGTGTAACAATTGAATTGTTATTCAACTATGCATAGTATAATTGAACAAATATTCAACTGTCAAGTGTTTTTTGCAAATATTTTTTTATTTAAAAAAAGTTTGGCAAACAATTTGTTTTGTTATATAATATGGTGTATTATATATATTACTAACAATATTGGAGGCAATATGAAAACGAAAAAATTTAGTGGTGCTATTTTTGCGGTTTGTGTCTTGTGTTTGGCTACCATTTTACTTGGTGCGTGCGGAACAACTTACATTAAACCTTGGGAAAAAACGCTTAGTTATAGTGGGCTTAGTGATGCAACAAAAACTACATACACGCTTGAAAACAAAGAACTTACACTAACCGAAGTTTTGACAAAATATTTTGACAAAATAAACTGGAACACCACCCTAAATAAAAGTGCGGAAAAAGTTAAAAATGCTGCAAATGCTTTAAGTGAAATAAACAGCAAAGCACAAAGCGCTTTAAGTGAAAATAAAAAAGTAACAAACTTAAAATTCACATTTAGCACTGAAAAGGATAAAAAAGTAACAATAGACGGAACAACAAAATATAATGTTAGCGTAAAACCAGAAAGCAAACCTGAAGAATACACATTTGTAATGGGCAGTGGAACAAACGCCGAAAAAATTACATTAAAACACGCAACTGCAGACTGCTACTATTTTGAAACAAACATTGAAGATGGAAAAACAAGCAATTTGCCAACCACAAAATTTACTTTTGAAATTAAGTTTAACAGCGCTATTGAAGGCAAAAAAGGTGCAAACAAGCTTGAAAGCATTTTCGTAGTTTATTACGCACAATATAAAATTGCATAGTTTATTAACAAAAATCACCAATTAACCATATTAAGTTAATGGCGATTTTTTTTGTGTGTTAAATGCTTTTGGGAGCCATTTTGGTGGGGTTTTGGAAGCAATTTTAATGATTGCAAAAATTTAGATAGTGTATTTTATTTTTGTGCTTTTAACACAAAACAGCTTGATTTAATGAGACTTTTAATATATACTATATTCAATATTACAAAAGGGGTGTAACGCTTATGAGAAAGTGTATTGTATTGATTGAAAGAAAATTAAAATTTGATATCACCCGCTTCTTTAATTGCTAAATTTTAAAATTAAAGGAGAAAAATTATGACAAAAACTAAAAAAATTGTTTTAGCAGGACTACTGCTAGCTACGGCTGTTGTTTTGAGCCGCTTTTTATCTATCAAAACACCTATTATTATGATATCGTTTTCATTTATTCCGTATATGCTTGCCGGGGTTATGTTGGGTCCTTGGTGGACTATGCTTATTGCGGCACTTGGCGACCTTACTGGCGCGCTGTTGTTTCCGTTTGGGGCGTACTTCCCTGGATACACTCTATCTAGCGCGATTATGGGATTTGTGTACGGGTGGTTTTTGTATCGCGAAAAAAACAAAACCAACAAAAAATTTATTTTTAACCTTATAATTAGCACACTTATTGTGCTAGTTGTGTGCAACGGTGTCTTAAACAGCCTTTGGATTTTCATAACAACCAAAAAGGCGTTTTGGGCAATTATGCCTACAAGATTATTAAAACAACTTGTTATGTTTCCTATTCAAATAACTGTAATTTACTTTTTAAATTTTGGGCTAGAAAAAATGGGGGTATACAAGTTTTTGTACACATCCGCCTACGAAGATATGGGTGACGAAAATAATGTTGATAATAAAAGCGACAACATAAATGGTGATTTAATTAAAACCGAAGAGAATAAACCTGCGTTAAAAGAGAATTTGAAAAACAGCAGTTTGCACGAAAATTTACAAACTAAAAATGAAGAAAAAAACACACCAGTTGAAAACAACAAAAATAGCGAAACTAACGGAGAAAAATAATGATTGAGTTTAAAAACGTTAGTTTTAGATATTCTAATTTTCAGATACAAAACATTAGTTTTAGTGTGAAAAAAGGCGAAATTTTAGCTGTTACTGGAAACAACGCAAGCGGAAAAACAACGCTAATAAAGCTAATTAGCGGAATTTTAAAAACTAAGCGTGGCGAGATTAATTTAAACGGCAAGCCAATTAAAGACGGTGCTGCAAAAGTGGGCGTTGTGTTTCAAAACCCAGACAACCAAATAATTTTTAACAAAGTGTACGACGACATTGCATTTACACTTAAAAACAACGGCATTAAAAAAGAAGAGTACGACGAGCGAATTGACTACGCGCTAAGCCTAGTTAATATGACCGAATACAAAAACGCGGAAACTTTTACGATGTCATCGGGGCAAAAACAGCGAATCGCGCTTGCTAATATGCTGGCAATTTCGCCCGACATTATGATTTTTGACGAAGCATCGGCATACCTTGACCCCACCAACAAAGAAGCATTGTATGCGATGTGGGCAGAGCTTAAAAAGCGTGGAATTACGGTGATTTTTACAACAAATGCAATAGAAGAAATTGTGTACGCCGACCGCGTTTTGGTGCTAAACGATGGGCAGCTTAAAGCCGACCTAACTACTCCCGAAATGGTAAAAAACCTTGATATTTTTAGAGAACTTAACACATTTATTCCGCTAAAACTAAAGTTAATAGAACAGCTAAACCTTTCTAGTTTTAGCGATGCCGACATACTAGCGGCAATTAGGAGTTAGTTATGTTTGCGGCAATATTGGGGTTTGTGGCGTATTCGTTAATTGTGTTTTTAACTGACAACCTTTGGGTTCTTGTTGGGTTTACGGCATTTAATGCGGTGTTAATAATTGTATTTAAAATTGGGTTTAATAGGTTTGTTAAAAACCTTATTAGCAGCATTTGGTTTGTGGCAATTGTGTTTTTGTTTAACCTTATTTTCGACTCAGTTGTTGCTAGCCTAATTGTGGCGTGGAAAATTTTAATTGTAACCAACGGGGCGTTTATATTTTCGTGCGTGGTTAGCCCCACCCAACTTGCAAGCGGATTTAGCCAGCTACTATCCCCTTTGCGAATTTTTAAAGTGAACACAAACGACATTGTGCTTATGCTTGTAATTGCTTTTAACTTTATTCCAATAATTAAAAACGACACCGCCACACTAAAACAAACTCTTAAATCACGCGGCATAAAGCTTAATTTAAAAACGTTTTTTACACAAAGTCACCTATTGTTTATAATGTTTTTTGCAAACATCTTTAAGCGAGTGGAAGAACTTGACCTAGTTTTAGCTGCACGCAATTACAAATAATTTATCACCGTAAAAACAACAAAAAGCAATGAATTATCTTCATTGCTTTTTTATTCAAAATAATGTTTTTTATTTTTCACTAGTTGGTGGTTGGGGTTTAGCGGTTTGATCTACTTTACCGCGATAAACTACAAAGCGGCAGAACAAAAACTCGGTTACAAAATTTAAAACCATTGTTATTGCTAGTACTATATACTCGTTCCAGCCTGCTTTTGTAAGTGCATTGCCGCCAATGGTTGAAAGCGGAGTAAACACCATATAATATGCAAATACCAACAACATTGCAATAGGCACATTGGCTGCACTTTTAAAAGTAAATTTGCGGTTAAGAGTAAAATTCCACAACACACTAAGAGTAAGCGAAATTAAGTAACTAGGCCAGTATGACCAACGCGCAAGCTCATTAAGAAGCGTAAACGACCCTATTTGAATTAATCCCGCACTAATTGAAAATAGCAAAAATTTTACAGCACGCAAAAACTCGCCTTTTTTAGTGGTTGATTTTTGTGTTTCACCACTAATAGCAGCATTTAGCTGCTTTTTATCGTTTCCCGACATATTATTTTGCTTTGAGTTTTCATTAATATTGTTGTCTAAATTATCCATATTTTATCCTAAATGTAATATACTAATATTATATCAAAACCAGTGCAATATGTCACTTCAAATGGCAAAATTTACAAAATTTCCACAAGTATAACAACAAGTGTTGAAAATTAAAAATTTTTGTGATTAATGTTTGATTATTTTAAAAGGTTAAACTAAAATATATGGTGTAAAATAAATGTTAAAAAATAATTTAACACGACAAAAGGAGAAAAAATGAAAGAATTTTTTAAAAAAATAAAATGGGTATCGCTATTCGATGCGCTTGTTAGCGTGGTTTTTGGGGCGCTTATGGTCTTTTGCACCGATTTTAGCAAAAGCACAATTGTGTACTTATTTGCATCATTAATTTTGGTTGCGGGAGTTGTAAAAATTGCAAACTACTTTATGTTTGGAATAGAACCTTTTGGTTTTGTTTTGGGCATAACAAACATTGCGCTAGCTATTGTTATTTTTAGCGCAGCCGAAGCAATTGTAGACAGCAGCATTTTGGGTGTATTGTTTGGAATTGTATTAATTGTAAAAAGTTTGTTTTCAATTCAAGACTCGTTTGATATGCGCCGTCTTGGCTCTAAATGGTGGTGGGTTGACACAATTTTAGCTACTGCTGTTTTGGTTTTTGCAATCACCGTTGTTGCTAACCCTGAAAACGAAGCTATCCTATTTGTTTTACTTGGTGTTTCGTTAATTTTAGACGGAATTTTAAGTGCGGTAGATGTGTTTGTAGTTTCGGCAGAAGTAAAGAAAACACGCAAGAAAATTGCAGATATGTTTAAAGTGGACAACAACACAACAATTGAAATGTAGCATAAAAAACACGCTAAAAAAAGATTAGCGTGTTTTTTGTTTTAAAATAAAAATTTATAAATATAAAAAATTATTTGACACTTTTAATATATTTACTATAATATATTTTTAGTAAATTATAGGAGGCTTTTAGTTATGGCAGAAAAGAAAACCACAAAAACAACCAAAACCACAAAAACATCTAGTGTATGGGGATTAAATAAAATTTCTTTTTACACTGTTTGTGCTGTTGCTATTTTGTACTTGGTTTCAATTATTTGCTCTCTTTGTGGCGCAAATTTTAAAGTTGTAACCGCTTTGCAAGGTTTGGCAACCGCTATTATGATTGTTATTGTTAGCATTTTGGCTTGGAGATATGTTTCAAAACGCCCAACCGTATGGAAAGTGCTTTACATTGTTTGCTTGCTTGTTGTTATTGCCGGTGTAATTATTCCACTTGTTAAATAATAATGGCTTATATAATGCGGATAAATATTGGTTGTAAATACTAACATTAACAGATATTGATATAAAAAAACGACTAAGAAGTTAGTCGTTTTTTTATACTTTGTGTAAAATATAATCATAAAAGCCATAAGGTTTATTTTTACACTATAATTAACTTAGATAATAAAACATACAAATTTTAAGCATAAACTGGACTACCCTTTGGTAGCCTTTGGCTACCACCTTCCCCGAACACCCACCCCTAAAAAGCATTTGGCTTTTTTTGGGGCCCCGATGGGGTGACACAAGATATATGGAATTTATCCGCAAAAATGTCACACTAAAAATAGTGTGACATTTTTTTGTGTAATTTTACTTTAATTTAGTAGCAGATACATTAGGAAAATATATATAACAACCAGAGCGAGTAAAAAGATATGCTCCTTAATATACACAATTATTTTTCCTAAAAGGTCTAGGTGCATAACCACAGTGCCAACATAGTTATCTTTAGTTACTCTGCCAGCATCTGGAGAAGTGTTGTTGTCTCCTTTAGTGCGAATGCTACCGTCTTCCATAATTTCGTAGGCACGGTGGGTCATATAAGTGCTGCCGTTTTTCCACGTTATTATATCGCCTTTTTTAACATCGTCAAATTTTTTAGGGGCAACAATAACAGTGGTTGGCACAGGCAAAGTAGGCAACATACTGCCGCTGGCTACAATCATATATTTGTAGCCAAATAGCAGGCTAATACAAAGTGTAAACATCACACCAAGTATTAGCGATACTATAAAGGTTTTTATAAATGATAAAAATTTGTTTTGTTTTTTAAATACATTAATGTTCATAAATTATGTCCTAAATTATTGTAAAATTAAAGTTTCGTTGTAATAATTAAATTTGCGTCCGTCTTGGAATTTTCCGCCGTTTAGCACTTCAATAATACTTACTTGTTCGCCGTCAACAAGTGTTTTTGAATCATTTGTAAGGGTGCTAGAAAGTTTTGTAACCGAATTGCCTGCGTTGTTTAATTGCGCATCGGTTTTGCCAGAAACAGCAACATTTATGTTTCCAGAAATTACATAATAGTAGCTGCTAGAAATGTTGTAATTAGCTTCGGTTGTTGTTATAAAGTGTGCACAAATTGCGGAATATTTTGCATTGCCAGAGCTTTGGTTTACGTTTCCAGAAACTTCGGCATAGCAATTAGAAATTTTTGCGTAAACATCGTTTGATAGATATGTTTTTTGACGTGACACTGCAACAATTCCGCCCACATAGTGGAATCCAGATGGCAAGCTAAAGTTAAAGCTTTGTTTTACATAACATCTGTAAACGGTTGCTGCACTGTTTTCGCCAACTATGCCAGCAATTTTAATGCCAATGCTGCTTGCAATATTTCCGCCAGCAAGAGTGAACTTACCAGAAGCGTAACAGCCAATAACGTGACCGCCTTCGTAGTGATTAGATTGTTCTAACACGATAGGTTGGTTGGTGCTATCTAGCAAGTAGTTGTTGTAAGCCGCAATACCTGCCATATTGAACGCAGTAAGCGAACCTGTGAAGTCACAATTTAAAATAACAGAATAGTTGTTGAAAGCAATACCAGCCGCGCTACGAACTAGACGCGAACTTAAACTGCTATCGGCACGCATATTTAGCTGACCATTAAACGAGCTATTGGAAATAACTGAGTAATTGTTGAACGCAACGCCCACGCCGATAAGGTCTATCATATAATCACCCGAACCAACATTTGAGCTTGTGCTAGCTTTAAAGCCAGACATAATTTCTACGCCGTTAATTGTTCCGTAGTTGTTTATAACCACACCAGAAACTGTCATTTCTAGCGATGAATACAAGTCAATTGAACCGCCAATTTTAATGTTGTTAATTGTTCCGTAGTTGTTTAAAGCCAAGCCAGCAATAGTAAGTTTTGCGTTGTATGCTTGTGTGCCAGACCTAATTTCGGTTTTGAAATTAAGTGTAAGGTCATTAATAACCGCACCCTCCATAATGTTTGTAAACATTGCAGTGCTTACAGTGTCATTACTTAAAGTATGTGTTAAATTAATGTTGTTTATTATAGCGCCATTGCCGTTGATAACGCCAGCAAAATTGTTTATAACCGCCCAATTGCCAGACATTGTAAATTCGGCTGGAACTAGGTTGTCGCCCGACTGAACTTGTGGAACAACAAAGTAAGAAAGTGGACGATATTGAATGTTTGCAAACTGAGTTGCGGTAGTGATAACGTATGGGTTTTTCTCGCTTCCGTCGCCGTCGCTAAATAGGCTAATTGTACCAATTTGGATTTCGGTTGGGTCGGAGAACACGGTGTTGGATAGCAAGTACTGAACAGTAACTGCGCTGTATGTTGCGCTAGACGCGTAAGGCAAGTAATATTCTTTGCCATATAAATCCATATAGTCGCTGCCAATCCATTTAGAATAGGTTTTTCTTTCGCCATTTACAGTAACGGTGTAAGTAATTCTAACTGGGTTGTCAGAGCCAGTCCACCTAATAATGCCGTGTGTTGTATCGGACGCTTTAGCATCTGGAGCAATAGACGAGAAGTCGATTGTTTTTGTAACAATGGCGGAGTTGATAAGACCGTCGGAGCCGTTTGTTGTGTTGCCGCTAACCATAATTGTAACAACAACTTTTTTGCCTTTTAGGTCGTCTTCTTTTAAAATTGTAGCAAGTTTTTTAATGTCTATATTTAAGTAAATTACGCCAGTAACAGAGTTGTACTCTATCATATAATTTGTATCCATATTATCTGGATAGCTTTCAAAACTGCCGTCACGCAAATAGTATAAAGTGGTGTCTGATAAGTTTAAATTAAGTGTGAAAATTTGACCAACAACGTCACCACTTTGAACAGCAAGCCCTATTTTGTAGTTTTGGGCAATGTTATTATTGGCATCTTTAACAACGTTCCATTTTATTGCAGAGCCAAAACCTGTTTCGGTGTTTTTAATCTCGCTACCTTCGCCACTTTGTTCGGATAGAATAGGAACATTATCCACTTGTGGCATTGCGTAGCGATACACAATAATTGTGTTTTCGTTGCTTTCTAGATGATACACCTCAACAGCTGTTGAGCCGTCGATTGTTTCGGTAACTGTGTTTGGATTGTGTTTTATGGTTATTAAATAATAACCACTTCCAACAGAGCTGTCAAACTCATACAAGTTTATGCTGCCGCTAAGTGCTTGGTTGTACTCTATTGGATTTCCTGTAACTGTGCCGTCGGCACTGCAAGGCTCTATTTTAATAGTAGAAGTAATTGGAACTAGAGCAGCGTCACCACTCCAACTTACAACGCCATTTTTAACATTAAGTGTAGGCTCGTAGTATTTAACAATTTTAAATGGTTGTGATTTTGCACTGCTTAAATATGTGCTTCCGCTTGCGTTTGCTCTAATTAAAATATCGTATGTTCCACCTTTTGTAAAGTTGGCGAAAGCGTATCCATCGTAATCGCCAGCTTCAATAGAGTTTCCGCCATTGCTTACAAACACGGTGTAACTTTTTGTGCTTTGTTTTAGGTCGGTTTCTTCGGTTTCAGGATAATCCCACTCTATTTTGCTAAGACCTAAGTTAACGCTGCAATTAACTTGTGGCAAACGCTTGTAGCCAACTTCTGCGCCATTGGCGTCGCGTGCGGTTATGCTTGTTACGGCACTTGAAACACACTGAACTGAGCCAACTTTACCGCCAATTGCAACAACAC
The DNA here is from genome assembly GCA_934747775.1 of uncultured Clostridia bacterium. Lineage (GTDB taxonomy): Bacteria > Bacillota > Clostridia > Christensenellales > UBA1242 > UBA11490. The sequence goes on from CAKVHA010000001.1 coordinate 14,747, forward strand.
CTAAACCAAATCTTGAGCCGTCAACACCACTAAAATCGTATTCTATACCGCTAATTACGGCGCGTTCTAGTAATTCGTAAGAGTTGCTATCGTAAATTTCGCCTAAGCCCACTTCTACTTTTTGACCTTCTTGGTAGGTGTAAACCATAAGCTTGTAACCACTAACACGGCTTGCGTCGGTGGCATTAGGTTGCCAATTAAACACGCCGTTGTTAAGTGTTGCACTAGTTACGCTATTTAGTTTGTAAATTTCAACCATTGCGCTAACTTCGTCGGCGGTGATTATATTATCGCCATTGCCAAGGGTTCGAAGTGCGCACCAGTAATCGCCCGATTGAAGTCCGCTAACAATTTCGTCGTCAAATAAGAAAGATGTTGCGGTTGGGTCTAATTCTATAATGCGCGCCTGAATACCTTTATCGTTTACATTAATAATATTGTTGTCCATATAGCTAACCCATTGTCTGTTAGCTTTTAGTGAGTCTATTTCACTTGGGTATTTTTCTTCTATAATTTTGCGGCTAAGCACGTAAAGCTTGTATCCAACAGCGCTTTCATTAGCTGTCCAACTTAAAAATCCGCCGTTAATATCGGTGTTAACGTAGCTATACGCAAAGCCCGATGTGTCTTTTAAATACAACATATCCACGGTGTTGTACACATTACTGCGAAGTGCAAGCGTTTCGTCTTCGGCATTTTCGCTACCCAAAGCGCATAGTGAAAATTTAAAGTCGGTGTTTGCATTAAGTCCGTCGGCATCCCACTCGGGACCAACGGTGTAAATTGTATCAAAAGAGCCGTAGAATTTATACTGCATTTGTGGCATTTCCACATAACTACCAGTAGAATAATTGAAATATTGTTTTTTGTATGGGTTAAAAATAAATGTTGCTTCGTCGCCAATAACGCTTGTATCTATAACCGCAAAGAATGTTGTGACGCGAGTGTTGTCTTTAGTGTTTTCTTGAGCGGTTAGCAAGTACTTTGTTTCGTACTCGTTTGTTCCGCCGTTTGCTTTTAGAATACGAGTAAAGTAGATGTCGCCATCTCTAACTGTAAGGTTGTCTTTACCAGTGGTTACTGGCGCGGAATATTTGTAGGCGGAAAGGGTTTTTGAAAAACTTGGCAAGTACACAATTGTGTCGCTTCCTGTTTCGCCTATGTTTCCTTTGTTTGAAAAATTAAGGTCTAATTTTGTTGTTACGGCAACTGAAATTGGCAACTGATAGTAGCACACAATTTCGGTGCTAGTAAACACGGTGTTTAGCATATCGGCTGGGGTGATTACGCTTGGAGCATAGCCCAAAACCGATAAGTTAATATTTAAATATCCATAAAAATTAGTGTATTGTTTGTTTAGTGCTAGTTCGTCTTCAGTGCCAGTAGCTAGCAAGGCACTTTCGCCTTTTGTGATGTAAACTTTGTATAGGTTTTTAATTGTTTCCATATCGGCGTTATTTGTGCTAAGTGTAATGGTTATTAATCCGTTTTGAACGCCAACTGATTTAAAAATGTTGTAACGGCTAAAGCCAAGAGTTGCGGCTGTGTTGCCTGTTGCTATATGATTAAAATCGTTTGTTGAAACTGGGGTTACGGCAACCGAATAGTTGCCTCCGCCTACTAAGCTATCCATTTTGGACATATCCAACTGATTAACCACAACTATTTTTGAAAATATTCTGGTTGGATTTTCGGCATTTTGCATATCAAAAATTTCAACCAAGTATCCTTTTACTGCTGGGTTTGAAGCCCAATACACAACACCGTTGCTTATTGTAAGGCTAGCTACATTGCCCACACAAGTGATGTACGAATTATTTGAAACATCACTATTTAAGTAATTTACTACTGGTGCGCCAGCTGTTGCGCTGCCCATTGCGATGATTGCAAATTTGTACTCCACTTCTTTTTCTAGTGTGTCTAGTTCGGCAGAATAATCGTAACTTACGCTATCGCCGCCCATAACTTCTTTGGTTTTTGATAGGTCGGTTAGGTTTATAATTTGATAGGATGTTGCGCTATCTACTTTAGACCACTTAAATACGCCATTTTCAATTTTAAAATCTGTAACAGCATTAAGTTTGTTAACAACAATTTGCTCCGACATTAAGCTGTCTATTTTTCCGCTAGACCTGCCTGCTTTTGCAACCGCTACAAGCGTGATATTTTCGCCAGTTTTTGTAATTGTGATTTCGCCGCTTTCGTTAACCGACAAATTTACAAGTTTTTTTGTTTCGCCATTAACTTCGTAAAAGTCGTAGCCAGAATATGTATCGTTTAGCGAAACGGAAAGTACGCCTAGTTTGTATGAAAATGTTGGAATGTCTACACGTGTGATAATTTCCACATTTTCTACTCCATTAACTGTGCCTACAAAATATTTTTGTGTGCCGTTTAGGGTAAACGCGTTTTGGTCACCTAATGCAACCGCTTTTAGTTTAAACGCGTCGTATTCGGTAATTTGAGATAGGTCGTAAGAATAATTTACATCGCTAGAATATGGATAATCTGCAATTTTAACAGGTGTCCAATTCTCGCCGTCTAAATATTCTAAGTACAACTCTATGTGAGCTGGTTTTACATCACTATCATAGCTAAAAGTAAGTTTGCCGCCCACAATTTGCATATTGTTTATGGTGCTAAGGCGTGTAATCGTTACGCTAAGAGTGTTGCTATTTAAATAGTACACGCCGCCTACTTCGTTTCCGCCTTTTGCATAAATTTTAACCACATAATCGCCTTCGGTTGCCATCTCGGGCAAGCCAAAAGAGTTTGTGGTTACTTCGGTTTTTGTTTCGTTAAATTCCACCACATATACGCTAGCCGAACCGCTCCACGAAAGCGTGTTGTCGGTTATTTTTGCATTCGTGGGAGCGTCGGCAATTTTAACGCTTATTGTTTTACTAAAATTGCCGTTTAAATAATTTGCAGAACCTAATGCTCTTACTGCAATTTCTTGTACGCTGCCTTCTTCAACAACAAGGTTTTTAATTACAATTAGTCCGCTGCCGTTGGTTTCAAATGTGCAATTTTCCACAATTTCGCCGTTTATGGTTATTACATAACTATCGGCATTTTCTACTGGTGAAAACACAACTAAGTTATCCACAATTTGCAAAGTTGTTGTGCCTATCTTTGTAATTGTAACCGCAGTTGGAACATTAACAATTGCATTGCTGCCATTTTCGGCAACAGCTGCAATTGTAATATCATATGTTCCACTTAATAAATCTAAAAAGGCATAATTAAGTTCGTCGGTTATAATATTATCGTGTTCGCCATTTGAAAAAGAAATTAAAAAGTGTTTCAAAAATTGTGTTTCATTAAAAGTGTATTTTAGTGTGCCTGTGGTGCTTGTTACTTCAATTTTAGGATACACCACAAATGTTGCGACATCACTAAAATCGCTAATTAGGTTAAAGTTTGTGCCGCTTAATTGGTCGGCTGGTTGTGCTTGAATTCTAACTGTGTATGTGCCACTTGCAAGACTTTCTAGGGAGTATTCCACAAAGCCGTTTACAATGCTAGGCGCGCTTATTGTAATGTTTTTATTTACGCCGTCTTTTTTAATTGTTAGCAAATATGAATTTGCATTTTCTACTGCTCTAAACTTAATTTTGTTTGTGTTATTCACAACCGCAAATGTGGTTGCGTCTGGTTGGTTTAATCGGTTTAGGGTTATTGGTTCGCTAGCCGCACTGTTAAACATTCCGTTTAATCCGCGAGTGATTGTAAGGGTTGCGCCGTCGGCAATGCGAATTTTTCCTAGCCCGTCAAAAGTGTTTACGGTGATTGTGTCGGTTATTGGTTCGCTATCGGCGGTGGAGATTGTAACATAATATGTGCTGCCTGCCACATTGTCCCAAGTTAAAATGCCGTTTTCGATGCGGATATTTTCAACCGCACCGGCACGAGTAATTTTTTCAAATGTTGCGGTGTTGGATGAAATAACATTAAGGTTGTTTCCTAATGCAACAAAGCTTACTATATTAACAGCGGCAAGCACATCGTCGGATACAACGTAGTAGAAATAACGCACGCCGTCTACAAGATTAAAGTCGTTTACTTCCACATAATTTTGATCGTTAATTTTAACAACATAACTTGCTGCTTTTTCGCTTGCTGCCCAAGTGATTGTGTTGTTTTTTCCTACTTGGAAGCCGTCTACGCTTTCTAGTTTTGAAAACTCAAAATACGGTGTTAAGCTTACACTGCCGTCTATATTAGTATCCGATTTTGCAACAACTTTTACCGCGTAATCGCCTGCTTGCGACAACTGTCCCACAAACAATGAAGATAAATTGATTAATGTTTTTTCGTTTTCCTTAATTATGTGTTCGCTGGTTACCGCAATCGTTTTTTGAGTTTCGATTTCGCCCACTTTTAGCACAACCAAATACTCGGTTGCAGCAATGTTTTCGCTGTTAGGGTCAGATATTTCTAGCACAACATCGCCGTTTGTTTGGTTTTTAACACCAACACTTTCTACAAGTGCAAGTTGGTTTATTAAGTACGCGTACGATTTATCCGCGTCGGTAAAGTTTGAAACAACTAGGTTAAGAGTGTCGCACGTGTCGTTTACCGGTCTAACCAAAACATTGTATCCGCCGTCCACTTTAATTTGTGTTAGGTCTATGCTGCTTGCTGGGTCAACTATTGTTTTGCTGCCGTAGCGATTATAAGAACCTGTGGCAGATTTTGTGAACACTTCAAATTTTAGTTTTGATAGGTTTTCTGCTCCAATCAATGTGTTTAGACCGCTTAAATCCAACACAAGCGAGTTTGTAGATTTTGTAATTGCGGTAGCTTTTAAAACTGGCATAACCACAAAACTACTGCTTGCGGTGGCATTGTTGGAAGTTCTAACAACTTTTTCTTGGTCGCCAACAACGGTTATTTTTATATCGTACTTGCCTGCTGGATATCCCGACAAGTTAAGTTTTGTATCTTTATATAGCGCGTCTGCAAATTGCACTGTTGTTGTGCCGCCCTTGTACACAACCACATTGTAACATTTTGCACCTTTAACGTCGTCCCATTTAAGAAAGGTGTTTGTAATTGGGCTATTAACTTCCGCATCGTTTTCGTAGCGCAAGTTGGCTGGTGCGGTAAGTGTGGTTAGTGAAATTGTTGGGTTTTGGTTGCTATCCAAAATGTAAGTGAAAATATGGTCGGCTTCGTTTTCTTTGCCGCTGCCGTAGTTGGAATTTATAGCTGCCACGGTCGCTGTGAAAGTGGATAAGTTGTATCCATTTTCTTCTATAATTGGGCTAAGGTCTATTGACTTTGTGTTAGGGTTGTTAATTTCCTTAACCTTGCCGTCAAATGTTACTCTGTAGCCTGTAATATTTTGGGTGTTTTCATAATCCCACGACAAAATGCCGTTTGCGTTTTTAAAGTTTTTAGGCGCTTCTAGAACCATAAAGCGAATGCTTTCGCTAACAAGGCTATTATATGTTCCTTCCAAAACATCGCCTATGGAATTAATGCGAACAAAATATTCTTGTCCAGGGGTGAAATCGTAAGATAACTCGGTAGGATATTTATCGTCCACTTTTTCGGTTATGTCCATGTGTTCCACAACTTCGCCATACACCACGCTAATGTTGTAGCCGTGAACATTTTCTAGTTCGCCAGTTGCGGTTTTTGCGGCATCCCACTTAATCTTTTTTGCGGTAGCGTCGTATCTAACACCCGTAGGAGTTGTAAGCAATGTTAGGTCGTTTACACTAACAATGTTTATGTTAAGCTCCACCTTTTTAGAGCCGTCTTTTGTGGTAAGCGAAATGGTAACCTTGCCTTTGTTTTCCTTAGGTGCGGTAAACTCTAAGTCCGATTTTGCCGCTTTTATTATACTGTCGGAATAACTAAGTTTGTTGGCTGGTGTAACATCCACATACACGGTGTTAACGGTTGCGTTGTCTGGCAACAACTCGTACGAAACCGTAAATGTTTCGCCTTGTAAAATACTGTACTCGTTTGTGGATTCGTTGTATAACAAGTTGCTGCTAACCGCCGACACTTTTATACCTGCTACGGCAATGTCTGGCCCGCCACAACTGCACGCACCCATAATTGACGATGCAATTATAAACAATACTGCCAATAAATATGTTTTTACCTTTTTCATTTGTTTTCACCCGCTTTTAATTTTTCATAGTTTATTTTATCACACACTTACTTTTTAATCAAAATATTTTAGTATATATAATATAATTTATTTTATTATGTGTAGTATAACATTATTTATGTTGCACCTATGGAAAAGACAAAAAAAAGAAAGAAACGGGGTGTTTCTTTCTTGGGGCTTAGATAAAATGTTTAAACTATAAAGTTTCGTAATACTCCATAACTTTTTCAAAAACTTCTCTAATTGTACGGTTTAAATCGATATTAGGAATACTTACATTGTACTCTTTTTCTTGCTTCATATGGTCTTTAAAATTGTTTACGCGTTTTTCAACTTCTTCGGGACTATCGCCACGTTTAACAAGTCGCTGGCGAATAACTTCTACCGGTGCTGTTAAAAATACACCAAACACCTTATTGCCATAAATTTTACGCAATGCTTCAAGTCCAGCTGCGTCACAGTCTTTAACAGGAATTTTATTTTGATTTAGAATTTCATCAAAAGCAGTTTTGGTCATACCGCGTTTTGTTCCGTGACGCTCTGTCTGTTCAAAAATAACACCGCTTTCAACCAAATTGTCAAATTCTTTATCGTTTACAAAATAGTAAGGGTTTCCTTGTGATTCGTAATAACGCATTTGTCTGGTGGTCGTGCTAATTACATGTGCAAAAGTATTTGGATATCTTGCAACAAGCTGTGCCATAACCGTATCTTTGCCAGCACCACTAGGGCCTTCCAATACTAATATTAATTTTTTTTCGTTTTTAATTTCCATTTTTACCTCGTTTTAACTTTGTTACATTATAACAGCATAATTAAATAAAATCAATTGTTTTTAACTTTATAAAACAATTTTGACATTTTTACAATCCGCCATAAAAACGCGAGTTTTTACTAATTTGCAATTTTGAAAAACACAATTAGTGAATTTTTATAATATTTTTTAAACACAACTTTTTGTCAAAAAATATATACTTTATGTCAAAACAATATGTTTTAGTTTACATAAAGTATATATTAAAATACAACAAGTTTATTTTTTATTTTGCTTAATTTCGTAGTATGTACGCACACCCATTTTTATAATTTCAACCAAAGGAACAATTACTAATGCAACAGCAACACAAGCCAACCACTCGGTAATTGTTAGTTTTGTAACACCCAAATATGTACGGAAAAACTGCAATGGCGAACATAAGAATATTAGCGAGATAACTGCACAAATAAGTATGTTTAAGTTAAGACGCCTATTGTTAAACGGATTGGTTGAGAATAGCGACCTAACTTCGTGTTTTAAGTTGTATGAATGGAATATTTCCAAAAAATCTAAGGTTACAAAACATAGCGTGATTGTTGTAAGGTGGTCGTAGTGTAAATAACTAGAACTCATAAAATACACGGCAATTAATAGAATGCTTTGAAGTGTGCCATATGTAACAACGTTAAATAATGACACTCCTGAAAATAGGTCGTCGCCAATAGGTTTGTAGCCTGTGGTGCGGCTCTTTTCGTCCGCAAGACCTAAGCAAGGGAAAAGACCATTAAAGAAGTTTAGCCATAGTAGCAATGCTGGGGAGAAGAATGTTTTTCCAAGTAGTACCAAAATTACAAATAATGTTAGAATTTGAGCAACTGTAGAACTAAACGCATACTGCAATGATTTTAGTAAGTTTTTGTTTATACGGCGACTAATTGTAATGCCGTCTGCAAGACAATCTAGGTTGTTGTTGGTAAGCACAAGCTCGGCTTTTTCTTTAACAACTTCGCTCGTTTGAATACCCAAACCCACACTAACATCGGCAGCAAGCATTGCATTAACATCTGTAACATTATCGCCAGTAACACAAACTATTTTGTTGTTATGTTTTAGTGCTTTAATAATCCTTAGTTTTTGATCGGGTAAAATTTCAGCAAACACGGTGTATTTTGCAATGATATTTTTAAGTTCGGTGTCGGTTGTTTTTGCAATTTGTTCACCAGTTAGAAGTTGCGATTTCGATTTTAAAATGCCAAGGTCTAATGCGGTGGAATATGTAATTTCGGCATTATCCGATGTTGCAATTAACAATTTCACGCCAGTTTTTTGAATTTTATTAAGGCTTAATTTAACATCTTGTTTTAGTTGCGGCATAACAGCGGTTAGCCCCACAAATGTAAGTTCACTTTCCACTTCTTCAACTCGTGCGGTATAAACATCACCCTTGTACTCTTTACAAGCAAAAGCCATTACAATGTTACCCTTATCCACAAACTCTTGATATGCGTGAATAAGTTGATGTTTTGTTTCGGTGGTTAGTTCCACCGGCTGACCTTCGTTTAAAATAGTAGTACATTTGCTAAGAACTGTTAAAAAGTCGCCCTTAGAAAACACCATAGATTTTTCGCCAACAGAATTAATGGTACTCATCATTTTGCGGTCGCGGTCAAACGAAAACTCGTTAACTCGTGGAAACAAGCCTTCGAATTTATCTTTATTGTATCCTAAATACATTCCGTAGTTTAAAAGCGCAACTTCATAACTTCCGCCTAGCGCACTAACTTGGTCGCCATTGTAAACAAGCTGGGCGTTATTGCAAAGCAACATTGCATTGCAAAGGGTCATAAAGTTTGGATTGCGCCCCACTTGATAGTCGTTGCGATTGTTAATCCAAACATCAACAACGTGCATTCGGCTTTCGGTGATAACACCAAGTTTGTCTATAAGCAGCGTATCCACCCCACCAAGTTCTTCCATAGTGGTTAGGGTTTTTACAGCCAGCCCGCTGCGATTAAGTTTTTTAATGCTACGGTTTAGATTAGTGTAAATTCCTATAATTAAGCCTTCGGGAACAATACAAACAGCAAAGTTAACAACAACCATAAAGTTGCTTTCCGCACTGCCACCGCGGAAATAATTAATTAAAAACCCTACTAAGCTTAACACCAACACAGCACACGAAAGTTTTGTTGTTAGTGACTCAACTTTTTTTATAAGCGGAGTTTTTAGCGTAACTTCTTCGCTCATTAACCCTGTGGTTTTGCCTAGCTGAGTGTTCACACCAGTTGCCACAACCACACAAGTTGCGCTACCTTTAGTTACACTGCTTCCTAAAAAAGCCATATTGTTTTGCTCGCCAAGCGGAAGGTTAGGCTCGTTTATAATTGTGTCGGTTTTGTTAATGCTAGTGCTTTCGCCAGTTATTAACAAATCGCAAATATATAAGTTGTTTGCATTTATAATTCGCACATCGGCAGGAACTATGTCGCCTTCGTTTATGTAAATAATGTCACCCACAACAAGGTCGGCGGTTTTTATTTTAATAAGCTTGCCGTCGCGTTTAACCGTGGTGTATGGTTTTAATTTGTTGTCTATATTAAGTAGCGTGTTTTCCACATTTTTTAGGCTTAACACACCAATAATTACATTTACTAGCATCGCCACAAAAATAAGCACAACATTCATAAGCATAAAGCCGTTTTTAAACATTATTGTAGCAACCACACTTGTGATGCACGCAAACAAAAGCACAAACATTATTACGCTATTAAGTTGCATTTTAATTTTGTCTTTTAATGTTAGCGGTTTTACAAGTTTTACTTCGTTTTTGCCGTTATCCAAAAGCCTATTTTTTGCTTCTTGCTGGCTTAAACCGCTAGATGCGGAATTAACCAGATTTAAAACTTCTTCGGTGGTTTTGTTATACATCTTTCGTTTTCCATTTTTATTTATTTAACACCCTTTTTAAGATGGGCATTATGATATATATAATATATCATAAATTTTGTAGCAAGTAAAACATTACAGAGTGAAAACAAAAAAAATCCACCTTGTAATTGCTTTACACTAAAAAGTAATACATAAAGGTGGATTATTATTAAATTAGCCCATATTATTTATTTTTTTGCGGCTTTCGTTTCTTGTTTTTCGGCTTTATCGTAGTCTTTTAACACACTTTCTAAATTCTTGTTTGCATCTTTTAGGTCGTCAGCCAATTGTTCTAGTTTGTTTGAAAAAAACTGCAATTCTTTTACACTAAGTTTTTCGTGATTAACCTTATACTCAGTGCGGTCTATTTCGTCCAACAAATCTTGCACAGCTTTTTGGCAGCTAGCAATCATTTCTTTAATATTTTCTTTATCCATAGTATTTTCTCCTAATTTAATTATATCACAAAACATTTTGTTTTGCCAGCCAACACACTAAATATTTGCTTCAATTAATGTTTTTAAGTTTTCAAAAGGCTTGTTAATTCTAATACTTGTAGCACCGCTAATTTCGGTTAAAGCATAACTAGAACTAAAGTCGTCTACGGAATATGCAAGTGTTTCGGTGTCGCCATTATATGGCTGAGCCGAAATTGTAGTTTCAATCTTTACAAGGTTTAAGTACTTAGTGTAATTTGCAATATATTCCTTAATTTCCTCAATCTTTGTGCCGCTTATGGCTTTTTTGTCTACTTCCGCCATAGCATAAAGCGCAATTTCTATTGTTCCATTTTTATTTACAACAATATTGTTTTGAAGTGTTGCAAGCGTACTATCGTATTTAGCAGCAACAGCAGTATCCAATTCGGTTAGATTGTTAAAGCTGCCTGTTACTCTATTTGAGCCGCCAACTGCTTGGTAGAACTCGTCTAGATTGTTTACAAGTGTTGTGTAGGTTACAAAACTACCGCTTGGGTTTAATCTAAAGTTTTCGTTTGGAGCAAAAGCCATTTGTGTTTCTAAGCCAGCATAATTTGAGTAAATAACATTTGTTATGCTTAAATATTTTGCGTTGGCCGCATCGTTTTTGTAGTCGTTAAGAGCGGTTTTTATTACAATATATCCCGCATCACCTACAAGATAAGAGTACGCAACAGCATCAAAGCACTCACTAAGTTTTTTGCCGCTAGGATTGGTTGCGGTGTTAATAGTTTCGATGCTAACAGTTCCAAAGTCATTGGAAATGGTCATAAGGTCGCTAACATATCCAAACTCGCTAGCGTATCTAATAGGAGCATCTAGCCTTGCTGGAGTTGTGGTTGTGCCCACAATGTTTGTTAGAATAACAGCGTACTGCCCGCTAAGCGTAACTTCTTTGTTTATAACCTTTTTAAGGTAGTTGTTAACAAGTGTTTTTGAAACTATTGTTGCATTATAACTTAATGCGATGTCTATTTTTTCGCCAAGCACAACAACTGCGGCGCGATTTTTAAAGTCAAAACCAGTGCCGTCAAATTCTTCTTTGCACGATTTTAGTTTTAGTAGCGCATTAAATTCGTTTTCGTAGCTAGTAAACTCGCCTGTACTAAAGCCATTTTTAATAGTCATAATCGTGTCGTAAAAATCGCTAGTTTCGTCAATTTCGCCAAACACATTATCTAGATAATCCACAATAAAGTTGTTTAGCATAGGCTTTGTAATAATTTGGGATTTAGCAGAAACTATACTCCCTTCACCATCTACTTTGTCGTTTACAATTGTATCCAAAGTTTTTGCAATAGACACAATATTTTCGTCGCCAGTTTCGTCAAACTTGATGTTCATAAGCGATTTTATGTGTCCAAATTCTTGCTTCCACACAAATGCGCTATCTGGTTTTGCGGGGTCTTTAACATTTGTTTTCGCATCGGTTAAAAGTTTCAAAATAGAGTCTTGGGTTTTTGGGTCGGTGGAAAACTCAACTTTTTCTTGCGCGTATCCAATAATATCGTACACAAGGTCACGAGTGCAACCACCAAACAATACGCTTTGTTTTAGATCGTCGTCTAGTTGTTCGCCAATAATTTCTAGGGTGTTGTCTTCTGGCTTTTTAACTGTTTCTGCCAAGTTTGGATCGTCCGCAAGTTTTACAGCAAGCGAAAGTGTAGCTTTGTAGCGTGGAAATTCGGTTTGCCAATTAATCTTTTTATTTCCACCCATATTGTTGTTAATATTTGCCACAAGCTGCTCTCTAAATGTAAATTTAAATGTTGGGCTAATTTCGGACTCATATTTGTCGCCATAATAATCAATGGCATCTAGCATAACGCGTTTTAGCACGTCGTTTTGCAAAAGTTGGTTGCTTTGAATGTCGTTTAATGCTTTGCCAATTTCTACAAAATCCATTTTATCCACATCATATTTGCCGTCCACTTTTGATGTGTCTAGTTGAGTTTTTACAATGTTGTACGAGCTATATAACGAGTTAAACACTTCTCTAAAACTTGTAATTTCGCTTAGGTTATTAACGGTTAGGGTCACGTTGTTTTTAATAAAGTTTGGCGAATTGGATAATTGATCCAAAACCAAGTCGTTTAGCTTTGGTTCTAGCGATTCAACAATATTTTTAAAGTTTTGTGGGCTAACCACTTCCCTAATTGTGTCAAACATTCCGCCTAGTGCACTAGACAAATTTGCGGTTAAGTTAACACTATACTTGTCGTCGGTTTTTGAAATGTCTTGCATAACATCAACAGCACTTGTTAAAAATGTTAGCGAAACATCTTTTAATGTTTCGGCGTTAACTTGGTCTTCGGTGGTGTAGTCGTATTTTAATTGGTCAGCACCAGCACCAAGTAACATATTAACCATTGCTGGTGCAACATTATTTGCGGTGTTTAGGCTAAACACTTCGTCCACAATTTTTGTGCTAACTTCTTTTGTAAGGTTGGTTTTTAAAAACGTGAAAATGTCGCCAGTGTTTTGTTGAATAATTGGAAGAAGTAAGTTGGAGTCATTTAAGGTTCTAATTAGCCCAATAACACCTGTTAGTTCGGCTTTTGTGTTGGTGGAATTTATATTTTCCATACTATCAAAACAAGTGTTCATAAAGTTTGCAACATATGGTTTAAAGTCGTCGGTTTTAATTTGTTTGCGTGCATATTTCACGCCAATTGGCACAACAACATCGGTGCAAACTGTAACAACTTTTGAATTAAACAACGCGTTTACTAAGTTATCCATATCGTCTAGCGCTCCACCAAACTCGCTTTTCGTGCATGATTTTAAATTTAAGTCCGATAGTTTTTCTATGTTTTTAACTTCGTACACAATGTCTGTTATGCTAACCGCTTCTTCGGATAATTTTAATTTTTGTTTGTTTATGGTTACGCTAGAATTTAAGTCCATAATTTTTAACATAAGGTTGTCTAGCCCAAGTGCTTTAAAGGTTTTGCCAGCAGCGGAATTATCGTACTGCTTCATAATGTCTGTATAAGTAGAGCCAACATATTCGGTTAGCAGCCCTGTATCACTGCCCGACTTTTTAGCGCTTTCTTGTTCCACCGATTTTGCAACCGATATGTAACCCACCATTGGGGTAACTGTGCAAAAGAAAGCAACCAGCCCAAGTGCCATTCCAACAAACGCACCAGCAAGGCGGTGTTTTTTAAGTTTTTTGCCTTGCTTTTTTAGTTCTTTTTTCTTGCGACGCTCGCCCATAAAAATAAAGATGTTGAAAAAATGATACAACAAAAGCGTAATTAGATTTAGCACCCAATAACAAATTATAAACACAACGCCGTTTATAATCATACTAATTAATGTTAATACAATATTAACTGTTCCAGCGTAATCAACGCCGTCCACAGCAAGAGTGCTTTCTAGTGTTAGGGTTAGATACTCCGAAATTGTGGCGCATTTTGTGCCGTCCACGCTAAGCCCAAACCACGTGCCAAGTGGAAGTTTTAATAGCTGCATAGTGATGTTGGTAGATAAAATTAGTAGCAACACCAACACAACAACCAGCCACGCACCCCTAACACAAGTGCGTTTTAATCCGCGACTTAATCCAACCAAAAAGCCCACTATTAAAAACAATGCAAACACGCCCGAAATAATTAATGAAACCATAATTAACTCCGCCTTTAATTTATACTTTATTATATACTACAAGTTTAGTTTTGGCAAAACAAATAAAATATTTTTATGTTAATTTATATAAACTTAATTATATACTTTTAGTATATATTTTGTAAAAAAACAATAATTAATAGGTTTTTATTTGTTTTTAGTCCCAACAAATTAAAATTGCTAGTGAATTTAAAAAAAATTTGTTACAATTACTATATAAGGAAAATTAAAAATGTTAGATTATTATTACAATCGCATAAGTCATCTAAGATTTGCAAAACCAATTTTAGACGACATAGACGCGCTAAAAAATGTGCAGCTAAAATTTTATAGACCAGCCGCCATAAACATTATTAGCCGCATTAGTTTAAAATACGAAAAAGACCTACAAAAAATAGGGTTTTATTTGTCTGGCCGCCCAATTATAAAAGGCGAAACCCGCGCCCTTTACGCAAATAAAACCGATGAAGATGTTATGGACGACCTAACATATCTTATAAACTGTCTTATTGTAATAGGTGCGGTTAAGTTTAATTTAGAGCCGTCGCTAGAAGCCGCACTTAAAAAGGTGCAGGAAGAATATTAATAAGCGGTAAATTAGTGAAATTACAAAAAAAATAAAACAAGATTGATAGATATTAAAAAAATAATGGCACAAATAATACACGCGAAAAACAACAAACAATTAAAAGTCACAACAACAAAAAAATCCCATTTTACTGGGATTTTTTTATCTGTTTATGTTGTTTTATGTTTATTGTTTTATAAGTTTTTTTATTTTACCATTATAATTTGTTTTTAATAAACCAAAACCATATTTATTTTTTAGCAAGTTTGTTTGTTAGTTTTTAGCGTTTTAACAATATGTTACATTGTAGGGCCGCTACTACTGCGCGTTCTGTTTTCTTTTTGAGAAGCTTTTGCTGCAATATCAAATGCTTGATATGTTGAACTTTCTTGTGTTTTGCCAAACGAATATGCAATATTTTGCTCGGCAGCATAATTTATTTCATCTTTTTTAATTGCTTCTTTTCTTTCTTGAGCTATTCTTTCAATCTCACGCAAATCTTCCGAACTTAAACCTACAAGAGTTTCAGCCAATGCCTTTCTTTGCATATCCAGCATATTTTCTGCATTTTGTATAGCGTTATTTTTAGCTTGATCGCTTGCGAATTGCTTGTTTTTTATTTCAAACAATTTATTACTTTGATCTATAACCATTTTAGCCGCTAGGAATGTATTGTTATATTTTACAGTTTCTTTATTCACATAATCATCATAAGTTTTTATTTTTCTAACTGTAGGTTGTGGTGCTGGTTGTTGCTGTTGTGTAGTAGTTTGTGTTGTGGTTTGAGTGGTTTTTCCTAAAAGTTGTTGTTCACGATAACTAATATAGTTGCTTAGTTCAAACTCTGCGCCTGCCCAACCATATTTTTCTAATTCTTTATTAATATCTGCTTCCGATTTTTTAGTCATTCTAGCCAAATAATCTTTAACGCCAGACATAGCAGTATTTAAATTGCCTAAAGTTTTTTGGCACTCTTCTGGCGACATTTCGTCTATTATTTTTCTAACATTGTCGTCTTTATGTTCTTGAACATAATCCATTAATTCTGTATCGGTTATGCCAGTCATTAGTTTAGATACTTCGTCAGCAAAAATTTGTTCGCTTATTAATTTGCTAATCTTATTGTTTGAAACGTGTTGTTCAAATTTTATATGTTTTTCATCACTAAGATTTCTTGCTCTGCCAAAAAGCTGTTTAGCCCTTGCTTCCACTGAAAGATCTGGTTGAGATTGTGCGGTTTGCTGAGTAGTTGTTGGTTGGGTTTTTGGAGCATTTTGCTGTGGTTGTTGTGGAGCTTGTTGCGGTTGTTTTGGAATATTGGTTTGTGGAGCAGATGTTTGTTGTTGGGTTGCATTAGTAGTTTGTTTTGCAGCATTAGTGTTTACATAACCACCAGCCATCATTTTGCCAGCGTCAATAGGCTCTAAGTTTTTAGGAGCTGGCTCAAATGGGTCGTTAGGGCGAAGTTGGGTTCTGAAATATTTCTTTTGAAGACCCTTAACAAATGGCAATTTTTTAACATCAATATCTTCAATTTTTGTGCCTTCTGGAAAGTACATAACGTGGTCAAACATATTTCCACTACGTCCGTCTAAATCAGAATAAACTTGACCAATCCAAGATCTTCTAATCACAACTAGATGGTTGCTATCATCAGTATATGCAATTATTCTGTATGGCGCTTGTTCAGGATTTTCTCTAAAATCAAAATCAGCATAGTCATCATAGTCAAGATTTCCTTTTACACTTTCGTCTAAAATAGTAATCCCACTACGCATTTGTGTTTCTACAATATCAAAGTCACTATCTTTGTAAGTCTTTCTAAAAAGACCGCTAGGTTTTGCCCCTTCTTTTAATTTTTTAGAAGTATAAACCAAAGGCTTTTCTATCTCTTCCAACTTTTCTTTTTTTAAGCTTTTGCCATATTGTAAATAGTCGAATATGCCATAACCCCTTTGTGTTACCTTGTCTGAATAAAATTCTTTATATAATCCGCTAGATTGCGACCAAACACCAAATGCTCCACTACAATCTTTGCCACAGCCAGTGTATAAGCACTGCTCTATTTTTGAATTTGGATCCAACATTGTTCAATTCTCCCTTTATTTAATAATTTTCTCGTAATTTGTTTCACTAATATTAGTATATCATAGTTTTTAGCGGTAGTCAAATTAACAACTGCAATAGAAGCCACATAAAAAGGCTAATTTTAAAGGTATAGGGTATTGAAATTTTAAAAATTAAGGTGTACAATATGTATATTAATGAGGGGAACATATGAAAAACATAACTATTGAAACGCCTTGCAAAGCGGAAGTGGAAAAGTATTTATTTAAACTAGAACACGACTGCAAACTAGAAGCGTATAGGGAAAAAGAAAAAACGCTAAACAAAGTGTTTTTAAATGATTACAAACTTAACGACAATATAACCGATGTTTTGTTGAAAACAACGCTTTTAAACGACTTTTACAGTACAAACATATTAGATGTATATCCTGTGGCAAAAAGCATTGTAAGTAAAAACATAGACGATAGGCTAAATAAAAACGACGAGAGCCTTGTAAACGACATTGCAAAAGTTACAATGGCAAACAATACGGAAAAAAACTTTTACTCGTTTGCCACGAAATATTGCAGTCATCACAAACCCAACGACTACCCTATTTACGACGATTATGTAAGCAAGCTATTAGCGTATTTTAAAAACAACGACAAATTTACAGATGTTAAAGTAACAGAATTTAAGCAGTACACGCAGTTTAAAAAAGCGGTTTTAGATTTTATAGAAAACTACAACCTTAAAGATTTTAGCAAAAAAGAAATTGACCACTATATGTGGTTAAAAGGAAAAGAAGTTTTTCCTAAAAAATATTACAACAAAAAGCCACAATCCACCCCAACAAAGTAAATATTGTAAAACAATCACACCGCTCAAACAACCACAGCACTTAATTTATAAAAACAATATTTAAAAACAACAATTAACAATATTAAAGAACATCATTAAAAACAGCATTAATTAAAAAATCCACCGAAGATGGTGGACTTTTTGTTATTTTTTATATTAAGCAATATTAATTTGTATCTTGCAAAAAATCTGTACCAGTTACACTATCCCATAACAATTTTAGATTAATACCATCTATTTGGGCATTATTTGTAAAATCATTAACATCAATATAATATTGTTTTTGATTGGTTTTAATATTCAATAATGCAATTTTATTGTTTTCATCATCAAATAATACGCCATATCTTGTGTTGTTATAAGTAAATTCCAACTCTCCATAATTTTCAAACGCCGCGACAAAATCATTAAAATTCCCCAGTATCGCGGATTGTCCAGCTTTGTATTGCTTTATTGCGTTGTTTAGTGCTGGTATATTCCTGATTCCAGCAGTGTTTGGGTGTTCAAACGACTCTTCAGATTGTTTCCAGCCGCATCTATCACAACCGTCGCCATTTCCAAATCGGTCCACAACTATTTCTTTACCACACACATCACACTTTGTTTTTATCGTATTATTTTCCATTTCTCTCTCCTTTTAACAAAAATCATTGTCTACATTAGAATGTCCTTTACTTCTTTGAGGTCCTTTCTGTTCATTCCAAACCCAATAATGATCATGTGGCCTAGGAAAACCATGATTATAATCTCGATTATGTATCACCCAACCATCTGGTCCATACCATCTTCGTTGAATCAAATCTCCATTTTCATCATACAAATCCACTCTAGTATTTGGCTCTGATTTGCGACTTAAACTTCCAAGCCTACCAACAGACTTACTTATTCCACCACTTGGTTTACACATTCCCATTATAACACCTCTCGATCTGATAATTCAAATATTTTTGAAGATAATCTTCCGCCATCCCCAAATAAAGCAAATTTCAATTGCTTACCACACAAGTCTTCAACTTTAAACGTTGTACTAAACTCTCCAACGACATTATACTTTGTTTTTATTTTAGCACCATCTAAATACCATTCTATTTTGTTTGCGTTATCAGCTTTTATAGTTATAAGTCCTTGATAATTATCAACAATAATTTCCCT
Source organism: uncultured Clostridia bacterium (assembly GCA_934747775.1). Classification (GTDB taxonomy): domain Bacteria; phylum Bacillota; class Clostridia; order Christensenellales; family UBA1242; genus UBA11490. The sequence continues at coordinate 33,301 of CAKVHA010000001.1, forward strand.
AACTTTGGGCGATGGATAATACAAAGTATTATCATCTATGTAGAATAATTTACTCATATTGTGTTTTATACAAAAAACATCTGACCATTCTACATTTTTGTATGGATTTTTAATGAATGATATAATTCTCGAATTTAATGTTACGCCTTCCAGTCCAAAACTTTTTAAATTTGCAACAATTTTCCAACGATATATTTTATTCAACTCTTGAAACCTTAGTTCAGCCTGTGTAAGTTGTGCCGCATATTCTAATTCCGTACAACCATTCACAAGCAAAAAATGTTTTTTCACACTATCTCCATAACCCAATCTCTGAGAATTTCTAATATGTTTTACACCATGACATTTACTGCATATTCCAATTATATCTTTTAGTGTTTGGGTTTTCTTTTTTATATCAAAATCCCACACTTCGTGCGCGTCTAAATCATCTGTTTCAAAACCACAAATTTGACATTTATGATTTGCTCTTTTATAACATTCTTTTCTAAGAATATCCCAATCTTTCTGAGACAAAGTTTTACTAAAATCATTGTTCCAAGCTCCTTTGGGAAGCAGCTCTATAGTGAGTTTTAATTCTTTCATTATTGCTCCTAAATTTCAGGATATAATTCACCAGCAAGATATTTTTCTGTGAATTTTGCAAACCCTATTTTTTTTATTAACTCTTCCCTATTAAAGGGATCTATTACTTTTATATTACCTCTCATCTCAGGGAATGGCATACCATAACAGATTATGGCTGATGGTTCAATTTTTTGCATCATTTTATTATATCCAAGCATAAACCCTTCTTTATTATCTTCTCTTGTATAGGTTGAAACTGCAACAATAGACCCCTTTTCTACACCATCAAAACAGAAATCCATACAAGGAATTGAACCCCACGATATTGTTGGAATTACCTTCATCCCCTGTTTTTGCCAATAAGCACCACACCAACGATTTTTAAACACACTATCAATTTGCCGTGCCAATGGCATATTTTTATATGTACTAAACTCCGGGGTTAATAGGGCATAATATTGATCAAGTTTTTCCAAAGCCACGTCCGGTTTTTCATAAACATTTTCAAAAAACCAATCATATGTGAAAAAATGTATAGTTTTATTCGTGTTTTCATTATCATTTTTTTTGGTCTTCATATAACCCAACAGTTCTATTTTGTTTAAATCAATATTCTGTTTTTTCACCAAGGGTATTCCATATTTCCCAACCCCTCTAAACTCATTTCTGACTATCCTTTGTTTTCTTTCGCATTTTTCTTCTTCATAATCTGAAGAAGTATTAATAACATTGTTTGTATTATTTACACTCATACTTTCTCCTTTGAAATTTAAAATTTATAATCGCAATTAATCACAATTTTAAAAACAATTAAAAGATATCATTCAAAAATTTGATTTGCAAGAAAGACTGCCATTTTTTTGATAATTACATCCAAAAGGAAAAAACTTACAACTTATCAGCAATAAAAAAATCCACCGAAGTTGGTGGACTTTTTTTGTGGTTTTGTGGTTATTTTTTCTTAGTGAGATTTCGGTCGCGAATTTTTTCAAACACGCTAAGAAGAGTGTTGTAAATAGGCTGCGACAACAAAACTAAGATGATTATAAACAATATATTAGATAGGCTTAGTGCAACATATCCAAAGAAACTCCAAGGAAGCACGCACATAGCAATAATTATGCCTACAACAGTACCACTAAACAACACGCCGCGATACAAATTAAAAGGTTTGCACAATGTGAATAGAACCATAACGCCACCAAAAGTTGTGGTTAGCGATGTCATTGTTATAAACTGAGTTCCGTCGCCAGTGTATTTATCAAAGAAGTAGCACGCAATTGCGTTTATGGTGAAAATTAGTGCACTAGGAATAACTTTTGCTAGTAAGTTGGAGAAAAATTTACCTTTAATAAGGTCGTTGTTTGGCTGGAGCGCTAAGAAGAACGCAGCAATACCAATAACGAAAAATTCTAGCAAGAACATATGGATTGTTGTAAACTGATAGTACTCATTTGGCAAGATTAAGTAGAAAATTGTAAGCAACATTGTGTACAAGGTTTTCATTAAGAAAAGTGATGCGGTGTTTTGAATGTTGTTAACAACGCGTCTACCTTCTGCCACCACGCTAGGCATACTAGAAAAGTTGCTGTCCAATAGCACTAGGCTACTAACATTGCGGGTTGCTTCGCTTCCGCTTGCCATTGCTATGCTACAATCGGCTTCTTTTAGCGCCAAAATATCGTTTACGCCGTCGCCTGTCATAGCAACTTTGTGCCCTTTGCTTTTTAGAGCCTTAACCAAAATGCTTTTTTGTTCGGGGCTAACGCGTCCAAAAACGGTGTATTTTTCGGCAGCTTCAATAACTTGCTGTTCGCTTAAACCTTCTAGACTAATGTACATTTTTGCGTTTTCAACACCAACACGTTTGCTTACTTCGCTAACGGTTACTGGGTTGTCACCAGAGATAATTTTAATTGCAACGCCGTTGTCTTTAAACCACTGAATAGTTGCCGACGCATCTTCTCTAATATGGTCTTCAATTACAATTAAACAAATTGGAGTGCGTTTGTCGCTAATTTTAGACTCGTTTATTTCTCCATTGCATTTTGCAAGAAGCAACACTCTAAATCCGCGTTGGGCGTACGATTTTACTTGTTTTTCAATATCAGGAGTTTTTGTTTTTAGCACAAACTCTGGTGCGCCATACATATATGTTTCGCCGTTTTTAAAGGTTACGGCACTATATTTGCGGGCACTACTAAATGGAATAATGCTTTTTGCCGTAAGTTCTTTGCTATACCCAAAGTGAAGTGCAAGGGCGCGGCTGGTTTGGTTGTTGTCATCTAAGGCTGTAAGCATAGAACCCATAATATCAGAAATATTTTCACTAAAAGTTGGGTCTACCTGAACAACCGTAAACACTTTCATTGTTCCGTCGGTTATTGTGCCAGTTTTGTCTAGACACAACACATCGGCGCGGGCTAGCATTTCTATGCTATATAGGTCTTGCACAAGGGTGCGTTTTCTAGCAAGTTTTATTACACCTGCCGCTAGCGCCATACTGGTTAGCAAAAACATTCCGGCTGGAATCATACCTACGGTTGAACCTGCGGTGAAGTACACTGCGGCAGTTTTTCCTGCATTGTGATAAACATTTAGGAATGTTAGCACCGATAGCGGAACTAGCACTACGCCTATGATTTTTATAATTGTGTTAAGGGTGTTAATAAGTTCGCTCTTTGGTTTTTGATAGCGTTTTGCTTTTGCAGAAAGTTTTGCGGTGTAGCTATCGGCACCCACCTTATCCACTTTTGCGTAGCATTTGCCACTTACAACAAAGCTGCCGCTATACAACACTGCGCCTTTGCGTTTTTTAATAGAAACACTTTCGCCAGTTAGCAAACTTTCGTTTACTTCCACTTCACCGTCTAGCACAATACAATCGGCACATATTTGTTTGCCAGAAGAAAACATAACAATATCATCTAGCACCAAATTTTCTATTGGAATTTCCATTTCGGCCTTATTTCGCACAACGGTTGCAACTGGCGACACCATTAGGCTTATTTTTTCGATTGTTTTTTTCGCCTTAATTTCTTGAATTATTCCTATTGCAAGGTTGCAAGTAAACGGAACCATAAAGAAAATATATTTGATTGGTGCTTTTGCAATTATTAATGCAATAGCAATTGTGATACACAAAATGTTAAAGAAAGTAAAGATGTTTGACAAGAAAATTTGTGCGTAGGTTTTTGTGTTTTTGTTTTCAATTACATTTACACAACCTTCTTGATTTCGCTTTTCAATCTGCTCGGTGGTTAGACCAACTTTATAGCTTGGGTCATAACGCTCCACAAACTTAACGCCTGTTTCTTTTTCTTTTTTCTTTTTGGCTGGTTTTTCTTTTTTTTCTATAATGCGCGGAGTTTTGTAAACCACGCCGTCTTCTTCAAAAGTGCCCACTTCAATAATATCTTTAGCGCCCTTTTTCTTAATCTGCTTTCTCGCCTTTTTATGGTCTATTACTTCCACAGGTGGTGCAATTTCGGGTTCTTCGGCTGGTGTTAAAACTTCGGTTTCTAGCACAGTTACGCTTGGCTCAATATCCTTAACCGCTTCTTTTTCTTTTGGAGCTTTTGACTTACTAGGTTTTAATTTTTCAGTAGCATTAACGGTGTCTTTTAAATCTGTTTCAGCTGTACTAGATTGTTCCAACTCAACATTTTTAATATCGTTTTTTTCGCTAATTTTTTTGTTCTTTTTTTGTTTTTTGTTTGCCACAGCAACACATCCTTTTGTTATTAATTATACTAGGTTATGATATAGTATATCATATGTAATTACTTTTTCAAAACCACATAATAAAAATTTTTTAACAAATTTAAATATTTTTTTATTGTTTTTAATTAAAACACTACTAAAAAACATTATTATGGTCATAGCGTAAGCAATTTTCGTTTGTTTTCCAAAATTATATAGTATTTTAAGATTTAAAAAAGTGTTTTCAATTTTTTTTGACACGCGGCACACAAATTTCATTTTTCTATTGACTAACCGCACTAAAATTTGATATATTATGTATGTTTTAAATATGGCGCTATGGTCAAGAGGTTAAGACGCTACCCTCTCAAGGTGGAATCAGGAGTTCAATTCTCCTTAGCGCTACCAAGTAAAAAAACCGCTAGGTGTTACTGGCGGTTTTTTGTTGTTTTGTTTGCTTGTTTAATTACTGTGTTGTAAATATTGTGAATAGACCTATTCATATCTGGTTCGTGTTTTACAAACTCATTGCAAAGTTTAAACTGAGCACGCGCGCGTTCTAAATTGTGGTCTGGTCGTGCTGGGTCGCATTTAAAATATTTGTTTCCATTTAAGTAATCGGTTAAAAATCTTAAACCCAATTCGTAGGTTAGTACAATTGGCGCGTTAGACATTAGGTCTAGCTCTTCCTTAGTAATGGTGCTGGCGGTTTCGGATAAAAATCCGTGAGTGAACGACATAAATTTTTTAGGGTCTAATTTAATGTTATCCATATTTAGTTCGTCTTCAGCCCCTGTGTTGGCGCAATAGCGTATTGCGTCACCATAGTCAAACAAAATACTCCCAGGCATAATTGTGTCTAAGTCAATAACACACACCGATTTATGTGTGAAATCGTCTAGCATAACATTGTTTAATTTTGTATCATTATGAACTACACGTGTTGGAATTTTGCCACTTAAAAGTGGTTCCATAATTTTAGAAGCATATTCCTTAAGTCTAATAGCTTGTGTAATTTCTTCGCGCGCTTTTTTGTAGGTTGAAAAATTTATGCTTTGAAGCTGCTCTCTAAAAGCGGCGTATCTTGCAATTGTGTTGTGAAAATCAGGGATACTTTCTTTTAATGATGCCGCATCAAAGTCACTAAGTTGACGCTGAAATTTTCCAAATCCAACTCCCGCTTGAAACAACAGTTGCGTATTGGCTTCGTCATAGGTGGACGCATTAGTTATGCACTTATACACGCGGTACACGCCCTCGTCTTTTGGGCTCACCCAATAGTTTAGCCCAGTGTCGTCGCTTGGAATTAAACTTAAAACTTCGCGTTCAACATCGCCACCTTCTTGTTCTACTTTATGCCTTATGTGTTCAGTTACGCGCGCTATATTATCCATTAGCCCATCTACATCTTTAAAAACATATGTGTTTATACCTTGCACAACATATGTGTTTTTGTTGTTGTCCGCAACCTCCCACGATGTGTTAATTAATCCTTTTGAAATAACCTTACTAGCAACTGGAGTTATTCCAAAGTGTTTACAAATTTCAAATACATTCATACTTTTGCCCCTAGTTATAATATGATGGTCGTTTTAAAAACGCTAAAATACTAACAATGTACAAGCATTGTTTATTGGGTTTTATTTTAAACCCTAATCTTCGTGTCGCTATTGTTGGAGTAATTAATGCTATCATTAAACTCTATCTACCCATTGTTTGAGCAAGATTATGAATAGATGATTTTAAATTAGTCCTTAGGTTTGACACGAGAGCTAAGGATTTAATTCTTTGTGCTTTGAAGGATGTAATATCCTTTATCTCGTTTTAAAATTGTGGCGTTTCCAAAAACAGTTTCCATATGTTTTTTCATACTTTCTTCGCCGTGGCTTTTTCTAATAACAAGCGTTATTGTTCCACCTTTAACCAAATGGTCAGCTGCACCACTTATCACACCAAACAATATTTGTTTGCCAACTTTAATTGGTGGGTTTGTGACAATATGGTTATACTTTTTGTCAACATTGTTATATAAATCGCTTTCAAACACATTGTTTTGTGACACATTGTTAAGTTTACAATTTTGTTTGCTTAATTCCACCGCAACACTATTAACATCTAGCATATCCACATTTATGTTGTTGTAAAAAGTTTTTAGCACTATTCCAATTACACCTAATCCACAGCCAAAATCTAGTACATCGCCATTTAGCGGAATATTATTTTTAATAATCGTGGACAACAAAACTTTTGTGCCTTCGTCAATTTTATCTTTACTAAAAACACTATCCACACTTTTAAATGTAAATTGCTTGCCATTAAAAGTTTCGGTGAATGTAAAGTAATCTGAGTCTTTATGTTGTTTTGCAATAAAATAATGTTCCATATTGTGTTCCCTTTTTTAATACGAAGATATTATATCATATCATTTTTAAATTGTAAAGTTGGGTTTAAAAATAGGAAGAAACACAAAATTTTCTTCCTACTTTTATATATGCATATTATTGAATTATTGGTTTTAAAGCAAAACACCTTTATATAATCTAACACAAATGTGTTTTTAGTTACAATATTTTTATTATTAAAAATAAATCAATATTTTATTATTTTTTTTCTACTTTGTAGCCGTCTTTATTATCTAGCACCACATAACCTTTGTTTGCAATTTCATCTCTTAAAATGTCGGCATTCATCCAGTCTTTATTTAGTTTTGCTTGCCATCTTAATTCGGCAAGTTGTTTTATTTCTTTTGGAATATCGTCTACTTTAGAATCTACTAAGTTTAACGCCAAAACTTCGTCAAATTTTTGTATTAATTTAATTTTTGTAGTGCCGCTGGTTTCCAATTTTAAAACATCGTAAACCATTGTTATTGCCATTGCGGTGTTAAGGTCGTTTGAAATTGTTTCTTTAAATTTAGTAAGAATCTTATCGTAAACATCAATATCAAACTCGCCGTCGTTTTGAACCATAGCGATAGATTTTTTAAGTTTGTCGTAAGCAACTTGTGAACCATCCAAGCGGTCGTAACTAAACAAAAGTGGTTTTGAGTAATGCGATTGAAGAAGGTAGAATCTATATGCAAGTGGGTCATAACCTTTTTCCTTAAGCAATTCTACAGTTGTAAACTCACCTTTGCTTTTACTCATTTTGCCTGTTTCATTATTTAGGTGTTGAGTATGAAACCAATAGTGGCACCAAGGGTGACCAAGGTAACTTTCGCTTTGAGCAATTTCGTTTGTGTGGTGCGGAAATTTGTTATCCACGCCGCCGCAATGAATATCCAAATGCTCGCCAAGGTATTTAATTGAAATTCCGGTACACTCTATATGCCATCCTGGGTAGCCTAGTCCCCAAGGGCTTTCCCATTTAAGTTCTTGATCAGCAAATTTTGATTTTGTAAACCACAACACAAAGTCGGCTTGGTTGCGTTTGCCTTCGTCATATTCTACACCTTCACGCACGCCAACTAGGTTTTCGTTAGCGCTGTGACCAGTAAGAACATAATATTCTTTTAGTTTTGAAACATCAAAATACACATTTCCGTTTGAGATGTAGGCATAGCCTTTTTCTAGCAATGCGGATATTATTTTAATATATTCGTCAATAATGCTTGTGGCTGGAACTACAATTTCTGGCCATTTAATGTTAAGAGCTTTGCAGTCTTTTTTAAACGCTTCGGTGTAAAATTTTGCTATATCCATAACGCTTTTATGTTCGCGCTCAGCACTTTTAACCATTTTGTCGTCGCCATAATCGGAATCGTTAGACAAATGCCCCACATCAGTTATGTTCATAGCTCTAGTTACGTGATAACCCAAAAAGTTTAGGGTGCGCTCTAGCACGTCTTCCATAACATAAGTACGCAAATTTCCAATGTGTGCAAAATGATATACTGTGGGTCCACAAGTGTACAATTTTACATTGTCTTTATCGTAAGGGGTAAACTCCTCTATTTTTTTAGTAAGTGAATTATAAAATTTTAACATAAATTCCTCTCTATATATTTTATTCTTGAAAAAAAATTATGGTTATTATTCAAAAATAAACTGCTTATATTATACAACCAAATAGCAAAAAATGTCAAATATATGAATATAGTGTTTTGGGGATTTTGTCGGATAATATCGCAAATCAAAACCGCAATATTATTTATATAATATAAAATAATCATTATTTATTTTGTATTTTTAAGGTTTTATAATATAATTATTAAAATATTGTTTGTACAACTATAATCAATATTGTAAAAACCGCATATTTTTAAGTGCATTTTTAAATGCATAAAAAACAAAATTTTAAGGTTTGTGGTTTTTAATAAACAAAATTTTTTAGGGTGAAATATGAGAAAAACTAAAATTTTAGCTACAATTGGGCCAGCGTGCAACACATACAAGATTATGAAGGAAATGGTGCAAAGCGGACTAAACGGCGTGCGAATTAATTTTAGCCACGGCAACCAACAAACAAATCAAATAATAATTGACACCGCAAAACGCGTGCGTGAAGAACTAAAATGTCCGCTAAGTATTGTTGTGGACACTCGTGGTCCAGAAGTGCGAGTAAAAACCTTTAAAGACGGCAAAGTTGTGCTAAAAAAGGGTCAAACATTTAAATTTGTAAGCAGCGACATTGCTGGCGATGAAACACAAGTAAGCGTAACTAGACCTATTATTTTTAAAGCCTTAAAAGTGGGCAACAAAGTGCTTGCTTGCGACGGACTAATAGTAATGAAAATAACCGAAGCGAGCGCAAAAGAAATTGTTTGCAAAGTAACAGCTGGTGGCGAGATTTCAAACAACAAAGGGTTGTTTTTTCCTGGTGTGAAATACAACTTTGAGTATTTAAACGACGCGGACAAGGCGGACATTATTTGGGCAATTAAAAACAACGCCGATTACATTGCTGCAAGTTTTGTAAACTGCAAAGAAGATGTGTTAACACTTAAAAACCTTGTGAAAGAATACGGCGGAAAACAAGAAATTATTAGCAAAATTGAAAGCAAAGCGGGCTTAAAAAACCTAGACGAAATTATTGAAGTTAGCGACGGAATTATGGTTGCGCGCGGCGACTTGGGAGTGGAGCTTCCTTTGCAAAAATTGCCTAAAATACAGCGCGATATGATAGAAAAAACTATGACAGCTGGTAAATTTGTAATAACCGCAACCGAAATGCTAGCCAGTATGCAAGACAATGTTAGACCAACACGTGCCGAAGTTAGCGATGTGGCGAATGCTGTTTCACAAGGAACTAGCACCATTATGCTATCTGGCGAAACGGCTGTGGGCAAGTACCCAGTGGAAGCGGTTAAAACTATGGCGCAAATTGCCGAGCAGACCGAAAAAGACATTGAAAATTTTAAAAACTTTAACCGCTTAGAATTTAAAAACAAAAACATTCCAGATGTAATTTCTTACTCGGCAGTGTCTACAAGTTTTGCACTAGGAGCAAAGGCAATTGCCGTGCTTACAAACAGCGGAAACAGCGCAAAACTTATTGCAAGATTTAAGCCAAACTGCCCTATTATTGCAGTAACCGACGAAGAAAAAGTTTACTTTAAATGCGGCATTATAGGCGGAGTTTATCCAATTTTTACTAAAATTCCGTACGGAAAATTAGGCGAAATTTTTAACATTTGCTCGGCCGCAACACTAAACAACCACTTTGCAAAAACTGGTGACTATATTATTGTATCCAGTGCAAGCCGTCATATGGAAACCGACACCGATTTTGTTAAAGTTGTTAAATTATAAAAAATAAACAAATAAAAAAAGTCCAAACACTTGTGTTTGGATTTTTTTGGTGCACCGTGGGGGATTCGAACTCTCGACCTTTGGTTCCGTAGACCAACGCTCTATCCAGCTGAGCTAACGGTGCATATTAAGCTAACAAATTACAAGCACTAACGGTTATAATTTTATAAATGCAAAACAATAGCAAGTTCCACTTTTGTTATGCACACATAATTATAACCGCATTAGGTTTAATTGTCAACAAAAATTTTAATTAAGTTATAAAGTTTAAAACCGCTTTTTTTATTCCTTATGTTCCGCGTAAAAGCCTGCACCGCCACGAATATCGTTTACTGGCAAACTAAAAACAATGCCGTTGCCTTTTTCGGTTGGGTGTGTGCGGTCGCTAATTTCTTGCATAACTTTTTTGCGGATTTTTTTATCAACCACAATTAACACAACTTCTTTTTCCGCTTGAATATTAATGCCGTTTAGTTCTATTTCTTCGCCTTTTACGCTGCTACGTCCGTACAAAATTGTAGCGCCAGTTGCGCCAGCATCACGCGATGCATCAACCACATAATCAGCATAACCACGGTTTATGATACACACAATTAAATCGTTTTTATTTGTATTTTCAAGTTCGGTTTTTTCCATTTTTGGTTTCTTTATTGGTTTTAAAGGTTTCATATTTTTACCCCCATAACTTAAATTTAATATATCCAAAATATCGCTAGTAATTGCGTTTATATTAATTGAAAACGCAACACCGTTGTGCGGCTCGGTTAGATTAAGAGAATCCGACACATCGTTTATAACATTTAGCCTGTCGCTAGAATTAACAACCGCAGTAACAACGTCGCGGTCTATAATGCCAAAGCCAAAAATGTCGCCCAACACCGACGCTGCTGTACCCTTACCCATAAGCGTGGTGTTGCCACAAATGCCGTATTTTAAAAACACATCATCCACCAGCCCAAGCTTGTTGCGCGATGTTATTACAAAAAGCATTTCAAATGGAGAATAATTCATAACTTTTTATCCTTTTAATATTTTTAGTGAAATTAAAAAACCACAATTAATCAAATTCAATAACCGTAACTTTTTTCTTGTCGTAGCGCTTACTGTGCTCCAAAAATCTCCTGTTGTTTAGCGAAATTTTAAGCCCCATAATTTCTACAACCATAATAGGTGCAAGCACAATTAGCCCGATTGTTCCAAAACCGTAGGTCATAACATCTACGCCACGAGTAGCACAAATACCCTGCATAAACGGCAATATAAACGAGCCCGCAATAGACCCAGCAGCAACGCCGCCCGAATCGAACGCAATGGCAATCATATTTTGCGGAACGAAAAACATAAGCACAATGCAAAGCAAAATTATAGGCAAATAAATGTACAAAACGTTTATTTCAAAAATTGCCCTAAGAGCCGCAAGCAACACCGAAATACTCACACCAATCGACATAGAAATTAACATACTGCGTTTTTTAACAATACCAGTGGAAAACTCTTCTACTTGCATATTTAAAATATGAACCGCAGGCTCGGCTATTACAATAACTAGCCCCAGCACAAAGCTTATTGGAATAACAATCCACCAGCAACTTCCGCTCATAATGGAACTGGAAAGCAAGCCAGCAATAGGCAAATATCCCGAATTTACGCCAGTGAAAAACAACACTATACCAACATATGTGTAAAGAATACCAACCGCTAATCTTAGTAGCAATGTTGCGGGGTATTTTAGTGCGGCAAAATTGTAGACTATAAAAAACAACACAACAGGCAAAAGCACAATTGCAACGTCGCGCATACTTTCTAGCAAACTAGAACCGAACTCGACACCCCACTGCGACACGCTGCCGTACGCGGCTGTAACAACGTTGGTTGTTGCGGCGCTGTTTATACCACCAGCAATTGCGGCAATTATCATAACCGACAAAATTGGGCCAATGCTGCAAATTGCAAGCAGACCAAAGCCGTCGTTTTCTGCGGTTTCGCCCGATCTAACCGCCACTATACCAAGCCCAAACGCCATTATAAATGGCACGCTTATTGGACCCGTGGTCACGCCACTTGCGTCAAAACAAATTGGCAAGAAGTTTTGCGGAACGAAAAACATTAAAACCGCAATTAAACCATAACACACCAAAAGAATATATTTGATTTTTATTTTAAACAATATTCTAATAACCGACAATACTAAAAATATGCCAACGCCCACTGACACGGTTATTAAAAACACCCACTTGTTTAGCGACGGAACTTGGTTTGCAAGCACCATAAGGTCCGGTTCGGCAATGGTTACAATTGTACCAATAAAAAACGCACAAATTATCATTAGTAAAGTTTTTTTAGTTTTGCTTAGGTGAGAGCCAATATATCCACCCATTTTCATAAGCGACATCGAGCTGCCAATTGAAAACAAACAAACGCCAAGCATTAATAACACCGACCCCACCGTAAACGCAAGCAAGTTTACACCACATTTAGGCACGAAAATAAGAGATAACACCATAACAATTAAAAAAATTGGCATTATCGAAAAAACTGATTCTTTTAAATATTTTAAAAATTCTTTTTTCATTTCAACCTTAGTTTAGCACAATTTTTAAATCACAACAAAACAAAAATGTGAGTTTGTGTAATTTTTAAGTTAAATAATATGCTATTATTTAAAAAAGACCCTATTTAATTAAGGTCTTTATTTTCATTAGTTTGGTCTTTTGGGGCTTCACTTTCTTCTGTTTGTTTTTTCTTTTCGCTAATCACATCCAACATCATTTCTTCCATTTCTTTCATACACTCGTTTTGATTAAGTACTTTTGCGGAATCAAGATATTTTTTCTCGTACTCCTTTGCTTCTTTTGGGTGATCTATCCAATAATCTATTACCCTTGCCAAATCTTTTGGATTGCGGCATTTAAAAACACACTTGTCGTCTATTGCAAATTCTTTAGTTGCCGAAAGTTTTGAATCAGACACAATTGTAAGTTTGCCACAAGCAATTGCTTCCAAACACGAAATTCCTTCTAGTTCAACTTCGGCTGGGTGAACATACATATCGGAGTAATTTAAAACATCAATAATTTCGTTGCGACCAAAAAACTTGAATATTGGTGCAATTGGAAGCTTTTTGCCAAGCTTTTTGTAGGATTTTTCCTTTAACCCTTTACCACCCAAAATTAGCTGAATATTATCTCTATGTTTAGATAAATTAACCGCTTTTAATAAAGTATCTTGTGATTTTTCGCGAGCGTAACGACCTGTGGTTAGTATTACATATTTGTCCTTAAGTTCTTCTGGTTTAGGTGTGTCGTGGCGCGCAACATAATCGTGTACACCATTGCTAATAACTCTGCCAACTGTTGGGCGTTTTAGGCTATACTCAAAAGTGTTGCGGATAAACTGTGTTGGATAGTGAATACAATCAACATATTGATATGTGTTTTCCCAAATATACTTGTACACAGCGTTGTTTACAAACCTAATTTTGTTTAATTTAAAGTACGATGTAAAGTTTTCTGCCTGCATATGAAAACCTGCTGTAATTGGCAAACCCATTTCGTGCGCCATTTTTGCGGAGTACTGCCCCAATCTTAGCGGAACCATAATATGTACAATATCAGCGTCAGTCAAAGCTTTTCTTACTATTTCTTCGTCTGGTTTTGCAAGCGAAACTCCCACCTTTGCAACAAATTTATTAAGCCATTTGCCAAAGTTTATATTAGGCACAACATACACATCTTGTTCACCCATTCTATGTTTGTCGCCACACAAAATTCTAACAGTGTGTCCTTGTTTTTTTAAAAATCTAATTAAATTCATTGCGGCAATTGTTGTGCCGTTGTTTTCTTCACCAAGAACATCACATACAACTGTTATTATCATAAAAAATTTTTCCCTAATTTATATAATGTTTGAATATAGTAATTATATAAAAATATAATAATAAAGTAAAACATTTTGTACACATATTTAAAATTAAGAAAAAACAGCTCTACCAAAAGTAGAGTTGTTTTTAAAAAACAACTATTCCGAAAGATAAAATGTGCAGGTAGAAAGTTTTTTACGAGAGATTTTTAGGGTTTTGCCGTTTTGCATTGTAAGAGTGTAATTATTATCATAAGGGCAATTATTGCAAGTTGCACCCAAATTACATTTAAACGGACACGACCTAAGTGTCATAAGCGGAAACTGGATATGTGGTGCAATATTACTTTCCACACAAACCACTGGAGCGTGAAATTCGCTTGCAGCAACACTATTATACACATTAAGTCCGCCGCCAATAATCACATTATCACCAAGCGACAACGCGTAATAATTATTTGCCACTACACCTATCTTTAAGATGTCTATTATACTTTTTAAAAGCTTTATATCGCTTTCCAATGCAAAGTTTGGCAAATCTAAAAAAGCGTTAACTTTTAGCTTTTCACACTTTTCTTTAAATTTTGTTACATCTTGCAAACTGTATGTTTCTGGCGAATAAATAATGTTTTTTGTCAAAAACTTATCATTTTGTGACACAATCATACTAAAATCGGAAAATTTAGAAAATTGTAGGTTAGTGTCGAAATTTTTAACTTCTAGTTGTTTCTCGTTGGTTTTTGTTAGTAATTTTATTAATTCGTCGTAAACATTTCTTCTAAAATCGTTTAGTTTTTGTTTTGGCAGAAACACATTTTTAGTAACAACATTTAGTGTTGGCGTAAAGTATTCGCTCTTTTTAAATGTTGTTTCAAAGTCCGCACTAGTTAATGGTTGTGACTTTGCTTGGTCGCAAGTTTCGCCTAGCAATTCAAACTCAACATCGCGACATTTTACTTTTGCTGTAAGTGGATAACCAACAACAGCTGTTAAGAAAATTTCAACTGGAACTTTTTTAATGTTGTTTAGTTCCGCTTGCTCTTTGGCATTATCCGAGATTAAATTAAGGTCGCCTACTGGCACTTTTAATGTTGTTGTGGCAACATAATTGTTTTTAGAAATTTCTTTTAAATCGAATGCAGTAAAGCTTATTTTTTCTACACCGTCCACAAAAACTTTAAATGCCGATTTTGGCGAAAGCGGATAATTGGAATTAATATATATTTCATTAAATTTTTTGCCGTAATTTACTTTTGTAATTTTTCCTACTGATACGCCAATATGGTTGTTGTATTTAGAAATAATGTTTCCATTTCCATTAAAGTAGCCTTGAGTAAAATCTCTGTTAAACGCAAGGTTAAGGTCAAAATTATTGTAAGGCAAATTGTGTAGCGCGTTGTAATATGATTTTGTGGCAACGGCAATATAGTATGGGCGGCGCGCCCTGCCTTCTATTTTTATAACATCAACGCCAGCATTTTTTAGGTCGTTTAGTCGTGATAGCATATTAAAATCTTTTGCGCTTAATAAGTATCCACTTTTTAGCTTTTTGCCGTTGTGGTTTAATGTGTATGTCAATCTGCAAAGCTGTTTGCACTTGCCGCGATTTCCGCTTGCGCCACACATAACGCTGCTTAGGTAGCAGTTGCCAGAAAAACACACACAAAGTGCGCCGTGTGCAAAATATTCTATTTCCACACTGCTATTCTCTTTTATTCTTTTTATCTCTTCAAGTGGAGTTTCTCTAGCCAAAACCACACGCTTTACGCCATATTTTTCTAAAAACCTTACGCCTTCTAAGTTGTGAATACCCATTTGTGTACTTGCGTGGATTTCTATTTGCGGATAATTTTTGTATAGCAAAGTAATTAGCCCAAAATCTTGAACAATAAAGCTATCAACACCCAAATTGTATGCTTTTACAATAAGCTCTAATGCAGTGTTAAGTTCGGAATTTTTAAACAAAATATTAACCGCCAAATTTACTTTTACATCGTAGATATGTGCAAACTCCACCACTTTTGACAAGTCGGAAAAACTAAAACCATTAGTGGCACGCGCATTAAAATCGGTTATACCTAGGTACACTTCGTCTGCGCCATTAAAAACGGCAAGTTTTAAACTTTCAAAATCGCCCACAGGTGACAAAATTTTCATAGTTTTCTCCTTAACAACTGCCATATGTTCCGCCATCAATTCGCAAAACCGTGTTGTTTATAAAATCTGCTTGGTCGCTCGCTAAAAACGCCACCAAGTTTGCCACATCGGCTGGAGTGCCTGCGCGTTTTACCATAATTTTTTCGGTTTCGGCAGCAATATATTCGGCGTCCATATCCTTTATTTCGTTTTCGGTGGCAACAAACCCCGGTGCAACCGCATTTACTGTTACAAAAGGTGCAAACTGCACTGCTAAGTTGTGGGTTAGTGAAATTATGGCTGCTTTTGATGCGTCGTACTCGGCACACATTGGATAGTATGAATTTATACCGTTGGTGCTAGCAATATTTATAATTTTTCCGTATTTATTGTAGTGCATAACATCGCCCACATATTTGCTAACCAAAAAAGTGCCAGTTACATTTGTGGACAACACCTTATTAAACTCGGTTTGGTTTTTATCGCAAAAAAGGCTATCAAATGTTGTGGCGGAATTGTTAACCAAAACATCAATTTTGCCAAACTTTTTTAATGCCAAATCTACCATATTTTTTACTTCGGTTTCATTAGAAATATCGGCTTTAATGGTTAGCGCATTTACGCCCATTTTATTTAAGGTTTTTTCTAATTCCAAAGCGGCTGATTTACTAGTGTTGTAATTAACAACGCAATTATATCCTAGTGTGGCAAATTTTAAAATAATTTCTCTTCCTATTCCGCGAGCTGCCCCAGTAACCAAAACTGTTTTTGTCATAAAATTTACTCCTTATAAAAATAAACCCAAGTGGTTTTGGGTTTACTTTAATTTTCTTATTAAACTATGCTCTGCCGTAGTACTTGCCGTCGTAAGTAGTAACGATAATTTTTTCGCCTTCTGTAATAAACAAAGGAACTTTAACAACAAGACCATTTTCCATTGTAGCATCTTTAGATGCATTTGTGGTAGTGCCGCCTTTAACAGCAGGTTCGGTGTGAGCAACTGTGTACTCCATTTTTTCTGGAAGTGAAATACCCAAAAGTTCGCCTTGATAACGAGTGATATCAAGTTCCATATTTTCTACCAAGAAAGGTTTTTTGTCGCCAATTTGGTCGGCAGTTAGTTCAAACTGATCATAAGTATTAACATCCATAAAGCAATAGTTGCCGTTGTCTTCGTACAAATATTGAACTTTTACGCGGTCAATACGAGCTTCTTCAAACTTAACGTTTGTATTAAAAGTACGTTCAATTGTAGCACCTGTACGCAAGTTTAAAATTTTTGTTTTCATAAAAGCAGAACCTTTACCTGGTTTTACGTGTAAAAATTCTACTACTTGATATATATTTCCTTCAAACAAGAAAGTCATACCATTTCTAATGTCGTTTACATCTATCATAAAATTCGCCTCACTTTATTTATACTAAATTTTACACGATTTTTGGGCATAAAGTCAATATGTTTTGCGTGTGTTTATAAATTTTTTGCAATTATTTTGCGTTTGTGATTTACAAATTTAATGTAATTTAGTAAAATATGGAATACTTTTTAAGTAACTACAAAATTAAGAGGATTTACAATGTATTACGGATATGAAATTAGAAAAGATTTAGTAGACTTGGCAAATATGGCTGAGGACGAGCTTAAAAAAACTTTTGCACATTTTGAAGAAGTTTGTACCTTTAACAGCGCCAAAGTTTTAAAAGCATTTCAAGAAAATAAAGTAGGAACTAGCGACTTTGCCGAAATTACGGGTTATGGATATTCGGACGCGGGCAGAGAAAAACTAGAACGCATTTACGCACAAATTTTCAACACCGACGACGCGCTTGTTAGACCGCAAATAATGTCGGGCACTCACGCGTTATACTTGGCGTTTTCGGGGCTACTAAAAAGTGGCGACACATTTATTAGTATTTCAGGCGAACCATATGACAGCTTAAAAACCATAATTGGATTAACTGGCGAAAGTCGTAACAGTCTTATTAAAAACGGAATTAAGTACGAGCAGATTGAGCTATTTAAAGACGATTTTGATATAGCAACAATAACAAACCGCTTAAAAAAAGGCGGAGTAAAACTTGTGGAGATTCAACGCTCGCGCGGATACTCCCAACGCAAAAGTCTAAGCATTGCTAAAATTGAGCGCGTAATAAACGCCATTAGAGAAGTGGACGAAAATGTTATAATTATGGTGGACAACTGTTACGGCGAATTTGTAGAAAAACTAGAGCCAACCGATGTTGGAGCAGACCTTGTTGTGGGGTCGTTAATTAAAAATCTTGGCGGTGGCGAAGTGAAAACTGGCGGATACATTGCTGGCAAAGTAAATCTTATAGAAGACATTGCAGAAAGATTTTCTGCCCCAGGGCTAGGAAAAGAAATTGGCGCAAACCTAAACCAACTTTTAAGTTTTTATAAGGGTTTGTTTAATGCACCACAAGTTGTTAAAAACAGCCTAAAAACAATGGCTTTTGCTAGTTATATGATGGAAAAATTAGATTTTAGCGTAGACCCTAAGTTTAACGAAGAACGCACCGACATTATTCAAACAATTACACTTAACAACGAAGTTAATCTTGTTAATTTCTGCCGCGGAATACAATTTGGCAGTCCAGTGGAAAGTTTTGTTGTGCCATATCCAGCACCTATGCCTGGTTATCCAGACGATGAAGTTATGGCTGGCGGCAGCTTTATAGGCGGCTCAACCGTGGAACTTAGCTGCGACGGCCCCGTAAAACCACCTTACACTGCATTTATGCAAGGCGGACTAACCTATGAATACGGCAAACTTGGTATTATGATTGGCTTAAACCGCATTTTAATTGGATAATTTTAAATCTAAAATTTATTATAAAAAAACACCTACCAACTTTTATGTTATAGTAGGTGTTTTTTTTATTAATCAACATCATCAAAATGATAATCGCCTAGTGACTTAACCATATTATATAGTTTTTTAAAGCTTTTTTTGCGGTTTGCTTTCATCATAATTTTAAGCTTGCCGTGTTTGTTAAAGTCTATTGTCATTTTCCCTGGGTACTCGTCGCAATCAATATGAACATCGCCACGCATACCTTTAAACATTTTTGGGTCGGTAAGATAAAAATAACTGCAGCTATCGTTCATAGCAATACGTTTGTCTTCAAAATTTGGCTCCCAATACGCATCAAACATTTTGTAAATAAATTTACCAACGTCGTTTAGTTCTTTTAATTTCATAACTTCATCGTATTTAATGTAGGTGTGATATCTGCCCATTTCGGACGGTATCATAACTGTAGGAATATCTTGTTTTAACACAATTGTCATAGCTTCTGGGTCGCTACTTACATTAAACGAAATGTGTGGTCTTGTGTTTTTGTAACCATATGGCGAGCCGCCTTCGAAAATAATTTCCTTGATATAAGGAATACAATCTGGGTGTTTTGTAAACAATTCGGCAGCATTTGTTTGTGGTGCCATTAAACACAAAACAATCTCATTTTTATTTTCCATAATTGTTTTGTACATTGCTTCAACAGCGTCCATTTCAATCGGTTTTATTATTGTTGGCTCTTTAGGTTGGTACTTACCCATACCTGTTTTTGCGTGTATAAACGATGCGTCTTTACGCGGACGGCATAGTGGTTTTGCTGCTCCCACCGCAACTGGAATGTTGGTTTTGCCAAATTTTTCCATAAGGTGCAAAGTGTTGCGGGTGTTTATTTCAATTGGACGGTTGCCAGAAACAGTGGTTATTAGTTTAATATCTACTTTATTGCTAAACAAAAAAAACATTAGAGCTATACAGTCATCCACCCCTGGGTCTGTATCTATAATTACTTTAATTTTTTCTTCTACTTTTGCCATAAATTAAATCCTTTTAAATAAAAAAATGCATTAAAAAAATGCTCACATAAGTGTAACTAATTATATTAAAAATATTAAGTTTAGTAAAGAAAATATACTTGATTAATAAAATTTTTACACAAAAAAAATTTAATTTTATATAAAATTTGTGATAAATGTACAATATTTTAAGTTAATCAAAAAATTAACGAAAAGTTGTTTTACATTTGTTGCGATTTTTAATATAATGTTAAAAAATAAATATAGGAGATATAAAAATGGCAAAAAGAAAAAGCAAAAAAATGCCTAATTGGTTGGTATTTATTCCTGTTTTGTTGGCTGTAGTTGTTGTGGTTATGATGTTTTTAACCACTGTTAAATACACTGGCAAACTTTTAGGTAGTGAACTTTCATATACTGGCTGGCAAGTTATTTTTGGAGCAAAAGAGAAAAACACCGAAGCACAAATTTTAGCTTTTAGTTTCCTTAATATGCTTGCTTTGTTGTTGCCAGTAGCTGGTGCATTGCTACAAGTTAGCAAAAGTAAAGTTTTAAAACTTGTTGGCGCTGTATGTGCTTTAGCTGGAACAATTATGTTGTTCTTAATGCCTAATATGGTTGTATTTGCTGAAAACGTAGGCACTATCTACAAAGCTTATACAACTAGCCTTGGCGTTGGTGCTATTATTGCTGGCATTTGCGGAGCATTAGAAACACTTGTTATTGGTTACGAAGTTGTTGCTAAATAACAACCATAAAAAAAGAACCTTTTAATAGGTTCTTTTTTTTATTCTTTTATCGATGTGATTTACTGATTAATTAACAATGTTTATTTATTAATTAATATAGTTGATAAATTAACTATTACAACAAAATTAATCCATAAATTAATTACAATATAACTTGTAAATTAATCAACATAATCAATAACCAAAAATCTGGTTGGGTCAGTACCTTCGCTATGAGTAGCGATATGTTTTTTATTTTGAAGAGCGGAGTGAATAATTTTACGCTCGTATCTATTCATAGGTTCTAGTTTCATACTGCGGCGATTTTTAACAACCTTATCTGCAAGGCGAAGAGCCATATCTATAAGAGTGTTTTCGCGTTTTGCACGATAATCTTCAATGTCAATATAAACCTTACGTTCGTAATCTTTATGTTTATCGCGGATAATTGTGTTAAGGATATATTGCAAAGCGTCTAACGCGTCGCCGTGATAACCAATAAGTCCGCCCATATTTTCACCGTTAATTCTAACAATAATATCTTTATTTTCTTCGGTTACTTCCAAATTATTTTCGCCGCCGTAAACTTTTAGCAAGCCTTCTAAAAATTCTTTGGTTTCTGCCATAACAACTTTTGTTAGTTCTGGGTCATAACTTAGTTCGCGTTTTGGCTCGGTATTAAAAACTTTTTTGTTGTTATCTTTTAAATAATCTTGTTTTTCTTGGTCATTTTCAAACAAAATCATTTCGATTTTAACTTTTTTAAGCATAGAATTTTCTTCTAACACATTAACTTCAACTTTATCACGTGTAGTTTCTAATAACATAAGACCTTTGTCTATTGCTTTATCCAAACTAGTAGATGTAACTTCAATTGTTCTCATAAAAAATCTCCTTATCTTGAGTAAATTGGCTTATTATCTTTTTTATTTTTCTTGTCTTTTTTTTCAACCAAAGCGTCAACAGCAAGCGAAATTAATGGCGAAGTTACGCACATAAATAGCGAGCCAGTAACGATGTAAATACCAAAAGCGGCGTTGTTGAAAATTAAGAACATAGCCATAATTAATGGCATAACCACCATCATAGCTTTGTTTTGCCCCATAGCACTATATGGCAATCCTTTCTTTTTTGCCCTAATTTTACTTGCTAATTCCGACAAATACATACTAAGTACTGTTAGTCCTGCGTTTAAAATGGCAAGTATGAAATAACCATTCCAGCCGTTGTATGATGTTTGAATAGGGTTCATAATTTTTTCATAGTTTTCTTGAGTAATTTCTTCGGCAGTAACACCTGTTGTTTTTAAAAATGTTTTGTAGTTTAGTGTAACTTTAGCTCCTGTGTCTGGACGCCAAATGTTTTTAATCCACAAAAAGCCGTTTTTAATTTCGCCGTATTTTGTTACAACCGCTTGCTCGGCTGCATTTTTTGCGTACACTTCAACCGTAACACCATCTACTGGGTTAAGGTTGTATTCAGTAGTAGCTGCGGCTTCGGTGGCAACATATGTATCGTTTAGAATAGTGTATTCTTGATACAATTTAAACGCACTCATTTTGTTTAGGGTTGCAAACAATGTAAAGAAAATAACCGATGTTAAAACCAAATAAAACAACATTCCAAAACAAGTTCCGTAAATATTAAACCCGTTTTTCTTGTATAATTCGTTAAGTTTTTGGTTTTTCATATTAGGATTGTTTGCGTAAAGTTTGTTTATTTTTTCTAGTTCGGGGCGCATATTCATTTGCATTTGCATATTCTTTTTTGACACAATTTTGTTGTAAAAATCAAAAGGAATAAGCACAACTCTAATAAGCAAAGTTAGTACAATTAGCACCACAGCGTAGTTTAAAATTCCACCTTCAAGCCAATTAATTAGTTTACCCCACAAATCGTTGGGTGCGGTAGGAATTTTTGCTAAAAAATTTAAAAAATCCATTTTTTATCTCCTTTTATGTTGTATGGCACTAAATCAAGACCGCATTTACCACGCGGATTACATCTAACAATTCGTCTTGTGCCCAGTATTATGCCTTTAAACACACCCCACTCTTTTATTGCCAAAACCATATATGTGCTGCAAGTTGGATAAAACCTACACTTATTTGCCGGCAACAGTGGCGAGATGCAAAATTTGTAAAAATAAATTAATCCTAACGCTACTAGCCTAATAGGATATGTAATTATAAAAACAAATTTATTCATTACTAATCATACCACTTTTTTTGAAAAGTTGAAACATTTCTACATATATTTCGTTAAATGTTTTGTCGCAAATAGTAGGTTTAGCCACAATCACATAGTTGTAATTAACATTCACACTTGGCATAATTAGCTTAAAAGCTTCACGCATTCTTCGTTTAACAAGATTTCTTAAATGTGCCTTGCCAATTTTTTTAGACACCGAAAAACCCACCTTATAACCTTTAGCTTTTTTAGGTGTAAAAATTAAAATCATATTATCGGCGTGTTTTGCTGTGCCGTTTTTGTAAATATATCCAAACATTTTGCGCTTGGTTAGTCTAAACTGTTTTTTTAACATTGTGGTTGCCTTTTTATTAAAAAATAGTGTCTAACCAAAATTTTAATTAGACACTTTTTTTATTATTTGTTTGTAGCTGCTAATTTTTTTCTGCCACGATTTCTTCTTCTTTTGATTACATTTCTGCCACCAGAAGTTTTCATTCTTTGTCTAAAACCGTGAACTTTAACTCTTTGTTTTTTCTTAGGTTGATAAGTTCTTTTCATTGTGCAATTCCTTCCTTTTTTATATTAAATAGAAAATTACTATTATTTAAAAATTTTTTAAAGCGATATCATTATAGTTTATAAAACTCTTTAAGTCAAGATATTTTTTTATATTTTTAAAACTAAACAATTCTTACTGGTAAAATTAAATACAAAAATTCGTCGCTTTCGTTGCCGGTAATAATACAAGGTGCAACACTAGATGTAAAGCTTAATTTTAAAAATTCATCGGTTGTTACTCTTAATGCTTCGGTAAAATAACGAGCGTTAAAAGCAATACTTAGGTCGTTGCCTTTTAGCGAAATTGTTATGTTTTCTTTAATATCGCCAAGTTCGCTTTTACTGCTTAACACCATAACGCGGTCGGAAATATCAAACTTAACAAGGTTGTTTTTATCTATTCTGCTAAGCAAGCTTGCGCGCTCCAAAGCATCAGCAAGTTGTTGTTTATTCAAAACAAGTTCGGTAGTAAAGTTGCTAGGAATAATTTGATTGTAATCAATATAATTTCCGTCTAACAAACGAGTGGTTATTTTTGTGTTGTCTAGGTCTATCATTAAATAATTCTTTTGAATATAAACCTTAACTAAATCTTCGCTTTCGGTAAGTAGTTTTGAAATTTCGTTTAGGCTGCGTGCGGGAACAATAACGTTAAATTTCCCAGTAGCACTTTTAACTGGTTTTTTAACAACAGCAAGTCTAAAACCATCTAGCGCAATAGCTTTAACAAATCCGTCTGCAACTTCCAACTTACAACCTTTTAAAATTGGGCGTGTGTCTTCTTGCGCAACACTAAATATAGATTTATTAATTAAGTTTCTAAGGTCGTTTTGTGAAATCTCAAAGTATTCGTTATAATCAAGCTTTTTAATTTGTGGAAATTCTTGTGGATTTAAACATTGAATTTTACCCACACTATCGGTATATTTAATACTTAACACATTGTTTTCGTTTAGATTAAGTTCTATCTGTTCGTTGCTAAGTTTTTTAATATACTCATTAAAAAGTTTACCAGGAACAACCGTTTCGCCTTCCAACTTAACTTCGGCTCTAATTGTTTTTTCTATGCTAAGTTCTAGGTCGGTAGCAGTTAAAACCAAATTATCTTCTTCGGTAGAAAGTTTTATACCTTCCAAAATAGGATTTGTTGTTTTACTAGATGTACCTTTTGATACTTTTAATAATGCGTCGCTAAGTTCTAAACCTTCACAAACTATTTTCATATTGCTTTTTCTCCTAATTTTAGTATTATTATATATTAAAAATTTTTTATATTCAATAACTTTTTATTGTTTTTCAAAATTTGTCACCTTTTTATGGAAAAATGTATTTTTATTTTTAATTATTTAAATATAGTCGTGCGAGCAGCACCCTTAAACTCACTTTACATATACTTTAAGTAAAATATATAAGATACATTCACTACGACCAGCACCCCGAGAATAGAAAGAGTAAGTAAAACAACATCACTTGACTGATACAGTCGTGCGACCAGTATCATAAACTCACTACATATACTAACTGATAAAGTATATAAGACACAGTCCAGCACGAGCAGTGTTTTTGAACTCACTTAAAATCTACTACAAATAATCAATATAAGACATAGTCTGGTGTGACAACACCCCTGAACTCTCTTTGTATATATTTCAAGTAAAGTATATAAGACACAGTCGTGCGACCAGCACTAGATGTTTTGACACATACTTTTAATATCGTTAACAATAACCTTAATACGATTATTTTCTTTAATTTTTTCGCTAATTTTTTCGCGTGCGTGAATAACCGTTGTGTGATCTTTTCCGCCAAAAATAGCACCAATACTAGTAAGCGGTAAATCCAATAAATCACAAATTACATACATACAAATTTGACGAGGCTCAACAATCTCTTTGTTTTTCTTTTTACCAAGCAAATCTTCACGCTCAACTGAAAAATACTTACATACACAATCAATAATTTTATCACTGTTTAACGATAACTTATTGGACGAAATATGGTCCTTTAACGCTTCGTTAACATCATCCATAGTCGCGGTGGACTTGCCTAACAGCTTGGCAATAAACCAAACTTTAGCCAAAATACCTTCTATTTCACGAATATTGGTGTCACAGTGCTCGGCAATGTAATTAATAACATCATCATCAATACTGTAATTTTCTTCTTGAATTTTCTTTTTTAATATTGCAAGACGTGTTTCAAAATCTGGCGATTGAACATCTTGAATTAAACCCATACTCATACGAGTTTTTAAGCGCTCTTCTAGAGTTTCAATCTCTTTTGGTGGACGATCGGACGCAATAATAATTTGCTTGTTTGATTGATATAAATCATTAAAAGTATGGAAAAATTGCTCTTGTGTGGATGTTTTTTTAGAAATAAATTGAATATCGTCTACCATTAAAACATCAAGATTTCTATACTTTTCGCGGAACTTACTATTTGCATAATCTTTTCCACTTGTTAGGCTTGCAATGTAGTCGTTTGTAAAGTTTTCACAAGTAACATACATAACTTTTAGTTTAGGAAAGTTTTTGCGAATATAATTTCCAATTGCGTGCAACAAATGGGTTTTGCCAAGCCCACTACCACCATAAATAAATAGCGGGTTAATTTTACCTGTTGGGTTTTCGGCAACACCGCGCGCTGCAGCGTAAACAAACTTGTTGCTGTTTCCCACAACATAGCTATCAAAAGTGTACTTTTCTTGAAATTTACATAAATCCACATTTTCTTCGGGGTTTACATTAACTTCATCTTTTTTAGCTTCAAATTCTTTTAATTCATCTGGGTCTAAAACTTCAAAATTTTCAATAGACGGATTAATTTCTTTTAATGCAAAATTAATTTGCGTGGAATGCAACTTTTTAACACGCGTTTTTGCGGTTTCGCTGGTTGCACTTAAAAAAAACACACCGTCTTTAAATTCCACCGGTTCTAGGGTTTTTATCCACAAATCAAACGACACTGCGGTAACTTCTTTTTCTAATTTATCTAATGCTTTATCCCAAGTTTCTTTTAAATTTAACATTTTGTTACTCCAAAAAAATAACGATATTTCTTATAATGATATTAACAAATAATTTTTAAAAAGTAAACAAAAAATAAAAAACAAACATTTAAAATGCTTGTTTTTCTCTTATTTTTAAGTTTTTAAATATATAAATTATTGTATTTTGTTTATCCAGTTTTCTAGTGCTTTTAATAAGGTTTTGTAATGCTCAAAATTTTTCTTTTTATTGGTTATGTCGCACCTTATTTCAATCTGTATCGTCCAAATATCACAAAACTCATTTTTTAACGACCCGCTAATTGTTTTGTCGCCACCAGAAAATGGCTCGTCAATAAAAACTTTAAACCCGCTAGCCATAAGACTGGTGCTTAAATCGTTAAACAACTCAATATTGTTTGATACGTTTTTTCCACCATTTATGCCAAGATCTATTTCACTCTCTCGTGTTTCGGCAAGCCCATGTAAATCAATTATGTATTTTATTTTCCCCGCACGAATTAGGTCTTTAATTGAATCCTTATAACTGCTTTGCTCGTCGTAATTAACATCGTCGTTGTTGTTTTTGGTTTTCGCAATAAAAAAACTTCCCGTTTGCTTTTGTAAATATAACCCAGTGGTCACAGACCCTAGTTCATACATCTTGGGTTTGCCGTTTCTAGTTTGCTCGACCCCGTGCGTTGCGGAAATTAATACGTTGTTGTTTCCTGTAATAACAACGTGGTCAATATTTGCGTTGTCGTTAAGAAAAACGTCCCTTTCGCCCACTAATTTTTCAAATGTGATTTTTTCCATTTTTATTTTGCCTTTTATTTAAATAAAACCGCTTTAAATGTTGCGGTTTTAAATTATTATTTTTATTTTAAATTGTTTAGTTCCGATTGCAACTCTCGTGCGATTATTTTGCCATTTTCAATTGTAAATTTATCACACGGAAATCTAAAATCAAAATCGGTGCAAGTAATAATAGTTTGGATATTTCTTACTTTTTCTAGTAATTTTTGCTGGCGTGCACCGTCTAGCTCGCTAAGCACGTCGTCTAGCAGTAAAACTGGATACTCGCCTATGCGGTCTTTAAACACATCCACTTCGCCAAGTTTTAGCGATAATGCGGCGGTTCGTTGTTGTCCTTGTGACCCAAAATGGCGCACATCTATACCATTCACGGTTATCTTTAAATCGTCGCGATGTGGTCCAACTGTGGTATAACCTAGCTGCATATCTTTATCTAGCGTTTTTTCATATTCTATCATTAACATTTTTTTGATTGTGTGTTCGTCGCTCGCTGTAAGCCCAACATATTCAAGGTCTAGGGTTTCTTTACCTTCGGTTAGATATTTTTGCGCGTTGTTACAATATACTTTTAGTTTTTCAATAAGCGCCATACGGTCTAAAATAATTTTTGCACCAACGGTTGCTAATTGGTCATTCCAAATAGATATGGTTTCGCTAAGCGCGTTTTTGTTTAAACTGGTTTTTAATAGTTTGTTGCGCTGTACTAAAATCTGATTATATTTGTTAAGGTTGTAAAAATAATTTTTATCAAACTGACACAAATCTATATCCATAAATTTGCGGCGTTGATCAGGCGATTCTTTTACAAGTTTTAGTTCGTCTGGCGAAAAATAAATTGCGTTTAGGTTTCCCATAAGCTCGCCCATTTTTTTTATGGCTAGCGAATTTATTTTTATGGTTTTGTTTTGGTCTTCAAATATAAATACTTCAATTTTTCGCTGTGTTTTGCTGCGTATTAATTCTAGCGTTACTTTTGCAAAATTACTGCGCCATTTAATAAGGTCCTTATCTTTTGCCGTGCGTGGACTTTTACCTATTGCACATATAAAAATACCTTCTAATATATTTGTTTTTCCTTGTGCGTTTTTACCAATTAAAACATTAATATTAGAACCAAAATTAATTATTTGATTGTCATAATTTCTAAAATTTCTAAGTTCAATACTCTTTATGTACATATTTCTATCCTAAAATTAGTATATCACAATTATTATCTTTTTCAAATTAAAATATGAAAAATTAAATTACAATTAATAAGCAATAAAAAATGAAACATTTTTATTTAGCTGTTTTTTAATTTTTAATGAGCCTAACCACCATAAAAAATTATTAACAATATTTAGATAATAATACTTAATTATATAGGCTGTGAAAATGTGGATAACTTACAAAACCACAACATATAGTTAGGTTAATTCGCCATTTTTCGTAAAACGAATACAATATATAGTGTTACGAGATGTGAATAACTGGTGTGTATGTGGTGAAAACTTATTCACATTACGGTGTATAACTTGTGTTTTTAGCTGAATTTAGATAATTTTGTAGGTAAAATGAGTGCGTGAAATCGCGTTATACTAAAAGAGTGTTTGATATATACATTTTAGTTGATTATATTTTTTTCTTGTCCGCCCCTAGTAAGTGGGCGGGGGAACGCTCTGCGGTGGTGGGGTTGTTTGGTATATATGCTAGTTTTGTGGATTATACACTGCAGTGTTTTAATGTTTTATTTACACTAAGACAAACAAATACAATATCATACACAAATTTCGTGTATATACTGGACTACCCTTTGGTGTGCGGACAAGACTCGCACACCACCTTCCCCTTACAAGTGGACACAAGAGATAAGGATTTATTTAAATACAGTCTGGTGCGACCAGCACCCCTGAACTCACTTTGTGTATACTACAAGTAAAAAACATAAGACACAGTCGTGCGACCAGCACCCCTGAACTCTCTTTGTAAATACTTCAAATAAAAAATATAAGACACAGTCCAGCACGACCAGTGCTTATTATTATATATAATATTTATATTATTTTATTAAAAATTATTTGTAATATAATATAATTTATGTTATTATATAATCATTAAAACAATGTAAGGTGGATTATGGCAGAAGAATTACAACACGTAAATATGAAGTC
Organism: uncultured Clostridia bacterium; assembly: GCA_934747775.1. Lineage (GTDB taxonomy): Bacteria > Bacillota > Clostridia > Christensenellales > UBA1242 > UBA11490. Next base: position 62,577 of record CAKVHA010000001.1, read on the forward strand.
GGTAAAATACGACGAAAACGACATACAGGTTTTGGAAGGGCTAGAACCTGTAAGAAAACGTCCCGGAATGTATATTGGTAGCACCGATAGCCGCGGACTACACCACTTGGTGCAAGAAATTGTGGATAATAGTATAGACGAGTCATTAGCAGGCTATTGTGACACAATTAAAATAACCCTTAATAAAGATGGCAGTTGTACTGTTAGCGACAACGGTCGTGGAATACCTTGCGGAATGCACAAAACCGAGCATAAAAGCGCCGTTGAAGTGGTGCTAACAAAATTACACGCAGGTGGAAAGTTTGGTGGCGAAGGTTACAAAATTTCGGGCGGCTTGCACGGCGTAGGTTTAAGCTGTGTAAACGCATTAAGTGAATGGCTAGAAGTAATAGTGTATCAAGATGGAAAAATTCACGAACAATTGTATCGTCGTGGCATTCCACAATATGACCTAAAAATTACGGGAACTTGTGACCACACTGGCACAACCGTAACATTTATGCCAGACGACGAAATTTTTGAAACATTAGAGTTTGATTACAACCTATTAAAAGCTCGTTTTCGTGAAATAGCGTTTTTAAATAAAGGTATAACAATTTCTATAGAAGACCTAAGATACGAAGAACCACAAAAAGAAGTGTATCACTATGAAGGCGGTATTGTAGAATTTGTAGACTATCTAAACAAAAACAAAGAAACACTTTTCCCGGGAACGGTGTATGTGGATGTTGCTAATGAAGACAACGAAGTTGAAATAGCTTTTCAATATAATAGCGGTTATAATGAGATTATAAACTCGTACGCTAACAATATTAACACCGAAGAAGGCGGAACACACCTAGAAGGCTTTAAAAACTCGCTAACAAAAATTATTAACGACTACGGTAAAAACAACCGTATTTTAAAAGACACCGAAAAACTTAGCGGCGACGATGTTAGAGAAGGTTTAACAGCTATTATTAGCGTAAAACTAAAAGACCCACAATTTGAAGGTCAAACAAAAACCAAATTAGGCAATAGTGAAATGCGTAAAATTGTGGCAGACGCTATGCAAGAAAAATTTGGCGATTATTTGGAAGAAAACCCAAGCATAGGTAAAGAGCTTGTATTAAAATGTATCACTGCAAAAAGAGCGCGTGATGCGGCTAGAAACGCCCGCGACTTAACACGCCGTAAAGGAATACTAGAAAGTACTACTCTACCAGGTAAACTTGCCGATTGTACGTCTAAAGACCGCTCACAAAGCGAAATATACCTAGTAGAAGGTGATAGTGCTGGTGGAAGTGCAAAACAAGGCCGTGACCGCCGCTTTCAAGCTATTTTGCCATTAAGGGGTAAAATACTAAACGTAGAAAAAGCATCACTACACCGCGTTATGGGTAGCGAAACAATTAAAAATATGATAACCGCGTTTGGTTGTGGTGTTAGTAGCGAGTTCAACGAAGAAAAATTGCGTTATGATAAAATTATTATTATGACCGATGCCGATGTGGACGGAAGCCATATTAGAATTTTACTTCTAACATTTATATTTAGATTTATGCAACCACTTATAGAAAAAGGGCACGTTTATATTGCCCAACCACCTTTGTATAAAATTACGTACGGTAAAGAAACACACTACGCTTATAGCGATGACGAATTAAATCAAATTCTAGATAAAATGGGTCGTCCAAAGGTTACTTTACAACGTTATAAAGGTCTTGGTGAAATGAACCCAGACCAGCTATGGGAAACAACAATGAGCCCAGAAAACCGCGTACTACTACGTGTTACTATGGAAGATGCAGTTGTTGCGGACGAAACATTTACAAAACTTATGGGCGAAGATGCCGAGGTAAGGCGTGAGTTTATAGAACAAAACGCAAACCTAGTAAAAGACTTGGATATTTAGGAGGCAGGCTAAAATGGATAAAAAAGATATTGATGAAATTTTAGAAAAAGTAGACAATAGTAAAGTAATAGACGTAAAAGTAAAAGAAGAACTTGAAAAGTCGTTTATAGCCTATGCTATGGCTGTTAATGTTAGCCGTGCTATTCCTGATGTTAGAGATGGTTTAAAACCAGTTCACCGCAGAATTTTGTATTCTATGAACGAGCTTGGTCTTACTCCCGACAAGCCTTACAAAAAATGTGCTACTATCGTTGGTGACGTGCTTGGTAAATATCACCCACACGGCGATAGTTCGGTTTACGACGCATTAGTGCGTTTGGCACAAGATTTTAGTATTAACTTACCACTTGTAGATGGTCACGGAAACTTTGGTAGTGTAGATGGTGACGGTGCTGCTGCTTATCGTTATACCGAAGCGCGTATGAGCAAACTTGCTCTTGAAATGCTACGCGAAATAGATAAAGAAACCGTAGACTTTTACCCTAACTTTGATGACACCCTAATGCAACCAGTTGTGTTGCCATCGCGTTTTCCAAACCTATTAGTAAATGGTAGTGACGGTATTGCAGTAGGTATGGCTACAAACATTCCACCACACAACTTAGGTGAAGTTATTGACGGCGTAATAGCACTTATTGACAATAACGATATAGATATTGACGAATTGTGTAAATATATACCAGGTCCAGACTTTCCTACTCGTGCCCTAATTATGGGTAGAAAAGGTATAAAGGATATGTACAAAACGGGTCGTGGTTCGTTTATAATTAGAAGCCGCTGTGAAATAGAAGACTATGCAAACGGCACACGCCAACGTATTGTTGTTAGTGAAATTCCTTATCAAGTAAACAAAGCAAAACTTATTATGCAAATTGCCGATTTAGTTAAGGATAAACGTATTGAAGGTATTAGTGATATTAAAGAAGAAAGCGACCGTGACGGTATGCGTATTGTAATTGAAATTAAAAAGGACGCAAACGCACAAGTTGTACTAAATACCCTATTTAAACACACTCAATTGCAAGTTTCGTTTGGTGCTATAATGCTAGCGCTTGTAGATGGTGTGCCTAAAATTTTAAATTTAAAAGAAATTTTAACCAACTACTTAAATTTTCAAAAAGATGTTATTGTACGTCGTACAAAATATGATTTGGATAAAGCCGAACAAAAAGCGCATATTTTGCAAGGTTTGGTAATTGCTCAAGCTAATATTGATGAAGTTATTAGAACTATTAAACTATCCGACGATAAAAACGACGCTATTGCAAAATTAATTAAGCTTTTCGAACTAACCGAAAAACAAGCAACCGCAATTTTGGATATGCGTTTGCAACGTTTAACTGGTTTGGAAGTTGAAAAACTAAAACAAGACCTTATTAGCACCGAAAACGCCATTAGAGAATTTAAAGAAATTTTGGCTAGCGAAGAAAAAGTATTGTTGATAATTAAACACGATTTGTTGGAAATTAAAGAAAATTACGCTGTTCCAAGAAAAAGTGATATTAGTTATGATTATAGCGAAATTGATATTGCAGACCTTATTAAAAAGGAAAATGTTGTTGTTACTCTTACTCACGGCGGATATATTAAACGTATGCCTGTTAGCGAGTACAAAGCGCAACATCGTGGCGGTATGGGTGTAAGTGCTCACAAAACAAAAGAAGAAGATTTTGTTGAAAGTATTTATGTAACATCTACTCACGACGAGTTGTTCTGTTTTAGTAACAAAGGTAAAGTTTACACAATGAAAGCTTATGAAATTCCAGAAGCACAAAAAGCGGCTAAAGGAAGGGCGTTTGTAAACTTATTACAATTAGACCAAGATGAAAGAATTACTACAATTATTCCTATTGTGGACACATCTAGCGGCTACCTTATGATGGCTACAAAACTTGGTATGATTAAGAAAACCAAGTTGGAAGAGTTTGCTTCTATCCGCAAAAACGGTAAGATTGCTATTAAACTTAACGAAGGCGACGAGCTTATTAGTGTTTATATTACTAATGGTAACGACGAAATTATTATGGCAAGCAGTTCTGGTAAATGTATTAGATTTAACGAGAAATTTGTTAGAGTGCTTGGTAGAGAAACTGTTGGTGTAAAAAGTATCCGCTTAGAAGGCGACGAACATATTGTTGATATGGCTGTTGTAAATCCAGACCTAAAAATGCTTACAATTAGCGAGTTTGGTTTTGGTAAACGCAGCAATCCAGATGATTATCGCGTTCAAGGCAGAAACGGTAAAGGTATTAAAGCTGGTATATTCGATGAAGTTACTGGCGGACTTGTAAATCTAAAACAAGTTGGCGATAACGACGACATTATGATAATTTGTGACGATGGTCAAATTATTAGAATTAACGCAAGCGAAATTAATGTTATTGGCCGTAACACTAAAGGTGTTAGAATTATGAAAATGCGTAAAAACGGCAAGATAATTGCTGTTGCCATTACTCCTAGCGAAGAAGAAGAGCAAAATATAGCTGAAAATATGGAAGAAATTGTTGAAAACGAACCAAACGATGCGGTTGAAACCGAAATTGAAGCCCCTGCTCCAAATCTAGCACAAGAAGATAATGATTTATTGTAAAATATCACATTAAGCTAAAAAAAATTAAAATGTTTGTTGTAAAAAATTTACGGCAAACATTTTTTTATTATTCTATTTATTTTTTAAATATATTGTGATATAATTATGCCGAAATAATTACAAAGGTAGTTTTATGGTTAACGACACAATTTGTGCAATTTCCACCGCGATTGGTGTGGGAGGAATTTCAATAATAAGAGTTAGCGGCAACGACGCATTGCAGGTTGTTGCTAAGTTTTTTAGCGCAAAAAATTTTGACGCACAAAAAATGCAACCACGCTATATGTATCTTGGCAAATTTAACTTGGGTGAATTTAGCGAACACTGTTTGTGTGTTTATTTTAAAGCACCCAATAGCTACACTGGCGAAGATTTGGTTGAATTTCAGTGTCACGGTGGTGTTGCTATTACAAATTTGATATTAAAAACCATTATTTCTAGCGGAGTTAGACTTGCCGAAGCTGGCGAGTTTACAAAACGCGCGTTTTTAAATAAAAAAATTAGTTTGGACGAAGCGGAAGGTGTAATTGATATCATAAACGCCGAAAGCGACAGCGAATTAAAGGCTGGTTATAATCTGTTGCAGGGAAACTTGCAACGTGAAATTGCAAAATTACAAAAGGAACTTACCGATACGTTAGCGTTTATTGATGTTAATTTTGATTATCCAGAGTACGATGTTGAAGATATAACCGCTCACGATGTTTTAGAACGTATGAAAAAGTTAAAACAACAAGTTTTGGATATTAGAAAAACCGCCGATACTGGTATGACCATTAAAAATGGGTGTCGCGTGGTTATTTTAGGTAAGCCAAATGTTGGAAAATCTAGCATTATGAATGCGTTACTTAATTTTGACCGTGCAATTGTAACCGATATTAAAGGTACAACACGCGATACGCTAGAAGAAACATTTACTTTTAATGGCGTTAAGTTTATTGTTATCGACACGGCTGGTATTCACGAAAGCACCGACACGGTAGAAAAAATTGGCGTGGATAGGTCGCTTGATGCAATTAATAGCGCCGATATTTGTTTGCTTATTTTAGATGGGTCGGAAGATTTAAGCGAAGAAGACCAAAAAATTATTAACCTTATTAAAGATAAAAAAGTTTTGGTTGTGGTAAACAAAAACGACCTTAGTCAAAAACTTGACGTGTCAAAATTGCCGTTTAAAAACATAATCACATCGTCGGCGTTGTTAAAAAACGGAATAAACGACATAAAACAAAAATTGTTTGATATGGTTATTGACCAAAAAATTATGCAGAGTAGTGTTATTATTACAAACACTCGCCACATAAACGCGCTTGACCGTGCGCTAGCGTGTCTTGACCAAGTTTTGGAATCTTTAAACAATAATGTTTCATTAGAACTTGTTAGTGTGGACATTTACAATGTTTGGTCTACTTTGGGCGAAATCACTGGCGAAACCAACAACGAAGAAATCATAAACTCCATTTTTATGAATTTCTGCGTTGGTAAATAATGGCTAAATATAGCCATTTTTAATACATTATAAATAAAAAAATCAATTAAGAAATATTGTTTTATTTAAAATAAAAATATAGATTTATTTTAAAAATTATAATATAAAATTTATGTTTTTAGTTTAGTGTATTATAAAATTTAAAGTTAATATTAGTAATTATTAACTTTAGAATTGATGAAAATTTCAAATGTTAATATAAAATTTGTATAAAAAATATAGGATAAAAAAATGATTATTAAAGATTATGACGCCGTAGTGGTCGGTTCTGGTCACGCGGGGTGCGAAGCGTGTTTGGCGCTTGCAAGAAAAGGAATAAAAACCGTATTGCTAACACTTAATTTGGATAGCATTGCTTTTTTAGCGTGCAATCCTAGTATAGGCGGAACGGCAAAAGGGCATTTGGTTTGCGAAATTGATGCGCTTGGCGGTCAGATGGGTATTAATGCCGATAAAGCAACCATTCAACGCCGAATGTTAAATAGTAGTAAAGGACCAGCTGTGCAAAGTTTGAGAGCACAAACTGATAAAATTAAATATCACACTTTTATGAAAGAAACGCTTGAAAATCAGCCAAATTTGGATATTAAACAAGCCGAAGTTAGTGAACTTGTGGTTGAAAATGGCGTGTTGACTGCTGTTAAAACCGCGCAAGGTCAAACATATATTTGTAAAACTGCTGTTATCTGCACCGGTGTATATCTAAATAGCCGTATTATAATAGGTGAATACTTTAAAAATGAAGGACCAAATGGTTTTTCAAATGCAAGTTATCTTACAAAAAGCCTTTTAAACCTTGGATTTAAAATTGTTAGGTTTAAAACAGGTACTCCTGTTAGAATTTACAATAATACGGTTGATTATACTAAAGTTGAAGTTCAGAAAGGTGAAAACGGTATACAATGCTTTTCATTTATGACCAAACGCGAACCTAAAAATATTGCAGATTGCTGGCTAACATACACAACGCCTGAAACTAAGAATATTATTTTAAATAATTTGGATAAAGCACCCGTATATTCTGGCGTTATTAAAAGCGAAGGGCCACGTTATTGCCCTAGCATTGAAACAAAAATTGTCCGCTTTTCCGATAAGGAGCGCCACCAGTTGTTTCTAGAACCCGAAGCGCTTAGTACAAATGAAATGTATGTTCAAGGCTTGTCTACAAGTATGCCTGTTGATTTACAACAAAAAATTGTGCATAGTGTAGAAGGTTTGGAACACGCAAAAATTATGCGTGACGCGTACGCAATAGAATATGATGCCATAGATCCAACTCAATTGTATCCAACTTTGGGTTGTAAATTTGTTAAAGGTTTGTATTTTGCTGGTCAAATTAATGGCACAAGCGGTTATGAAGAAGCTGGCGCTCAAGGTATTGTGGCTGGAATTAATGCTGGTCAATATGTTTTGGGTAAAGAACAAATGGTTTTAAAGCGTAATGAAGCTTATATTGGTGTTTTAATAGACGACCTTGTAAGCAAAGGAACCAACGAACCTTACCGAATGATGACAAGTCGCGCCGAATATCGACTATGGTTAAGACAAGACAATGCTGACATTAGACTTACGGAAATTGGCAGAAAGTATGGTCTTGTTGACAAAAACCGATACAATAAGTATTTAAAAAAGATAAAACAAATTGAAGAAGTAAAAAGATTTTGCGAACAAAGATTTAATACAAAATCTGAAATGGCAAAATTATTGGAACAAAAAGGAGAAGTATTTTCTATTACTGGAATGACTATTTTTGATGCATTAAAACGTAATACAATTGCTGTGTCCGATATTGTGTCTGTTTATCCAGAACTTACTAAGTATCCTAATGATGTTTTAAAACAAGTTGAAATTGAAGCTAAGTATGAAGGTTATTTGGTTAGACAACAAAAACAAATTGACCAAAGTTTAAAACAAGAAAATATGTTAATTCCAAACGATATTGATTTTACTGATATAAAAGGATTAAGAAAAGAAGCTCAACAAAAGCTAAACAAAATTAAACCACTTAATATTGGTCAAGCAAGCAGAATTTCTGGTATTAGCCCTGCGGATATATCAGTTTTGATTGTTTATCTTAAATTTCATTACGAAAAATAATAGTTATTTAAATTTTTTCGATTATTTTATACGACTTATTGAATATTATTTAGGATATATATGGTATTTATATAATATATAGTGTACTTTGTTTATTGTATTTATATATTATGTTTATTATATCTATATATTATGTTTAGTATATTTATATGGATTGTATATTCCTTTATAATACAATATTTAATAATATTGTTTTAAACTTTAAAAACACTTATTATTTATAATTAATTATATTATATATTATTACTATACATTAATTAAAAAAATGTTTCACGTGAAACATTTTTTTATTTTGTTTTAATAACAGCTTTAATACAATTATGCCTAAGGCTAAAGAAATAATAACAGCATTAATACTTATTTATTTTATATTACTACTTATTTTATTTTATTAATTAGTTATTACATTATTAATTTTAATAATTATTTTAATATACCGTAATATAATACATTATTATTTTTATATGGTGGTTTAGTCACTAAATTAATTTTAGAAAATTTTATTTAATTTTAGTGTTATGCAAGGTTATCTTAATTTTAAAAATGTTTCACGTGAAACATTTTTAAAATTAAGCTGTATATGAAAAATGTTTTGTAATATAGCTGTAAATGGTGTATAATACAATTAGTTAAAACATTATTATGGTATAAAAAATTTAAAAGACTTAAAATATTGTTATGCTGTAATAAAAATTAAGACTTAAAACATTGTTATAATAAAATAAATTTCTTAAAACTTGAAATATCGTTATGATGTAATAAATAATGAAGAATTAAAATTTATAACGAATACAATGAATACAATGAATACAATGGATATAATGATTATAATAATAACTATAATAGCATTGAAATAAGATTATATGGAGAATATATGGAATTAAAGGAATTATTTAATAAATACGGTATTGATTTAACTGAAACACAAGAAAAACAGTTTAATGATTACTATAATTTATTAATTGAAGAAAATGGCAAATATAATTTAACTGCAATAACAGAAAAGAATGATGTTTTTATAAAACACTTTTTGGATAGTGTTTTGCCTTATAATCATTTTAAAGATAATACAACAATATTAGATATTGGGGCTGGAGCTGGTTTTCCAAGTATTCCACTTGCTATATTAAAACCTAATATTAATTTTACACTTATAGATAGTGTAAATAAAAAGGTAAACTTTATTAATATGGCTAAAAACCTATTGAATTTAAATAATATTATAGCAATTCACACTAGATGTGAAGATTTTGCAAAACAAAATCGTGAAAATTTTGATTATGTTGTTGCAAGGGCTGTAGCCAATATGAACACATTGTTGGAATATATGACACCTTTTGCTAAAATTAATGGCGAAATTGTGCTATATAAAGGAGATAATTATTTACAAGAAGTAGAAGATAGTAAAAACGTTTTAAAAATGTTTCACGTGAAACAATTGGATGTGTATCATTATGATATTGAAAACGGAATAGCTATTAGAAATATATTGATTTATCAAAAAATGGAAAAAACAAACCCTAAATACCCAAGGTCAGGAAATAAACCGCGTTTAGACCCATTAAAATAATAAAAAATGTTGACAAAAGATAAAATAGACAGATTAAAACATAACTTAATAAAAAATATAAAAAGATAAAATGGATTTAATATAAACGAATTATAAACAAAAAAACAAAATGGCGCAACAAATTCTTGTTGCGCTTTTTGTAATAATTTTAAATTATTGTTTGTGTTTTGTTTGATTAACTACTACAATTAATGATATAATAAAACAACAATACTAATATAGGGGGAGAGAATATGGGAAAAATAATATCGTTTATCAACCAAAAAGGTGGTGTTGGTAAAACCACAACTTGCGTAAATCTTGCTAGCTGTTTGGCTGAAATGGGTAAAAAGGTTTTACTAATAGATATGGATCCACAAGGAAATGCAACAAGTAGTGTTGGGATAAACAAAGAAGACAAACATAAAACAATATATAATGTTATTATTAATGAAGATGATATAGCCGAAGCTGTGTTGGATACTCCATTTAAAAACCTAAAACTTATTCCTGCAAATGTAGATTTGGCGGGCGCAGAGATAGAATTAGTGGATGTAAACAACCGAGAAAAGGTTTTTAGAAAGGCAGTAAGTAAAATTAAAGACGATTACGACTTTATTTGTATTGACTGTCCACCATCGTTGGGATTAATAACGGTAAATTCACTTACTGCAAGCGACGGCGTAATAATTCCTATTCAATGTGAATATTTTGCATTAGAAGGGCTTAGTGTATTAATGTATACATTAAAATTAATTAAAAAACACCTTAATCCAGATATTGATGTTGAAGGTGTTGTGTTAACAATGAAAGACGGTAGAAGTAATTTAGGTAGTTCTGTTGCTGAAGATGTTGGAAAGTACTTTAAGGAAAAGGTCTACAAAACAATGATTCCAAGAAACATCAGATTAGCAGAAGCTCCAAGTTATGGCGAACCAATTAATTATTACGACCCAAAAAGTAGTGGCGGAGTTGCTTACAAACAACTTGCTTTGGAATTTTTAAAAAATAATAAATAGGGAGAATTGAATTATGGAACACAAAAAAGGATTAGGAAGAGGTCTAGATAGCCTTTTAGGAATTTTTGATAGCAGGGATGAAGTTGATAACAAAAAACAACCAGTTGTTGACAAAAACGATGTAGTTTCTGACAATAAGTTGGATACAACAGAAATCGATATTTCGCTTATTGATAACAACAAAGACCAGCCAAGAAAGAATTTTGACCCAACCGCATTAAAAGAGTTGGCTGAAAGTATTAAGAATTATGGTGTAATTCAACCAATACTTGTTTCACCAAATGGAAACAGATATATAATTGTTGCTGGTGAAAGACGTTTTAGGGCATCAAAGCTTGCTGGACTAAAAAAGATACCTGCAGTTGTTAGAGGTTATACAAAACAAGAAATTCAAGAAATTAGTTTGTTGGAAAATATTCAAAGGGAAGATTTAAACCCTATTGAAACCGCAAAGGCAATGAAAGAACTTTTGGATAACTATAATTGGACACAAGATGTGCTTGCAGATAGACTTGGCAAAAGCCGACCTGTGGTTGCAAACTACGTAAGATTGTTGTCGCTTTGCCCAGAAGTTATTGAAATGATTGAAAGCGGAAAACTTAGCGCTGGACACGCACGCTGTCTTGTTGTTGTTACCGACCCTGCCGTTCAACTAAAACTTGCCAAAGAAGCGGTTAATAAGCGCATAACCGTTAGAGATATGGAAAAAGCGGTTAAGGAACTTAGCGCCCCTAAAAAAGAAAAACAAAAAGAAACTTTGTCTATGGAAATGCGCGATTTTGTAAATACAATGCAAAAGAAGTTTTCAACTAAAGTTAATATCATTGGAAACAACAAAAAAGGTAGAATTTACATAGATTATTATAGTGCGGACGACTTAGACCGTATTTATGATCTAATAGAAAGAATGTAAAAAAATTTATTTAATAATACAAAATTTTCAATGTTGTTTTCTGTTTAGTAAAATTAATAAACCACAACAATAAAAATACCAAGTAGTTTATACCTGGTATTTTTTATTGTTATATTTAACTAAACTATTTTAAAAATTACTTTATGTACTCAAAAACAATCTCAATAGCGTTGTTACATTTCAAAGGTAATTGTGTAGTCGTTTGGGTTGTTCACTGCTTCGCTTGCAGGAGTTTCTTCGGCAGGTTGAGAAGATTTTACAGCATCTTTAATGTATTCTGCCATATCGGCTTTTTCAAATAATTTTTCGGTGTAATCGCTAACATATTTGTAAACATATTTAGTGATTTTTGTTTTGTCCATATTGTCTTGAATAGTGTTTCCAATAAGTCCAGTGTTGTTAAACACACAGCAAAGTGACAACACGCATACTAATGCAACGCCACCACGTAAAACACCAAAAAACAAACCCAAAACTTTGTTTAAACCGGAACCGATTGTGCTAGCGCTAGCAACGCTATCAAATAGTTTTGCCAACAACCATACGGCCAATTTAATTAAAACAAACACCACTATTATTGCAAACACAACCGATAAAAATTCTGCCACTTGTTTTACTGGAAAAGTAAGTGCTTCTTTGCCAAACAAAGTAATGTTTCCGCTTTCACCCACTGTTTTTTCTAACATTCCAGCAAACCAGTTGTTGATTTTTAAGGTTTTGTTTAAAAATTTAGAAACCGATTTGGCTGTGAAAATGGCAATTGTTAACGCTACGCCCGACGAGATTAAACCAAGTAGCGAGTCAAACAGCCCACGCCACAATCCTATAACGGCAAAAACCACCAAAATTGCAATAAAAACTATATCAATCCAGTTCATAGATTACCCCATAGTACACATATTATTTTTAGTATAATATCACAAACTTTGTTTTTTGTCACTAATTTAAGGTTGTTATTAAAAATTTATTTGCAAAATAACCACGCTTTTTGTTTTGTTTGGTTACACTTTTGGCAATACTTACACTAAAAAATAAGGAGTTTATTATGACTGCAAATATATGTTCCGAAAAAAATAAGCGTAGCCTTGCCCTAAATCTAAGCGGTTTTCTACTTACTTACCCCCAAAAACCAGTGTTTCTTTGCGTGGGCTCCGATAAGGTTATTGGAGATCTTATTGGCGTAATTGTGGGCGAACTGCTAACATCAAAATTCCACATACCTGCCTATGTTTACGGCACAGCTAGCCACAACATAACCGCCAAAAATCTTAATACAACCATAAAATACATTAAAGCAAACCACCCCGCCAGCCCAATTGTTGTGGTGGACGGAATACTTGGCGAAATGGACGAAGTGGGGCAAGTTAAGTACTATCCCTATGGCTCAATCCCAGCTGGCGAGTATAACAAAGGCACGCTAACTGGCAACTACTCAATTTTGGGCGTTGTTAATACAAAGGGTGTAGACGCCCTTACGTTTTTAAAAAGCGTAAAATTAAAAACTGTAGTAACCCTAGCAAATTTTATTGCCGATAGCATAAACCTTGCATACACATACTCCCTAAACCTACTTGGAAAATAAAAACACACATTTTGTGTCCATTTGTAAGATGTGGCTATATTAATGGTTTTAATACAATAAATGTTAATTTATTTATATATTAAACTAATAAAATGCTATACATTTTGCATATTTTATGTTAAAATTATGCCACTATATATAATGGAGGATACTTTGGAACCTAAAAAGAAGAAAAACTATAGTAGTTTAATATCGTTAATAACAATAATATTTATTTTTGTGTTAATCATTGTTATTTCCAATTCGGGCGTGCCTGGTAAAAACATAAACATAACCGAACTTGAAACAATGGTTAATAATGGCGAAATATCGCAAATTTACATTCAAAGCAACGGCGTTGGCTTGGTTAGAAAAACTGGCAGCCAGATAGACGAAAAAAACTTTCCTAGCAAAGCGGACTACAACTTTGAATTTATATCGTACGCAAGCATTAGCTTTGTAGACGAATACAACGACACTGTTAGAGAGTTTAATGTTAACTTAAAAAAATACAATGCAGGCGAAATTGACCACAACACCGAAAACGACGCATTGTATGCAAACAAAACCGAAAAAGCATTGGTTGTTAAAACCGAGAAAAATCCAAGCGCTTCAATTATTGAAACAATTGCACCATATGTTAGCATAATTGTTATGATTGTAATTGGATACTTGCTATTTAAAATGTTTTCAGGCAAGGGCGGCGGAGTTGGCGCGTTTAACAAGAGCCGCGCAAAACTTGTAGAAAAATCCAACATACGCTTTGCAGACGTTGCTGGTGCGGACGAAGAAAAAGAAGAAGTTCAAGAGATTGTAGAGTTTTTAAAAAATCCTATGAAATTTAAATCGCTTGGTGCTCGTATTCCAAAAGGAGTGCTTTTGGTAGGCCCCCCAGGAACAGGTAAAACCTTGCTAGCAAAAGCGGTTGCTGGTGAAAGTAATGTGCCATTTTTAAGCATTACTGGTAGTGACTTTGTAGAACTTTATGTTGGTGTTGGTGCAGGTCGTGTTAGAGACTTGTTTGAAACCGCAAAAAAATGCGCACCTTGTATTGTATTTATAGACGAAATTGACGCAGTTGGGCGTCAACGTGGTGCTGGTTTGGGCGGCGGAAACGACGAGCGTGAACAAACCCTAAACCAATTACTTACCGAAATGGACGGTTTCCAAGCCAACGACGGTGTTATCGTGTTGGCAGCTACCAACCGTGCCGATGTTTTGGATCCAGCTTTGCTACGTCCAGGAAGATTTGACCGTCAAATTTACGTTAACGTTCCAGACGTTAGGGGTAGAGAAGGCATTCTTGCAATTTATGCTAAAAACAAACCGCTTTCAAGCGATGTTGACCTAAAAGTTGTTGCACGTCTAACCAGCGGCTTTACTGGTGCGGACATTGAAAACGTGTTAAATGAAGCAGCAATTTTAGCAGCTAGAAACGGCGATTGCAACATCACTATGGAGCATATCACCGAAGGCATTAATAAGGTGTTAATGGGACCACAAAAAAAGAGCCGACTTATCACCGAAAATACAAAAAAACTTACAGCATATCACGAAGCTGGTCACGCAATTTTGGCTAAAAAATTGGATTGCGGCGATCAAGTTCACGAAGTTAGTATTATTCCACGCGGAATGGCTGGTGGATACACATCTACTCGCCCAAGCGACGACGACGAACATTACACACTAGAAAAACTTAACAATCGTATTTGTATGATTATGGGTGGCAGACTTGCCGAACAAATTGCACTTAAAGATATTTCCGCAGGTGCAAGCAGCGACATTAGTAAGGCTACACAAATTGCTCGTAAAATGGTTACCGAATGGGGTATGAGCGAAAAGTTGGGTTTTATTAGTTTTGATAGTAAAAACGAAGTTTTTATTGGCAGAGATTATCAAACCCAAGTTAATTACAGCGAAGCAACAGCCGCTACAATTGACGCCGAAATTAAAAGAATTATTGATTACAACTACGAGCGTGGTTACAAAATTTTAACCGAAAACCTTGATATTTTGGATAATTTTGCAAAATTATTAATTGAAAAAGAAACAATTTACACCAAAGAAGTAGACCAAGTTATGGCTGGTGTAGATTACAAAACAATTTGCAAACAAATAGATAAAGATAATCGCGAGCGTATGAAAAGAGACCACGCCGCAAAACTAAAACACGACCACGACCAACTTGTTAGAATGCAAAAACTAAAACAACAAACAACCGACGCTTTACGTGATGCTGGCGTAATTTCACAAGCTGAATACGACAACATTAAACGCCAAGAAGAACATTTACGTCAAGAAGGCGAACTTGCTAAACAAATGTTTTATGAAGAAAAAGAAAGGTTGGATGCCGAGAAAAAGGCGGAAAAAGAACGCAAAAAAGCCGAGTTGGAAGAAAAACGTGCTGCAAAAACTGCCGCACAAGGCGACAAACCAAACGACACTAAAAAACCTGCGAAAAGAAAGACCGAAACAAGCGAAACAAAAATAGAAACCGCAGAACCAACCGAAAACAAAAACGACAAAATTGACGAAAATAAAGATAAATAATTGTTTGACAAAATACTAAAAATATATTAACTTATTTATATAAAAACAAAAAATTTATGAAGGAAAAAATTGCATTATGAAAAAAATTATATTAACAATTGTATCTAGCCTAGTTGGCGCGCTATTAATTGCAACAATTATTTTGGCTTGTACTACTTATACTGCCTACGGTCTTGTTAACGATAAAGCGTACAGCATTAAGGTTTATAAAAACGGTTACAGCGAGTTTGTAAGAGAGTACGACAGTAATGATACCGAATTTAAAACCGTATTTGAAAAAATAAACGGAACTTTTAAAGAAAACAATCTTTCTGCTATGTTCCAAGGTGTTGGCAAATTTAAAGTTAGTGTTAAAAATGAAGAAAGAAAAATTAAAGATGTTGTGGAAAACAACAATGGCTCTTATTTTGTAGCTTTTAATTATGCCGAAGACCAAAAACTTGTTGTTAAGGGCAAAGAGTATGTAAACGAAAATACTACTACAAAAGAAACTGTTAAATACCGCGAACTTTGGATGGAAGTTAGAAATACCGCTAACTTTGGCGAGTATACTATTTACCTAATTGACCCATCAATGGGCGGCAGAGAAACAAGTTATTATCAAGTAAAATTAATCGCAGAACAAGCAAGCCTTTACGAATACATCGGCACTGTTAAAACTAATTAATTTTAATTGCTGAGTATTCTGTTAATAATGCTTGTAAAATAGTTTAGCAGATATTCCAAAATATTGTTAAAAAATCACCTTATAAATAGGTGATTTTTTTGTTAACGAAATTTTAAATAAATCCTTAAGACTTGTGTCCCATTGTAAGGGGAAGGTGGTGTGCGAGCCTTGTCCGCACACCAAAGGGTAGTCTAGTAGATATACGAAATTTGTTTGTTTCTATTCACTCACTCGTATTAGTGTAAATAAAACCATATAATATAGAATAAAACTTTGTATAAAATGCCATACAATTATAATTTTTATATTTGTACAAAGTTGTAATATTTTGTTATAATAATTTTAAATAAAATATAACCTAATTTTAAAAAGGAGTAGTTATGGCATTAAAATTTCAGGAGTTTCACACATATGTTGGACAAACGGTTATGTATTGTCAAATTATAGAGCACGATGTTAAGTACATATTTGCAATGATGTGCAAGGGCGATGTTGACGAAACGCTTAATATGATTAACGACGAACGCTGGACACTTGGGCTTGCCATAAACGAGCTTAAAGCAATAGATGGACAAAATAAAAAACAATGCATTAGTGACGCCGATTACAACTTTTTAAGGCAGGTTACTAAAAAGCGCAACTATTGGTGCCATAGCGCCTACTTAAAATTTGTGTATATTCCTAATTTTAAGGATACGCCCGAATACGAAGAAATTTGCAACGAACTTATTGATGATAATATTCAACTAAAAAATGTGTACAAAACACTAGAAAATTTAAAAATAGACCTTATGAATAAATAAGGTCTATTTTTAAGGTTTATTATATTTGTTTTATATTAACCTAAAATATTTAATTAATTTTATCCGCTCATTACTAGTGTTGCAATGATTCTAAATAAGACCACACACCCCGTGTCCCATTGTAAGGGGAAGGTGGTACGAAATCGACACGAAGTGGAGTAAGTACCAAAGGGTAGTCCAATATATACACAAAATTTGTTTATTTCTATTCACTCACTTATACTTGTGTAAACAAGCACCACATACAAGCCCATAAAAAAGTGAACAAACCATTTGGTTTATTCACTTTTATTTTTGTAATCGTCTGAATTGTATGCGTTTTTAAGATATGTGGTTGATGTTCGGTTTCCAACTTCGGCACTATACAAATGTGAAATTGTGCGCCTGTTGTATCCAAGCATTCGCCTTACCTCCAGCGTGCTGCTTTCAATTGCTGCAATAATAATTGCCACTAGCACAAACACAAACGCGTCCATAGTTGCGGCTTGGTCTGTTATGCCAGTTAGCTCAATAAATATAATTAAAATTAATAAAAATTTGTTGTCGGTTAGTGGTTTTTTGGTGCAAATTTTGTATTTTAAAAAATAGAAATAAGCCACCAAAATTGTGCCCACAACGCCCACGGTTGCAAGGTATTGCAAAACAGTATTGTGAACAATTAAAAACCCAGTGTCTAGGCTAGGAATTTTTTCTGGCAAAATAAAGCCAACGCCAAATATAGGGTGTGTAATAAATTTTTCCCAGCTAAAGCGCCATAATCCATCACGACCGTTTGTGCCAGTTTCAAATTTGGAAATAAACGAACCTAGCAATATTGAAAGGTCTTTTTCGTAAATTAGTGCAATCATTGCCGCCGTGCTAATTACAATACAATATTCAACTTTGTTATTTGATTTTACAAATGATAGCGAAAATAAACCTAAAAATGCAATTCCGCTAAGCACAATGTTCATTCGGCAGAAAGTAAAACAAACCGAAACTTCTAGGAAAATTGCAATTGCAAAATATATGTAGTCCTTGCGTTTTTTGTAGCCCAAACCAAAGCAAGTTATTATACCCATAGCAATAAATAGTGACGCAACATTTATGTTTTGAGCTCCAACATGTAAAAAATATCGGTAGATAATTGCGGTTAGCATATCGTCCGCTTGCATATATTGAATAATGGTTTCGGCAGCAATAACTAGCGAGCCAAAAGTAATTATTCTAAGTAAAAAGTCACGCAAATTGTAACAAAAGTTTATGCAGATAAAGTATATTAAATATCCAAACACCACCATTCCTACTAGCGCAAATTTTTCTACAATGCGATATTCGCCAATAAGCCCGCCAAGAGTAAAAGCCACCGCCATACACACAAAGCCCCAAAACATTTTGCCGCGCTTAATACTGCCTGCGTTTTTGCGGATGTTAACAATCATATAGTATATAAAACATATTACTACAAGACCTATGCTTATGCCGTACACAATCCAATTTGCATACAAAAAAATATCCTCTATAAAAAACGATATGTATATTAGAGGAACAAACGCGTTTTTGATATCGCTACATATTAACAACAAAACAATTACGTATGCTGCCGAAACAATAACACACGTTTTGTTTAAGCCGCAAAACCAACACAAAAACCCAAACAATAGATATGCGTACGACATATAATGCGACTGAAACACACTTTTTGCCTTTGTTAAAAATTGCATATGGCACCTTTAAAAAAGTCTATTTCATTTTACCCTAGTCTGCCTACTTACTCCCAAAATTTCATAAAAAATTAAGCCAGTCGCGCCTAAGATAACTAATTATACAACAATAACAACAACTTTGCCAACCACATTATTTGATATTTCTAATATTTATTATATGATTTATATAAAATCACATGTGTTTTATAGGGAGAAATAATTATTAAAGATGTTATATTGCTTAATGTGGCTATAATGTTAAAAGTGTTAATATTTTTTTATCGTCGCCGATATTTTCATTGACTAATATGTTAATGTGTGATAATATAAAAATGTAACTTATACCATACCAAATAAAATAATGAGTTACTAAAATAACAGAAACCGAAAGGTTTTCTGGTAATTAGGCTGCCATTAGGCGGCTTTTTTTATCGTAAACAAGCTTTTTAAGTGGACTAGGCTAATGTGATTAATAAATTTATTGATATATGTTTTTTGATTTAGAATTATTGTGATATAATGACTGCAATATAACACTATGGGGAGTATTCATAAATGAAGTACAGATTGGGTTTTGATGTTGGAATTAAAAGCGTGGGTTGGGCGGTTGTTGAAAACGACATAAATACTGAAGAACCTATTAGAATTGCCGATTTAGGAGTTAGAACCTTTGATGCAAACGAAGTAGATAAAAATGGCGAAAGCACCGCTAAAGACCGTCGCGAGAAACGCGGATTGCGTCGCCGTCGCCGAAGGAAAGAGTTTAGAAAACAAAGAATGCTTAGTTTGGTAAAACGCTCACTTGGCGTGGATTATGAGGCGGATTGTAGCAGTGTTCTAGGTGAAGATGTTTACAAACTTAGGGCAACCGCACTAGACAATCCTGTTTCTAATATTGAAATAGCAAGAATTATTTTTAACCTTTTAAAGCGACGCGGATTTAAAAGTAGTAGCAAAAGTAAAGAATCTGGAAGTGAAGAGGGTAAATTAAAAAAGTCAATTGCTGCCAACAAAAAGTTGATTGACGAAAAAGGATATCGCACAATCGGCGAAGCTGTTTATAAAGATGAGGCGTACAAAAAAATAGTAAATGGTGTAGAAATTTACAATGTTAGAAATCATAACGATTACGAACACTGTTTTTATCGTGACGACCTAAAAAATGAGTTGGAACAAATATTAAAGGCCCAACAAAGTTTTGGAAATACAGCTGTCACAGACGAGTTTATAGATAAAGCAATTGAAATTTTTGCTGCTCAGCGTAATTTTGATGAAGGCCCCGGTGAAAATAGTAAATATAAACTTAGCGGGTTTTCAGTTGGGAATTGTACATTTATTTCTACCGAAATTAGAGCGCCAAAAGCAAGTGCAACATTTGAAATGTTTAACGCGTTATCAAAACTAAACAGCTTGCTAATTAATGGCGAACCGCTAAACAGCGAACAGCGAGAAATTTTATTAAACAAGGTTTTAAATTACACTGATATTAAGTTTTCTGAAATTCGAAAATGGCTAAAATTGGATTACACAAAAACTTTTAATCTTTGCAACTACTTTTTAAAACAAAAAGAAAAAGAAGGCAAAACAGACGAAGAAATTATAGACAAGTGCGAAGATAAATGCCTTGTTAGTTTTAAAAATACAAAAGAAATAAAAAAGGCAACTGGATTGTTGCCAAACGGAAATGAAGAACTATTTAATGAAATAGCAATTATGCTTTCATTTAATAAAAGTGAAAGCAACATTGATAAATATATTAAAGATCATAATTCAATGTTTAAAATGCTATCTAATACCCAAATTGAAAAAATTAAAACACTAAATTTTGATAAGTTTGGAAATTTAAGTATTGTTGCTATGGACAAAATTATTCCGTACCTAAAAGAAGGCAAAAAGTACGACGAAGCGTGTAAATGTGCAGGCTATAATCACAGCCAATTAAGCCACGAAAAACACAAATTTTTAAGACCGCAAGATATAAAAGAAAAACTTGACGATATAACTGTGCCAACCGTAAAAAGAGCGGTTAATCAAACAATTAGAATTTTAAATAAGATTGTAAAAAAATATGGTTCGCCACAATTTGTTACAATAGAGCTTTCGCGCGATTTTGATAGGACGCCAAACGAGCGAGATAAAATAGAAAAAGCACAAAACGAACGCTATAGAGAAAATCAAGAACATATTGCTGAAATTATGAAATATAAGTCAAAGCCAAGCGGTAACGATATTTTAAAATTGCGCTTGTATAACGAGCAAGATTGTAAATGTATGTATAGTGGTGAAAGAATAGATATAGAAAAACTGTTTAGCGACAACTATTATCAAATAGACCACGCAATACCTATTAGTAGGAGTTTGGACGATAGTTACACAAATAAGGTTTTAGTAAAAACCGCTGAAAACCAACGTAAAGGCAATATGACCCCTTTTGAATACTTTAATCAATACAAAACAAAAGCGGATTGGGATAATTATGTTGTAAGAGTTAACAACCTAAAAAACGTGAAAAAGCGTAGCGTGTTGTTAACCGAAAAATACTCCGAGAATCGTCAAAAAGATTTTATTGAACGAAACAGCAACGATACAAGATACATTAGCCGTGCAATGCTAAATATTTTGCAAAACTATTTGCAAACAGAACCAAACAAAAAGTATGTTAAGGTTATTAAAAGTATAAATGGCGGCGTTACAGCATATTTGCGCAAATGTTGGGGTATAAACAAAATAAGAGAAGATGGTGATTCACATCACTCGGTTGATGCTGCGGTTATTGCTGTTGCAACCGATTCTATGGTTAAAAATATTACTGAGTTTAACAAGAGAAAAGAGCAGTATATTTTTAAGGATGGATATTATGTTGATATAAATTCCGGCGAAAAAGTGGAAGGTGATGGCAGTAAGGTTTCGCGCGTTTTGGCTATGCCTTACGATAATTTTGTAAAAGAATTAGCACTTCGTTCTACTGTTAAGTATGATGAAAATTGCTATGGCGAACAAGAAATTAAAGCGTTGTCTGATTTGGGATATATAGAAGAAGAGCTGGAGTCTGCAAAACCACTTTTTGTAAGCCGTATGAAAACCATAAAAAAGACTGGTGCTATCCACAAAGACACAATGATGAGCACAAAGATTTATGATGAAAAAGGATTGCTAATAAAAACAGTTCCGCTAAATGTTTTAACATTAGAAGAAAAGCCTGAGCCTGTTGCTATTAAAGGCGACTTACATCCTGATTGCAGAATTAAGGATTATTGTAAACCACTTGATGATAGAAAACTATATTTAGTGTTAAAAGAAATGTTGGTGGCAGATAAGGACAGTCTTAAAAAACTACCTTTTGTTACAAAACCAAGCAAAAACGGCAAAGATGGTGCTATAGTTAAAAAGGTTAAAGTTTATGTTAAAAACTCAAATGTGGTTAGAATAAATGGCGGTGCTTTTGAAGCGGATAGAATGTATAGAATTGACTTGTTTAAAAAGGATAATAAGTATTACGCAATTCCTATATATATTAAAGATGTTTATGCACATAAATTACCAAATAAGGTTGTTATTCGTGACAAACCTTGGGTTGAAATAGATAATACTTACGAATTTCAGTTTAGTTTGTATCAAAACGACTTAGTAAAAATAGAGTGGAATAAACCTGCGAAATTTTCAAAAGTAAGAGATGATGAAAAATCTACAAAACCTAAAAATATTGAACTAACAGAAGGATATTTTTATTATAATGGTTTTGGAATTTCAACATCGTCTATTGGTATATTAACTTGTGACAGATGTTATCAAATTAATAGCGTAGGCATACAAGGTTTAAAAAATATTACAAAATACTATGTTGATATTATGGGCAATATTTATAAAGCACCAAAAGAAAAAAGAGAGAATGTGTAATGGGGTATATAAATATATTTCTAAATAGCGATGCGAAAATTAATATAAAAAATAGCCAACTAAATTTTGTAAGTAAAGATAAGTCTATGGATTATCCGCTTGAAGATGTAAATTGTGTTATGATTGATAATCCTAATACAGTTGTTTCGTTTACAACATTAGCAAAATTGGCAGAGTATGGCATTCTTACTTATGTTTGCGACAACAAGCATTTACCCAATGGGGTGTTGTTGCCGTTTTATAATCACTATCAAACCTTGTCAGTTTACAATAATCAAATTATTATGACAAAACCCTTGCAGAAAAATTTATGGCAGCAGATTATAAAAAACAAAATTTTAAATCAAAATGAAGTTTTGAATATTTGCGGATTTAACAACAAACTAAAACCATTAGCTAATAGTGTGTTAAGTGGCGATAGTACAAACAACGAAGCAAAAGCAAGTGCGGTTTATTTTAAATGTTTGTTTGGAAAAGGTTTTTCTAGAAACAACGATTTACTTTTAAATAATCTACTTTTAAACTATGGTTATGCAGTTGTGCGTGGGTTAGTTGCTCGTAGTGTAGTTACGCACGGATTACTTCCTTTTTTAGGGATTTTTCATCACAACCAATTTAATCAATTTAATTTGGCTGATGACCTTATAGAAGTTTTTCGTCCACTGGTTGATTTGTTTGTAAAAATAGAATTAAAAGACGCTAAAGATATTGGTGCAAAAACAAAATTTAGATTGTGTGATTTAATAAATTATGAAGTTTTAATTGATAATCAAAAACAAACCTTAAATAATGCTATAGATATGTTTGTTGAAAGTTTTGCAAAAAGCGTAAATCAAAAAAATAATTGTTTAAAAACAATACAAGTTTTTGGATTAAATCGACACAAGTATGAGTAGATTTATGAGATTAATGGTGTTTTTTGACCTTCCTGTTGGAACTGCCGAACAACGTAGGCAAGCTACTCAATTTAGAAATTATTTAATTAAAGACGGCTTTTATATGCTGCAGTTTAGTGTTTACGGCAGGGTCTGTAATACAATAGAATCTGCTCAAATGCACGAAGAACGATTAAAGTTACATCTTCCCAGTTACGGCTCTGTTAGGAGTATGATTATTACTGAAAAACAATATGCTTCTATGAATATTTTAGCTGGTAAACGCAAGAAAAAAGAGCGTAACGCACTAGATTCTCAAATGAGCTTTTTTTAAAAAAATCACATTTTATGTCTAATTATCTTTAATTAAGGCATAATTTCAAGAAAAATAAATAAAATAAAAACAAAAAAACAGCCTAAAATAGGCTGTTTTTTGTAGTATCCATTATACCATACCAAATAAAATAAGGATACTAAAACGTTTTGTTTAAAGTGTGAAAAATAAACTTTATTATACCATACCAAATAAAATAAGGATACTAAAACATTATTGCAAATGATGTTATTAAATATTACATTATACCATACCAAATAAAATAAGGATACTAAAACGTACAAAAGAAAGCCCTGCTAGCGGATATTATTATACCATACCAAATAAAATAAGGATACTAAAACCATATCAAGGAACTTATCAAATTACAAACGATTATACCATACCAAATAAAATAAGGATACTAAAACTAAGCATTTTGCCAACGGCGACGATTTCCTATTATACCATACCAAATAAAATAAGGATACTAAAACTATTCAAGACAAAGAGCAAAAAATAACTCTATTATACCATACCAAATAAAATAAGGATACTAAAACATCGTCTTCTAAAACTTGTTGTGTTCCTAAATTATACCATACCAAATAAAATAAGGATACTAAAACTTAAAATTCTACTTTTGGATTTTTGCGTTGATTATACCATACCAAATAAAATAAGGATACTAAAACTAAACTCGTCATCTAAGTTAAGTTGTTTTAATTATACCATACCAAATAAAATAAGGATACTAAAACCTTCACAGTGAAATTGGGCTGGGTATTTTTATTATACCATACCAAATAAAATAAGGATACTAAAACAACAAATGACATTACTGCGCCACCTATAATATTATACCATACCAAATAAAATAAGGATACTAAAACAAATGTGAATTTTATACCAAGCGCAACCGTATTATACCATACCAAATAAAATAAGGATACTAAAACTATTTTGTATATGCACTCGATAAAAAGTTAATTATACCATACCAAATAAAATAAGGATACTAAAACCACCTTAAAAAAAACAACTACTTTAAACGGATTATACCATACCAAATAAAATAAGGATACTAAAACACAATTATACGCGGTTGCGTGGTTATGTAGATTATACCATACCAAATAAAATAAGGATACTAAAACACAATTATACGCGGTTGCGTGGTTATGTAGATTATACCATACCAAATAAAATAAGGATACTAAAACTGACAATGACCTTGACTCTTCACGAAAGTTATTATACCATATCAAATAAAATAAAGATACTAAAACTATGGATATTAAATTAAAACAATAAACAAAAAGACCGAATTATGGAGTGAACCCCGTAGGGGTCACTTCATTCTAGGGTTGTTTTTTAATGTTAATATATAATTGCGAAGTGGAAAAATTAAATGTTTCACGTTTTTAAATGCAAAAAGTTGTTTGGTGTGTTATACTAAATTTAGTAAGGGAGAAATTTGTTATGATAAGAATTTTGTGTTATGGCGATTCTAATACTTGGGGATACATTTCTGGTTCGGACCACAAGCGCTACAATGAAAACGAAAGGTGGACAAAACTTTTGCAAAAACGGCTTGGCGGCAACTACGAAGTTATTGAAGAAGGCTTAAATTCGCGAACATTGTTTTCAGACGATGTAAGACCAGGCAAAGAAGGGCGCAACGGCTTTACATATTTCAAACCTTGTTTGGAAACTCACGACAAGGTGGATATTGTTGTTTTGATGCTTGGCACAAACGAGCTTAAAAACACTTTCAATAACACCGCGCAAAATATTGTGGATATGATTGATAGATATGTTGAGTTTGTTAAAAATTACAAATCACAAATAGATAAATCTACTCCTAAAATTATCCTTTCTGGCTTGCCGATTGTAAAGGAAAACACTCAATATTGCAACGAAAACGACAAGTATAAGGGTGCTAGCGAAAAAAGCAGACAGCTAAATGCGCTATACAAGGCATATTGCAAACAAAACAACATTGCCTATATTGATAACGACGACCTTCAAACAGGCATCGACGGCGTTCATCTTACAAAACAAAGCCACGCGCTTTTAGCTCAAAAACTTGCAAATATGATAGTGCAATTAAGCTAAGGGTTTGTAAATTTAAAATATTTTTTGGTTTTAAAAACTTTTTGAAGGAGTGTGTATGATAAATAAAAATGTGGTTGTGAATGGCGAAACAAAATCGGTTTTGATTAAACATTCTTTCCCTGCAACTAAGGATTTTATAAAAATCTTTAACAGCGTTGGGTGGGAAAGGACTGCTGCCCGCGTTAACGAAAACAAAAAGCATTCGGTTTTTGCGGTGGGGTTGTATATTGAAAACAACATTGTTGGAATGGGGCGAGTTGTTGGCGACGGCGCATATTTTACAATCTACGATGTTGTTGTGGATAAACTCCATCAAAGACTTGGGCTTGGAAGTATTATCCTAAAAGAAATTGTTGAGTGGTATAAAACAATTGAAGATGACGATACATTTTTGTACGTAAATGCAAGTAAAAATAAAGAGCGCTTCTACGAAAAATTCGGTTTTGTTCCTAGACCAAACGACGAAGTGGGTGCAGGAATGAAGTACTATGGGGGTTAAAATGGAAATAAGCAATGAACTATATAATCTTATCACAACTAGGCACAGTTGTAGAAAATTTTCCGACAAATCGGTTGCAGACGACGACATATATAAAATTATAGAATGTGGACTTGCTGCTCCAAGTGCAATGAATAGACAACCTTGGTTTTTTGTTGTAATTAAAGATAAAAGTGTTACAAACAACCTTAAAAAATTGGCTAAAACTGCTTTTGAAAATTCCGACAACGACTGGCGTAAAAACTGGGCAAAGCAACCTAATTTTGACCCATTTTACAACCCAAATGTTATGGTTTTAATTTGCAATAAAAAAGATGTTCCAAATTCTAAAAACGATTGCTGTTTTGCGGTTCAAAATATGTCTTTAATGGCGGAGAGTTTGGAACTTGGCTCTTGTATAATTCAAGATGTGTGCTGGGCAATAGACGAAACTAATCAAGCGGATTTTAATATCCCTTCCGATTATGAAATATATCTGGCATTGTCCGTGGGCTACCCAGCCTTAAAAAGCACCACAAAAAAGACCATCAACACTTCAAAATACACAATAATTAACCATTAATGTATATCACAACATTATGTTACAACTCTAATATGCACAACAATTATAATTAAAGATTGGCTTAACAATTTATGTGATAATGAGTAAGGCTATTCTATTTTTAATAACATATAATTTAAAAAAGCCGCACTGCAATTAAGTGCGGCTTTTTTGTTGGGTGGTCTTTATATAAAAGTGTTTTAGACATATTTTTGCTAAAAATAATTATAAAGTTGTTAAAAGTGGGTTATATTTTGTTTAAAAAAACTTGCAAGTGTGCTAAACTTAAAATATGAAAAACGCGCGTTTTGATATAAACTTTAATGCGAAAAGTAAAAAACCGAGCAGAGTTTTAGACGGACTTAGCACTATATTGTTTGTGTTTGTGCTATGCGTTTTTTTTGTGTTCATTGCATTTTCTAAGGTTTACACTGCCGACCAAATTAGCGGCGAGAGTATGGAAAATACATTTTTTGATTCCGACATTGTGTACTACAAACAGGTGAAATTATCCGACCTAAACTATGGCGATGTGGTTATTATAAAAACCGAAAGTAAAGACATTATTAAGCGTGTAATTGGCTTAAGTGGCGACACAATAGAAATGAAAAAATGCGACGACGAGTATTTTGTTTTTAGAAACGGCATAAAATTAGAAGAGCCATATATTAAGGATAAAAGCGGAAACAAGAAAAAGTACGAAGAGTTTGTTTTGTGTTTTGATGGAGAGAGTACAACTGTGGGGCAAAACCAGTTTTTTGTGCTTGGCGACAACCGCGCAAACAGCAACGACAGCGCCGCTCGCTATGGCTGCTTTAATGCAAACCAAATTGTGGGTGTTGTGGATTATACTGTAAAAGCTGGGCGCATTCCGATAGTTGACCTTTTTATCCAACTATTTTTGCCTGTGTTTTACAAGGTGTGAAGGGCTTAAAAATTTTACAAAATTTGCTAAATTTGAAATTGCTATTGAAAAATGGCAATTTTTTTGTTATAATAAAATAACTAAAGAGTGTGAGGTGTTTTATGAACACAAAAACCTGCGAAATACTTGCTGCTGTTTTGCGCTGTGCAATTGCAACCGAAAATCACAAAACAAACGAAATTTTAACTAACTTTCCTTGGGCGATTGTACCTGTGAGAGATAAATTTGGCAAGGTTACAAGTGCCGCAAAAGTGGTGGACGAGTATGATTTTGTTACCGACCCAAATGTAAACGCCGATTTTAGCGAGCGCCACGCGGTTTCGTTTAAAACCATAAACAGCTTTTTCTTTAAAAACAGCAGCCCAGTTGTAAAGCAGGCTTACAGATATCTTAGTATTCCCGACAATCGTCCCAAAGCGGTTTTAAAGGATATGGACGAAAAAAAATATTCATTGTTTGAAGAAATATATTCAATGGTTTTTGCACACAATTATATGAATAATTTTAAATGTATTAACTACAAAAATGATATAGATAAAATAAATTTTAATATTAATATCAACCTTAACAAACGCCTTGTTGACGCTGGCTGCAACGACTTGCAGTACTTTAATTTTAGACCGCTTTTAAAGATTATTGACAACGATTTACAAAAATACAATTCGATAGAAGAAGACGTTGCTCCTAAGGGAAACAACACAATTTTAAATTACCTAAATCCTTTCACGCTTGCCGAATATTATTTTTACCGCAAAACTATAAACGATTATTACTACAAAAATTGCGAGCGTCCAATGTACAACTCAACCCCAGCTAAAATGGATTTGTTAAAAGAAGCACTTTCAACCCAAATTTACAACCCGTTTAGCACACCAAAAGAGTACCACAAGCCGTTTTTTAGAAACCGCAAATTGGAAGGGTTGGTGACCGAACCTATTGACCATATAAAAGCTAAAAAGATTGTGGACGATATTATGAAAAACGACCCAAAATGTCTTGAAGATATCCCTGCACTTATAAACAACCTTTTGTGCAATAATTTTGAATCTACTCGCGATGAGTGTCCTAATTTTTATGTTGACTCTACTAGTATTGTGGATGTTAATAAAGACTCTGGCAAAAACCCAAAATACAAAATAAGATTATCCACTAAAGAAGGCAATGTTGCAACTGCAGCAAACATAAATGAAAGCCAAAACATAAAACACTATTTAAAAGAAAAAGAAAACAGGGACGAAATAGAAAGTTTTAGAAATTCCACCCAAACTTCATTGTTTGGTTGATTTTCTAAATTAAAAAGATTTTTTGCTTGAAAAAATAATAAAGAAAATAGACTTTAAAAAACAACCTTATATTGCTAAGGTTGTTTTTTATTGTTGTAAGGAATTATAAGAGTTTTTATATTGTTATAAAGGTCTATATATTATAACATAATTATCAATTACAATAATGATTATATATTATTAAATGGATTATATGTTGCAACTAAAGATGTGTTTTACTAGATTATTAAGTTTTTTTTGCGAAATGATTGGCGAAATACTTCTAATGGATGCAAAAATATGGTTAATATAACCAAAAAAAATGCGGTGGTGTGCTAAGTTAAGTGGGGCTACTTGACAAATGACCATATTTTTTGATATATTAAATTTGTCGAAAATGTAGGGAAAAGGGAAGTTTTTGGAGAAATGTATATTAAGAAAATAGACCACGTAAGGTCAATACCTATGTGGTTTTTAGTTTGGTTGTTTTTGGCCGTAGTTATGGCGATATGTATAACAAGTGGTGTAACATATTGCGCAAGCAATGTGAGTTGGTATTCGGAAAATGGCACGTTGTACGGAGTTGAAAATTTAAGTGCAACAGAAGATTTTGAAGTAGATATACCTAGTACCGAAAACAATACACCAATTAAAGAGATAAAATATAATGATTTATGGCAAGGTTATGCATTTAAGGGCAATACACATATAGTTGGGTTAAGCCTAAAAAATGCAACAAACTTAGTAAAAATTGGGAATTTCGCTTTTAGCGGATGTGTTAATATAACGGGCAAACTAGAGTTGCCCGTTTCTCTTTATAAAATAACAAAAGCGGCGTTTAAAGACACGGGCATAACCGAAGTTGTTGTAACCAATCCGGAATGCGAAATTACATACACCGCGTTTGATGAAGATGTAACGCTGGTGTTTTTAAATGATAGTGATATTGACATATTTTTAAGTATGCAAGGCAATGCAAATTGGAATAGCCACAAGGAAAGATTAACAAGCACCCAACAACAAGACGAGACTGCGGTACAAGTTGTGGCAATAACCAACACTGGTAAGAAAATTAATACAGGCGTAGAAATTGCTTTAAACGAAGATCTTGGTCAAACAAATTACTTAAACTTAATCAAGTTTTTAAAAGATGCGGTTGAAGATTTTGACCACATTACCCACAACGGCGAAACAGTAACGGCAGACACAATTTTTACATCAAACGAAGTAGCCATAGTTTACAAAACATATGCAAACGAAACTGAAAACATAACCACTACATATGGCAAAAATTGTGTACTTTCTATTTCAAAAACATATTCCACATATCAGTGGAACAATGGCAGTACTTTAAGCACGCTAGATGTGTCCAACCTAAACGCAGGCGAGTACACATATTCTTGTGTTTGCGACGAGAAAAACACATATACCTTTAATGTGACAGTACAAAAAGCGCAAATTACACCAAATTGGGATTTTACAACTATATTATATTGTGAAATTCAATCATTTGATTTTAATAATATCTGTCAGTATGCGGACTATCAATTGTTGGATAACAACAACAATCCTGTTACAACGTTGCCAGTGGGTGAGTATAAAATAATACTTACCCTAAAAGAGCAATACAAACAAAACTACGAACTAACTCAAACCACAAAACAGTTTTCAGTTTCGCCAGTTAGTGCAACACTAGCGTGGAACACCACTACAAGGTTTACCTACAACCGCAACGAAATTTCGTTTGAACCAACAGTTATATATCATTGCAACCACAAACACAACAAAAAGCTAAAATACAACAACTCGGTGTTGGCGGCAACCAATGCTGGTGAGTACACAATTACAGTTTTGGGTTTTGTTGATTCAAACTTTATATTAACTCAAAGCGACCTAGCCCAAACCTTTGTTATCGAAAAACGCGAAGTTAGGGTAGATTGGTCTAATATGGAACTAGTGTACAATGGTTTGCCACAATCTTGCACGCCACATGTTTCGGACGGAAGTGTTGATTTGGAACTAATTGTAACTGGCGAACAAATATTTGCAAGTGACGAGCCATACACTGCAACAGCAACACTAAAAGACCCTACTAATTATATTTTGTTAAATTCGGTTTGTGAGTTTTTAATAACAAGGGCAACTGAAACAATATATTTACCTAACACATCACTAACCGTACCATATACTGGTGACTATTTTCTTCCAGAGTATTCGTATAACGGCACACAAACAATATTATACAGAGTGGGCGATGTTGATTATCCATTTGGCGTAAAAGACGCTGGCACATATGATTTAGAGATATACACAAATCAAAGCCAAAACTACAACGCAATGTCCTTTCATTGTTGCGTTACAATATTGCCAGTACAAGTTACAACAACTAAAAACAACTTAAACATTTCCGCGTCGGCATCAAACGGTTTTAACCTAAGTGCAAAGCTAAATGCAAACATTCTTCCAACCGAAAACCTAGATACAACTGGAATACACAAAAACTGCAAAGTTGTGCAAATGGTGGAACTATCAATGCTTGATACAGACGCTCAAAATTTTGACAACCTAAGTTTTAAAGTAAACAATATTTCAGCTAAAAATTTGATTGTTTACAAGCTAACACAAAATGGACTAGTAAAGTGTAATTACTCCATTCAAAACGGCTTTGTTGTGTTATCTAATGCAACCCTAGGAACATATGTAATATTGCAGCGCACATCTTTCTTTACATCGCCTGCATTTTATATAATGACAGCGGTTTTGACGCTAACAGCGGTGGCATTGATACTATTTTTCACATTTAAATCCACTCGCAAAAAAAACACCACATTAATCACTAATCCAACCCGCATAACAGGAATATCACTAGACGACTTAGTAGCTTCCGCTAAAGATGTTGATGGTGACGCATTAGATTATTCCACTATGCAAACTACTTCTACCAAAGTTGAAAACAATACACAAACCACTGATTCTGATGATAAAATCAACAGCTGCGAATCCGATTTAACATACACCGAACAAGACGACCTAGACGATATGCACGACGATGAGTAGAATATTAGTTAAATAACCTATAATTTAAAAAGCCGCACTGCAATTAAGTGCGGCTTTTTGTTGGGCAAATGCGGCAAAGGGGTGGGTAGTGCTAATGTTTGCCATATTAGTGGTTTTATGATATAATGAATATATGTGGTGCGAGGGGTGGGATTTTAGCGTTTCCAATAATTTTGTTTTGAATTCAATTTGTTGTGGTTTTTATAAAGAAACAATAAAAAGAATTATAGTAAGGATTTTAAAAAAATAAAAAAGGAGTTTGGGATTTATGTACGAAGTGTCGCAAATTTTGGTTGCATTGGCGGATTTAATTTATGTTGTGTCAATGTTTACAAAAAATAAAAAGTGGCTGTTGTTTTTGCTTATTGTGTCCGACGTTTTGTTTGGACTGCACTTCTTTTTCTTAAAGGCTTTTACTGGCGCATATATGCTTGTTGCGGACATTGTGTTTTTAATTATTGCATATATCCTAAACGAAAAATACAAGGACAAACAGATGTACACTTTGGGTGTTGTGTTTGCTTTTGTGGCGTTTGTAATAACCATATTTACTTGGGTTAATCTAACTTCGCTATTTCCGCTACTTGGTATGGTAATATATTTTGTTACAATGGGCAAAAATAATTTGTTTGAAAACAAAATTGGCTGTGGCGCAAGAAACTTTTTTAACATAATATATATGCTTTTAATCTCTTCGCGTTTGGGTTGGATACTGGAAACTGTACTATTTTTAAGCGCCATTATCGGCGGCATAGCAAACAAAAAACAAAAGGAGCGAGAATAATGGCTATTGCAGTTGAAACATTAAAAACCGAACGTTTGGTTTTAAAAAAGATTACGGAGCAAAATTTAGGCGACTACACTGAGTGGAAATCGCAGCAAGAGTATCACGATTTTTTGCCTAGCAGCCCCAAAACCGACTACAAAGATACGCTTAATAAAATTGTGAAAGGTTACGATAACTTGGAAGATCCAACGCTACTTTGGGGAATATTTTTGGGCGACAAGCTTATTGGCAGCGTGTCAATTGAAAACTGGAACACAACCCATAAGTGGTGCGAGCTTGGGTGGGGCTTAAACCCTAAATATCAGCACAACGGCTACGCCTTTGAAGCGGTGTCTTGTTTGATAAACCACATTTTTAACACGCTAAATATGAATAGGGTTTCAATTGTGATTTGGGACGGAAACAACCAAAGCAAACACCTTGCTGAAAAACTGGGGTTTGTTAAGGAAGGTGTTGATAGGAAAGCAAGGTTTAAAGATGGTAAATATACAGATGTGCTTAGATTTGGACTATTAAAAGAAGAATGGGAAGGGAGAAAAGTATGCAAAAAGTAGGAATAAACACAAATTGCGGGTGCGTGGCAAATTACTTTGAAATTTGCGACAATATTAAGAAAAGCGGTATTGAAAGCATTATGATAGCCCTTATTCCGAATATGGAAAAAGAGCAGTTTGAGTACGCAAAAAAGCTGGGACTAAATGTTTCGTTTGTGCATCTTGACAACACCGAAACGGACGAAATGTGGGTGCGTGGAAATGCACACAACGACCAGCTTGAGTTGTACAAAAAACAAATTGCGTTGTGTGCGGAATATGGTGTTAAAATCGCCGTTTTGCACGCCACTAAGGGCAGAACTTGTGCCGCTGTTGTCGAGCCAACTGAGTTTGCTTTGGACGAATACAAAAGTCTTGTAGAGTTTGCAAAAAGCAAAAAGGTTAAAATTGCGCTAGAAAATTTGGATAATGGCGGATTTAAGCATTTTAAGTTTTTGCTGGACAATATTAAGTCGCCATATTTTGGCTTTTGCTACGATTTTGGGCATCACAACTTGTACAACAAGGATAAGGATTTAATTGGGCTTTACGGCGACCGTTTGCTTGCGGTGCACTTGCACTCTAATCTTGGCGACTACGAGTTGGGAATGGATTATTCGCGTGACCTACATATGCTGCCATTCGATGGCACGGTGGATTACAACAAGGTGGTAAAGCAGTTAAAGGCGGTGGGGTACAAAAATACAATTATGATTGAGACAAACAAAAATCCAAAAGGCGACCCTAAAATATATAAAAACCTTACAAATTTGCAGTTTTTAGAAAAAGCTAAGGCTGTTATGCTAAAACTTCGCGATATGATGAAATAGGTGTTTAAAAATTGTTGCATGTTTTAAATTGGGATTTAAAAAAGTTATTAAAAGTTTTGGCAATGATAAAAAAATGATAAAAAACA
This sequence comes from uncultured Clostridia bacterium, assembly GCA_934747775.1. Taxonomy (GTDB): domain Bacteria; phylum Bacillota; class Clostridia; order Christensenellales; family UBA1242; genus UBA11490. Next base: position 97,117 of record CAKVHA010000001.1, read on the forward strand.
AGTAATTTGTTACATTTCGCACTTTTTTAAAAAACTTTAAAACTATTTATTGACATATCTGCTGCGTTTTGCTAAAATATCCTTGCAAGTTAAAAATCCCCTCTTTTATTAACTTGCAAATTCGGAGAAGTACTCAAGAGGCCGAAGAGGCGCCCCTGCTAAGGGTGTAGGGCGGTAACACGCCGCGAGGGTTCAAATCCCTCCTTCTCCGCCAGTAGGGAACTGTACGCAGCATCGTGAAAATGAGAAATGCGTGCAGTTTTTTATTTTACATGAATGTTTTGTTGATTGTAAAAAATTACAAGAGAACACAGCCAAATTTAATTTTAAAGATAACACTTTAAAATTAGGACGAGCAAGTTTGTCAAATCAGCAACTTAAACGAATAAGTTTAATGTTTGCAACTGACTTAAAAAACTTTGTCGAGGCTGGTGGCAAAATCCAAAATCCAACCGCAAAAGAAGTTTATTTTCACTTGCAAGACAATCAATAAAACGACCAAGAGAAGAAGTTAAAAATATCTCTTCTTTTTTTTTGTGACAAATCTATACAAATAACTTAAATTATGCTATAATATGGCATATAAAAGGAGAAAAATATGTCAATTCCATCTGATGTTTTAATTAATTGGTCAAAGCCAGGTAAAAGCGATAATTCAAAAATTACATATGAAAAATTAAGCAGTGTAATAAATTCCAAATTATATGATAATTATGAATTATTTTTACAGGGTTCATATCATAACACAACACATGTAAAAGAAAATAGTGATATAGATGTGGTAGTTCTAAACAAAAATATTGTTATTAATAACACCCTCTATGGTCTGCAAGGAAATCTTGAAGGCTTGAAAAATTGGAAGTCTAGTTTATTTTATAAAATACAAGGATCACAGAACTTTAATTTTTCTTTAGGAAATAAAACAATAAAATATTCTGGTAACATAAGCTATGTACCTGCAGACATTGTTCCTTGTGGTTATTACAAAAGTGCAGTTATCGGTTCTCAATTAGGTACTATTTTATATGATAGTCATTCAAAAAAATATTTTATTAACTACCCTAAACAACATTATGAAAATGGGGCTCTAAAAAGTCAACAAACAAATGGCAACTTTAAAAAAACAGTTCGAATGTTTAAAAATGCAAGAAATCGTGCTGTCAAAAAAGGCTTGTTGCAGAATGAGGATATTGCGCCTTCATATTTCCTAGAATGCTTAATATACAATGTTCCAAACAGTTGTTTTAATGGAAACGAGCAGGACATATTTTATAACACAGAATGTTGGCTACTGCAAAACAAACACATTTTTTCAAATATGAAGTGTCAAAACGGAATTCAAAAACTCTTCGGTTATGACGACAATAATGTGTTAACCTACAATAAATGGTCCACTAGCAATGCTATTACTTTTATCAATGCTATTGCAAATCTTTGGAACAATTGGGGCCGTTTATGAGATATTCAGTAACAGACGATAAAAGAAACGCTATAGAATGTGTTTTATATCTAATTTCTTGCATTGTATGTGTTGTATTAGAAGTTTTCTTGTTGAATAAAATAGTTATTAACGACCCCACATTACATGTTTTGTGGATTTTATTTCAATGTGCAGTAAGTATAAGTCCCGTTTTTATTGTTTGGACAATAAAGAAATTCTTATGTAATTTTTTGCTTAAAATATGCAATATAAAAAACTTGTCAGGAACATATAATGTTGAAATCCAAAGTAATTATAAAAATGGAAATACTTCTCATGCAAAAATTGAAATAATTCAAACTTTTGATAAAATACAAATTTGTTTTCTTGCCGACAATAGTAAATCTTGTGCTATTAACGCAAAAATTGAAAATACCAATATATACCCTAAATTATATTACTCTTATACAAATGAAGGTAATGGAGCCGACAAAAACAATAAAACACATGTTGGAACTGCTGTCCTTACATTTTTAGAAAAAAAAATTGATGGATATTATTATAATAATGGCAAAGATAGGTCTACTTATGGAACAATTAAATCTTTAGACTAATTCTAACCCACCTATCCCCAATATAGACTTTAAAGTTAGAATTGGATAGCATTGGCTTTGCCAGTAGAGAACTGTACGCAGCATCGTGAAAATGAGAAATGCGTGCAGTTTTTTGTTTTACATGAATGTTTTGTTGATTGTAAAAAATTACAAGAGAACACAGCCAAATTTAATTTATCTAACACTTTAAAAATCTTTATGTGGTTAAAAGCTGTGTTTTAAAGGGAACTTTTGGTTAAGTTTGACTTTTGGGGGCTAATGTGGTATACTAATTATATGAAGATTAAGGAAATTTTAAAAGAAAAAGAATTTAAAGATTTTGAAGATGCGGTCATTAAAATAAAGTTAGATTGTTTGGCAAAAACCGACAACAATCCGTACATTCGCAAAAACAACATTTCAACCCATATTGATGTCGACAAAGTTTTAAACGATGGCACCATATTTGAAAACTTGGCGAGCAATTATCACAATGCACAAAATTGCCTAGATGCACTTTACGAAAAACACTGCACCGAATATGACAGCCTTTACAATTTCGAGAGTGATTTATTTAACAGCCTTAAAGGCTATGTGTCAAATCAAGGAGTTTTGGCTTCTAAAAACGAATTGCCTGTGCGAAAACTAACCACCGAAGAAGCGGTTAAATACGAAGAATTACGCAACTTATACATTCAAATAATTAGAAGCATAAGTAAAGACCTTGCCGATTCTCAGCTAATTGCCGAATCACTAAAAACTGTGCCAATGGAGATTTTTGCTGATTATGCTGACAAAGTGGAAAAAGTTGTGGATGATAGATATAAAAAGTCCAAAAACAACAGCCCAAGACTTGGCATTTTGCACGATTATTTATCCACAATTGTGCCTTTTTCTAGCGGAAGCGGTGACAACCTTGTGACTCAAAAAATAGACATAAACACAACGCGACTAAAAGGAACTGACCCAAAGTACGCGTCTATGCCAAGCCACCTAAAAGTCCTTGCGTTTTTGGAAAACCAGCTACTGCTTTCCGACACAGGGCTGGACAAACAAAATGTTGGGTTTGACGGATACAGATTTTTTAACACCTTGACAAACAGCACCATTTCTACAACAACCCTAAAGCTTAACTTAACAAGGCTTGAAAATGCCGACATCACAAAGCAGTCTAATTTTGTTTTGGATGAGGACTTTGCCGATATGTTAATTTCTATTCACAAAGTACACCGCAAGGTTAGAAATAAGGACACAGTTAGAAAGGTTGAAGTTGTAGACGGCGACACGATAATAACAATCAAAACCTTATTTAAGCCTGTTTTTGACGATGTGCCACGCTCAACAAAAGATTGTCTACAATTTCGTATGCAACTTGGACACTTCTGTAAGGTTAAAGAATATAATGTGACCAAAAACACATTTAACATTGAGTTGTATTATTTTGTCGATCCAAACAGCGAACACGCCATTCAGCTTTTGCGTCTGGATAAGGTGGCAGATATGTACAAAGGCAAGCCCGCAAGCCACAACCTTCGTGGCAAAGAAAAAATTGATTCAACAATGCACATACACAAATACAACCTTATTGACGCGGTTTTAAAAAATTATCAAAGCCCAGAAAGCCTTGGCAAAATGGATATATCATACAACTTTATCACTGGAATAAAACCCGATATATATTCCGCCGAACAACTTTTCAATGATAAATGCGGAATTTGCAACCACGCTTTAAACCAAAGAAATCGCGAAGTTTTTGAACGCAAACCACCACTCCCAGAAAAAGAGAAATAAACATAAAGACGGACATTAAACTGATATAAAAAACATAATAAAACCCTTAAGAACACAAAAAAATGACACCGTTCAAAGTGTCATTTTTTTTGTGGATTTTACATCTGAATGAGCTGCTGAAAACGAAAAATGATGTTTGGTTTTGTAATAATAGGATTTTACAAATTGCCATATTTTTGATATACTAACGATATAATTTCGTTTCTTCTAAAAAACAAATGAGTTTCAAAAGATTAAAAGGAGGCAAAATGAAGGATCTACTGAATATTGATTTTAATTTATATAAATCATTTTATTTTGTTGCCAAAGAAGGGAGTTTTAGTCGGGCGGCAGAGTGTTTGTATGTAACACAGCCTCTAATAAGCAACAATGTGAAAACGCTAGAGGAGTTGTTGAATGCAAAACTTTTTGAAAGAACAACAAAAAGAGTTCTTCTGACTGCTGTTGGTCAGCATTTGTATGAAAGAATAGAAAATTGTTACAATTTATTGATTGATATTGAAAGAAATGTAAAGATGTTGCAAGATTCTACTTTTGGCGAAATAAAGGTTGGCGTAACAAATGATATTGGTGTTTATTATGTGTCATTTTTTATTAAAGACTTTTTAAAGAAATATCCACAAGTAAAGTTCGTCGTCTTGGATAAAGAAAAAACTAACTTAGTTGAATCGTTAAAAAATAGACATTTAGATGTGGTATTTATATCAGATCCGAGTGAAACAGTTGTAAAGGGTCTGGAATTTTGTCTGTTGCAAAGAACTACTGGTTGTTTTGTTGGTCCTGCATCAAAAGTCCAGAATAAAATATATAGTGTAAGTGATTTTAGCGGGAAGAACTTTGCATTACCTTCTTTTAAAAGTAAGTCAAGGCAGTATTTAGATGCAATGTTTTATCAAAAAAATGTTAAAATAAATGTGGTATTGGAAACAAATTCAACAAATATTGGCTTAAATTTGATGAACACTAATATAGATGTAGCTTATTTTAATAAATTGTATATTAATACTGTCTTAAAAGATTGCAATCTTAAGCTATATCAAACAAACATTGATTTTCCACCTATAAATATATATATTGCATATCATCAAAAATACAATACATATGCCTCAGAAAACTTTATAAAATTTATCAAGGAAAAAGTGGTGGATTTATAATCTTTATTTATAAATATTATAATGAATAATAATTTAACATTATAATTCGTTTTGAGTTATTATATTACTAATAAGGGTGTAAGAAATATGAAAATGAATTATTTTGTTATAAAAAACAAATGTATAGATACGCTCTTAATTGATCGTATCTATTTTGTTACTTCGAATATTGAAAAATGCTATCCAAAGCATAAGGAGTGGTTTTATCAAAAATTTATTCCTGGGTTGGAGAATGGCGAAAGAATTATTGTATATTGCCAAGTCGATAAAGAAATTGCAGGTGTTGTATTTTTAAAAAATACACCAGTAGAAAAAAAAATTTGTACAATATATGTTAGTAATAATTTTAGGAATAAGCGTATTGGAACAAGGTTGTTGGAATATTCATTTGATATTCTACAAACTTCAAAACCCCTTATTACCTTCTCGGAGGAAAAACTTGAATATTTTGAAAAAATAATAAAGAAATATAGCTGGGAACTGGTTGAAACTAGACAAGATTTATATCAAAAAGGTAAAAAGGAGTATTTTTATAATGGAAAATAAAAAAGAAATAATGTTGGCTTGCCCAATCGGTAAATACTTAACAAAGGATGGTATTGATAAGACTTTTGAACAGGCAATAAAAGAGATATATTCATTGATTCAACAATATACTCAAAGAATTGCTTTTTCATTAAAAAGAGAAGATTATGGTAGAAATAAGATGTGGGGAGATGTGTGTACACCTCTTGATTTCAATGATGTAAGAAACTGTAAGTATATTATTGCATTTCCAGAAGATTCGGGTGGAGTAGCAGTGGAATTGGGCTGGGCTAGTGCATGGCAAAAAGAGTTGTTGGTGTTTGTTGATGAAAAATATCGAACGAGTGAACTGATTAAATTTATAGATTTGGTAACGCCAGCAAAAGTCGTAAAAATTAACACATCCAATGGCTATCAAAATGTTATGCCAGTAATAAAGAAAGAAATAAATTTATTTTTATCACAAAAGTTTAATAAGGAGTAATGGTAAATGAAGAATTTAAAATATATGTTTATTAGAGTTTCAGAAAATTGCAATAGCAGATGCTTTATGTGTGGATTTGCAGGTAAACACGATTCTTATAATTTAACTGATGAGAAGTTTGAAAATCTTCTTTCGTTGATGAAAAAAGAAGGTACTTATGAAGTAGTTAGGTTTACTGGTGGAGAACCTATGATGCATCCACATTTGGCTCACTTTATTAAACGCTGTAAAGAAGAAGGTTATAAGACATCAATCATTAGCAATTGTTACCTATTGCCAATGTTGTATAAAAATTTATGTGATGCAGGACTAGATCAAATTATTGTTAGTCTTGATGGTGCAACAAGAGAAGTTCATGATTCATTAAGAAACTTTAATGGGTGTTTTGATAACATAAAAAATGGAATTGCTTTAGTGAAAAAAGAATATCCTAATGTAAAAATTAGAGTAAATACAGTTGTAAGTGGAAAAAACATTGAAACTTTGGAAGATATGTTAGATCTTTTAATAGATTGGGGAGTTGATGCGTGGTCGCTAATTCCATTGCGTTCACCTGAGAATAGTTATAAGGATAAAATTGAAAGCTGTTACAAGATTTATGAAAAGTTTAAACAAAGGGTTGAAAATATTGAAAAACCTAAGATGTTAGGATTTTGTAAACAATGGGCAGGTAGAACACCTGATGAAATGAAAAATCTATTTGAAAATAATAAACCATATAGCCCAAATGGCAAATGTAGATTGGTTGAAAGAGTAAGGTTTTATATACCAAATCCAGAGATGATTGTGCCATGTAATTGTGCGGCTCATAGAGTCGAACAAATTTCGATCAACAAGAAAAAGTTTGAAGATTTGGAAAAAGATGCAGAAAACATGCAAAACTGGCTTCAAGAAAATGGTCCAAGCGTTTGCACGGGGTGTGAACCATTGAATGTGTTTATGGCGGAAAATCCGGACTGTATTGATGAAGACTTATTTGCTTTTTAAGGGGGAAATGTGAAGAAATATTTGCTTTATTCAGGATCTTTAGCAATAGAAACGGTTTTGCTTAATGAGTATAATGGTAAAAAAGCAAAAATTGTAATTCCAGCAAATACTTGTCATAGGGTTTTGACCGCAATATTAAGAGCCAATTGTATCCCAATATTTATTCAGCCACAAAACGGATTAGTTTTAACTAAAGAAGATGTGGGATTTCTTATTGCTAATAAGATAGATTTTGATTGTGTTATTTTGGTTTTTCAATATGGTTTGTTTGTTGATGTAGAGGAGATTAGAAAAATAATATCCAATAAGGTTATTATTGAGGATATTTCACAAACCATTATGTATGATAAATGTGGTAATTGTAGTGATTATGTGGTAGGAAGTTTTAATAAAACTAAACCACTTAGTGTTGGAGTTGGTGGATTTATTGCGACAAATAAGCAAGTTGACATTCTTGATTACGAAAATATGCAAAGCCGATATAGTGAAAATGTTTTGTTGCCATATACTTTACAAAATATTGATATTGATTTTAATAAACTTCAGACAAAAGCAAAAAAGAATATTAATAAAAAATTTAAGATTATTGACTCAATAATATCTACATTCGATTTGCTTAATATTAAATGTTTTGTAGATAATTATGAAAGAAACACATACAATAGGCTTCCTGTCATTTGCAAAACAGAGCAAGAAATGGATAATTTAGAAGCTTCGTTAAAGAATTGTAAGATACCTTATGAAAAACCACATATAAAAAATTTGAGTGAATTATCTATTGCAAAAAATTACAAAGATAATTTCTATAATTTAAGTAATGGTGATAATTTTATATTTTTAAAATTAAATAATGTGAAAAAATGGGAGGTGAAAAAATGGCTAAAGGAGTTAAAGAAGTAAATCCTAACAATTTTGGTGCATTGCTATTTGATTCCAAAGAAATAAATGCAGTAAAGAAAACTTTGGAAAATAAAATGATTTTTAGATATGGATTAACTAACGAATCAGCTGTTGATAAATTTGAAAGCAAGATTAAACAGTTGTTTAATGTGTCTTATTGTGTTGGCGTGTCTAGTGGTACAAGTGGGTTAATAGCCGCATTAAGTGCGTGCGATGTTAAGCAGGGTGACAGAGTATTGGTTAGTTCTTACACTTTTTTAGCGACTGCACTTGCGGTTATTAAATTTGGAGCTATTCCAGTGCCTATGGAAATTGACGCTATAAAAGGAATAGATATTGAAGATTTAAAGAATGAAGTAAGAAAAGGATGTAAAGCTGTTATTGTTGTTCAATTACAGGGTAGGACATTTTATCTTGATGAATTAAGCAAATTCTTAAAGAAAAATAATATCCCTCTTATAGAAGATGCTTGTCAAAGTTTTTATTGCAAAAACGAAAAAGCTTATAGCGGAACAATAGGTGACATTGGGGTGTTTAGTTTCCAACAATTCAAGCAATTGAGTGCTGGTGAAGGTGGTTGTGTAATAACGAATAATGATGTATATGCAACAGCCATAAGAAATTATACTGATATGGGGTCGGAAAGGGATGGTTTTCCTTCTTGGAATGGAAAAACCTGCGTGTTTGGTGAAAACTATCGAATGACAAACATATCAGCAAGTATATTGCTTGAACAATTGAAAAAATTAAAATCTATCATAGCAAAACAGAAAAAGGCGCGAGAATATATAGAAAAAAAACTTATTACTAAAAATATTAAAATTATAAAATCATATTATCCACAAGGTGATTCGGGAATGAACTTATTGCTTACTCTATGTAACGGTAGTGATTTTAACAAAGTTGTTGATTATGCCAAAAGACGAGGGGTTGTAATTAGAAGAATGTGGAGTGGTGTCTATTATGATAATGAGTTATTTAAAAATCATCATCTAACAAGTTTAGACATTAAGGGGGTTGAGTGTGAAAAAACGATAAAAATCACCAACACCTTACTAACAGTTCCTATTCCACCAATTTTGTCTATAGAAGATTGTAATAAAATTATAAATGTTTTGTATGATTTAAAGGAAAAAGGCTGGATAGCATAATGGTAATAGAAATAAAAAGTATTACACAAGAAGATTATTTTGATTTAGTTGATAAGTTGAAATTAAAACTTCCAATTTGGATACAACCATCAAGTGTTGTTTGTTATAAAGAAAAGGAAATTTTAACTGTTTTTAGAAACAATAATTTGGTTGGATTATATGTTTTGCCGATTAGAATTTTCAATGGCTATAGAATAATAGAAAGGACATATAGATATTTTCCGTTCTTATCTCCTATCATTTTTGAAAATGATTTAGAAAGAAGAAGAAATATTGTTATTGAACTATTTAAGTATATTTTTAAAAAGTATGATGGAATGTATATGCCGTTTAGTCCTGAATTTAAAGATATTGCAGGAATTGCTGAACTTGGTGCGTTTTTTGAGTGTCGACATACACAGATGATAAAGAAAAAATTAACATTTGAAAGTATGAATGCAAAACTAAGAAATCATATTAAAAAAGCAATCTCAATGATTGAAGTGCGTATTGAAAGTGATATAAAAACTTTTAATTTTAATTTGGCAATTAAAGGTGATGAAATGGAACGAGAGCTGCGTATGCAAAATGCTGCAAATCTCTTGAAATGTAATTCTGCCAAAATTATAAATGCATATTTAGATAATCAAATTGTTGCAGGTATATTTATCTGCTACGATAAAGAAACAACCACTTATCTTCATTCGTGGCAGAATGCAGATACTCCAAGGGGAACAATTAGTTATCTATTAATGACTGCTATAAACCTGTCTTTTGATGAATTTAAAACTAAACAATTTGATTTGGAAGGCTCTGTTATGTTTAGTATAGATAAATTTTTTAATAACTTTAATGGAGAATATGTTTTATATCCATATTTGCATTTTGCTAAAGATTATAAACTATTTGAAATGCTAGTGAATATATCAAAGGACATTCCGGGAAGAGTAAGTGAAAATTTTGGGGGATTGAATGAGTAGATTAAATGTAATATGTGCAACAAACAACTTTGGATTAGGACCTGTAGGTAAAATTTGTTCGATAGTAACCGCTGGGAAAGGATATGATTGGTATGCTGTCGGTAATCATTTTGACACATCAATTTTTAGTGATGGCTTAATTAAAGAATGTTTGTGGTCAAAAGACAAAAATGAATTAAAGCAATTTATTAAAAAAAATAATATTAGTTATGCTGTTGTAGTTCTAGATTCTGAATTGACATTCATTTTGATGGAATTGGGAGTCAAGGTGCTTTTTGTTGATAGTTTGCCATTTATGTGGACACAGGCTGATATAGATGAAGGATTACTTCCTTTAAATGTAGATTATTATTGTGCTCAAAAGTGTATTAATTTAACAGAAAGTTCAAGGAAAGTCTTAAGCCAAATAAAAAATTTAATATGGGTTAATCCAATAGGTGATAGTGAAGATGTTGGAAATGCTTCAGAGCAGGATTATTGTTTAATAAATTTTGGTGGGCTTCATTCACCTTTTGGAAATGGAGAATATTATATTGATGTAATTTGCCCTGCACTTTTTAAATCGTTAAAAGAGAAAGGATTTTTAAGGTTGATTGTTGCATGTGGGCAAACAGCAAAAGAAAATCTGAAAGAAAAATTTGAATTCTATGCTAGAAGAGAAAATTTAGACTTAACAGTTGAAACTTTTACTCAAGAGAAATTTCACAAAATGGTTAAAGGTGCAAAGCTTTTTATAACTTCTCCAGGTTTGACTACCATATATGAAACAATGGGGTACGATAAAAACACTTTGTTATTGCCTCCACAAAATCTAAGTCAGTTTTACAACATTAAATATGGAAAGCAATTGCTAAAATTCGTAAAAGCTGTCAATTGGGATACTGATGATTTGTCTGATGACGGCTTGGAGAAAATTTTGGCATTGGGGGAATCTAAAGTTGTTGAGATTATTTATGACAGAATAAGAAAGCTAAATTCATCTGAATATATTTATGGCTTATATAAGCGTTTTTTGAAAGAGTTGAGTAGCCCTTTTTCAAAAAATAATAAACAAATTAAATATGAAAATACAGGAGCGATTGCCATCTGTAATTTATTAAAAACTTTAATGGGAGAATAATCTTGAAAATAACAGTAGTTGGTGCAGGTTATGTGGGTATGGCATATGCTGTATTACTCGCAAAAAACAATAGAGTTTTGATATTGGAAGAAAACATTGAAAAAATTGATAAGCTAAAAAAAGGTAAAAGTCCGATAAAAGAGAAGCAGCTTCAAGATGAATTGGATATATGTTTTAAAAACATACAAGTGTCGTGTTATAGTGAATATACTTTTCACAACGAAGATCTTGTGTTTGTTTGTGTGCCTACAAATTATGATTACAAAACAAAAAAACTGGACACGAGTATTGTGGATGCGGTTCTAACGAAAATAGAAAAAGAAAACAAAAATGCTTGTGTGATAATTAAATCTACAGTTCCTGTTGGATACACTGAAAAAATACAACAACAACTTAATATGAAAAGTATTGTGTTCTCTCCCGAATTTTTAAGAGAAGGTAATTCTTTTAATGATGTTAAAAACCCTTCTAGGATCATATATGGGGGAGATTCTGAATATATGAACAGACTTTTAGATTTACACAATAAAATTTTTGACAATAGTACTCAGCCCCTAATTATGTCATCCAAAGAGGCAGAGAGTGTTAAAATCTTTTCAAACACATATTTGGCGATGAGGGTTGCTTTTTTTAATGAATTAGATAATTTCTGTATTCTTAACAATCTCGATGCTTCTAGCATCATCAAAGGTGTTTGCCTTGATAGTAGAATAGGGGATTATTATAATAATCCATCATTTGGTTATGGTGGATATTGCTTGGTGAAAGATTGTAGAGAGTGTGCAAGTTTGTGTGATTATAATCCATTGATAAAAAGTATAGACATATCAAATGAAAACCGAAAATTTGTGATAATACAAGATATTCTAAAAAATATCAAACACGATCAAACAATCGGTATTTATGGTTTGGTTTTTAAGAAAAACAGTGCAAATATGAGAGAGTCTGCAATTCCAAACTTAATAGAAGCATTGAAAAAAGCTGGTATAAATGTTATAATATACGAGCCGATAATGAATGCTGATGAATTTTTAAATTGTCGTGTGGTTAAGGATTTCAATGAATTCGTGGCAAAATCTAATGTTATAGTAGCTAATAGATGGGATAAGCAAATTGTCAATAATTCAAAAGTCTATACCAGAGATATATACAATAGAGATTAAGGAGAAACAAATGATTGATCTGCATTTGCATACAACATATTCTGATGGAAAAATGCAACTAAAAGACATATTAAAACTTGCGTCACAAAATCAGTTAGATGTTATATCTATAACTGACCATGATACTGTTGATGCATATCAAGAATTAAAGAACCATTTTCTTTATCGAGATTTATATAAGGGGAAAATTATTAAGGGAACAGAGTTGGCCTTACGCTACGATGGTATAGATGTTCACTTTTTGGTGTATGATTATGATTTTGAAAAGATGAAAAAATTTATTAGTCAACACTTCAAAACCAAATATCAAATCAATAAATATAGTGCCTACGAACTAATAAAAAAATGCTACAAAGCGGGATTGATACTGGATGAAGAAAATATAAATATAGATTACAAAAAAGAGTTCCCTGTATACAAAATATACAAAGAAATTATGAGTCACGAGGAAAATTCGTCAATTTTGCCAGCAGAAGTATGGGGAGATTGTTCGGCTTTTATATATAAATATTTAAAAGTTCCAGGGAGTCCATATTATGTTGATTTAAGGGATTTTGTCCCAGCTTTTGCTGATGTATCAGATGAGTTAAAAGAAAATTGTGGTGGAAAAATTTTCTTAGCACACCCATTTAACTATAAAGATCGTTCTCAAACCATCTTAGATGGTGTAGTAAAAACTGGTTTATTGGATGGTATTGAGTGTAATCACAGCAACCTAAATGGAAGTCAAAGTCTTTACTTGCAGGAGTACTGCAAAAGGAAGAAACTTCTTATGTCTGGTGGAAGCGATTATCATGCAAAAAACGAACCAATATATATTGGGTTGGGAACAGATGACAAACCAATAAGTTTTGATTTGATTAAAGATTGGGTAGATAAAGGAGATAATACTTTAAATGAAAAAAATTTTGGTCGCAACAAATAATCGTTCGAAATTGGAGTTGTATAAAAACATATTAAACAATATTGTCAAAAATGAAATCATTTGTTTGAAAGATATTAACCTAGTATTAAGTGTAGAAGAACCATTTGATTCGGAAAGAGAAAATGCTATATATAAGGCTAAAGAATATAGTAAGGCGAGCGGATGTGTTGTAATATGTGATGATACGGGTTTGTACTTTAAAGGAGTACCTGATAGTATTCAACCTAAAACTAAGGTGTCAAGAATTAATGGTGAAAAGGCGAGTGATGAAGAGATCATTGCTTATTATAAAACCCTTGTGGAAAAATATGGTTACGAAAAAGATGGTGTAAAATTTTTAGATGGTTTCTACTTAAAAACGATTGCCTTGGGATTCGAAAATAATATTAAATGTTTTCAATATAAAGTACACAAACTTTTTACTAACAAAGTTCTAAGCCAAAGAAATATTGGTTTTCCACTTGACTCAATGAGTATTACTCCTGAATTTAATAAGTACACGGTTGAATTAACAAACGAGGATAATTTTAAATTGATGGAGATTACTAATTCACAAGTGCTAGATTTCTTTAAAGAAAATATAAAAGTATTTCAATAAGTTGGCAACTTTTTATAAGGGGAATATAGAAATTTATATGTTTATTAATAATATTGAAGAATTAAAAAAGTACAAAAAAGAAATTGAGTTGCTGTATTCTAAGTTTGGAAAAACATACGAACAATCATATGATTCACTATATATTAAAATGTCGTTAAATCCATTATTGAAAATTATATTTGATGGAAAAATACTTTTTGCTCTGAAACCTAAAATCGATGGGGTTTGGCAAAGTGAAATTGAATCTTTTCCTGTTCTTATGGATCCTAAACAATCAAACAACAGTTATATTATAGAATTATTATACAATGCTATGGAACAATTAAAAATTGATAGCGTTTACTTTCCTTTAGTGTATGAAAATTCATTAGCTTATAAAGCATTGTGTGAGGTAAATTGTGGAGTCTGCAAAAGACTGCCAACAAGCATTGTGTTGCCGGAAAATCCAAAGCCTGAAGGACATATTGACAAACTAATTAAAAAGAATAAATATAAATTTAACAAAAGAAAAAAAATGTTTGAGGACAATTGTGTTGTTAAACATTTTGAAGTGGGAACGGCAAAGCGATACATACAAGATATTGAAAATGGTTCGTGGAAACATCAATATGGTATGGATATGAAACAAAGAAATCAACTTGATTATTATTCAAAAATGATAGAAAACGGGAAAATGGATATTGTATATGCTGTTGAAAAATGCTCTGGAAAACCAATAGCTTATAGGCTGGATGCAATTGTTAATGGAATAGTCTATCAAGTTAAGACATCATATAATAAGCAATTTGCAAAACTGACTCCAGGAATTTATTTAAATACTATTAATCTTTTTGAGACTTATGACGGTATGGGTTATAATTACATAGATCTTTATGGGAGTCCAAACACAATGAAAGACGAAATAGAAGATTGTAGAATAAATAGATTTGATTTGTATTTTCCAAGTATAAATAAAAAGTGTGAAGAAATAATGACCGAAAGAAAATCATATGATTCTAAATTTCTAGAGTGTTATGAAAAAAGACTTGGTATACAGAATATGTGGAGGGAAAATAATGATACATGAATTAAAAATTAACGATGAGGAATACTTAAGAATTTTAGCCAAAAAACAGGTTATGATTGTTGTGCCAGTAGACAGATTTGAAACAGAAGTAAAGTTCTTTGATGAGTTGGTGGTTAATAATCAAAATGAGAAGTTGAAGGTAACAGGCGTTAGTGTCTATTCTTCTATAAAAGATATATTTAATATTGTTCCTTATACATTGTTTAATGATAAGGGAACTCTAGAAAACACTATAGATTATTATGAAAATCTGTTTAACAATTGTAATAATTTTTATGTTCTTAGGGTTAAGACAACCAAAGAAACAAATGAATTAGATATAACGGATAGTAAACTGTTAGATTTAATTGATATAAATTCAATACAAAATAATTCAATGGGTAACTCAGTAACCAGAGTTTATAAGGTTGTCTTGAAAAACGGTGGAAAAGCCATTTTAAAAACGCAATCAATAGCAAGCAGGGTGACTTTGGAAGACGAATACAAGAGATTGTTGTGGTTGCAGGGTAAGGTTGAGTGTCCTAAAATTCTTTATTTTAGTAAAAATGATGACCATATACTGTTACTAATGGAATGTATAGAGGGCAAAGTAGCATATGAATACAAAAATATTGGGTTTAAATTGGGCAAATTTTTAAAGAAAATACATTCCCTAGATGTTGATGAGTGTCCATTTAGAGACAATTCGGTAGATATGCTTATGGAAAAAGCAGAAAAGAAATTACATTTTGTTGTAAATTCATTATTAAAAATGTATCCAAATGATACCGAGGAAAGTTTATTGAATTTTATTAGAGAACACTGTCCTAAAAATGACGCAGTAATACATGGTGATTTTTGTTTGCCAAATGTTATAGTTACAGATAGTGGGGAAATTAAAATTATTGATGTTGGAGATTTAAGTGTGTCTACCAAGTACTTCGATTTTTATCATTTCATAAAGAGTTTAAGAATTAATAAAATGGAAAATGAATTAGACGAATTCAAAAAAGGTTATGGAATATCGTCTATAGATGAAAATCAATTAAAATGGATGAATATAATGGATGAAATTTTATTTTAGGGATCTTTATAATGAATAAGCCATTAAATGAATTAAAGAAAAACAAAAATGAATTTTTAAGTCATAGTGTTACGCCAGACCTTGGTAGAAGACCTGAACAAAAAAAATTTTTTGAAGATTTGGAATATGTAAAAGAAAATTCTTACGCGTATAGAATAGGGATATTTTCATTTGCAGATATTGATTATAATAATTTTAAAATAAAGTCGCTGGGTGGTGGCGATCCGATGAAGATAAAACCATTTCCAGGTGTTTCAAAAAAAATAAAAAAAGTAATGAATTCTGAAAGACTATCTATGTATAATCACTCGGCTGGTGATAAAGAGCAAAGAAAAGAGGTTGTAAACTACTTAAACAAAATTGGGATAAAAGAGTATTTAAATGATGATGGTGTGAAAAATGTTGTTAATGAAAACAATGTGATTTTTACTTCATCTACAAGTCACGCTTTCTCGCTTCTTCTTAAAGCAATATTGCGTCCATATGATGTAGTGTTGTTTACTGCTCCAACTTATGGTTTGTTTGCTTATTATCCTGAAAGGATAGGTGGAATTACAAAATTCATACCCCTTAAATCAGAGAACAACTATTTAATTGATTCGAAAGATTTGGATTTATGTATTAACAATATTAATAAGCAGTTGGAACTAGAGTACTCCCAAAAATTAGATTATATTCCTAAAGTCGTAGCATTTCTTAATATTAATCCACACAATCCAATTGGCAGTGTTATGTCAAAAAAACAGAAGAATATCTTGTATAATGTGGCCAAAATATGTGAGAAGCACGGTGTTTTTATTATTGATGATATGGTGTACAAAGATATAGGTTATGACATTAATAATCAGGCGTTACCAATAGCCACATTCCCAGAGTATTTTAATTCTACAATAACTTTGTTTGGATTGTCTAAGTCTTATGGTTTGGCTGGGCTAAGAGCTGGTGTTGTTGTTGCTAATGAAGAAATTATTGCAAAAATAAGAGATTTGATTTTTCATAATATGGATTCTCTTTCATTGGTTCAATCAACGGCACTCAGCTATTGTTTCTCTCAGTATGGAAGTAAGAAATATAATAAGTATTTTAGTAAAATTAATTTGCACTATATGACAAATTTGGAAATACTAAAATATTTTGTATTTGGAGAGAATAACACTCGCGAAAAAAATAAGATAAAGCGATTGGCGTATAAGGTAATTTCAAAAGTGGTTGGGACTGGCGCTTTGGATGGTTTTTATCAGTCTAAAGGTGTAAAGTTTGCAGGAAATGTGCTTCCTGAAGCTGGATTTTTTGCCGTATTGGATTTTTCAGCCGTAAAAGGATTGAAATACAAAAACTGTATTATTGAAAATGAAGATGAGTTATTGTATTTTTTGTTTAGAGAGTCTGGAATAAAATTTATTACAGGAAAATCTATGGGGTGGCCAAATAAAAACCAGTTGATTGCTAGAATTACTTTTTCAATGAAAAGTGAAGAATTTGCAAAAAGATTGTTGCTTTTAAATAAAGCTCTAAATATGCTATATTAATAATCGAATTTTAAAAGGATATTTGACTTTTACTCTATTAATGAATAGTTTATGTAATCAATTATTTTTGAAAATTTTAAATATTGACAGCCATTTTACTTTATGGTATAATTCTCTTGAGGTATAATATGATTATATTAAATGTTGATAAATTATCAAAAAATTTTGGATATGGACAGCTTTTCGAAGATGTTTCTTTTTCGTTGAATGAAGGCGAGTCAATTTCTATTGTTGGACCTAATGGATGTGGAAAATCAACATTATTAAAGATGATTTATGGCATTGAAAAAATTGATTCTGGCAATGTTAACATAAAAAAAGGTGCTAAAGTGGCATATTTAGACCAAACAGGTTCTAGCATCGACGACAAAAGAAGTGTTTATAATATTTTAAAAGATGCTTTTGCGGACTTGGTTGAGATGGAAAACAAGTTAAACAAACTTCAAGAATTGATGAGTACAGAATTACCAGAAAGTATGAGTAATGACATAATGACAAAGTATTGTAACCTTATGGAAAAGTTTTCAATGGAAGGTGGTTATGATATGGATGTTAACATCAACACCGTTGTTGAAGGGTTGAAAATTGATAAAACAATGTTAAACCAGAGTTACAACGACTTAAGCGGTGGTGAAAAAACGCTTGTTCAACTTGCTAAAGCATTATTAATAAAACCTGATTTGTTTTTGCTTGATGAACCAACAAACCACTTGGATATTGATAGAATAGAGTGGTTGGAAAATTACATAAAGTCGTTTAAAGGTGCAACAGTTATTGTTTCGCACGATAGATATTTTCTAGATAGGATGTCTAATAAAATTTTGGCGTTGGATTTCGGAAATGCAAAGGTGTATTCAACCAATTATTCTGGTTATTTAGAAGAAAGACAAAGAGATTATGAAAAACAGTTGGCGACATATCACGACCAGCAATTGGCGATGAAACGATTGGAAGAGCAGATAAAATACTTTGCTGAAAGAGGAATGGCGACAAACAGTTCTTCGCTTTGTGATAGGGCACACGCATTGCAAACCCAACTTGATAGAATGAGAAAAAATGCTGTTTTAAGGCCAAAGGAACAGAAAAAATTATCTGTTGAATTTGAAGAAGAAAGAAAGACTAGTAAGCGTGTAATAGTTGCAGAGAATTTGTCTATATCAGTTCCAAATGGAAAGAAAATTCTTGATGATGTTAGTTTGAATATTTGCTCTGGTGAAAGAGTTGCTTTAATTGGTGCAAATGGTAGCGGGAAATCATCGTTTGTAAAGGCTATAATGGGAAAACAAGATTTGCCTATGCAAGGTCAAGTAATAGTTGGGCCTAGTGTTAAGATTGGCTATTTGCCACAAATAATAAATTTCCCAAATGGCGAGCAACAGTTGCTTGATTATTTTAAAAGTGAAGTTGGTCTTACAGAACAAAGAGCAAGACAAATACTCGCTGGCTTCCAATTCTATAAGGAAGATGTAAATAAAAGAATTAAAAATTTATCTGGTGGTGAAAAAATTAGAGTTAAACTTGCTGAACTTCTACAACAAAAAATTAATACTTTAATCTTTGATGAACCTACAAACCATATTGATATCCCAACAAAAGAAGTTCTTGAAGATGCAATAGAAGATTTTGACGGAACATTAGTGTTTGTAAGCCACGATAGGTACTTTATTAATAAGTTTGCCGACAAAACCATTGAGTTTAAAGACGGAAAAACCACCACATTTATGGGTGGCTATGATTATTACAAAGAGCAAAAATCAAAAAAGACTAGCAATATGGAAGTCGATGCTACTAAAAAAAAATTTCAAAATAATGGCGGCAGAGTAAGATAAACCAAAATCACAATCAATAATGTGAATGATAAATTAGATAAAAAAAATTAAAACCCCAATTTGTACTGGGGTTTTATTTTTATGGATTAAAAGCTGCATTAAAAATATATCTTTTCTTTGGATGCAATTTTTTTAAAATAAACATCTTGAAGTTTCATTTCGTGCATCATAATTTCTTCCTATTTTGTGTTTGGGGTGGTGTTGGGGTCGTTGGTGGTTTTGGGTTTTTGATTATCAATCTTGCCACGATAAACCACTAATCGGCAGAAAAGATATTCGGTTACAAAATTTAAAATCATAGAAATATCAAGTACTAAATATTCGTTCCAGCCAGCACCTTGTAGGGCGTTGCCACCGATTGTTGAAAGCGGAGTAAATACAAGATAGTAGCAAAACACTTCGAGCATTGCAAGTGGAATATTTGCGGCCGATTTAAATGTAAATTTGCGGTTTAAAGTAAAATTCCAAAGCACACTTAAAATTAGTGAAATTAGATAACTTGGCCAATATTTAAGCTTAATTAATTCGTTTAAAAGTGTAAACGAAACAACTTGAATTACACCTGCACTAATTGAAAAAAATACAAACTTAAGTAGCCTTAAAGTTTCGGCTTTTTTGTTTGAATAAGGAGTTATTTCTAAATTTTTGTTTTCGTTTTCCATTATTTCATATCCTTAAAAATTAATCTCTGTAAGTGTTGGATCTGCAGTGCTCGGTTTTAATGTGAGCATCCATTCTAAAAGTCACTTTGTCAATGTCTTTTACTTTTTTAACATAAATTAGTGTGTTTGGCACGCTCTTTGATGGCACACTTTTAAAACCATTGTGTTCAAAAAGTTTTCTGCTACACAATTTGTAAATGACAAAAATTGGCAAGTAGACCATTTTTTAGATAAACCCAGAGAAAAATAAAACTAAAAAAATAGAATCTAGAAAAATCTAGGTTCTATTTTTTTGGTGCGTCTGAAGGGATTTGAACCCCCAACCCTCGGTTCCGAAGACCGATGCTCTATCCAGTTGAGCTACAGGCGCATAAAGAAATATTAAGTTGTTGGTGTGGCTGTAGCAAATGGAACCGAGGGATAAAATAGGGCTCCCAAAAATGTAGAGACATTTTAGGGAAAGCGCAGGCATTGAACGAAAGAGCGAAATTTTACCCGAGTAGGGGAAAATGAGCAAAAGTTCAAAAAGCCGAGCAGGTTCCGAAGACCGATGCTCTATCCAGTTGAGCTACAGGCGCATAGAAAAATATTAAGTTGTTGGTGTGGCTGTAGCAAATGGAACCGAGGGTTGAAATAGGGCTCCCAAAAATGTAGAGACATTTTAGGGAAAGCGCAGGCATTGAACGAAGGAGCGAAATTTTACCCGAGTAGGGAAAAATGAGCAAAAGTTCAAAAAGCCGAGCAGGTTCCGAAGACCGATGCTCTATCCAGCCAACGCTACAGGCGCGTAAATAAATATTAAGTTGTTGGTGTGGCTGCAGCAAATGGAAGTATTTATCCAAGCCGTAGACGCGTAAAAAATACATTATGTTGTGGTGTAAAACATGTGTAAAAAAAATATTTGCTTTTAAATAAAGTCACCCATACAACACATATATAATAACGCAGTAAACGAAAAAAAACAAGCAAAAAAACCATTAGTGAAAATGCTAATGGTTTTTTGAATATTTGGTTGTTATTTTACACCAAGTTTTTCTTTAACGCTAATTTTTTCTTTTTTGTTCATAGCGTTGCCCACTATAAATATGGTTATGCTTAAAATGTTTATAGCCACCAAATTGCCCATTTCAAACAAATACATAGAAAGGTCGGCAGTAGGAACAAGTCCGTTTGGAATGGCAATACGCGAATACAAAATGAAGCATAAAGCCACGGTAATTGCACTAAGCGCGTACAAAATAAATCCCGCAACATATGTGCTCATACCCGTGTAAACGCACACGCAGTCGTAAATAACATCTAGTACAAGTAGCCCAGCTAAAATGGTAAAACACACCCTAATCCAAAGCGCTGCATTTATTCTAAATAGCCCAATAATTAGCGTAACCACAAGAGCAAGCATAATTAGCACACAGCCAAAATAGGCAATGGTTTGCAAAGTTTTGTTTGCGTTGGTTTTCAAAATAAATTTCCTCCTTAATTTTTTTTGTTATTATATTTTTTGCAAAATTTGTCGTATTATGCACGCGGTTTTAATAGCTCAAACTGGCGCTAAACTATTGACTTAATTTTGTATTTGGTATAATATATGTACGCAAAGGAGGTGGGGCATATGTGGAGTGCCATATTAGACGCGTTTATTGACGCATTAAAAGTGTTTCCAGTTTTATTAATATGCTATGTTTTAATAGAAGTTGTTGAACTAAAAACCGCAAAATCGCTGCAAAATAGCCGTTTTTTAAAGGGCAAAGCCGCCCCACTATTTGCCGCAGGTGTGGGTTTAATTCCGCAATGCGGTTTTTCGGTTATTGCAACCGATTTGTACACAAAACAAAGTATTTCGCTAGGCACGCTTATGGCGCTATACATTGCAACTAGCGACGAAGCTATTCCTGTGTTGCTTTCAAGCCCAGCTTCCGCTAGTAAATTGTGGCTAATTTTATTAATTAAGTTTGTGTTAGCATTAATTGTTGGCTACGGCACAACGCTTGTAATGGAACTATTTAAAACCAAAACTTGCACCAATTCTAAAAAAATGGACTATGTTGTTAGCGTGGAAAAAACACAAACCGCCGTTAAAGAGCCAGAATGTCAGCATAATTATATGGTGGGCGAAATACATCAAGACCACCACACAGGCTGCTGTGGGCATGATATTGAAGACGAACACGGCAAATTTAACTTTTGGCATTTTATTAAACACCCATTGCTTCACAGCTTAAAGGTTTTTGCCTTTATTTTGGCTATAAACATTGTTTTTGGGCTTATTATATATTTCATAACCGAAGACGCACTTCGCGGCTTTTTGGGTACCACGGTGTGGTTGCAGCCAGTGCTTGCGGGGTTGATTGGGCTTATTCCAAACTGCGCGTCTAGCGTTGTGATTAGTAAGCTTTTTGCTATGGGCGGACTTACACTTGGTGCAACAATTACGGGGCTTAGCGCAAATGCAGGGCTAGGCATAATGATGTTAATAAAACAAAACCGCAACCCAAAACAAACTACTGGCATAATAATTTCGCTATATCTAATTAGTGTTGTTGCGGGATATATTATAATGTTATTTTAGGTGAAACTATGGAGAGATTATTATTACACAGCTGTTGTGGACCTTGTAGCAGTGGAGTTGTGGAGGGGTTAACCCCTAATTACGACGTAACCGTGTTTTTTTACAACCCAAACGTGTATCCAGCAGCAGAGTACGAAAAACGCGCCGAAACCCAACGCAAGTATTTAGACGCTATGAACATTTCATATGTTATTTGTGATTACAACCCAGATGAGTATGAAAACGAAATAAAAGGGCTAGAAGCCGAACCAGAAGGCGGAAGCAGGTGTTTAAAGTGTTTTAAAGTGCGCTTAAAAAAAACTGCTGAGTACGCAAAATCTCACGGCTACGACGCCTTTACAAGCACGCTTTCGGTTAGTCCGCACAAAGATTATGTTGCCATAAATAAAATTGGTAAAGAATTAGAAAAAGAGTATGGTGTAAAGTTTTTAGAAGCAAATTTTAAGAAAAACGACGGATATTTGAAGTCAATTCAAAACAGCAAAAAGTACAATTTGTATAGGCAAAACTATTGCGGCTGTAAATATAGTTTGCCAAAACAGAACTAAAAAATTGGAATATTTGATGTTAAATGTGGCATAGTAAAAAAAAGATTTAAAAAAATTGTTGACATACAAAATTAACTATGCTACCATAAAATTACAAAAGGACAAAAAAAATGATTACTTTTATTATCAACAACAATAATAATAACAACAATTTTAATCACACCAGTATGTGAGCCTTTTGTCGTGCTTAAATAAAATTTCTAATCACAGGTTCACTAAAATGCCTGTGATTTTTTTGTTTTTTTATAGCAAAAATATATGATACAATATTTTTAAAATTTAGGAGATTAAGTATGGATATTAAAGAAATAAAACACTTAGCAGAACTATCAAAACTAGAATTTAGTGACGATGAACTAATAGAATTTAGTAAAGATTTTGAAAAACTAATTAGGTTGGCTGACACCATTAAAAACGCCAATGTGGAAGGAAATAGAAAACTTAACATTATGGAGCTAGCCGATTTAAGAGATGACACACCCAAAGAAAGCTACCCAGCCGATGTGCTACTTAAAAACGCACCAGAAAAAAGTAAAGGTTACTTTGTTGTGCCACGAATTATGGAGTAAATTATGGAATTAGATATTTTAAAATTATCAGCATTAGAAATTAAAGAGCAAATTAAAAAAGGTAATCTAACTTGTGAGCAAGTAGTAAAAGCTTTTGTGAATAGAATTAACGAAACCCAAAAATACAACGCGGTTTTGGAAGTTTTTAGCGACGCAATTGCCAACGCAAAAATTATGGACGAAAAAATAAAAAATGGCTTTACAGGCAAACTTGCAGGCGTACCAGTAATAATTAAAGACAACATTTTGTACGCTGGCAAAATTTGCAGTTGTGGCTCTAACTTTTTAAAAGATTATGTTGCGCAATACGACTCTACGGTTGTTAAAAAGATGATGGATGAAGGCGCGGTTGTGATTGCACGAGCAAATATGGACGAATTTGCAATGGGCAGTTCCACTGAAAACTCCGCATTTGGCGTTACACACAACCCGTTAGATTTTGAGCGTGTCGCTGGCGGTTCGTCTGGTGGCAGTGCTTGTGCGGTTGCACTAAATTTGTGCCCAGTTGCACTAGGAACAGAAACGGGTGGTAGCGTTAGACAGCCAGCAAGTTATTGCGGAATATATGGATTAAAACCAACATATGGCAGAATTTCACGTTATGGCGTTGTGGCATTTGCTAGTTCGCTAGACCAAGTGGGGGTGTTTTCTAAAACATTAGAAGACAACGCACTTTTGCTTCAAGCAATTGCTGGTCACGATGAAAATGATGAAACATCATCAAAAACACAAGTTGATGATTATTTAAAAGAAATGGAAACTTTAAGTCCAGCCGTTACTGTGGGTGTTCCAAAAGAAATTTTAAAAATGATAAAAGGGCTAGAGTGTGAAAAAAACTATTTGAGTTTTATTGAAACCTTAAAAGCAAACGGCATAACTGTAAGGGAAGTTTCCATTAAAGATATTGAGCTAGGACTTTCAACATATTACATTCTTGCTCCAGCCGAAGCCGCTAGTAACCTTGCTAGATTTGACGGCGTAAAATATACAAGCCGTGACGAACACGCTAAAAACTTGCAAGAAATATACAAGTTTAGCCGTAGCAGTGGTTTTGGCAAAGAAGTAAAACGCCGAATAATGCTAGGAAACTATGTTTTGTCGTCGGGCTATTACGACGCGTACTACAAAAAAGCAAAAGCAGTACAAGGCTTGTTGGTGGATGAGTACGACCGCGCGTTTAGCGAGTGCGATGTTATTGTTATGCCGTCCGCGCTAGGTGAAGCGTTTAAAATTGGCAGCAAGCCAAGCGACCCAGTAGAAACTTACAAAGAAGATATTTTTACTGTAACCGCAAACATTGTAGGCATTCCGTCGCTATCGGTGCCATATGGCGTGGGGCAAAACGGATTGCCATTAGGTATTCAAATAATGAGCAAAAAATTTAATGAAAAAACAATTTTTAGTTTTGCAAAACTAGTAGAAAAAATTACAAAAAAGGAGGACTAATATGCAATACGATGTAGTTATAGGGCTAGAAGTTCATACCGAACTAAAAACCCAATCAAAATGTTTTTGTGCTTGCAAAAACGAATATAACAAAGTTCCAAACACCAACTGTTGCCCTGTTTGCGTTGGTCTTCCGGGGGCTTTGCCAATACTAAACAAATACGCCGTAGAACAAACCATAAAAGCTGGTTTGGCGCTAGGTTTTGATATTAATGATATAGCAATTTTTGAGCGAAAAAACTATTTTTATCCCGACCTAAGCAAGGCGTATCAAATAAGCCAACTTGAAAAACCCATTTGCATTAATGGGCACTTAAAAGTGGGCGAAAAAAACATTCCAATAAACCGCATTCATTTAGAAGAAGATGCAGGAAAACTTGTTCACGAAGGCGGCAAAACCTTTGTGGATTACAACCGCGGTGGCGTTCCGCTAATAGAGCTTGTTACTGACGCGCTACTAGAGCCACATATGGAAACAGCCGACGAAGCAATTGAGTTTTTAACAAAACTTCGCCAAATTTATATTTATGCTGGAGTTTCCGATTGCGAAATAGAAAAAGGGCAAATGCGTGCCGATGTAAATATTTCGCTAAAACCAAAGGGTAGCAAAAAGTTTGGCACTAAGGTTGAAATGAAAAACATTATGGGTTTTAGGTCTATTCATAGAGCAATAGAGTACGAAATTGCTAGGCAAAAAGATATTTTAGACGATGGCGGAACTGTAGAACAAGAAACACGCAAATGGGATTTTGATAAGTGCGAAAGTTTTACACTTAGAAACAAAGAAAATGCAGAAGATTATAGATATTTTCCAGACCCAGACTTACTTAGTGTGCATATTTCAAATGCCGACGTGGAAAGAATTAAAAATTCGCTTCCAATATTGCCAGACGAACTAAAACAAAAGTTTGTGGGCGAGTACGGTCTTAGTGATTACGATGCCGAAGTTATACTTGCCGAAAAACCTGTTGCGGACTTATATGTGCAGTGTTTAAACGAGTATTTCCAACCCAAAACCACCGCAAACTGGTTTACAACCGAAATTCTTGCGCGAATTAAAGGTGGCGCAAAACTAGATATTTCTAAAGACAACTTGGTGTGGATAATTAAGTCGGTTGACGAGAAAAAAATACAAAGAAACTCCGCAAAAGATCTTTTGTCTTATGTGTGGGGAACAAACTTAAACGCACAAGAAGAAGCTAAAAAACAAGGAATTTTAGCCGACTTGTCGGACGACTTTATTATGGAAGTTTTAAATAAAGTGCTAGCCCAAAAAGCGCAGGTTGTTGAACAATTTAAACGCGAACAAGACCCAAAAATTTTAAACTTTTTGGTTGGTCAGGTTATGCGTGAAACTCGCGGAAAAGCAAACGCACAAGATGTGCTAGAAAAAATTAAACAAAAAATACAATAACTTTACTGTAACTTTTTTTAAAATAAGAAATAATGATTATATGAAAATAAAAATCATATAAAACTTAAAAATCTGTTTTTAAAGTTGTGAATTTAAAATAAAAAAACGAATAAATAATTCAAACAAATTTTAAAGAACAAGAATTAAATATAAAAAAATTTATATATGCCAATTTTAAAAACAAAATAAAATTTATAAACAACAAAATGATAAAAAGATAAAATTATTAAAATAAAAACAACAAAAAACAATTACAAAAAGTGTAATTGAAAACATAAAAATAAAGTAAAAAAGGAGAAAGATTATGTACAGAACTATGATGTTGGGCGATGTAGACGAAAAGCTTATTGGTCAAACAGTAGAACTTGCCGGCTGGGTAAACACAGTGCGTGACCACGGCGGAATAGTTTTTATTGATATTCGCGACAAAAGCGGAATTGTCCAACTAAAAACACACGACGATAGTTTGCTTAGCACATTATCGCGTGAAAGTGTAGTTACAGTTAAAGGAAAAATTGTTTTAAGAGACGAAGACACCATTAACTTATCCATAAAATCGGGCAAAGTGGAATTAGACCTAGAAGGCTTAAAAGTACTATCGGAATCAAAACACATTTTGCCGTTTGAAGTGGAAGATAGTATGAAAGTGGGCGAAGAGTTAAGACTAAAATATCGATACTTAGATTTAAGAAATGACACAATGCAGCAAATGTTAAAATTGCGTGCCGATGTTGCGTTTGATACGCGTGTTATAATGCGCGAAATGGGGTTTACAGAAGTTAACACCCCAATACTTACTGTTCCTAGTCCCGAAGGCGCAAGAGATTATTTAGTGCCAAGCAGAGTTCACAAGGGTAAATTTTATGCACTTCCACAAGCGCCACAGCAGTTTAAACAGCTTTTAATGTGCGGCGGTGTGGATAAATATTTTCAAATAGCACCTTGTTTTAGAGATGAAGACCCACGTGCCGATAGGCTTGCTGGCGACTTTTATCAAATCGATATGGAAATGAGTTTTGCCACACAAGAAGATGTTCAAAAGACCACAGAAACTTTAATAGAAAAATTGTTTTCTAAATATAGCAAGTTTCCCACAAACAAAGCACCATTCAAAAAAATTCCATACAAAGAAGCAATGGTTAAGTTTGGTTCGGACAAACCAGATTTAAGAAACCCAATAGAAATGGTGGGGCTAGAAGATGTTTTTAGTAAAACCACATTTAAAGCGTTTAAAGACCGCACTGTAGAAGGCTTTGCAGTAGACGCAAGCAAACAGCCGCGCGCGTTTTTCGACGGATTGCAAGACTTAATGCTAAGTGAAAGGGCTGAAGGTTTGGCGTGGGTTAGGGTGCAAGAAGACGGCAGTCTAAAAGGTCCAATAGTTAAGTTTATAACCGAAAAAGAGTGCGAAGATTTAAAAGCCAAAACAAAAGCGCAAGTTGGCTACGACATTTTTGTTATTGCCGACGCAAGCCCTAAAAAGTGCTACAAACTTGCAGGATTGTTGCGCGATGAAGTTGGTAAAAAAATGGGCATTATAGATAAATCTCGCACCGAGTTTTGTTGGATAGTAGATTTTCCTATGTTTGAGCTTTCCGACGATGGCAAAATTGAGTTTTGCCACAACCCATTCAACAAACCAAAAGTTGATTTGGAGCAGTTGTCCAAAATGGATCCGTTAAAAGTGGAAGCTTATCAGTACGACCTTGTTGCAAACGGTTACGAAGTTGCGTCGGGTGCTGTTAGAAACACCGACAGGGAAATGATGCTAAAACTTTTTGATATTGTTGGATATAGTGAAGACGAAATTATTAAGCGTTTTGGTACTCTTTATACCGCGTTCCAATATGGTGTTCCGCCACACGCTGGAGTTGCGCCAGGGTTTGAAAGGTTGCTTATGTTAATGCTAGGCATCACAAATATTCGTGATGTTGTGCCATTTCCTATGAACAGCAAAGCGCAAGATGTTTTAATGGACGGTCCAATAGATGCCGACGAAAAACAACTAAGAGAACTTCACATAAAGTTAAGACAATAAAAAAACCCCAACCGCTAATGGTTGGGATTTTTTATATGTCCAATTTATATGATATTTGCGTGCGAGTGTTGTTGTACAACTGGTCGTCCGCAGCTTTAAGTTTGTCACCGTAATTGCTAATTTTCAACGAAAAATACACGGCTATAAAAATAACCAAGCAAACAAGCAAAATGTTAAAAATCTTTTTGTTCATAGCAATTCTCCTTACAATTTACATTCATTTTATATTATTATTTCATTTTTGTCAATATCTAAAAAAATTTTTTTATAGTTTTCAAATAAAAAATTGGACAAAAATGTTTTATTTTATGAAGTTTTACTAATATAATGTGATAAAAGTGTACAAAATTATTATGTCACAAATTCTTGCTTTTAAAAAAATGCTGTGATATACTATGTGTGTAGGAAGATTATTTATGTAGTATGGATAAAAACAAACTTAATTTAGCTTTACTGCAATTGCAATTAGGCAATGGCGATGCGCTTGACACTATATTTCAACTTACTAGCAAGGCTGTATTTTCAGTTTGTTTGAGCGTTGTTAACAACAACGAAGACGCCAAAGATTTAATGCAATCTACCTACATTGTTGTAAAAGAAAAAATAAATTACTACAAACCCAACACTAATGGATATGCGTGGATTCTTACAATTGCCCGCAACCTTAGCATAAACGAAAACAAAAAATTAAGTCGTTCTACTCCCACCGATTTTCAAGAAAACGAGTTTGTTGCTACTAGCGAAGATGTGAATAACGACATTCCAGTTTTTAAAATTGCAAAGCGTGTGCTTAATTCGGACGAACTTACAATTGTTATGTTGCACATTGTAAACGGCTACAAACATCGCGAAATTGCAAAAATTGTAGACCGCCCACTTGGTAGTGTGCTGTGGAGTTACAACAATTCATTAAAAAAACTAAAGAAATTTATTGAAGGAGGAAAATATGAAAAATAAATTCATTAAAAACGAGTTAAAAAGAGAAGTGGAACTACTTACCCCAAACGAAAACGAAATGCTTTACTCTATTAAAACCAAAAATGTTGTTCCAAAACGCGTTGTTAACAAAAACATCTCTGTTATTAGCGAGCACAATAAAAAACGCAGCCTTTTACCTGTTATTGCTTCTTGCGTGGCTTGTATCGTTTTGTGCGTTGCTATTTTCCTACCTATTGCCCTAAAGAGTAAAGAAGATTATAAACAATGGGTTGCATCTAAAGACAAAGACACTCAAATTGAGCGTCAAGTAGACGAAAATCAAGATTAGTTTTAATCTTTCTTTGCGTTTGTTCCCGCAATTATAGGAAAATCCCGCTATTTTTCTTGCGGACTAAAAAATAAAACTGGACTTACTTTTTTAAGCCCAGTTTTTTTGTTTTTAAAAACCTGTCTATTTCTTGTTTTTATCATCTAGTTTATATTTATAAAATTTTTTATCTTCTGCAAGGTTGATAACTCCACAAGATGCACTACAATATGGACAACTAATAATGGTGGTTCTTTTTTTGTTTGCTCTACATAGAATTTTTAAAATTCTTTAAATAACGAACTAGGCTGATAGAAAAAATAATTATATAAAAGCGTTTATGCGAAAATAAGTAATTATTGGCGTTTTGTTTTATTATGTTTTGAAAAACCAATTTTGTGTGTTATTATTAGTTAGCATATTTTATGGGCTCTTTAAAAAAGGGAGTGGGATATGAAAAGTGAAATTGAAGCAAGATTGTTGGAAGTAGACACATTTAAGTTTGTGAAAAAACTTAAAGCATGTGGTGCGGAGTTTGTGGGAGATTGGTTGCAGTTAAGAAATTGCTACGACTTTAATCCTGTTAGAAAAAATAGCTGGATTAGGCTAAGAAAAGAAGGCAAAAAGACAACACTTACCATTAAAGAAATTAACAACAATAAAATTGACGGAACAAAAGAGAGCGAAATTGAAGTTAGTGATTTTGATACAACTAATGAAATTTTAAACAAATTGGGATATGTTGCTCGCTCGGTTCAAGAAAATAGACGAGTAAGATATATGCTTAATGGTGTTGAAATTGACATTGATTTTTGGCCATTAATTCCTGCATATGTAGAGTTTGAAGCCAAAAGCGAGAAAGATATTA
Organism: uncultured Clostridia bacterium; assembly: GCA_934747775.1. Taxonomy (GTDB): domain Bacteria; phylum Bacillota; class Clostridia; order Christensenellales; family UBA1242; genus UBA11490. Next base: position 127,734 of record CAKVHA010000001.1, read on the forward strand.
AAGATGTTTGCAAATTATTGGGTGTTGACTACTTATCGCTTACATCTAATGATGTTAGTAGTATTTACTTGCACTATGGGTTTGACCTAACTAAAATGGGAAACGACCTAAAATTAAGCGATGATGTTAAAAATTTTAAGTTGAATGGATAATGAATTTTAATATAATAAAACAATATGGAGTAAAATATGGGTGTTAGGTTTAGAAAGAGCATAAATTTGGGTGGCGGAGTTAGAATTAACCTTAGCAAAAGCGGCGTTGGTTTTAGTGTAGGAAAAGGCGGACTTAGATACACTAAAAAGGCAAATGGCGGCAATAGGATTACTGCGTCTGTGCCAGGTACTGGTGTTTCTTATGTTAAAGATTTGCCATCAAAAATTTCAACTGAAAGTAAAGATAAAGAGTAAAAAGTGGACATAAGATTTTAATTTTATTAGTATGGAATTATCCATACTTTTTTTGTGAAAAAATTTTTGTTAATCAAAAAAAATATTATAAAAATATTTGCGTGTAAAAAAAATTAGTGATAAAATTACGATAATAAATATAACAAAAGGAGTTTTTTTTACGAGTAGAAATACCCGTAAAAAAAAACTCCTTTTTTGCATTTTAGGAGGTAAAACAAAATGACAAAGTATATATTTGTAACAGGCGGAGTAGTTTCGGGTATAGGAAAAGGCATTATTTCGGCAAGTCTTGGCAGGTTGTTAAAAATGCGAGGATATAAAATATTTGTGGAAAAATTCGACCCATATTTAAACATTGACCCAGGCACAATGAATCCCAACGAGCACGGCGAAGTTTTTGTGACTGATGACGGAATTGAAACCGATTTAGACCTAGGGCATTATGAAAGAATGATAGATATAAACCTAAATAAATTTTCAAACCTAACAAACGGCAAGGTGTTTTGGAAAGTTTTAAATAAAGAAAGAAATGGCGATTATTTAGGCAAAACAGTACAAATTATTCCACATATCACAAACGAGATTAAGGACTTTATTAAACAAAATGTGGAAGCAAACAAGCCTGATATTTTAATAACCGAAATTGGCGGCACAATTGGCGATATTGAAAGCCAGCCGTTTATAGAAGCTATTAGACAATTTTCAATAGAAGTTGGGTCAGAAAACTGCATTTTCTTACACGTGTGTCTTGTTCCGTTTATAACAGGCTCCGATGAGTACAAAACAAAACCCACTCAACACTCGGTGAAAGAACTTCAAGGAATGGGCATTAGGCCAAATATAATAATCGCCCGCAGTGATGATACAATAGACCAACATCTTTTAAACAAAATCGCAATGTTTTGCAATGTAAAAGAAGATTGTGTCATAAACGACATCACGCTAAAAAACTTGTATGATTGCCCAGAGTTTTTGCATAACAAGGGCTTAGACAATGTTGCTTTGCGCGAGCTAAATCTTCCCCAAAACAACATAGACTTTAGCGAGTGGCAAACAATGCTTAACAAAATGCACACTAGAAACGGCAGCGTGAAAATTGCCGTCGTGGGCAAATATTGCAAGCTTAGAGATAGCTATATTTCCATTGTGGAAGCATTAAACCACGCTGGCTACGAAAACGGTGTGTTTGTGGATATAAAATGGGTGGAAGCCGAAGATATTGCGTCCGATGCCGACGCACAAAAGCTTTTAGGAGATGTAAACGGGATACTTGTGCCAGGTGGTTTTGGAAACCGCGGAATAGAAGGAAAAATATTGGCTTGTAAATACGCCCGCACACACAAAGTGCCATATTTTGGAATTTGCCTTGGAATGCAAGTTGCCGTAATTGAATTTGCTAGAAATGTTGCGGGATTGAGTGGTGCAACATCGCGCGAGTTTAATGAAAACGCCCCACATCTTGTAATAGACCTTATGCCCGACCAACTTGGCAAACAAAAAGGCGGCACAATGCGACTTGGTGCATACACTTGCTTGGTTCAAGACGGCACTATTATGAGTAGCGCATATGCGGCAAAAACCATTAGTGAACGCCACCGTCACCGCTACGAGTTTAACAACGACTACAAAGATGTGCTTACAAAAAATGGACTTGTTATTTCGGGAATTGAGCCTAATAAAAATATTGTTGAAACAGTAGAATTAAAAGACCAATATTTTATTGGCGTGCAGTTTCACCCAGAATTTAAAAGCCGCCCAACACACCCACACCCATTATTTGTGTCTTTCATAAAAGCCGCAAAAAACTTTAAATAATTTATCCCTAATAAAAAACAACCTTAAAGTACTAAGGTTGTTTTTATTGTTATAAGGATTTACAACAGTTTTTTTATTGTTATAATGATATTTATATTATCAATAATGTTATTTTTTAACTTGTTATACATTCTTTAACCTATTATAATGTTATTCTTTATTGTATTATAAGGTGATTGTTAGCGGGCGATGAATTTTACAAGTAAAATTAAAAAGACTAATGCTAACAGATAATATGAAAAGTAGCAAAGTTTTTGTTTTTTAACAATTTTTAAAAGTAGATTAATACTAAATATGCCCACAACAAAACTTACTACACACGCTACTATTAACGACAAGCTTCCAATTGGTGTGGCACTGGAATTATAATCTTTAATTGCTAAAATCATAGAACCTAATATTGTGGGAATGCTTAGCAAAAATGAGAATGTTGTAACATCGCGTTTGTTGCACTTTAGCATTAGCCCAGTTGCAATTGTAGAACCGCTGCGGCTAATACCTGGGAAACACGCAAGCCCTTGAGCTGCGCCAATTATTAGAGCTTGGAAATACTTAATGTTTAGGTTGGTTATGTCGCTATTGGTGTTTTTTAGCGCTGGGCTACTTTCGTGAATAATGGTGTTGTTTTTAACTGTTATTGTGGGGCTTTGAAACTTTAACAACGCGTCGCCCTGTGGCAACTTTTCGGTTGTTGTTGACAATATAACCGCTTTTTGTGACAAATAGTCGGCAATTTCTAAAATTAATGCGGTTGTAATAAAACCGAAAATTACAAAGTTTAGGCTAAACGCTTCGGTTATAAATTTCTTTAAAATTAAAGCAACAATCACGGTTGGAATTGTGGCAACCACCAACAACTTATTGGTTTTGCAAAGTGGGTGAGTAATAAGCTTCCATATTTCGCGCCTGTACACATAAAGTATTGAAAATAATGTTGCCATATGCAAAAAAATTGTTAGAGCAAAGTTGTTTCCGTTTATGTTTAGTAGGCTGTAAATAAGCACCAAATGTCCGCTGCTGCTAATGGGCAAAAACTCGGCAACCCCTTGCACAAAGCCCACAACTATTGCATTAAAAATATTCAAACTACCGTTCCCCCTTTTTTACATATTATTATTTTTTTCGCCATATTATTACAAAATTTTAAAGCATTTTATAATATTGTGATTTATTTTATATTGTTTTAAAAATTAAAAATAATACAGCATAGTTGGCTGTTTTTTAAAATTGACCAAACAAATTAAATTAAAAACAATTTAAATAGCATTAGATTTAAGTTTTTGTAGCTAAATTGTGGCAAAAATACTTTTAATAACGCGTTTTATGTTGTATAATTAATACTACAAAAATACAAAACAAAAGGACTTAAGTAAATTATGAAACTAGGAGTTGTGGGATTGCCTAATGTGGGCAAAAGTACACTATTTAACGCCATTACAAAAAACAATATTCCAAGTGAAAACTATCCGTTTTGCACAATAGAGCCAAACACTGGCGTGGTTGCTGTGCCAGACGACAGGCTTTTAAAACTTGCCGATATGTACAACACAAAAAAAATTACGCCAGCAACAATTGAGTTTGTTGATATTGCGGGATTGGTTAAGGGCGCGTCTAAGGGCGAAGGGCTTGGCAACAAATTTTTAAGTCATATTCGTGAAACCGATGCAATTGTGCACGTGGTTAGATGTTTTGAGAACTCAAAAATTATTCACGTTGACGGCAATATTGACCCAATTAGAGATATTGAAGAAATTAATATGGAATTAATTTTGTCGGACTTGGAGAGCGTTGTTAAAAGATTGGAGCGCGTTTCAAAAGGTGTAAAAGCGGGCGATAAAAGTGCGGTTAAGGAAATGGCACTGCTAGAAAAATTGCGTACACTTTTGGAACAAGAAAAACCAGTAAGAAGCTACAATGCAACCGAAGAAGAACGCGAAATGATAAAGGGCTTTTTCCTAATAACCAGCAAGCCAGTAATATATTGCGCCAATGTTAGTGAGCAGCAAATTAAAAACAAAGACGCCGACGAAAACATTGCAAAAGTGCGAAACTACGCTGTTTTGGATAATGCTGAAAGCATTGTGATATGCGCAAAAATAGAAGAAGAGTTATCAAAACTTAACGATGAAGAACTAGAAATGTTTAAAGAAGAACTTGGTCTAGAAGAGTTTGGGCTTGGTCAACTTATTGTTGCTAGTTATAGGCTTTTGGGGCTAATTAGCTACCTTACAGCAGGCGAGCCAGAAGTTAGGGCGTGGACAATTAAACGCGGCACAAAAGCTCCACAAGCAGCAGGTAAAATTCACACCGATTTTGAAAAAGGTTTTATTAAAGCCGAAGTTGTGTCGTACTCCGACCTTATGGAAGCAGGCAGTATGACCGCCGCTAAAGAAAAAGGAAAAGTCCGCATTGAAGGCAAAGATTATGTTGTGCAAGACGGCGACGTAATGCTATTTAGATTTAATGTGTAGGTGAAAAATATGAAAAAAGATAAACTTAAAAAATCCGAATTAGAAGAAAACACTAAAAACGAAAACGAAACTAAAAAAGAACTTGAAAAACATAACCACAAAAACGATTGCGACCACTGCAACGAAGAGTGTGGTTCGCATTGCGACGAAAATTGCGAGTGCGAAAGCGAACACGGCGAGCAAATTTACAACACCGAAAACGAGCTTAACTTAAAAGTTACTGGAATAAACGACCAAGAGCTTATAAACGAAGATTGCTGCACTTGTGTAAATATAATTATGCAAAACGACGGCAGAATTCAAACCAGCTTTTTGGGCGCACATAACCCAGAAATTTTAAACCACCTAGAAAAAGCTTTAAAAACCTACTTTAAAAGTTTAAAGAAAACGCTTAAAGCCCGCTACTTTGAATGTTCCGACGATTGCAATTGCGAAGATTGCGATAAAAAAGAAAACAAAAAGGAAGAATAAAAAATAATAACACACATTAAAAGCCTACAAAATAGGTTGTAATTTATGTGTGCTATTTTTTTGAATATAATGTTATATGTGTTATAATAAAATCATTATAAGAAGGAAGAAAAATGAAGATAAATTTAAGTGAATTAATAACATACAAAACTTGTTATTGCTTTTTAAAGGATACAAGCGGATTGGATACATATCACTTTAGAAAAAAAGATTATTTTGATAAGTCCTTGTCGCAAATGGAAGGCGATAAAATTATAGATGCATTGCGCAGCTGCGGTACGGAAGACGACGACGGCATAACCGAAATTGTAACACCTTATGGCAGTGTAATGTTTCATATAATTAGCGATTACAATAAAATCGAAAAGTTTTTGTGTGATAATAGCCGCAATGCACCAGCAGCATTTTTTATGAACCACCGCGCATCGTCGTGCTATGGGTTTATTGAAGCCGAAAATGGAAACATAAGGCGTTTTGCCACCACCGAAGACGGCGACGAGATACTAACTGGCGAACAAACGGAGTACGAAAAACGCGCTAAAGTTAGGTTTAAGGAAGATAAAATGTACTTAGTCGAAGAAGACGACATTGTGAAAATAGCGAAACAGTTTTGCGGCTTTGATGTGGAAAACGATAGCGTTGAAGTGTTGGCGATAAATCGCTACGAGTATGAAAAATATCCAACCGAAATCACCGCCGATGTCGTTCCGCTAATTAAAGAAAACTTACAGCAAAACAACTTGCATTTTGCAGCAATTTACTACACACTTCACCCATCAAAAAAATTTGGCTACATTTTTTCAATGGGTGAAACCACAAGCGGAAAACCAGTTGGACTTTATGCAAAAAAACTGGAAGGCTGTGTTACACCTAGCGTGCTAAACCAAGAAATAAGCCGCGTTTTAAACGTTTTTGCTTACGAAAAATTGGAATATAATAATTGTGATGCGGATGCTTTTGAAGGTGCTGCTAATTTGTTTAACCACACCAAAGGCAGCACAAAAACCGCAATTGCTTTTTACACAAATTCGCCTGAGTTTAGGGCTGTGTTGTCGTGGGAAGAAAAACGAAACTTTTTGCTGTTTAAAACCACAAAAACCCACACTAAAGACTATTACTCATTAACCCAATCCGAAGTAAAAAATCTAACCGACTTTATGTGTTCTAATTGCAGTTAATTTTAAATTTATTAGCAATATCATTTGCATAGCAAAATATTATTTCCGTTAAAAATACCATTACAAACAAAAAAAAGAAAAGCCGTGGTGACTTTTCTTTTTTTTACTTGGCTGGGGTGGTAGGATTCGAACCCACGAATGTTTGAGTCAGAGTCAAATGCCTTACCGCTTGGCGACACCCCAATAAAAAAATAAAAAACATTAAAACTAGCTTGTAATTTAAGTTTTAATAGTGATATTGTACTATTAATTTTAAAAAAAATCAATAAGATAACGCATTTTATTTTGAGAAATAACTAATGCGTGTTATACTTTGTGTATCGTTGCAAAGGGGACGGATATATATGGATTTATTTAAAAAATGTTATGACTTTACAAGGGTAGACGAGTTAAAACAACACGATCTTTACCCATATTTTCACGCTGCACAAAGCGGACAAGACACCGAAATGATTATGGAAGGGCACAAAACCATAATGATTGGCAGCAACAACTATTTAGGATTTACCAGCGACCCACGCGTTATTGAGGCGGGTGTGGAGGCACTTAAAAAATACGGCAGTGGCAATAGCGGCTCACGTTTTTTAAATGGCACACTAGACAGCCATATCGCGCTAGAAAAGGAACTTGCAGAGTTTTTGCATAAAGAAGCGTGCATCACAATGAGCACAGGATTTCAAACAAACCTTGGCATAATTAGTGCAATCGCTGGCAGAAACGACGTTATTTTGTGTGACAAAGAAAATCACGCCAGTATTTACGACGCGTGTCGACTAAGTTATGCAAAAATGATGCGTTATGAACACAATGATATGGCAGATTTGGAAGAGAAATTGAAACAAATCCCAGACGATAAAGGTATTTTGGTTGTTACCGATAGCGTGTTTAGTATGACTGGCGAAATTTGCAATTTACCAAAACTTGTAGAACTAAAACACAAATATGGTTTTAGATTAATGTTGGACGAAGCTCACGGCGTTGGCGTGCTAGGAAAGTGCGGTAGAGGCGCTGGCGAGCACTTTGGACTAGAAGACGAAGTAGATATTATTATGGGCACATTCTCAAAATCGTTTGCCAGCCTAGGCGGATTTATGGCGGGTGACAAAAAGGTTGTGGAGTTTGTTCAACACGCAAGTCGTCCGTTTATATTTAGCGCATCTATTACACCAGCAAGCGTTGCGTGTGCCAGAAAAGCGCTAGAGCTATTAAAAGCCGAACCAGAAAGAGTGGAGCATCTTAAAGAAATTAGTGCTTATATGCGAAAACTTCTTAAAGGCTATGGTATTGCAATTATTGACGCCGAAACACCAATTATTCCTATTTATACCTACAACGACGAGCGTACATTTAAAGCGTGTATGATGCTTATGGAACGCGGCGTTTATGTAAACCCAGTTGTTAGCCCTGCTACTCCTGTTGGGCAAAGTTTGCTTCGCACGAGCTACACCGCAACCCACACTAAAGAACAAATGGAGTATTGCGCAAAACAAATTAAAGAAGTGCTAGACGCTCTTCCTATGGAAATGTTTGAAACTAAAGACGCAGAATAAATTTTGCACATTGCTTAAATTAGATTGCGGAATAATTTTAAATTATTAACAACATTAAAAAGTTAAATTAATTGACCGCAATAAATAAAAATGGCGCATTAATTGTGTCATTTTTCTTTACCATTTTGATAAATTACGATATACTAATTTTAGAGGTGACTTATGTATTACAAAGTAAATGCAATTGTGTTAATTTTAAGCGGAAAATGCTGCGGATTTGGCTTTTTTAGTATGGATATTCCAAAAAATATAAAGCTAAATGAGTCCGCAAAAAAACTTATAAATCACGACACAGTTACGTTAGAAGTAAAACGCGTTGAAACTGTGCAAAAAGAAAAAGTTGTGCGTATTTTTTGCTCAATAAGAGAAATTAAAAATTGCGAAATGGAAATAGATTACGCTGTATCCGACGACGATTATTTTGCGATTGAAAACGCTTTCCCTACTAGCGACTCTCTTGCCGATGCACCAGATGCAAACGCAGCCGTTTTGGCAGTTAAAAAGATTGTTGATTCATACGATCCATTCCTTCAACTAGGTGATATGGAGTGAAAAAATAAGGTTTAAAACAAAAATAAAAAAGTGAAAACATTTAGTTTTCACTTTTTTTGTTGTTATTAATTAAAACATATTTAGAGTTTTAAAAATTGGCTAAATGTAGCGGTCTAACACGGATTTGTGTTAGGTTTAAACAATGCAAAAAGGTCGGCAACATTGCGTTTTTTGTATTCGTCTAATAGTCCCATTGGGCAGGTTGCAAACTTTTTAGCAATTAGTAATTCTGTTACTATTGCGCCCATAACATAGCTTTCAAATTTCCCTGGATATTGGGTTATTAAAATTAAGTAGTTTAGAGCTTCTTCTTGTGTAAAATGCGCAAGTAAGTACACATAAAGTCGTGATAAATTGTCTTGCCAATTTCCGTCTAGCAAGTAGCCTGCCATTTTGGAATACAAAACCTTAGAATATTTTGAGTAGGCGGTGTTGTAAATATGCCAAGCAGCAAATGTGCTCCAGCCGTGAATAATGTACTCTGCTCCGCAATCAAAGTTGTAACTGCGTTTGTACAAAACTTGGTTTAAAAAGTGACCGCGTCCTGGGTAGATATTTCCGTAAATTGAAAGCTTTAAATCTTCTAAATTTAGGCTTTTTCCGTTGGTTTGAATAAGATACGCTTCGGTGCTGCCTGGGTACAAATATTTAGATATAAATTTACCTTTTCCAGCGTCGGAATTTTGCTCTAGTCTAATTGTATCTAAGTCGTACTCGCCCCAAATACCTTGCGATAGAATATCGTTTGAAAGTTGTTTTATTACAGTTTTTGTTTCGGCTTTATAGTCAATGGGACTAAGGTCTATTTTTGGTTTAACACAGTGGCGTGCCATATAGTTAAATATCTTTTTTCGCATTGGTGAGTAATAACAACCAAATATTTTTCTGTACACCTTAATCATTGGATTTTTGCTGCATTTTTTGTTGCACGCAAAAATAAGTAGTTCTTTTAAAAACTCCGCGTGTTTTGCGTAGTTTGAATTGATAAGTTCTAAATAATGTTGTTTTAATTGACCAGGAATATACAAAATATTTATTTTGCGTTTTAATACAGCGCTTTTAAATTCTGCAATCTCTTCGTCGGTTTTTAATAGGCTAAACGACTTTAAAACCTGCTCAAATGAAAAGTTTTTGCGATACCACTCAATTTGAAAATCAAAAATTTCACGCTCTTTTGGAGTGTATAAAAAAGAGTGGTGTTTTACTTCTTTGTACGCAATGTTATCAAAACAAATATTGTATTTCCAATTTTTCCCTAAAAATATTTCCATAACTACATTATATACAATTTTAACGACTTTGTGAAATAAAAAATTGAAATTTTTACATTTGCACACACTCATTACAAGTTTTGACCAATTTTTACATTTTTATACATAATATTGCACACAACGACACATTTTTGTTGCAAATTTGTTGCAAAAGGGACAGTTCTATTTATTTTTACTTGACAATATATTATTTATATACTAACATTATAATGCAAAAATAGCAGCAAACATAAAAAAGAAGAAGTAAAAATGGCAAGAAAGAAAAGGAAAACAAGTGAAATAGGCGTTTACACAGTTGTGTTGCGCACCAAAAATTTGTGTTTTAAAAATGACGATGCAAAACACTTGTTTTTTGCTGCTCTAAAAAACAGCTTGAAAAAAGACGGCGCAGTGTTGTACGCCTATGCGGTTGGAAATAAAGACGCGTACTTAATTGTTAAAGAAGGTGAAAACGGGCTGGCGTCGTTTGTAAAACGCTTGTGTTTAAGTTTTGTTTATAAATACAAAAAGTTTGTAAAAACCGTTAACAGCGTGTTTTATGATAGATATTTAAGCGAACCAATTGATAACAACGAGCAATTGGTTGATGCGGTTGTTAGGGTAAACAACCTAAATAAAAAGACCGACGCAAACGGAAACAAATTAAATTTTGAAACTAGCGGTGTAAATTATTTTGAAAATAGGCTTGTTAATGTAAACGAAATGTTAAAAATTGTGGATAAATCAAAACTTGAAACAATGTTAAATTCAGAATTACAAGAAAAGCAAAAGTTTGTAGTGGTTGAAAAACTTAGTGACCGTGAAGTTGCCGATTATATTTTTTACACCTATGGCATTAAGGCTAGCGAGATTAGCAAAATTAGCAAACCGCTTTTAAACGACATTCTTGTTAATGTTGGCAAAATAACAAAAGCCAGTGCGCGTCAAATAGGGCGCATAACCAAAATATCGCTAAGATATTTGTGGAATTTATTTAAAAAGAAAGAGGAAGTAAAAGAAGTTAAATGAAAAACTTGGGTAAAAGGTTTTGGATTAACTTAATAGTAATAGTGGTTGTTGGCGTGTTTTCGGGCTACTTTGTTGGAAACTTTTATGTAGCCAAATATATGGGCGGAGTAAAGGCCGACTTACTTCCAACCGAAGAAAACTTGCGTGACAACGTTACAGACACTATAAGAAAAACAAAAAACAAACAAGTTTCGCAAATTGGCGGAACAGATTGTATGGTTATTGCCGAATATAAGTTGTCACAAAAAGATTATGTTAAACGTAGCACTAATGGTAGCGTTAAAGCCGCTGGCGTAACGCAAAAACTTGTTTCTACTAAGGCGCTTGTTAATGGTGAGTATTATAGCGAAGAGCTTAGTGACGGTGTTGTTAAGCTTGCTACAAAATACTATTATACTAAAGACGCCGCAAGTGTTAGCGTGTACAAGGGCAAAATTGGTGCAGGTCTAAAAGGCGATTACACTAGTGCCGAACACTACGACCAAAGCATAGACGACTTTAATGCTGCAAACGGAGTTAAGCCAACATATTTTATAAACTACATTATTAGCAGCAATACGGTTGTTGAAGAAAAATATAACGGAATTAATAAAGAAACTGGACACCACTCGTTTACACTTATTCTAAACCCTAGCTACGCGGCAAAAAATTATATGTACAAAGTTAAACAAACATCGGGCAGTAGCGAGTATCCCGAGTTTACAGATATAACAGTTACTTTTGAAATAGACGACGATTTTACGCTTTACAAAATGACTTGTAAAGAAACATATAGGGTTGCTATTGCAGTTCTTGGAAAAGTAGTAACCACAGGTGACATTGTAGACGAGTTTAGTTACGACAACACCTTTGTAATTCCAAGATAATGAGGAAAAAATGAAAGAAAAGAAACCAAAAATTAAGAAAAAGGGTCGCTGGAAAAGGCTGCTTACATATGTTGCTACATATTTAGTGGTAACTTTTTCTGTTGCGTTTGTGGTTGTGTCGTTTTCCAACAAAACCTATTCGTCAAATATTGGAACGATAGAGCCTAAAGACCCTAGTGCCTTAGGAATGGTTGTTACAAAACTTATGGAAATGGAAGACGCTAGTGTTAGCTTAAACGCCAGTGCCGAAAACGAAACCACTAAGCTTAATGTGGACGCTAATGTAAAACTAAAACTTTATGAGGGCTTTACTGGTGCCGAAGTTGATGTGGCGGCTACGCTTACCCTAAACGAAATGCCAATTAATTTACAACTTGTGTACGACGGCAAAACCGCTTACGCTAGCATTAACGAAAAAAATTATAGTATGAAATCAAATTGTTTAATGGCTGCCGTTGCTAGCGTGCTTAATTTGTGTGGGGTAGACATTGACCTTAGCGCAAACATTATGGATAGTTTTGATATGAGTGCTATGGATTCTATGGCTGACAAACTTAGCGAAGAAAAACGCGAAGACGGAACATACTTGCTTACATTTGCTCCAAACGACAATATTGCACTAAATATTGATGTGGATAAAGATTACAACATAACAAACGTTACACTTCAAAAAACTACACTTGCTGGCTTTGATATGAACGCGCTAATTAAGTTTAATAGCGTAAACTCTGGGCTTAATATTGCCGCTCCAAACAAAGAATTTGTGGACGTTAGCGAAATTATAGAAATTGCAAAAGTAGTGTACAACACAGTTATAAACAAAAAGTTTGATATAGCGCTAAATGTTGAAGACACGCTTATTAATATTAAGTTAGACCGCACAGCTAATTTAAATGCAAGTGTTAGCGTAAACGCATTAGACAACGACTTTTCACTTACATATTTAAATAATGTTGTGTACCTAGATACAAACATTTTAAAAATAAAATCAGAAGTTCCAAAATTTGATTTGAACCTTGTAAAATCACTTGTTCCATTTGCTGGTGTAAATTCTAGCGACTCTAATGTGGGTGAAATTGTAAACACTGTACTAAATGTTCTAAACAAAATTGACCTTACAAAAATGGCAAAAACCGAACTTGGTTACACCATTAATGTAAATGATGTTGTTGTAGACCTAATTGTGACAGACAACAAAATTAGCCAAATTGACCTAACCATAAATGGCAAAACATATGGTGTGATTTTGGGATATGATGCCGATATTAAGGTGGCAGAAGATGAGTTTACATATGTAAACAATTTTGAATTCTTGATAGAACCATTAAAGAGAATTGTAAACGAAAAACATTTTTCTACAACAGTGGAATTTAGTGTAAACGATGTAAATATATCTGGCACACTAAATGTTGATTTTGAAAACGCATTGTTGGTTGAATTTAAAACAAGCTTGTACGGCGTTGATGTTGTGCTAACAATCACCGAAAACGGCGTGTATGCGAAACTAGACGATGTTAAGATAAAACTAAGTTACGACAACTTAAAAGACATTTACAACGCTTTAAATGAAAACACAAATAGCGACCTAACTGAAACAATAAAAACAATACTTAAAAATACAATTAAGTTTTATAAGCCAAACGATAGCGAAATTAACGCAACATATGACGAATTTAACTTAGATGTTAAAGTAAACGACGGGCAGTTTGAAAATTTAACAATTAAAAACAACAAGTTTACCGCAGCGCTAAAGTTTAGCACCCAAGCGGTTAGCATTAATACAAACTTTAATGACTACGAAGAACTTAACATTAACGGAAACACTGTAAAAGAAATTATAAACTTTGTTGAAGCTAAAAAGTTTGCAGTTGCTGGCGAAATTAAACTTAACGACAACATTATTAATTACGACATTAATGCCGACCTAAATGGCGGAATAGAAAATGCAGTAGTTAATGCAAGCGCTACAGTATTTAATAAATCAATATTAGTTAATGTTCAAAACGCAAAACTATATGTGAGTGTGGACGACATTAAAGTGGTGGCAGCCCTAAATAATTTGGACGAAATTAAAAACTTGCTATCTAGCGTTGTTGGCTTAAGCAGTTTTGAAAAAATTCCTACTATTAGCGACATTAATATATATAAAGTGGATAATTCGTTAAATATTGGCGCAGTTGTTAATGGCACTAGCGTTATGGCAAAAGTTGATTTTGCGGATAAGTCACTTAGTGTAAATTATGGTGAAACAAACTTTAACCTAAACCTAGTAAAATCCTACAAAACAAACAAACTTTCTAGCGAGCAGGTGGGCGAGTACAAAGCCACTGCTAACGACTTAGCACAAGTTGTTTCGGCAGCAATCAATACTGCAAAACAAAACGCAATTAATGCCGATGTTGCAATTGACATTAACGGCAAAACATACAATGTTAATGTGCTATATGTAAAAGGCGAAGGTGTTAAGTTTAGCACCACATATAGCGATGTGGATATTTGGGGATATGTAGCAAACAATACACTTTACATTAACGCATTTGATATTTGTTTTAGCATAGACCTAAGTGATGTAAATGGCTACATTGATGAAATCCAAAAACTATTCAATCTAACATTACCAAGCGTGGACGCAACAAACATTGCGGAAATTATACAATCACTAAATTTGGGTGAGATAAAAACCGAAGAAAACTTACTAAAACTAATTGGAACCGATTACAATGGAGAAATTTCGATTATTTCCAACAAAATCGGAAAAATTAGGGCAAATTACAAAAATTACGGAATTAATGCAACATTAAGTTATCCAAACACTCATTTGGAAATAACAAACAATCGCGTTATAAAACTTGAAAATCTAGTTGAAGTTGGAAACGCATTATATAACACATTTAAAAACAAAACAATTTCTGGAAACATTAACCTAACATTTGATTTATTTAACGAAACCAACACTATTAATGTGAATTATGGTATTAAAATGGGCAACGAACCAACCGACATCACAGCCTACATAAAAACCACATTTAAAGGTCTAGATGTTAATGTATACTATGTAAACAACTGCTTCTATTTAGATGTGATTGGCTTAAAACTAAAATTGCAGTTTAATAGCATTCCAGAACTTGTGGATTGGGTAAACAACAAATTTAACACAAATATTAATGTTGATAAATTATTTAAAGAGTTTAAATTAAGTGACCTTAGCCTAAACTTTATTACAAGTGCAGCCTTTACAAATGGCTGTGTAAATGCGGTGTTTAATGACACTATTTATATAGAAGCAGAATACACCGATGTGTTTAAGAGAATTACATTCACAAATGGCACAACAAAAGCGGTTATTAATTGCACATCGTTTGATAGCGTTGTTACAAACGAGATTAATGATGCCGATTACTTGGATTACACTGCCATTACAAACATTGTTGATAGCGTGGCAAACACTATTAATACACGCAAGTTTAATTTATCTGCCGCAACAAATGTGTATCGTGACGGCAAGCTATATTACAATGTTGATATTAGTTTGATTTTAAACATTATTGAACAACTAAATGGCGAAAACAAAACCATAACACTTCAAGCAGCTGGTGTGGCAAATGTTAGCGGCGAAAAGAATGTAAAACTAAATGTAAACTACCTAGATAAAATGCTTTACTTAGATTATAGAGGGCTAAAAATAAAACTTAGCAAAGATAGTATAAAAGAAATTTTGGGCATTGTGCTAAGTGTTGCGGGTGTTGATGTTTCTAATATTCCTGCTCTAGACAAAATTAAACAAGAGCTAGACCTAAACTTTGATGCCGACAACTTACAACAAGTTTTGCCTAGTATGGATAATATTAATCCACTAAACTACTTGGGTTACATTAAGAGCGCAAGTGTTAAAGATGATTATATTAGCATTGTTTTAAATGGCGAAAAACTTAATGGAAATGGCAGCTTTAATCCAGTTGTTAGTATAAACACAGCTGGCGGCTCAATTTCAAAAATTTCGCTAGAAAAATTGTATACTGGCGTAACCGAAACTGAAAATATTAGCGTAGAAATAAACCTTAATAATTACGCATCTATGCCAGTAATTGCAAATAAGGATAAGTATATAGATATTTCTAATAGTGCCGACCTTATTAAGGCATTTGTAAACACATCTAGCCTAAATGATTATCACGTTAAGGGTGGCGTGATTATGAGCCTAAAACTTGGCAGTTTAAAAATAGATGCAGCCGAACTTGGTGTTGATGTTAATGTTAAATTGGACGCAAATAAAAAGCCTATTATTTCTATTGAAATAGAAAAATATCCGCTAATTGGTGGAATAAATAGTAAAAATACGAATGGTGTTGGTTCTACGGGTAAACTTATTAAGCAACGTCATCGTAAAATTTCTATTTACTATCGCGATGGCGAAATACTACTAAAAACTTGCGACGAAAAATGGGGCGTATACAAAGAGTTAAGCCGCGTAACGCGCGTTACTCCAAATTATTTGTTTAGCAATATTGGCACATATATGCAATGGTTGTTGGGCTTTACAGACACTATTCAAGACAAAATTAACGACGCCATTACAACCAGCCAAAACAACAAAAAAGAAGCCGACAAAGCTGGCACACTAGATTATTCGGATGTTATTTTAAATTATGCTAAAAATGGCAGCGTTCATTCGTTTGATGTAAATATTGGCAAACTTGCTTACAACGACCAAATTGGTTCGCTTCACATAGACCTAGGCATTGTAAACAACTCTAGCACGGGTGGAAAAGATTACTTAGGCACACTTAACTTTAATATGGATTTATTGGATAGTCTAATTATACTTTCCACCAATGGCTCCAACAAACTAGAACTTGTAGATATTGGCGGTTCGGCTGATGTTAGAAACGCGGTTGTTAACCTTAATAACTCGCTATTCCAACTAGACGGTGAATACGAAAAAACAGGCGATGGAGCTTGGAAAATGGCTAATCAAGGCGACCGCACGGTGGAATTTTACGACGGCGATAGACCAGTAAAATCTACAACGGGCGCAATTGGCACAGCGCTATCGTTTCCAACAATGGAAACAAAAATTGTGGACGACGGCGTGACCGAAAAGATTTACAACTTTGGTGGTTGGTTTGACGCAAATGATACAAAATATTTGTCTACTGCTTATCCGCGCTACGACACCGTGTTGTATGCAAAATGGGAACTTGTGAGCGACAGAAAATACGCCACAATCACTTTTGAAACAAACGAAAATATTAGCGAAGAAAGCATTACACGATTAGAGGGCGAACTAATTAGCTTACCAGTGTTAAGCAATATCGAAACACAATTAGACGAATTTACCAGCCGATTAAAAGTATTTAAAGGTTGGTATGTAGATAAGGATTTCACAACCGAATTCACTTCCACCGAAATGCCAAGCGAAAGCCTAACACTTTACGCAAAGTGGGAAGAAATTGTTACAAAAACATATTCGCTTACAATTTACAGTGCAGGCAAAGTAGTATACAGCGGCAAAGTTCAAGCGGGCGAAGTGTTTACATTCCCTAGCAACATCTACTTTAGCGAAACCACATTGTATTACACCGCTAGCGACTTTAACGAGCAATCTAAGGTGTGCGATTTCACAATTAATGCAAACACCGTTTGGTATGCTAAAAACAAATACAGCGTGACCTTGTATTCTGAGTTTACAACTCTTAATGGTGGCGAGTATAACGCTAGTTATGAACTTTACGAAAACAGCACAGTTTCACTTCCTACATATGCAGGATATTCAATAGACAATGTTTCGTATACTACAAAATATCGTTTTGTAGGTTGGAAATTAGAAGGCAGCGAAAATGTTGTAAATGGCTCGGCTGTTATGCCAGCAGCAGATGCAAAATATGTTGCTGTTTGGGAAGTTAAAGATTACTGTGTAGTAAGCTTTAATGTTAGTTGGTCAAAACCAGAAAACTGGAAAGATAAAAACAATAAGTATCTAGGAAAAGTAGAAAGAATAGGTAACGCCCCAGCAGCAATTGCAAGCATAGAAGTAGAAAAAGGTACCGAAATAGATATTTCCAAATATAATACATCAGTTACTTACAAATATACTTGTTTAGGAATTTCAGATATTTATAATTTCTATGTTGGCACTTGGAACACCACTGGTGCAACCTGTGCGTTCAAAATCACAACGAAAGATGTTTATTCATATAAAAAACTTACGACTGTTAAAATAGAATCTAACATTACATATTATCCTACTTGGGACGCTAAATAGGGGTTTATTAAAAATTATTTGTAAAAAAAATTAAATGCAAATAATATGTAATGAAAATATGTAACAAAAAAAACTTGAACAACTCCGTTCAAGTTTTTTTGTTTTTAATATAATAAGAATATAATACAAATTTTCTTTTTTATTCAACTCTGCCGTATTTTAATTACATATATTTACAATATTACTATATTTATTTTTAATTCATCCATATATTAATTAAATCAATATTAATTTTTGCAGTATTCGTTAATGATGTTGTTTAGTGCTGCGGTGTAAATTTTTGTAAATTCTGGGTCGGTTTTAAAACGAGCTTTAACAATGCTGCCGTACAGGTCTTGCTCGGCGCCAGTTATGTTTGCAATGTTTAAAAATTCGCTAAGTTCTTGCTTTGCGTCAAGCGAGTCTTGATATTCTATTTCTACATAGTCGCCAAGTATTTCCATTTCGTCTATAAATATTTTTAATCCTTTAAATAGCCTTATTTCTCTAAAACGTTTGAAAAACATATTTGGCTTCATTCCTATAAGTTGCAAGTAGTTTATGCCGTCGCCTAGGTCGTTTAGTGCAATCTCTTGTTCTAGCCAACCATCGGAAGTTTGTTTTTTAACTTCCATAGTCTTTTTGTCTGCCTTTTGTCTAATGCGGCATATGTATCCTTGCTTTTGTAAAGACTCTTGCCCGTAATATCCAAAAACAATGTCTAGCATACTTGTGCGTGGTTTGTATGGTTTTGTAAGTTCAATTATTCGGCTAATAGTTTGTTTGCTAATTTCATAGCGTACTTCTTTTTCTATATTCATATTTTCCCATCCTTTTAATAGAGTATATCATATAAAAAATTTTTCTAAAATAAAATTAGTAATAATACACATTAAACAATAAAAGTGTACAAATTAACTAAGGTACGCCCAAATTTGTTTGACTTAAAAAGTAAATAAAAGATATAATAAAACCATATTAAAATAGGCTAAGTGCCATTTTGATTGGAAATAATATTATTAAAGAGAATTTTAAATGAAAAGAAAAAATTGGTATCCGCTAGATAACGCGGCAAAAATATATCCACCTGTTAGCAATCCGCGTAGAGCTAGCACGTTTTCACTTACAGCGGTTATGAACGAAAAAGTGGACGAAAAAGTTTTGTCTAAGGCTGTGGACGAAATTCTAAATAGGTTTGTAAGTTTTAATGTAAAACTAAAACGAGGTATTTTTTGGTATTATTTGGAAGAAAACAACCGCCCATTTACTGTGGAAGAAGAACCACCATATTTTTTAAAATATATAGACCAAGTAGAAAATAATGGCTATTTGTTTAGGGTGTATTACAAAGAAAACCGCATAACCCTAGTTGTTTTTCACGTACTTGCCGATGGAACAGGTGCTTTGGAAGTGTTTAAGAGTTTGCTTTTTGAATACTTGTTATTACTAGGCAAAAAAGTGGAAAGTGAAGATAAAATTCTTACTTGCTTTACACCTTACACATCACAAGAATCAAATGATGAGTTTAATGAGCTTTGTGACAAAACAAAACTAAAGCCAGAAAAAGAGAAAAATGCTTTTAAAACCGACGGCACGCCTTTTGCTTACGACGGCTGTGGAATAATTACTGGCAAAATAAATTTGGAACAGCTAAAAGCCGAATGTAAAAAATATGATGCAACAGTAACTGCATATTTAAGTGGACTTTATTTGCATTGCATTTATGAAAACTTTATTAAAGGCAAACGTGTTAAAAACAAGCTTGTAAAGTTGTTGGTTCCTATTAATATGCGTAAAATTTACAAAACCAACACGCTTAAAAACTTTGCTATGTTTTGTAGATTGGGACACAACTTTGAAGAAGAAATTAGTTTAGACGAATGCATAGAAATTTGCAAAAACCAACTTAAAGACGGCTTAAACAAAGAAAAACTAGATGCTACTGCAAATAGCAATGTTAAGTCCGAAAAAAATTGGCTATTAAAAATTGTGCCGCTATTTATTAAAGTGTGGGTGTTGCGATTTGCCTACAATTTGGTGGGCGATAATTTGCACACCGCCAATCTTAGCAATCTAGGTCTTGTGGACTTGCCAGAAAGTATGAAACCATATATTTCCGATTTTGTGTTCACTCTTGGACCTAGTTATAGTTGTAAAACACATCTTGCACTTATTGGTTATGGCGACCATATTAGCGCTAGTTTTAGCCGTTTGTTTGTGGAAAACGGACTAGAAAAAATGTTTTTTTCTACGCTTGCTAAAAAGGGTATAAATGTGGAA
Organism: uncultured Clostridia bacterium; assembly: GCA_934747775.1. Classification (GTDB taxonomy): domain Bacteria; phylum Bacillota; class Clostridia; order Christensenellales; family UBA1242; genus UBA11490. The sequence continues at coordinate 147,844 of CAKVHA010000001.1, forward strand.
ATTAGCAGTAATTATTGGGAGAAATAAAATGAAACACTGTAATAATTGTAATGTTGATGTTAACACAACCAACACGTATTGTCCGCTATGCTACAATAGCTTGGAAACTATATCAGACAAAAAAGAGCCGGCACTTTATGATGTTTGCGATAAAAAACCAAAAGAGAATGTGAAAACACATTTTGTGACAAAGCTTTTTACATTAATTTCGCTTGCTGTTATTTTGGCATGTGTATTTATAAATATTGTTACGCGTTCTAAGCCTTGGTCGCTTATTGTGGTTAGTTCTATATTGTATCTTTGGGTGTTAATTCGCCACACAATAATGTCGCTACGCAATGTGTTTGAAAAAACATTTCTGCAGGTGGCGTGTATTGCGTTAATATTAATAACAACCAGCTTTATGTCGGTGGATAAAGGATGGTTTTTAAACTACGTGTTGCCATCGCTACTTATCGCTGCAAGTCTAACAATGTTGATGATGTTGTTTGCTAGTTGCAAGCGTAAATCGTACGAGTTTAGTTTTTTTGTAATTTATCTTATATTTATTATTGTTGGCGTAATTTTTTGGTGTACAAACTTTGCTAAATTTAAACTGCTTTACTCTGTGTTGGTTATGCTAGACGCACTAATTGTGGTGGGAATGCTTTTAATGGATTTTAAAACAATAAAGTCCGAATTTTTAAGAAAATTCCACTTGTAAAAAACTATATTGAAATAAAAAGGATTTAATATGAAAAAAAGAAATCAAATTGCAAATGAATGCAAATGGGACACAACACACATTTACGCCACTCGTGCAGATTTTGATAAAGACCTTAGCGTGGTGCAAAACGCCGTGGATAAAGTGGGGCAGTTTAAGGGCAAACTTGGAAACAAAACCGACTTACTGAGCTACTTTAAGTTTATGGAAGACATTTCAAAACTTAGCGAAAAACTTGGTGCATATGTGTATTTAAATCATTCTGCCGATATGGAAAATCAAGAGTATGTAAAACTTATGAACACCCTAAGCAGCGTTGGCACAAAACTTAGTGTTGCCGATAGTTTTGCCGAAAGCGAACTTAATGCACTTGGTGACGAAAAACTAGATGTATTTATTGCCGACCCAGATTTTAGCGTGTACAAATTAGACCTAATAGAGCTAAAACGTGGCAAAGACCATATTTTAAGCGAAGAGTTGGAACGTGTTGTTTCCAAAGTAGGCGATTTTTCGGGTGAGTTTAGTGACGTGTTTGATAATATCGATGCAATTGATGTTAAGTTTAAATCTTTTGAAGTGGACGGCAAAAAGTACGAAGTAAATAATAGCAATTATTCGCTAATGCTAGAAAACAAAAATGCACTAGTTAGGCTTAATGCGTTTAAAAACCTTATGGGCGGGTATATGGCGCTTCAAAACACAATTGCCACCAACTATATTGCTAGCGTAAAAAAAGACAACTTTTACACAAATATTTATAAGTTCGATAGCGGATTAGCGCAAACACTATTTAGTGGAAATATGCCAAACAGCTTGTACGACGAACTTGTAAAAGAAGTTAGAGGCAATGTAAAAAAACTGCAAGCATATTTACATTTAAGAAAATCCGCATTGGGTTTAAAACAACTTACTTATGCCGATTTGCGTGTGGCGTTTACAAAATCTAGTAGCAAGCCAAAATATCAAGAAATGTGTGACACAATTTTAAAAGCGCTTGCCGTTATGGGCGAAAAATATGTGGAAGTAGTAAATACCGCACTTAAAAACCGATGGATTGATGTGTATCCAACCATAAATAAAGACACCGGCGGATACTGCTTGGGTGTTTATGGTGTTCATCCATATATTTTACTAAACACCGTAGATAATTTAGAGAGTATGTTTACCCTTGTTCACGAAATGGGTCACGCAATGCACTCATATTTTAGTGACACAACATTGGAATACAATTTGTCGCAATATCCTATATTTTTAGCGGAAATTGCAAGCACTACAAACGAAGTTTTGTTATTAAAATATTTGTACAACAATTCTAAAAACAAACAAGAAAAAATGTATTTGCTAGATAAATACTTGCAAATGTTTCGCACTACAATTTTCAGACAAACAATGTTTAGTGAATTTGAAGATTATGCTCACAAACTTGTTGAAACTGGCGCTCCTATTAGCAAGGATGTGCTAACTAAAAAGTATGGCGAACTAAACAAGTTTTATCACGGCAGTGCGGTTAAACACTGTAAAGAAATTGAGTGCGAGTGGATGCGCATTCCGCATTTCTATCGCAGCTATTATGTGTTTAAGTATTCCACAGGTTTAATTAGTGCTATTACAATTGCCAACCGCATTTTAAGCGAAAAGGGTTATGCGGAAAAATATTTAAAAGGATTTTTAAGTGCTGGTGGCAGCGATTATCCGCTAAATATCTTAAAAAGTGTGGGGGTTGACCTTACAACCGACACTCCATATAAAACAGCTTTTGGAGAAATGGATTGGGCAATAGCCGAACTTAAAAAACTTAATAAATAAAATATTTGACAAAATTTTACAAAAAATTTATTATATTATAACAACAAATATTAGGAGATTTTATGGCAGAAGGGCTAAAAATAGGAATAGTTGGTATTGGTTCTATTGGTACAGTGTTTTCGCTGCTATTAGAAGCTAAGGGCTACGATGTGGAGATTACAAAAAAATCCGCACTTGGTCTTACAATAGACAATAGGGTTAATCTAGAAATTAACGGCGTGTTTGGTGATCGCAGTTGTTTGATTCCATATATGGAAAACAACCAGTTTAGTAGCGAAAAGGATATTATTTTTATATTTACTCAGTCGTGGGCTGTTCAAAGCGCCTATCAAGATGTTAGCAAATATCTTAGCCCAAATGGAGTGGTGGTTGTGGTTCAAAATGTTTTAAATTACAAAGAACTAGAACACATTTTGCCGCAAAACCGTTTTGTTCCAATTGTTATTGATTTTAATGCGTTAAGATTAGATGAAAATCACGTTGAGGTTATAAAATCGGGGGCTATTCACGTTGGCGCAATAACCGAAAAATCCAATGTCTATGTGCCGCTATTAAAAACCGTTTTGGCAAGCGTTAGCGAAACTGTTATTGAAGATGATATGTTAGGTTTTATGATAAGCAGATTTATTTTAAGCAACACAATATCGTCACTTTGTGCGCTTACTGGATACAATTTAGGAACAACGCTAAAAAACAAACAAGCTAAAAAGCTGTTTACTGGCTTAATTTGCGAACAAACCGAAGTTTTTACCGCTATGGGAATAGATGTAAAACCTTACAATGATATTTTTGATTACAAGCTGTTTAGCGAAAAGTCGGGTGCTGCTTCTAAGTTTAGAAACACAATGATAAATAGGCTTATAAAACAAAATGGCGAAATGATTAGTAGTACGCTTAGAGCGCTAGAAAACAACAAACGCACTGAGCTAGATAGTATGTGTGCGCGTGTTGTGGAATTTGCAAAAGATGTAAATGTTTCCGTTCCATTTTGCACAGCAGTTGCCGAATTCTTGCAAGATGTTGAGGATGGAAAGCACAGTATAATAATAGACAACTTGAATAACGAAGTATTTAAAAAATTGGAGATATAATTATGATAGTAGATGAAATTAAAAAAGCCAACATCGAGGCTTTAAAAAATCACGATGCAAATTTGCGTAGTATTTATAGCGTTATTATGAACAAAATTATGTTGGCAAACATAAACGCTAGAGCAAATGAAACCGAACTAACTGATGCCGACGTTGTAAAACTTATTCAAAAAACAATTAAAGAACTAGACGAGGAAGCAGAAAACTACAAAAAAGTGGGTAATACCGAAGAAGCCGATAAAATTGATCTTCAACGCAAAGCCCTAGAAAAATATTTACCAGCAATGCTTAGCAAGGATAAAATTAAAGAAATCATTATGGGACTAGAAGACAAAACTGTCCCTTCAGTTATGCGCCACTTCAAAACCAATTACGCTGGCAAATGCGATATGAAAGAAGTTAGCGAAGTCCTAAAGTCAATTAATGGCTAATTTTTAGTTAAAATAGTTGGTTAATTTTATTTAAAAAACAAAATTTTAAAAAATAATTTAGTTTAATTTTTAAAGTTGGTTATAAAAAGTTAGAGTTTTTAGTCTAACTTTTTTTGTTTTTTATCTGCTCAAAATTTTCACATTTTAAGATATTTTCAAAAAAAGTATAGTTTTTGACAATAAGTGGATAGTTGTTGTTAACATTAAAAAATAATTTTAAAAACTTTCATTTTTTTGTTTGACACTGTGTTTGCATTGTGCTACTATCGTGGTAGTTAAACACAAGTTGTAGTGGTTGGTTGCTATTCTACACACTATATATTGTATTACTAAATGCTATATTCACACAAAAAAAGGAGAGTAATATGTTTACAAAAATCAGAAAAAGAGATGGTAGGCTTGCAGACTATGACATCACGAAAATTGAAAATGCTATCGCTAAGGCTATGATGAGCATTGGTGACGGCGAAATTAAAGACTGCAAAAAAATGGCAAAAATTGCTGAGTTATATCTTAACGAAAAATTTATTGACCAAATTCCTAGCGTAGAAGACATTCAAGATGTTGTAGAAAACGTTTTGATGAAAAACGGCTATGAAGATGTGGCAAAGGCCTATATTATATATCGTAGAGATCACGAGAAAATACGTAATATTAATAATACATTTCTTGACTACAAAGCAACCGTAGACAAATATTTAAAACTTGCCGACTGGCGTGTTAAGGAAAATAGTACCGTAACATATTCGGTTGGTGGACTTATTCTTTCTAATAGTGGTGCAATTACCGCTAACTATTGGCTTAGCGATGTGTACGATAAGGAAATTGAGCAGGCGCACAAAAATGCCGATATTCACATTCACGACCTTAGTATGCTAACAGGTTACTGCGCTGGCTGGTCACTAAAACAACTTATTAAAGAAGGTCTTGGCGGCGTTCCTGGAAAAATTACTAGTAGCCCAGCAAAACACCTAAGCACACTTTGCAACCAAATGGTTAACTTTTTGGGCATAATGCAAAACGAGTGGGCAGGTGCACAAGCGTTTTCTTCGTTTGACACATATCTTGCACCTTTTGTAAAAGTGGATAACCTTACATACAAACAAGTTAAGCAAGGTTTGCAGTCGTTTATTTACGGTGTAAACACTCCTAGCCGTTGGGGCACACAAGCACCTTTTACAAACATTACTCTAGACTGGGTTGTTCCAAACGATTTAGCCGAACTTAACGCTATTGTTGGTGGTGAAGAACAAGACTTTAAATACAAAGATTGCCAAAAAGAAATGGCTATGATTAATAAGGCTTTTATTGAAATTATGATTGAAGGCGACGCTAACGGCCGTGGTTTCCAATACCCAATTCCTACATATTCTATCACTAAAGATTTTGATTGGTCCGACACCGAAAACAACCGCTTGTTGTTTGAAATGACCACAAAATATGGCACACCATATTTTTCAAACTACATCAATTCAGATATGGAACCAAGCGATGTTAGAAGTATGTGTTGCAGATTGCGCTTAGACCTAAGAGAACTTCGCCGTAAATCTGGCGGATACTTTGGCAGTGGCGAGTCTACTGGCAGCGTGGGCGTTGTAACAATTAATATGCCACGTATTGCGTACTTGTCTAAGTCCGAAGAAGAGTTTTTCGAAAGACTAGCGCATATGATGGATATTTCTGCGCGTAGCTTAAAAATTAAACGTGAAACCATTACAAAATTACTAGAAAACGGATTGTATCCTTACACAAAACGCTATCTTGGCACATTTAACAACCACTTCTCAACAATTGGTTTAGTGGGTATGAACGAAGCGTGTTTAAATGCGGTGTGGATAGGTGAAGACCTTACTCACGAAGCTGCACAAGAATTTACTAAAAAGACCCTTAACTTTATGCGCGATAGACTTTCTACATATCAAGAAGAGTATGGCGACCTATACAACTTGGAAGCAACTCCAGCCGAAAGCACAAGCTATCGTCTTGCAAAACACGATAAAGAACGTTGGCCAGATATTATTACTGCCAACGATGATAGTAAAGTTCCTTATTACACAAATTCTAGCCACTTGCCAGTGGGCTACACCGACGACTTGTTTAAAGCACTAGATATTCAAGACGAACTTCAAACACTTTACACATCGGGCACAGTATTCCACACTTTTTTAGGTCAACGCCTAGAAAACTGGCAGGCAACAATGAACCTAGTTAGAAAAATTGCGGAAAACTATCGTTTGCCATACTACACAATTAGCCCTACATATTCGGTTTGTGCAAGTCACGGATATCTAGACGGCGAACAAAAAACTTGCCCAATTTGCGGCGGCCCAACCGAAGTGTACAGCCGTATTACTGGTTACTATCGCCCAGTTGCAAACTGGAACGACGGAAAGAGTCAAGAATATAAAGACAGAAAAACATACAATGTGGAAACATCAAAAATGGAACACTGCCATAAAAAAGAATGTGAGTGTGATTGCCACGACGAAGAAACAATATTTGTTCCTGAAAAACCAATGTTGTTTACAAGCCCAACTTGCCCAAACTGCAAAATGGCAAAAATGCTACTAAAAAATGCAAACTACGATTATGAGCTAATAGATGCAACCGAAAACAAAGAGTTGTGCAAAAAACTTAATGTGGTTAAAGCGCCTACACTTATAATCCCTGGTGATGTGGTAACAATTTTAGATAATGTTAGCGACATTAAAAAATATTTAGAAGGACTTAAAAAATAATTATGTTTGATATAACAATAATTGGCAGCGGGGCGGCGGGTATGACTGCCGCCCTTTATGCTTTAAGAGGTGAAAAACAAGTACTTTTGCTAGAGCGCGAAAACTACGGCGGTCAAATAGCAAAATCGCCTAAGGTGGAAAATTACCCCACAATTAAAAGCATTTCGGGATACGAACTGTCCGATAGAATGTTTGACCAAATAACAAATATGGGCGTAACTTTTGAGTTAGAAGATGTAAACAAACTAGAAAAAGTGGATAATGTTTTTAAAATAACAACCGATTACAACACCTACGAGAGCAAAAGTGTGATAATTGCAAATGGTGTAAAACCACGTATGCTAAACCTAGAAAACGAAGAAAAATTGCTAGGCAAAGGCGTGTATTACTGCGCAATTTGCGACGGACCATTCTTTAAAGGGCAAGATGTTGTTTTGGTGGGTGATGGCAATAGCGCTATGCAATATGCGCAATTACTAGCGGGTTTTTGTCACAAAGTCACACTTGTTACTATGTTTGACAAGTTTTTTGGCGAAAAAGGACTAGAAGACGCGGTTAGAAAAAATAAAAAAATAGAAATAATTCCAAACGCGGTTGCTAGTAAATTAGTAGGTGACAAAACACTTACGGCTGTTGAGTTTAAACGAAACAACGGCGAAACGTTTGTAATTAACACACCCGCACTTTTTGTTGCTATTGGTCAAATTCCAGACAACGCTATGTTTAAAGATTTGGTTGATTTAGATAAGGCTGGATATATTGCAGCCGATGAATCTTGCACCACAAAAACGGCTGGCTTGTTTGTTGCTGGCGACTGCCGCACAAAAGCGGTTAGGCAAGTTGCAACCGCAGTTGGAGATGGTGCAGTGGCTGCAACAGCGGCTGTAAACTATGTAAACTCGCTTAATTAAAAGCGGATAAAAATAAAAATGCAAACATTACACAATTTGTTTGCACTAGTACTTTTAAGGAAATTAAAATGAAAATTTACGGATTAGAAAAATTGTCTATGGTCGATTTTGGCAAACGCTGCGCGGCTGTTGTTTTTACTGGCGGCTGCAACTTTAGGTGTCCGTTTTGCCACAACTCTGGGTTGGTGGAAGGCACTGTAACGCCGCTAGACGAAACACAAGTTTTTGAATATTTAAAAAAGCGAAAAGGTCTTTTAGATGGTATTGTTGTAAGCGGCGGCGAACCTACAATCCAGCCAGACTTGCCTGATTTTATTGCTAAAATCCGCGAAATGGGTTATGCAGTAAAACTGGATACAAACGGCACAAATTATGAAATGCTAAAAAGTTTAATAGATCGCAAACTTGTGGACTTTGTGGCTATGGATGTAAAAAATTCCATTTCGGAATATCCAGCCACCGTTGGCGTAAAAAACTTTGACCCTACAAACATACTAAAAAGTATAGAGTTGTTAAAGTCGGGAGTAGTGGACTATGAGTTTCGCACAACGCTAGTAAACGGGTTGCACACTCTTAAGTCAATAACCAAAATGGCGGATTTGTTGGATGGCGCAAAAGTGTTGTATCTTCAAAAATTTGTGGATAACGGCACGAACATTAAAGATAATCTTTCCGAAATTCCGCTTGATATTGCTAAAAGCTTTCAAAACATTTTGCAATCACACATATCAAATGTGTATTTGCGCGGATATTAAAATTTTATTGCTTTAAAACGCACAGCTTAGTTGTTGTGTAAAAAGTATAGCTGTTTTGCAAATTGTGAAACAATTATTTTAAAAATAGATTGATTTAAAAAAGAAACCTAAAACATAAAACTAACCTTGGTCTTGTTTTAATTTGGGTTTCTTTTTTTGTGGTTATTAAATTAATATAGAATTTATCGTTATTTTATTAGTTCTTGCGTGTGATTTGTTGGAAGTGTTTCCACTGTTTTAAAGTCGTGATGCAACATTTTCATATCCTTATCGAATTTTACATTGCCCAACACTTTTTTGCCTTCTAGTACTTTTGGAAGCCACAATAAGTCGTCTTCTAACATTCTATCGTAAGGTGGGTTATTGATATCAAACCAGTGCGGAATAATTTCTTCGGTTTCTTTAATTTGTCCTAAGTATTTGTGGCAAGTGTATATGTACATTTGCATATCTGCGTGTTCGCCTTTGTACCACAAGTCAAAGTTGATTTTTCCAACTTGTGTGTAGTCGGTGGGTTTTGCACCTATTTCTTCTTCGCATTCTCTTATCATTGCTTGCTCAATTGTTTCACCAGGGTCTTGTTTTCCACCTATGCCGTTTAGCGTGCCTTTTGCAAAACCGCGTTTTTTCTCTCCAAGTAAAATTTTGTTATCTTTAATAAATAGTGTTAGTGTTGTGTTTATCCTTTTTAAATTATCCATATATTTCTCCTAAAAAAAATTTGTTTAAGCTGTTAAAAATTAACCTCCTTATTTAAATAGCAAAAATAACACAGCCAAATTATAATTTGCAGTATTTTTTTTGCCATTCTTAAGAACTTAATCTTCTTTACTTAAACAAACGGAATGGGCGAATATTTGTACCCTTATATTACAACACCTTACCTAAATTGTCAATACTAAATTTTTATAAAGGCTTTTAAAAAAACAAATACTTAATTATATTAAGAAATAAAAAATCACTATCAAAACTAGTGATTTTTTGTTGTGGTGCACCACCTACGATGTAAGTTGAACCGAAAGGTTTGATTTACGTTATTTCCTTTGCGAAAAAATAAGGGGCAGAACAATTATGCCTGCTTTATTATGTTTGATGTTATTATTTTTAAAAGGTTTTAATTCCCCCAAATCACGATTTTTCTCGCTATATCATCACACTTATTATCAATCTTTTTTAATTCTAAAACTATTTCTATTAAAAGTTCTTTTTCGGATAGGTTGATCAATCTCTCTCTTTTGTCCTGCTCTTTTAAAACATTTCTATTAATTAATTTTTTAAACATAATGTACCACCTTGTATTTTTAATAATGGTTGAATGAAGGTAATTCTTTAATTAACTTTTCAATATCACTATCTTTTACAGTGCTATCATTAACAATGATTACACATTCATAGAAATCATTATCTTTAGAACTCTTAACTCCACCTAATTCATTGCATACATAACAGGAACTCTTATCAATTTTAGTTGCTATTTTTTTATTATAGCTAATTCCAAAGTTTAAAATTTCTGACGCTTGTGCTTTATATTTGTCTAAGTGTTTTAAAGCATAGTCTAAACAGTTGTTTAATATCGGGTTTATTGAATAATAAGTTAATATGTCCGTTTTTAGTTTTCTTTTAGCAATGCTTCCTAAATTTAAATCGTATTTTTTAATCTTGAATAAAGAAGCAAATATGTTTTTATTATCCAACAGTATTTCTAAATAGTCGGGCGAATAAAATATTGAATTCGTACCACCATAATGCCCGTTAGTAAAAAACATATTATAAGAATCATATATGTCATTAAACAGTTCGGCATCGCCCATACTTGCAACAAGCCTTGCAAATCCGATAGCGTTTTCAAAATTGCACCAAGTTATTCCTTTTTCTTTCTTGAAATCGAAATGATTATAATGCCATTTTAATGAAATTCCGTATTCGTCGTGCAAATATCTAACACCATTTACTGCTTGGTACTCAACAACATAATCCAGAAAAGTTTTCCCAAATTCGTCGGTGTTATTCATTATAGATTTACCGTCTTTCGCTAATAATTTATCAAATTCTTCTATATACAAATCGGGATTATCTAAATACGTATAATACCTAAACCCTTTATTAAACGGCACATTTTCTTTTTCAACGGGAAGTTTATAGGCATTCTCGTCTAACATTCTGGCTAAAGAAACACCAAATATTTTTTCTAATGGAACTATAAATTCATATTTGAGCGGCCTTTGTTCTTTTAGCATTTTTGAGAAATTTGATTTTTCTTTTTCGGCAAATATATATGCTTCCTTTCTGTTAATACCTAACTGATGTGCTATATCAATTAGAAGGTGGCTATACATCTTGATACCTTTTAATTGCATATATCGGTCTATGTTTTTCTTTAAATTACTCATCGTACAATCTCCAAATATGTTTAAATTTATTTTCACATAAAGTATAGCACATACTTGGAGCGATTTCAAACATTTTGTTGTCATTTAAGACAACTTTTGTGGTCTTTTTTGACTGTACTAAAAAATATGACCCTTGAGAAAACAGTCAAATATGACAACTTATTTAAAAATTATTCAAAGACAAGTGTAGATAAAAAGCAAGTGGGAAAAGAAAGAACACATTTGTTCTTTCTTTTTTCTGATATTATGTTTCATTTTATCTTGTTGTCAAGCACCTTTCACGGCATAAACCGCCACTTTGCTTTACTGAATTTTTATTTCTTTTTGATCATCTTGCTGATCTATTGGTTCCTGAAGATTTACAATTAGTATATTGTTCTGCATTAATTGAAATAAAGTATTTGGAATTGCTGAACTACTCGCATTAAGAAAATTAATACTATTTGCAACATTTGAATTGAATATTGTTTTATTTTGTAGCATCTTTTTCCCATCCTTCAAAAATTCGATTATCATTAATTTGCTGATTTGGAACTCCTGTTTGATACACAATTTTTTGTAGAGTACCCTTAGAAACATAACGCTCTCTACCATATGTTATACTATCCAAAATTACTCTAATATATTCATATGTTTTACTTTGTGTTTGTGCCAATTCAAGAACTGGATTGTATGGAGTTTTCAATAACATCTCATCGCTAATTAAATCGTACCATTTATTTATTAATGTGTTAAGATCATCATTGACTAATTCAACATTAAGCCCTAGTTGTTTTGCTTCTTTAAAACTTATTGTGTAATCATGACTACCAGAATCACTACATAAAAAACTAACAATTTTATTTCTCTGTTTTTTTGAACAATTTTGATACATTAGAAGTTTTTGAGCAATCATTTTTATTTGTCCCTGTCTTCTATAAACATCTCCAATTAAAAGTGGATTAAGAGTTTCTGATAATTTGATAAATGCGTTAATTAAATCTCTTGAGTTTTTTATGTGCAATTCCTTTTTTGCTAAATTAAAATATCCCTTAACTGATTCAACACTTGTTGGAAGAGTTATTGTTTGTCCATTAATATTTACCTTTGTTCCCAATGGACTGTTTAAAGATGGGTCTATTGGTCCTAAAGTAGACTGATGTGTTAGAATAATTTTATTTGCTCCTAAACACATTATTGTGCCAGAACTTCTTGCTTTTCTAGGAACTATAATTTCTAATTCATCACAATATTCTCTGATTAGATTAACTATATTCCATGTTGCCATTGTGTCACCACCAAGTGTATATAAAATCAACGTAATTTTGTTAACCTTTCCTATTGATTCCAAATGTTTGCCAAATATATCAACAACATCTGCACCAATTTGTGTTTCCATATTTAATCTATCACCAGTTACATAAGCTATTACTTTGGAACTTCTTAATTTTTCAATTTCTTTATAAATATCTACCAATTTCTTTTGCATAAAAACTCCTAATTAATTGTATATATTTTAACATAAAATTTTAAAACAATCAATTATACATCAAAAAAAGTCTAAACCAAATACTTAAATTAAGTACTTGATTTAGACTTTGAGTGGTGCCGAAGGTGGGGGTCGAACCCACATGAAGTTGCCCTCGCAAGATTTTGAGTCTTGTGCGTCTGCCATTCCGCCACTTCGGCATATTTTATTAAGTAAAACGCAAAATTGTTTTTAATTTTTGCAGTGATAGTATAAATCATTTTTAAGGCTATGTCAAGAAAAAAAGTAAACTTTGAATTTAAAAAAATTAAAGCAAAAAGTTTGGTTGAAATTTATGATTGTGCTATACTTAGTTGTACATAGTTAGTAACTGCGTTTTTGCTTTTTTAGTATGGTTTTAAAAACGGCAGTTTTCCATTTGCCGCAATGCGAAAACGCGGTTGCGATTAGTACAAAAAGGAGATTATTTTGAGAGCAGTAGGAACAAGCGTGTACGGGGTTAGAACTCCAATAATTAGAAAAGGAAACAATCTGGTTGATATTGTTTGTAAAAGCGTAGATGCGGTTTTGAATGAACAAAACCTAACACTAAAACCCACCGACGTGGTGGCGGTGACCGAAGCAGTTGTTGCAATAAGCCAAGGAAACTACGCCAGCGTGGACGATATTAGTGCCGATGTTAGGAAAAAAACTGGCGGCGGAAAGGTGGGGCTAATATTTCCAATACTTTCCAGAAACCGCTTTTCGACATTGCTAAGCGGAATTGTTGGCGGCGTGGACGAGCTTATTATTCAGCTATCGTACCCAAACGACGAAGTTGGAAATCCGCTTGTTTCTGTAGATAGATTGTATGAGCTTGGCATAACCAATTTTAACCGCACATTTACTAGCGACGAGTTTTACAAACTTGTGGGCACAGTGGAACATCCTTTTACAGGTATGGATTATATTAAATACTATTTAGATTTATGCGGCGGAAAAGCAAAAATAATTTTGTCAAACGACCCAACCACAATTTTAAATTACACCGATAAGGTTATTAATGCCGACATTCATTCCAGAGCGCGTACCAAAAAACTTTTGCTAAATAAAGGCGCAAAAGTTGTGTGTTTGCTATCGGACTTTTTAAACGCTCCAAGCAAAACCCACGGCTTTAACGAAAGTTTTGGCTTGCTTGGCAGTAATAAATCTAAAGACGGCATTGTAAAACTTTTCCCACGTGATTGCGACAAATTTGTGGCAGCGCTTCAAGCGGAGTTTAAAAAGCGCACAGGTGTAATACCGCAATGTATGGTGTATGGCGACGGCGCGTTTAAAGACCCAGTTGGCGGAATTTGGGAACTTGCCGACCCAGTTGTTAGCCCAGCTTTTTCTAGCGGACTAAACGGAACGCCAAACGAGATAAAACTAAAATATGTTGCCGATAACGACCTAAACGGCTGCACAAAAGACGGCGAAATAGAACAAAAAATGCGCGAGATTATTTTAAATAAAAACAAGGATTTAAAAAATCAAAACATCTCGCTTGGCACAACGCCGCGACGAATAACCGACCTGCTTGGTTCGCTTAGCGACCTTACAAGCGGCAGCGGCGACAAGGGTACGCCAGTGGTTTTAATTAAAGGCTACTTTGATAATTACGCGACTGAATAACAAAAATTGCACCCATTAACGAATGGCTAAATCGTATTCGTTTTTTGGGTGTTTTTTTAAAAGTAAAAACAAAACCTAATACAATATTATTGTAAAAAACTGGGTTTTGGGATATAATTTAACATACGGAGAAAATATATGGAAAAATTTGTGATTATAGACGGAAACAACATTACTTTTAGGTCGTATTATGCCTTGCCACGCCTAGCCAATTTTGAAGGTGTTGTTAGCAATGGAGTGTTTGGATTTTGCAACATTTTAATTAAAATTATTAAGGATATAAATCCAAAATATATTGCCGTTGCGTTTGATAGCGCAAAAAAGAATTTTAGGCACGAAATGTTTAAAGACTACAAGGCAGGACGCCGCCCAACACCGCAAGAACTTTTAGACCAGTTTCCAATTTTGGAAGAAGTACTAAACAAAATGGGCATAGCGGTTGTTAAACAAAACGGGCTAGAAGCTGACGACCTAATAGGCTGCTTGTCGCGCCAATTTGATAAAACCGAAAACATTATTCTTACTGCCGATAAAGATTGTTTGCAGCTTATCACAAAAAACACATTTATTATGCAGCCGCAAAAGGGCATAACCGAAACAGAACTTGTAGACGAAAAGGTGTTAAAAGAAAAAATGGGGCTAACACCTAGTCAGATTATAGACTTTAAGGGTTTGGCAGGCGACTCTAGCGACAATATCCCAGGTGTTAAGGGAATAGGCGAAAAAACTGCGGTTGATTTGCTAAACAAATACAGCACCCTAGAAGGTGTGTATAAACACTTGGACGAGCTTAAAGGCAAAACAAAAGAAAAAATTGAAGCCGACAAAGAAAGTGCTTTTTTAAGTAAAAAACTTGCAACAATTGTTACCGATAAAAAATTAGATTACACGCTTTCCGATTTTGAATATTGCTTTCCGTTTAACAATGATGTGTTGGAATTATTTAAAAAATATCAGTTTAATTCGCTAATTAAAAGACCAGAATTGTTTAGTGAAATTAAACAACAAAAAAACATTGATGTGGTTGAAATAAAAACCGAAGAAGAACTTTTAAAACTTGTAGATGATTTGCAAAAGCAAAAAGAAATTGCATTTTATTTGGACGATAAAAAACTAAACTTTAGCTTTGGCGATGTGGAATACTGTGTAAACCTTATACAAAACTTGTTGGATAGTGGGCTAGAATATTTAGGCGCAATTTCAAAATTAAAACCAGTTTTTGAAAATAATGATGTTAAAAAGATTGTGTTTGATTACAAAAAAATTAAACACACATTGCATAATGTGGGTGTAGAGTTAAGTGGTGTAAATTTTGATTGTATGATTGCAAGATATCTTATAAACGCAAATGGAAACAATACGGTAAACTATATGGATGTGGTTAATGAAAACTTACTTAACACAACTACGCTTGCAAAAAATTTGTTTGACCTTAAAAACTTGTATTTAAAGAAAATGGAACTTCTTGACACAAAAGGGGTGTTTTATGACATTGAAATGCCACTTGTTGATGTTCTGTACGATATGGAAAATCAAGGCGTAAAAATAGACACCGCCCAATTAAATGAACTTGAAACAAAATATGAAACAAGAATAAACGAACTAACCGAAGAAATTTACGAGCTTTCGGGTAAAAAGTTTAACATTAATAGCCCTAAACAATTGGGCGAAGTTTTGTTTGACGACCTAAAAATTGAGAGTTACAACAACAAGAAAAAAAGCACAAATGCACAAGTGCTAAGCGAAATTGTGGGCGCACACCCAGTTGTGCAAAAGATTATAGATTATAGGCTTGTTAGCAAGCTATACACAACATATATTTTGGCGTATAAAGACATTATTAAAGATAACAAGATTTACACAATGTTTAATCAAACCCTAACATCAACTGGCAGACTAAGCAGCAGCGAGCCAAACTTGCAAAACATTCCTGTTAGAAGCGAAGAAGGCAAGGTGCTTAGAAAAATGTTTGTGTCGTCGTTTGATGGTGGCAAAATCGTTGACGCCGATTATAACCAAATAGAACTAAGACTGCTTGCAAGTTTTTCTGGCGACGAAAAAATGATTAACACCTACAACGAAGGTGGCGACATTCACTCAACCACCGCCAGCGAAGTTTTTGGAGTTCCTAAAGAGCTAATCACGCCAGAAATTAGGCGCAGTGCAAAAGCAATAAACTTTGGCATTGTTTACGGCATTAGTGACTACGGATTGTCGCAAGGCATTGGCTCAACTGTGGCGGAAGCGGGCAATTATATTAAGCGATATTTCGAAAGATATCCGCGCATTAAAGAGTATATGGACTCAAACGTTGAGTTTTGTAAAGCTCACGGATATGTAAAAACAATGTTTGGAAGATTACGTTATATTCCAGAAATTAATGACTCAAATTATAACCTAAGAATGTTTGGCGAGCGTGCGGCAATGAATATGCCGTTGCAGGGTAGTGCAAGCGATATTATAAAACTTGCTATGATTAAGGTTTTTAATAAATTAAAAGAACTTAATTTAAAAAGCAAACTTATTTTGCAAGTTCACGACGAGCTTGTGGTTGACACCGCATCCGATGAAGTGGATGTTGTAAAACAAATATTAAAAACTGAAATGGAAAATGTGGTTAGTTTAAAAGTAAAACTAATTGCTAATGTTGAAGTGGGCGATAGTTGGTTTGACGCTCACTAAAAGGAAAATTTGTAATGACAAAATGTAATATGTGCCCCAGAAACTGCAATATTGATAGAAACGAAAAAGTGGGTGTTTGCGGCGCATCAAATAAATTAAAAGTTGCAAAAATTATGCTCCACAATTGGGAAGAGCCTTGCATTAGTTTGGGCAAGGGCAGCGGCGCAATATTTTTTAGCCACTGCTCCCTAAAATGCATATTTTGCCAAAACTACGAAATTAGCCAACTTGGCAATGGTAAAGAGATTACAACAGCAAAACTTGTGGATTTAATAAAGCAGTTGGAAAAAATGGGAGCGGAAAACATAAACCTTGTTTCGCCCACTCATTACACACAACAAATTGTGGAAGCTTTGAAACAGTACAAACCCAAAGTTCCAGTTGTTTGGAATACAAATAGTTATGAAAAAGTGGAAGTTATTGACAATTTATATGGACTTGTTGACATTTTCCTAGCAGATTTAAAATATTGCGACCCTAATATGTCGCTTGAATATTCGGGTGCTAAAGATTATTTCGACGTGGCAACAAAAGCGATTTTAGAGTATCGCAAACTAGTGCCAACCGATGAGTTTAATGGTGAAAAAATGACGCGTGGGCTTATTGTGCGTCACCTTGTTATGCCTAATGGAGTGGAAGATTCTAAGCGAGTGTTTGATTGGATTAAAACCAATTTGGGCACAAACACAATCGTTAGTGTTATGAACCAGTACACGCCATATTACAAAGCAAAAAATCACAAACTGCTAAGTAGAAAAGTAACGGCTAGGGAGTATGATGCGGTTTGTGATTATGTTGTGAATTTAGGATTTGAAAACGGATATTTTCAATCCGATGAAAGTGCAAGCGAGTGTTATATTCCAAACTTTACTCAGTTTTTAGACTAAACGTGATTTTATCATTGTCCACTGTTGCGCCAGTGTTGGTGCGCTGAGTAAGTTTTGTTATGAAGTCGCTTATTAATGTTGCAAAATATGTTTGCACATTTGTGTTGCCGCTAGATTGGTTTAGTGATGTGCTAAGCTGATTGGATAGTGTTTCGTCTAGTGCATTGTATGTTAGTTTAAGTGGGGAGCTAACCCCATTTTTTATTTCCGCTTCACTGGTTACAAATATGCGTGTTGGTAGATCAGTTAGGTTGGTTACAAGGTTGTTTAAAAGTAGTTTAAAGTCCACTGTGCACACTATCTTTATTTTGTATCCGCTTTCGGTTTTAAAAAACTCAAGTTGTCTAAGTATGGTAGAGTATTTATCGGGCGCGTCGGCGTAAATGTTGTTATACATAGCGCCAAATTCGGCAGCTGTTAGGGTTATGTTTTCGCTTATTGCAATGTTTACATTATTAAATTTTTCTAGCGAAAATGAGTTTCCGTCCACAATGTCTAGCCTTGCTGTTTGGCATTTTAATATTGCCGAATTTAAGTCCGCTTCAAAAAATGGGTTTGTAACAATGTCGTCTTCGTTTACTTCTTTTGCAAGTTCTTTAAGAGCCGTAAGGTCGCTTTGTTTAAATCTGTTAAGAATGCTTAAAAACGAAAAAGCAACCGCAAGCAAAATCACGACTATCATTAATAATCGCGTGGAAATTTTTACAAATTTCTCTTCTTTTTCGGCTGATGTGAGAGCCTTGTTTTTTTTCTTTTTCTTATTAAATAGCATTTGCGTTTTCTATTATTTCCCTTATAATTTTTATGCTTTCACGTTTGCTACATTTTAGCATAGCGCTAAGTTTTTCGCGGTCTATTAGCCCAACTTTTAGTTCGCGCGCTAAGTTGGTTGCGGGCTTAGAAAAGTGCCAGTTTGTGACCACTATTGCCACGCTGCACTTATAATATCGGCAGCCGCTGTACGCTTCTTGCACCGCGCTGTTTGAAATGTTGTGACCATAATATAGTTTTGCCTGAACCCCAAGTGTAGTATCGCCTTGCGCGGCAATAATGTCTATTCCGTTGTCGCCAGTGGTGCGAGTTTTTAGAGCGTCATATCCCAAATACTTAAAATAGTTTGCCACAAATTCTTCAAACTCAACCCCGCTAAGACTATCTATATTTGTGATGCTAATTTTTTTTAACAACCGCCCAAATTTAACCTGAAAAATCTTGTTTTTAATAAACCTATTTATTAGCATATTTTCCCTCTATGTTGCTATTATATCAAAAAACTTTTTATTTTAAAAAGAATTTATTGCAATCTCACTAATTTTTATGTATAATGTTGGATGTGAAAATAAATATGCAGAGATGTCGGAGTGGTCGAACGAGCACGATTGGAAATCGTGTGATGTGAAAGCATCCGAGGGTTCAAATCCCTCTCTCTGCGCCAAAAATACAGCATATTGTATGGCTTGTGATATTGTATAATAAAGTGCCAAAGAAGTGGCACTTTATTTTTTGTGAGTAGTATTCTTAGATTTGCTATTGTTGAAAATAAAGGAAGTATAATTAACTAATATTATTAAAAATATAAATTCATAGCAAATCATTTTGAGATTTTAGCAAAAAATAGTATTATACTAAAAAGGCGAAGTTGAAAAATGAAAAACAAAAAGTTTGGAGTGTGAACTGTGAAAAATTTATCGGAGTCCGACAAGGACTATTTTCTAACAAGCGGTGTCCTTACTTATCCATTTGTTTCAAATGAATATGTTTTGGAAAAGGTTTTGTGTGATTATAACGCAAAACTTGCAAAAGGGATTAAAACAACTAAAATCGAGAGTTTATTCAATTGGATAAACAAGTC
Organism: uncultured Clostridia bacterium; assembly: GCA_934747775.1. GTDB lineage: Bacteria > Bacillota > Clostridia > Christensenellales > UBA1242 > UBA11490. The sequence goes on from CAKVHA010000001.1 coordinate 167,211, forward strand.
TGTTAAGTTTGGAGATAACGAATTTAATAATAAATTTAGATTTCAAAGAACTGCTGAAGAAATTTGGAACAGCAAAATAATGACAGGTTGCACAGATTACGCTACAGTCTTCGCAACATTTGCTAGGCAAATTGGCATTCCAACAACAATTTTGCACACAGCGGAAAAAAGTTGGGTGGATCAAGTTCAGCAAAATAATGATTATTCTCATCACGCAGGACATTCTTTTTGTGAATGCTTTTATGATGGAAAATGGATTTTGGTTGATCCTACCTGTAGAGAAATAGAAAAAGAATATAATCCAAACTTATTAAAACTTAGTTATAAGGTGGGCGGAAGCTCTACATTTATACCTTATCAAAGGGGACTTGATTTAGGAAAAAAACAAACGACTCAAGAACATAATAAGTATATGGACGAGATTTGTAAAACCTTGTAAATTTTGATTTTTACAAAACAAGAAATTGTAATAAAGGTTAATATTTATAATTAAAAACCTTTTGGTTGTATGCACATACAAAAAGAAAAGCCTTGTTGACTTTTCTTTTTTTTATGATATCATAGTATTGTAGTAAAAGTTTTTAATGCTAATAAAATTGGCGTTGGAGCGTGGTTAATGATTGATGAAAAGTATAGAAAAATTATTGATAGGTTTTTGGCTGTACACATAACACCTAGGGTGCTAGATAAGGACAACTTGTTGGGTGTGGTTGTGTATGGAAGTTCAACAACGGGATATTATGATAAAAATTCCGATATAGACCTTTTGGTTTTGTTAAACGAAGCAGAGAATAGTGTTAGGGGAGTAAAGTATGTTGATGAAGTGAAAATTGAGTATTTTATAAAACCCATTGAAAAATTTTTAAGTGAAAGCGTTAGTTTTACAAATATGAATTGCCCTTCGCACATCGCATTAAATCAAAACTGCGAAATCTTGTATGGAAAAGAAGATTTTATTAGAAATATGCTTAATGCCGATAACGACTTTTACAATAAAAACCACAAAAAACCAAACATCAATTATTTTCAAAAACTTGTTCAAATTGATAACAGAATGTCTAGTTTGAAAAACATATATGACAGACAAGGAAAAGAATTTGAAATGGTGTATTACAATGTTTTGGAAATGATTAGAACTCTTCATTCTTCTCACAACGAAGAAGCGGATATCCCATTTGTAAAAGCCTACAGGGTTTACAATGATAAGGACTATTACAACAGATATGTTGGCAAGGGGGCTAAAAATGTTGTCCCAGATAAAGAGTTTGTAAAAAGATACAATATGTGTGTTGAACAAAAAGAAACGCGTGAAACTATGATGAACAACATAGATGGGTTGTATGAGTACGAAAAAAAGAGTTATAAAATTGACCCTAAAAACTACGAACTAATTTTTTAGGTTTTTACAACCGCTTTCCGTTTTTAAATACACATAACTTTAAAACGCATAACAAAAAAGGCAAATCAATAAGGTTTGCTTTTTTAAAAATATAAATTTATTGTAAATCATTTTGAGATTTTAACAAAAAATAGTATTATATTAAAAAGGCGAAGTTGAAAAATGAAAAACAAAAAGTTTAAAAGAGTGTTCATTTTAATAGTATGTGCTCTTATTTTGGGGCTAAGCTTTCCAGCGGCGGCAAATGTTGCGCATGCGGCAAGCAATATTTCGTATTCCGAAACGCAAGTTGGCGATAGCGCACTTTACAATACGCTTAGGAATATAAGCAAGAAAAATGGTGGCTCGGGTGTACTAAGAGAAACCACTTTTAATAGTGAGAGATTTGAAACGCTAGACCTTAGCACATATAGGCAAGATGGGTCGCCGATAACACAAATTTCATCGCTAGACGGATTAAAACTGTTTGCACTAGAATACACGAAAACTCTTAATATTTCAAACAATGCATTAACCGAAATCGACCCAACAGTGCTTACAAATATTCCGCAATTGGAAACATTAATCGTTAATGGAAACCAACTTACAAATCTAGATCTTACTGGCTGTACAAGACTAAAAGTTGTGGAAGCAACAGGAAACTATCTTACAAGCTTTAATGGCGCAAGTATGGTTTCTAATGGGTTTTCAATTGACCTATCGCGAAACAACTTTACAGACTTTAGTGAAATTAAGTTGCCAGAACAAATAACTGGTGCAAATGGTGATATTAGACTTTACAACAACAATATATCCAACTATACAAGTGCAGGTAACTATCGCGTTTATTTGGGGCTACAAGGTTTGTATTTTAACACTTCATCTTTGAGTAATGAAACTATACGCGAAAAATCCGAAAAAATTGTGTATTACAAAAGCGAAGTTCACAATGTTAGATTTGTTATTTCAAACGATAGCGGCGTTGTTCAAACCATAAATGACTACGATGTGAAGGGAAATACAGTAAATGTTCCGCTAGAAATTGGCGAGTACGAACTTAATGTTTACTACATAGATGTGGCGGACGGACACAAAGCATATCCGCTTTCTACAAAACAGCACGCAAAAACAAACAAAGCAAACTCGGCAGATTATTACGATAAAGTTGAAGGCATTTACAAATATTACGATGATGTTTATGTGAAATTTAGTGTTATTCCTAGCACTCCAACATACAAGTATTTAATTAAGGATAAATACTATGACGAAAGTGAAGTTGGTAAATTAAAACAAAAAGCAAAAATCATTTTAAACGGCGACAGCGGTGCGGACTTGTATTACAGATATGGCGCAAATGGCGAATGGAAACAAGGAAACGAAATTAATCTAACAAAAGGCGGAACATATTTTATAGAAGTTCAAGCCCGTGTGGGCGAAAGCGTTAGCCGCACATCAACCATTTTGATTAATGCCGAAGCGAGTCTTACAGTTCCTTCAATCTTGTTAATCTTTTTAATTTTAGGTGTTGGCGCTTTAATATTTGCGGTGGGTATTCCACTTCTTAAAAAATATGTTTTATAACTTAAATTAGTGTTGACAATTTAAATTTTCAAGCGTATTATATTATTAAATCCAGTGAGGCAAGTGGCGATTGCTTAGGAGATGTTAATAGCGTCCGCATTTTAAAGTTTGGCGTAACAAAACTAATTAAGGTGGGTATTTACCAATTAGGGTGGAACCGCGGTTATAAAAATAATCGTCCCTATGCAAGTTTTTTTGCATAGGGCTTTTTGTTTGCTTTTTAGCATATATACTAAGGAATTATTGTTGGCATTTTAAGTTTAAAACAAACTTAATATAAATATGCTTAAAGGCTTATACAGACAACATACAATAGTATTTTGACAAAAACTTGCAAGTTTGTGACAAAAAACATATATAACAAGGAGAATAAAAAATATATGGAACAAAAAGTAACAATGGACAAAATATTAAATTTGTGCAAAAATAGGGGTTTTGTTTTCCCTGGTAGCGACATCTATGGTGGCTTTGCAAACACTTGGGATTTTGGGCCGCTTGGTGTTGAGTTTAAAAACAACATTAAACGCGCGTGGTGGAAAAGGTTTGTACAAGAAGACAAAACAACATATGGAGTTGACGCTGCAATATTAATGAACCCTACTGTTTGGGAAGCGAGCGGACACATAGCTAGTTTTGGCGACCCTAAAATGGATTGCAAAAACTGCAAACAACGTTTTAGAGCTGATACTTTAATTGAACAACACAGCAAGGGTAGTGTGGCTGCCGAAGCAATGACCAATGAAGAAATGGAAAAGTATATTGCCGACAATGATATTAAGTGTCCACACTGCGGCGTGCGCGATTGGACACCTATTAGAAAATTTAACCCTATGTTTGTAACATCGCGTGGAACGCTAGAAGCTGATGCGGACAAAGTGTATCTTCGTCCTGAAACTTGCCAGGGCGAATATGTAAACTTTTTGAATGTTCAACGCACTATGCGTGCAAAAGTGCCTTTTGCTATTGCGCAAATTGGTAAATCGTTCCGAAACGAAATCACCCCTGGGAATTTCTTGTTCCGCACAATCGAGTTTGAACAGATGGAGTTGCAAAAATTCTGTCGTCACGATGATGGAATGAAGTTTTATGACGACTACAAACAACGTGCGTTAAAGTTTGTTGAAGATATGGGTTTAAAAGCAGAGCATTTGCGTTTCCACGATCACGACAAACTTGCACATTATGCTAAAGCTGCTTGTGATATTCAATATTTGTTCCCAATTGGTTGGCAAGAACTAAATGGTATTCACAATCGTGGTGACTGGGACTTATCGCGTCATCAAGAGTATAGCGGAAAGAGTATGCTATATATGGATCCATTTACAAACGAGAAATTTTTACCTAATGTAATTGAGTATTCTATTGGTGCTGATAGGCTTACCCTTGCGCTAATGTGTGAAGCGTATGACGAAGAAGTTATGGAAGGTGGCGACACTCGTGTTGTTATGCATATTAATCCTGCACTTGCACCTTTTAAGGTTGCTATTTTGCCACTTCAGAAAAACCTAAGCGAAAAAGCAAACGAAGTTTTTGCGTTGTTATCTAAGCGTTTTATGTGTGACTACGATGAAGCTGGCAGCATTGGAAAGCGTTATCGTCGTGAAGATGAAATTGGCACGCCATATTGTGTAACTATTGATTTTGACACATTAGAAAACAACACGGTTACTATTCGTGATCGTGATACTATGAAGCAAGAACGCATTAGTATTGACGAACTTGCGGATTACATTGAATCTCGCGTTCAATTTAATTAGTCACTGGGCGTGACAGCCTATGTCTTATATGTTGCATCATTAACATACAAAAAGAGTGTTCAAGGGTGCTGGTCGCACGACTATATCTTACACACTGCAAGGATGGAAGAATATCCATTTGGTGCAAAAAATAAACGCAGTCAAAAACAAATAAACAATAATAAAAAAATCCCTAAATCTAGGGATTTTTTTGTTTTGATTTGTGTTTTAGTTGTTTATATTCTATTTGCTTTTCTAACTATTTGTGTTTTAATAAACCGTCTTTTAAAGGGCTGTATTTTTATCACTTGCGAATTATTTGATTGGTTTAATAAATTTAATGTTCCACATCCAAGGTGAGCGAGCTTCTTTTCCAAGCAAACTCATAACAATTAAAACTAGTTTTGTAAGAGTTGTAAGAATTAGTAGTACAACGCCGGCGATTAGTGAAATCATAAGTAGCAAATTAATAATGCTGTTTTCGCCAGGCTTTACAATTTTGCCCACAACTATTAGTGCAGCACCCAAAATATCTATAAAAAATACTTCCATACCTTCGTTGGCGTGATGTCTAACAAAGTTGTTTTTGCGGTTTATAAGTAGCGGAATAAAGAACAAGATGTATGCCAACCACGCAATGCTTTTGCCTTGTTTAATTTCTTCTGGAGTGCATTTGTTTTCGTGCTTTTTCTTTTTTTCTTTTTTGCCTTTTTTATCCGATTTTTCTTCTTCGCCCACAACAAACATAGGTTGTTCGCCGCTGTTTTCGTTGGCGTTTACATCGAGTGGAGTAGCGCTGTTTTGGTCAAATTGTTCGGCAGATTGCTCGTTGTAACCATTGTTAGCATCTGCTACATTTTGTGCAACCATAGGGTCAACAGGATTGTCTACAAACATTGGCTCGCCAGCACCATCTTGTGCGGTAGGAGCGGTGTTTTCGCTTTGCATATCGGCAGGAATAAATGCCGACAAAACGTCATTTATTTCTTCGTTCTGTTGTGGTTCGGTTTCGGTGACAATCGCACTGTTTGTTTCTTCGCTGTTGCTTTCGTTTTGCACTGTGGTAGGCTCGTCGTTGCGGTTAATATCTTTGCTTAAAATGTAGTTGTCTAGGTTAACTTCTTCTTGTTTTGTAGCCTTAATTTCGTTTGCAATTGCGGCATTTGCTGTTGCTTGACGTTCGGCGTGAATCTTGTTAATGTTGCTAATGGCAGCCAAAATTTTGTTCTTGTTTTCTGCCGCTTTTTCAGGTTCAACAAAGTCGCTGCTGCTAAGTGGAAGTCCGCCTAGGATTAAATCTTCGTTTTTTTCATCCATTTTTCTTTTTCCTTAAAAAATATTCTTCGTTTTTGCTATTATATAGTATTTGCCTTTTTTTGTAAAACATTTTTGCAACAAAAAAACAACATACTTGTTTTTAAGTTGTTGTTTTGCGGTTTTTATTTAATTGGTGTGGCTTTTATATGTCAGCGTACTTTTACTAGTATCAGTATTGTATATGTCCTAAGGTAGTATTCGCCCTATGTGGTTAAAACTATCTGGTCATATAGTCTTGATTTAAAATAAAGTCACGTATTTTGTTTGCAATGCGAGCTGCTGCTGGCTTTGATACGGTCATTTGCCCGTATTTTTCCACAATGGCGTCGCGTGGCATAACCTTTTTTATAATCGCCTTAGGTGTTTTCACTTCGGGCTTTTTGTATGCATTAACTTTATGTATGCCCTTTACATACATTTCTATCATTGTTGCGTTATTAAGTTTGCTTGTGATTGCTAATTTGTCCATCTTTTTCCCTCTAAAAAAATCGTACAGTCTTATTATATATGTTTTTAAAACTTTGTCAATACCAATTTTGATATCTTTTTTGCGGTCTTATAAAAAAATTTTTCTTTTTTTATTATTTTATGACAATTCTTTTGACTTAATTTACATATTTTGCTAAATTATTTATATAATAAATAAAATAAGTTGGTAAACTTCCCACACCTTTTGTTGCCTTAACCCCAGCGATTAAGGCACATTTTAGGTTTTTTACTATCAACCCAACTTAAAAAAGGATGCAAACATATGAAAAAAGGAAAAAAATTATTCTCATACATTCTAATCGCATTAAGCGCCGTTTTTTGCATAGGCTCGCTTAACCTATCCCCAAAATCCCGCGTTAGTGCTGATGGCGATGTTATTTATAAAACATATGAGACAAGCGCTTTGAGAGAAGGCGATTTTATCGAGTTTGGCGAATATCCGCAAAGAAAAGTTGCAGAATTGAGTAATGAGGATATTAATACGCTTAACCAATCGGCTAATTTCGACACAGAAGATCGTTCGGGCTATTATGTTGCAAAAACAACCCAAAAACTAGGCTCCAACATAGCTGGAACGGATAGTAATGGAAACAATATTATCGCTGGTCATAAATACCATTTGTTTACTGTTAATGGTAGTTATGGGGAAAAATATCCAGCAGAAGCCATTATTGATAAACCTTCAAGTGGTGGATATACTTATAGAAAGATGGAAGATGCTGCTGGTGTTAACGGCACCTTAGACCCAAGAAAGTATGTAATAGATCATTTTAATTCTGATGATCATTATGCTCAAGCGTATCAATCATCAAATAATGGCTACATTACTTCAAAGACTTATTTGTTTGAAGTACAACCTTTAACTTGGAAAGTTGTAAAAGCTAATTCCGACGTTTATACTTTGGTTTGTACATCGGTTATTGATGCTATGGACTTCAACTTGTATGATAGTAACGGCTCTATGTGGGCGTATAGTTATGTTAGAAACTATTTAAATAATGATAGCCGTGGTAAATATCCTATCTTAGTTAGAATAAATAATGACTCGGATGGTAATCTACAAAAGTATCGCGGTAATTCTAAATTGGATGAAAGAACTTATTTAAACTGGCTTGACTACGGAGATAGTTCTGTTCAAATAGGAAGTGGAGCAAAACCGGTATGGATAGGAGAAGACGGGTGGTGGATTTTTACTACTAATTATTATACAGCTAATTCGACCGAAAATTCCAGAAACTCCAAACTTATAGATGCTTCTACCTTACAAGGTGATCGTAAGGGCTTTATTGACAAGGCTTTTAGCAAACAAGAAAAAGATCTTTTGCAAACAAGCAGTACTGAAAGTCGAGGCACGAGTCCAAGTAAAAATTATGAGATAGATAAGATTACGGTAAATGATAAAGTAAAACTTGTTGGTGTAAACAATTTAAAATCATCAAACTTTATATTGAATAACGGAAAATATTACTCGGACTATGCTGCAGCTAATGGTTTTGTTTATAATTTTAATAATAGTACTTCTTTGACTACGTATAACAACGGGAGAAAAACTGGAAATTCTAGCGATCATAAATATGGTTATATTTGGACTTTGGGTAGTGATGGTTCGTCGGATGCTGGCAAGCAGTTTTCAACAGATTGGTATGAAGATTATTTTTGTACTGTACACAATGTAAGAGATGTTGCACAAATTAATTTATCCAATGCTTCTATTACAAATATTAATGCTTATAATAATTTAGATAAAGAAGGTACGAAAGAGTCATATTTAAAGAAGAATGCATATAGTGTAAATAGTATGGATCAGTCTTATGGTATTGTTCCACAAATTGAAATAAAGTTAACAAAAGACAATCAATATTTGATTGACAAAGTAAATACGGCAACACCAAACGAAGAATACTCAAATGACGGTTCTATGGCTGCAAATAGAAATTTTGCTGTTGGTGTTTATGATAAAGACACAAATTTGAATGTTTCAGTTTCATATAATAAAGTTACACAAGCAGTAAATACAACTGCAAATGGAAGTACTTACACATACACAATAACAGGTTATGTTAGCGGCTCTAACATTGATATGAAAGAGTACTTTTATAGATTTTCTTTAGCTACTGAAACACCAACTGCAGCAAATGTTGTTTATTCCTATGCAACTATTGGTGAAGAGACTAGTAATGGGTATCCTTTTACGGTAAAACTAACATGGGATAAAGAGCCAAATAGAAATACAGAACTTTCATGTTTTATGGTTTCTAAAGATATGAAAACTATGTATAAAGTAGAGAATGTAAAGAGTGGTTCTTTAAGTAATTTGTATAGGGAAGTAATTTTTAAAGAAATAGAATTAAGTGATACATTGGATGAAAATAACAAACCGATTGTATTAGAAAAAGTGATCAGAACCATTCCGCTATATTATGGTATGTCATTTGATTTGCCTGAATTAGGTGGGGTGTCTGGTAGTGTAGCAAATTACTGGTTTGCAGATAAAGATAAAGCAGTAGCTTATATAGAAAACGCAGCACCAAATCCAGAGGGTGCAAAATCTGGAACGATTGATAGTGGTAATGGTTTATATCCTAACGATGCTACTGTTACATTTTATTGTGCAGCTGGTGAATTAAAATATAGTGTTAAAGTTGATAGTGCAAGCAGTAGTTCCGGCAAGACATTTAATGGTCATTATTATTTAATGAACCTTAATAATAAACAAGCCATTTATCCGCAACAAAATAGTATGGAGATTTTGAATAAAGACCTTAGCACATCTTATTCTACATATAGTTTTAAAGTAGTTATAAAATATCCTTATGTTAAAGGTTATGCAAGCACTTTCTTAACAGAAACTAATGGTGTGCTTGGCTTTAAATTAGATGAAAACGAAAAACCTTTACTATACAACAATTTAAAAATATATGTTGGCGAAACTGTTAGTGATGAAGGTTTACTAGGAACAACCAAAACCACTGATGGAAGCAAAGCTTATTACGAAATTTCTGGTTTTGGTTACACTAAATTTAATGATACCAGTACAAATAAGGAATTATATTTTAATGTATTAATTAATGATATAAGTGGAGCTTATGGTGCTAAAAACTTCCTAGTTTCGTTTACAGAAACAAAAGATTCTGAAGACTCATATAGTATTGAATTTGATACTGCTGCTTATAACGACACTAACAATGACCATATTTATTTCAAAAATGGTGAAAGTGAAAAGGATTATAGCAAAAAAATAGATGGCATTGGATATGGAACATCTAAATCGGTGGATTTAGCATTTGATGCTGGTTATTATCTAAAATCAGGTTACAAAAATGCCGCTGGTGAATTACAAAAAGAACGAACATCTTCTTCAGATGTATTTGGATATTATGTTCCACGAATGGATTTCACATATTCTGGACTAGTACTTGATGCTAATGGATATAGATATGCAGACGATCCAAATGCTAAATATGGCTCAGGCACTGGTGTTTTTGCTGGTCAAAGAGTAAGAATAGATAAAACTGGTGCTGGGATTTCATTTGATGAATATGGCAACCGTAGTTATACATATGGTAATGCTACTGCTACAAAAACAGATTATGGTTATAAATTAGAAGACGATAATAAATTTGTAGGCGTATATACTTTAAAATTTAGCTATAGTGGTTCAGCAAACAATGAACTAGTATTTGACTTGACAAAAATTGGTTCTGGAATTGAGCAGATTACAATTGGAGAGGGTGATAATACTGTATCCGTATATAGAGGATTCTTTACAACTGATGGCGCAGGTGCTGATGGGGTTACGAAATGGACTTTAGTAGATACAAATACAACCAATGCAAAAGTTTTTGGTATTGCCCTAGAAAATTATGACAAAGTTAGACTATATATAAGCAATGATGAAAACAATTTAGCAGCTAGCAATAGTGTTGCCGCACCTATATCTACATTTACAGATATTTATTCAACTGAAGGTGAAGGCAATAGCGCAAGATCGTTAAAAGTAAATGTTAAGTATGCAATAAAAACACCATCTGGCGAATATCAGAAGGTAATAGATAATAATGGTAATCCAGGTGGGTTGACATACTTAGAACATGATATCTCAACATTATATGGTTATAAGGGTAAATTATACAGTATAATTCCTGGTACAACTTCTGAAGGAAGTGTGAAAGCTGATGATGTTTATTTGACTGTTGTTAGTACTGGAAAAACATATAGACCTTGGCTTGAACATGTTAATAATATTAATGCAAACGTGGCAGGAGCAGATAGTAACAGATTTAAATCCTTAGCGTTAAATGCAACAAATGTTACTACTGCAACTACAGGTGTTACTTCTAATAACCCTAAATATTGGGAAGGCAGTAAAGTATGGTTTGTAACAAATGGTAGCGAAACCCAACAGGTTGTTCAATATACTAATGGTAAACCAGTTAATCCAAAAACTGGTACAGTTATTGATATTGATAATGACAAGTTTAGAAGTTCATACATTATGGAATTAGATAATAATTGGACTTTGTTCTCTATTGACGCAATAGATGTTACAATTGTTTACGATACAACAAACAACGACATTCAAATTAACTACACATTCGATTATGTTGCCAGTGATATTAAATTTGGTTTTGTTGGTGTATCAACATATGACTACGCTATTCAATTTGTATCTAAAATAAATGAAACTGATGTTGTTGGTGTAGTTGGATATGTTAACCAAGGTACTGGATTCCAAGATTCGTCAAAAATTGGCTCATTAAGTAATTTGGGTTCAAAAACAGCTTTGATTAGCGAAATTGGTAAAAACAACATAAAAACATATCTTACTGGCGATGTTATAAGTTCAACTAGTGAGATTGATGCTAACGTAACAATATTTGTTCCTATTATTGCTAATAACGGCGGAACATCAACTCCTTATTACCATGTTCCAAAATGGACTAATATTGATAAGACTTACACAACAAAAATTGAAAATACAATTTATAAAGTTTATAAGTTAACACAAAGCAGTACAGAAAAAGATAATTACATTTACATTTTGGTACTAGAAGGTACTGATCCTGGCGTAAGCAATTTCTTAGGTGGTGCTAATGAGATTGTGGGATACAAGTTTAATAATAGTGATTACTATAATATATATACAGATAACACTAAAACAACAAAAATAAAAATGGGAACTGGTGAAAATGCTGGTAAAATCGTTTATACAGATTCAGAAGGCATGTCAACAGTTAGTGATAAAACATATTTAACTGCTGATGAAATTAAAAATTTATACTTTGAATTTAAAGCAAGCAATGCAACAATTAAATTTTATGCTGTATATGAAACTTGTACTGTAAACGTTTCAGTTTCTGGCTGGCAAAAAGAAGATGATACTACAGATCCTGCAGTTCCAGAATTCTACGACTTGATTGCTGCTACAAGCAATGACGAAAAGAGTAAGTTTGATTTCTCTCCTGCTGGATATAGCATAAAAAATGTTAAATTTGCTACTGAATCAAACATTGATTTTGGAACATTAGGTCTTAACACTATTGCTCTTAATAATGGCAACACAAAACCTTATGTTACAGGTTTAATTGGTTATTTTAGAAAAACGGCTTACGATGCTAATGACAACATTATTCAAGTGGAAGGCAGTGGATACAAAGTTAGTTCGGGGCTTGAAATGCAATACATTAATGGTCAAGCAATGTATTACAAGCAAACACCTGAAGGTATTAAAAAATATTATGCTGTTAAGGTTAATAGTGAAGGCTATGTAGAAAACATTTATACTTACAAATTGGTTGAGGCCGACACGAAGTTTATGCGCACAAATGTTGAGCTATACACTTTGTTTGGAATTAACCATTATGAAGTGGTGGCAACGGTTGTTGGCGATACACAATCGGCCGCTATTGAGCAAGCATCGGTTCCACAAGACCTAATGATTGGTACGCTTACTGGAACAAATGTGGAAATTATCTATAAAATGAATAGGTCTTATACACAATCTGTTCCGCTAATTTCAGTAAAAGACGGCGCAAATAGTTATCTACAAATTGGCAACCTAAACGAAACTAAAAACGGCTACACAGCAGTTAGCGTTGACGAAAACGGCAAGGTTGATTTTGGTGTTGACGGCGATTACGTTGTTGAGTACATCGAAAGTGCTAATGTATATAAGGTTATTATTGATGCTCAAAAATTTACTAGCAACCTAACCGCATCTCTTGGTTCGGTTAACAACGGAAAAATTGAAGGCAACGGTCAAGAATTTGTAATCAACAAATACAATGTAAGCTTTACAGTTCCTGCCGAAAGCGACACAAATATGGACAACGTAGGCGACTTTGAGTATGGTGAAGCAAGCGGTATGGACAGTGTAGTTCACAACGGACAAGCAATACTAACATTTAAGTTGGGCAAAGCTTATGATTACAAAAAGCTACAATTTGCTATTTGGGCAAGCAAAGACACAACCGTAAATGGCAGTCAATTAGAACCAGAAAATGTAGTAAATATAGTATCTCTAGATTCGTTACAAGGTGGCAGCGGAAGTACAAAAATATCTGTTAACGGTGAAGAAATTACTGTCACAATTAACTATGATGCAACCGTAGGCCAATACACATTTACGATTACATCGGTTACTCACGCTGTTAGTGTTCATTTGGAAAAAATAGACAGCAGTAGCAATGCTCTTAAAACATTCACATACACTGTTGATTATGACCATAATATTAAAGGTTCTGATTCCAACAACTTGGCTTATACTGTTTACAAGAGTGTAGTAGAAACAAATGGCACAGGAGAAGTAAACACTAAAAAATATACCTTAAACTACAATACTAGCCTAAGATATACAATTGATGTTGCAGAAGGTTATAGTCAATCTACTCCTATGTTTGTACTATCTGGAAAGGGTGTTGTAAGATATTTTGTTCCAGTTTGGTTGTTTGGAGAGCAAAACACTACCATTACATTATTAGGCGATAATTGCGATATTAGTTACAATAACACTAGTGGCGAGTATACTTACAGACACAGCGGTATGACTTATACTGTTAGTTGTGTAAAAGGTGCCGCTGCTACAGGAACTAAACCAGCTGAACCTGATAAGTGGACTTACACTGTTACAAGCGGAACAAATGTTGAAACATACATTGTTAAAATTGGTCAAAACAGACAATATAGTCTTACAATGAACGCAGAAAAAGATTGGGAATATCTATATGCCGCTGTGTACAGACTTGTGGACACTGACAAAACGACCATAACAACTGGTAAAGAGAAAAATCCCAACTTTTACCAACAATCATTTAAAGAAAACTCTTTTGATGATACAAAAATTACTGCAACCATAGAAAAAGGCAATGTTGCATATGGTTCGGCAAACACAATTACGTACACTGTAAAAGGTGGCTATTCACACAACTTGCCAGTTATCACAATAAATGGCGTACCATACTATATCCCTAATATGGGCGATAGAAATGTGTTTGGCGAAACAAATGAAAGTTATGGGTTGGTTAAAGAAAGTTCTAATAAGTGGACTTATGAATACAAAGTAGGCGAAGAAGTAAAAGCCACATACTATGTTACGGCAAGTACTTCTGATGGACAATATGTATTTAATTACTACACAACAATAAATGAAATTAATGTTAAGATATTAACATTAACTATTGATGTAAAAAATAAAGAAAACACTGTTGTTAGCACAGATACAAAATATGTAACTGCAGCCGACGGCACAACGGTAGTTGTTACATCAAAAGATAGATTCCAAGGCGATATTACATATACTTATAGCGTTCTACAATTCTATACAGATAATATTGAGTTGTCTGAAGCGGAAAACAAAAACACATTTGCTGAAAACAAATATTTAGTTGTTTTGTCAAAACGTGTTTTGGAAGGCATTACTGGCAATAGCTTTAAATACAAAGGTCAAGGCGATATGAAAGACGCCAGCGATAACACATTTGTAATTATTGTTGGGAAAGATGCAACTAACGGATACAAATTTATGGATCCATTAGCAACAAACACCGAAATCACAAAACAAGAAGGTTACTACTATAATAGCTATGTTTGGACAGATGCTAATAGCACTCAAGGTACTGTGATTAAGGATCTTACCCTTATTAGAAAATTAGGCGAAGCATTAACTCATTTGCCAGATGAAAATAGCACTTGGGAAAGCGAAGGTGTAACATATAAATATTATGAAAACAAAGGTGTAATTGATAAAACTATACTTGCTGTTGAACAAAATGGTGTTACTACGAATAAGTACAAATTTACTAAACAATGGGGTTCTTCTGTTAGTGATAATAATGGTGTATCGTTTAACAGTAGCGGATTAACTAGCAGTGAAATAACAGGACACATTCAGTTGTTTGCAACATTCTGTGAAAATGCTTACAGAGTAAAAGTGGGCAACTTGCCTACAGCTACAGGCACTTATGCAAAATTTGGTGCGTTGTTCACTACTATAAAGGGTGGTACTTCTGAAGAGGCTAGTTCGGCAACTTCAGAACTAATGAGCTTCACAAAAACCAAAAACTTGACCTTATCTTACAGAGTTTATGCTGCTTACGATCAAACCGAACCTGTATTTAACCTTGTAGGTTTGTATGGAGACATAGTATTGTTAATGCCAAAAACAATTGGCTATGAAGATGCTGCGGTTACATATCAATATCAAAAGCAAGATGGTGTTGCATATACCGTTACCGTAATTAGAGATGCTAGCAACAGTAACAAATACACATATTCTGTTACTGCAAACGGCAAGGAAGTTTCATTTACACTTACAATTACTAAGAGCAATATAAACAGAGTAGGCGCAAGTCAAATATCTATAAATTACCAGATTGTATTTAATAATGAGTTTATGGGATTAAACAACGCCGACGAAGTTGTTGTTAACATCTACCCAGCTACACATTACGAAGAAAACGATGCAGTGGTGAAAAACATTAATGAAGTTTCTAATACTAATAGCGCATACAATGTTTCAAATATTGAAAACAATTTAACACTAAATAGATACGCCATTAATTACTACGATATGTTGTTGGAAAACAAAGCAGTAATTAGTAAAACAGCATTTGGCAATGACGCTTTATTTGACGGCATTCTTGCGTTGTATAACAATATTAACAATACAGAAGAAGCTACAGTTGGTTCTATAGAACTAACTAAAGTTACTGTTTCTAATAAAAAATATATTATCTGCCAAAATGGTGGCACAACAACATATTACACCAATGTTACAGCTGTAGGATTAAACGAATTAATCCCTGGCAAAAATATTGATTCTACTTATGAAAACACAAACTTTGACACAACAACATTCTACATTACTGGCAAAACTGGTACTAAGAAAATAGTTCACGGTGAAAACTATGTAGACCAAGTTAAAGCTACTTCAATTAATGCTGTTCGTGGTTACGACAGTATGAATGGCACAAACTATTGTTGGTCAGACGGTAAAAACGAAATCACTACAGGTAGTGCAAACTTATATGACAATATGGTTGTTTACCCAGTTTATAAAGAAAAAGGTGTAACAATAAACTTTGGCAGTACAGTATATCTAGTAGGCGACAATACATTAGACTTTAATCAAAGTCCTAATCAATTTGCAAAAGTAAGTGGTCCTAGCACTAGCACATCTGTTAAATTTACACAAGAAAGAACATTTACTGTTACTGTTAATGAAATATATAGTAAAACAGAAATTGATTTCAGTATTGCTGGTGACTCTAATGCAATTGTTAAAGTATCTTATGTAGATAATTCTACAGCTAATGGTATGCAAAAGGTTTATACTGTTAAAGTATCCTATGTTTACTCTACAGAAAGCCTACTTCTTAAGATTTCTGCTAAAAACGCAAAGATTACAACTAACAACTACCAAGTTATTTTGATTACCCCTACTAAGTTTGAGTATGCAACTCAAGCTGGTGTAAAAGAAGCTGGCGCATCAATTGCGGCGGAGATTTTAGGAGAAACTAATTCAGTTACAATTGTACACGGCAGTAAAGTAAGCACAACCGATGCTGCTAATTCTGCATTGTTAAGTAAGTCTAATGGAATTAGCCTTGAAGGTTGGACATTCGCAGGCTGGTATGTTCCTAGAAACTGGTCGCAATATGCTGACATTGTAAATAAATATCTAAATGAAAACAAAGACAGTATTTTAGATTCTACTTTATTTAACAATATTAAAGATGGCTTTGGTACAATTACGACCAACACATCTACTACTGGTTACAGTAGATTTGCTACATTAGGTACAAACGCATTAGTTTATACTGGTGAAACAGCAATTACACACGATACTATTTTAATTGCGGGCTTTACTCGTAATCAAATACAAGTTAAAATTTACAATACTGTACAAGAAAACGACTACTTTGGCTTTATTGATAAAGCAAGCAATATTGTGAATAAAGACGCATTAACTCAAGGTAGCGATTACCTTGTAAAAACCATTCCTTACGGAACATTTATAGCAAGTCCTTATGATGAAATGACTAACGCTCGTATTGTTCCTGCAACTGAAGCATTTACTAGAAACACAACAGAAAATGAGTGTTTCTATTTAGATAATAAAGGTGAATCAACTACATTTACTCCTACATCTAAAATAATTAAAGAAGATATCGAAATTTATGTTGGTTATACAAGAAAAGCATTTACTATAAATTTTGAGTATAAAGATAGCAGCGGTAGCACACAAAGAATTACTATAGAAAATGTTAAGTACGGCACAAAAATATCCAATATTGACAATGAAGAATTAAAGACAATTATTGATCCAAAAACAAAGAAACTAATTAATAAGTCGGCACCAGAAACTGGTAAACACTTTGTTAGATGGATTTATCAAACAACAATAGTTGATGAAAATTATGTTGTAACAAGAACTGCAACTTTTAGCGAAGTGTTTGATTACAATCAATTTAAGATCAGCTTTGACACAACTAATATTGACAGCATTGTTTACAATGTTGGTGATACCGTAGGTTCTGCTAATATTAACGAAGTTCAATGGGTTGACAACAAACTTGTATTGGGTTACAACAAAGCATTAGTGCTTGCATTAAATCCTTCTACAGGTTATGGCAAAGGTGGCAATTATACTGCCAAACTTACCTTTAACGGCAACAAGGTTGATTTGGATGATACTAAGCTTATAATTGGAAACGACGGAACAATAACTATTATGCAAGGTGTGCTTGGCAATTCTGAGTATGTAGACGGCGCTGAATTTACACTAGTAATTGAAGCTAATATTAACAACTATTCTGTTACGATTGCTGGCGACAACTCAATAGTATGTGAAGGCAAAACCTATAATAAGGACGGTAATGCTTGGTTCTATCAAGATGATAATACTAATCCTGTAATTAAAATCACAGCAGCAAATGCGGACTACAATACTGATTTCATTATGACAGTTAGTGTTTTCAGATCTTATAATCAAAAGAGCGTGTTTGTGTTTAAGGTTTACAATGGTAATAACAGCGAAGATTATAGAATAGTTACTGTTGATAATAGTAACCTTATGACACTATCGGAAGACCATAATCGTTTTATAGGAACAATTAACCTAGGTGTAGCAACTGATGATCTTACTGTTGAATTGGTTTCTAAAATAGACGACAAAGAAACTAAGATTATTAATAACGACTACTATATTAAATTTGTTGTTAAAATTGGTAATGACAAAAATGGCTGGAAAGAAGAGTTGTTAACTGGCACCGGTTATGTGGGTATTATGGCTAGCGAAGGCAATAATCATAAAATTGAAAAAGCTATAATTCCTAGCGCTGCAGACCTTAGCGTAGAACGCACAACTGATCCAAGCTGGTGCGAAATGATTAGCAATGGCTGGCTGATGAAGAAAGGCGGCGGCGTATTTACAGCCGAAGAGTGGAATGCTATTGACTGGACTAATATGAACACAATCTTA
Organism: uncultured Clostridia bacterium; assembly: GCA_934747775.1. Lineage (GTDB taxonomy): Bacteria > Bacillota > Clostridia > Christensenellales > UBA1242 > UBA11490. Next base: position 185,692 of record CAKVHA010000001.1, read on the forward strand.
GAAAGTGCTTATATTGGCGATGCTACTACATCTATAGAGTTTACAAAAGATACTACATTGTACATTGTATATATGATTAAAACCATCGATGTAGAAGTTACTCCTGTTTCTGATGATGTTAAAACAAAAGGCAGCTTTAGTGCTCCTGAAACAGCTAACAAGCGTGACCCAGAAGCAAAAACAACCGTTGGTTTTGGCGAATATACATTTACATACACTGTAGGTGTTAAATACAGCAAAAATATTCCTGTAATTGATATTGGTGGCAAAAAATTAGTAATTCTTCCTTATATTATTTATAGCGGAATGAACATTGGTGCTCAATATCAAAAAGAAGCATTGTACAACGATGCAACAGCTAAGTTTATTGTTGAAAAAACTGAAAGTGGTTATAAATACTGGCAAGTAGGTGCCGAATCTAACCAAACTACAGTTAACTACAACGGTGGAAAATATGTATTTAGCGGTATGGATATTAGCGTTGTTCCAAACGATAATCAATACACAATTACATTAAGTAATCCACAAGGTGCAGAAGACAACAAAATGACACTTAGCTCAAATGCTGCTACTTATGAAGTAAACGAATACAAAGTTACTTATAAGTTGCCAGACGGAACACAAAAAGTTGAAACAGTTAAGTACGAAGGTAGCCTAGTATCAGTTCCTGAAATTAAGGCAGACTTCTTCCACAAAATTACTTACACTATCACTTATGCCGACGGCAAAACCGAAAAAGTTAGCCTAAAAACATTAAGAGAAATTCAATTTACTTCCGACGCTACTGTTACTATTAAAAACGAAGCTAATGTGGTTGTGATTATTCTTGTTGCGGCTGCTGGCGTGGCTGTGCTTGCAATAGTTATTATATCTATTGTTAAAGCTGCAGGAAACGCAAAATACCGCAGCAAAGCAAGTAAAGAAAACAGCGAAATGTTTAAGAAACTTGCCGAACAACAACAAAAGCAAAACAAAGATAACAACGGCGAAAACGGACCAAAAATTTAATAATTACTTTAATTAATGGCTAAGGTTTAAGCGGTTAGTTAATAAAAAACACCAACTTTAAATAGTTGGTGTTTTTTTGTGATGTTTTAAATTAAAATTTATGTTATTAAGTTGTTTTTTAAAATTGCATTATTGTGATTATGCTTTTTATGTTGGTCGCATTAATTTGATTTTATGCAGCGCTTTTTATCTGCTTTTTAACCGAGTTTATTGCAGCATTTTTTAATTACGTAACACCTTAAATTTATGTAATTAGTTAGCCTGCAATCAATAATGGATTGTTAACAATATCGTCAAAAAACTCTGAAACGGAAATGCCAAGCACGCGACAAAGCTTTATAATTGTAGGCAAAGTTACCTTTTTAGAGGTGATATTAATAATGTCTTTAATGGTTTTTGTACTTACTTTGCTAAGTTTGCTAAGAGCGCTAACATCTAAGCCTTGCTCTGTCATTAGTTGTTGTACTTTAATTGAAATAGCTGTTCTTATGTTCATTTGTAATCCCTCCTTTTTAATACTTATATAATATCACAGGATTTTAAATTTTCAAGCGACCTAATGCCAACTAAAATTGCCGTTTTTGCACTAGTTTTGTCGAATTTTATACTAAAAAATAATATTTTGTAACCAAGTTTTAAAAAATAAAAAAATTCGTGGGTTTTCCCCGCGAATTTTGTGTTTTTATCTAATTAAAATTAGATAATTGTAGTATTAAATTTATTTTTAGATTACATATTTCAAAATTATTATATTCCTTCCGACAATTTACTACATTAACGGAAAATTTAAAAATTACTCTTCGCTATCCAATTGGCTAGGGTGCTTTTTAAAGAAGTCTTGTTTTGGCTCTAAAAACATTGGCTTGTGATGTTCTTTGTTTTCAAAGAAATAGTAAATAGGGGCGTCTATATTGTCCCAACTAAATATGTTGTTGCTCACTTTTAAAGATTTAGCAAGATTTTCTGTGCTTGCTGGCACAACAGGGTGAAGTAATACCATTGCCACCTTACACATATGAAGCGTGTCGGCAATAACTTGCGCTATTGTAGCTTTGTTGTCACTATCTTCGGCTTCTTTAATGTTTTTAACCCAATATTTGTTTGCGTTTCTAATAAGACTGTCTAGCTCGTACATGACCATATGGAATTTATTGTCTGCCACAAGTTTTTCGTATTTTAATATACTAAGTGTGCAGTCTTTAAGTACTTGCTCGCTAACTTCGGCATAAGGAATTTCGCCGTCAAAATATTTTTGCCAAGTGTAAAATAGGCTGCGTAAAACACGGTTGTAAACATTTGTTAAAAGGTTGCCGTCTTTAAGTACTGGGTCTGGCTCATTTGGGTTTGCATCAGGATTAAACACCTTAGGGCAGAAAGTTGCGCTTGTGTTTCCCACGCTAAGCCCCAAAAAGTGCATTCTAAGCTGGTCTGATGTGTAGTGTTCTAGTAGTTCTTGTGGGCTAGGTGCATGAATTTTTCCGCTACTGCTTGCTTTTGCACCCAAAAACAAACTAAACTTGTTTATAATAAGGTTGCTAAATTGCAATTCGCCTTCTGGTGCAGGCACAGTAGGGTTTTTTTGAGTGCATAGCCACATTGCGTGTTGTGGAATGCCGTAAAACTGTAAATTGTCTTCGCCCAAAACCTGCCAAATAGCACAATCTTTGCTGCACCACCATTTTTTCCACTCATCGGCAGGTTTGCCTTGTTCTTTTAAATATGTTTTTGTAAATGATATTGGCGCCCATAGACTTTCTGGCCAGCAGTAAAAGGTTAGGTTTTTCATATTATCCACTTCTGGAACTGGCACGCCCCATTCAATGTTGCCGCTAATTCTAAAAGGTGTTAGGGTTTTGCCTGTGCGATATCTCACACCAGCCTTGCTAAGTTCTTGACACGCGGTTTCGCGGTCGGCTAGAGTAGTAAATACTAGCACAAAACTTGCTTTGCTTTTATCTTCCTTAATTTCGTGTGCTGGCAAATTAGCTTTAACACTATCATAAAGTTCCATTTGGTCTTTTTTAATATACACTTCGGGTTGTTTTAAAAACTCGCGCATTTCCTTAACAGCAAATGGTCTAATAGGTGTGTTTTTCTCGGTGTAGTCCAGCCAGTTTGTAACAAGCGGAAGTTGTTTGTGAAGGTCAAAGTACCAGTTTTCAATTTTCTTTAGTGTAGGTTTTTTGCCGCTTAGCGTGCTAATTGGGTCTATAAGGTCTTGTGGCAAATATTGATGACCAAAATCGCATTCGTCCGCATATCCCTTTTCGCTGGTGCAACCTTCGTAAGGACATTTTCCAATAACTTGTCTGCCGTTTAAAAAGGTTTGATGTTCTTCGTCAAAAAACTGATATGTGCTCATTTTTTCAAGGTGCCCGTTTTCGTACAACTTGTTAAAAACTTCGGCGCTAGTAACTGCGTGTAAATCTTTTGCGGGTTTTAGCGCGCTTCCGTAGTAACCGTTAAACTTAATTTCGTAGGCGTTCCAGTCGGCAACGTGGCTGCGATATTTTTCCATAACCATATCTTCAATAGTGCCTTTGAAACCCTTTTCTTGCATTTTGCGATAGCCTTCTAGGCTTGGGCTGCCGTAACAATCGGAGCCGCTAACATAAATTACGTTGTCGCTGCCGATGCGGTCGCGTAAAAACCTTGCCATAAAGTCGGCATAAAGCGCCATTCCCAAAACGTGCCCGTAGTGCATATCTTTGTTTCCGTAGGGCATTCCCGACGTTACAACAGCACGCGATTTGAATGCTGGGCGGTGTTCAATCATATTTTTTAATCTAATATCACCAAAATCTTTCATAATATCTCCATAGCAAAAATTGCTTTTTTAATACTAAATTATATAGTTTTTTCAATTTTTTTGCAAGTATCTATTTGTGTTTTTTACGGCTTTAATATATAATAATTGTATATTTGATAATTAATTAAGGAGTTTTTATGAAAACTGCACTATCTATAATTTTTTTAGCCCTAAGCGTAAGTAGTTTAATTTGGCTAATTGTTACTAAATGTACAAAAGTTGGAATGCCATTTTTTTGGACAAAACTAATCGCTTCGGTGGCGTTTGTTGTATCGGGTTTTGTGGCTGTAATGCTAAAAAGCACAATAGAACTTTATGTGTTCTTTGTGTTAATTGGTCTTGTTATGGGTATGCTTGGCGACATTTTGCTTGCACTTAAAGAAATCTATAAACCACACGAAGGTCAATATCTAAACGGCGGCTTTTTGTGCTTTGCAATTGGTCACATTATGTATATAATTGGTTTTTCGTTATACGCAACTAAAAAGGCAGAAATCTTAGTTCCTATGTTTGTTGGTCTTGCTATTGGCGCTGTACTTGCAACACTAATTTGCGTAAACGCTGGCAAACTTGGCATTGACTTTGGTCGTTTTAAACCACAATGCTATGCGTATAGTTTTGTGCTTTGCATAACAACAACTTTGATGTTTGCTCTTGCCATTATGGTTAGCAAGCTTTGGATTGTTGCTGCGGCATTACTATTGTTCTTAATTAGCGACCTTGTGTTGTCACTAATTTACTTTGCACCACGAAAAGACACTAATGTTAACTGGGGCTTAAACCTTGGCACTTACTATGTTGCACAAATCTTAATTGTTGCATTCTTAATGTTTGTATAACAAAAAAGCAAGTCTTAATAATCCGCTTAAAAACTGCGGCGGTTGGGACTTGCTTTTTTCTTTTTAATGTTGTTTAATATGTGTTTACTAAAGTTATCTTCGTCGCGACAATCTGTTTACAAGTTTTTGTGCTAGTGTTAGTTTTCGCTCTTGCGTTTTTGGTGAAGTAGTGGGCTTGTTTAACTCGTTAATTTGGTTTAAAAGAGTCATAGGCACATCTTTGTTTTGTTCAAATATTAGCGGCAACTGGTTTTCGCCAATTGGGTGCGGCAGGCTGGCGTTTCCCACTTCAATTGTGTAGGCAGGTACGCCCAAATATTCCGATACCCAGTCCGAGTATCCGCCAGTGCTGTTTTCGGTTTTTACAATTTGATATCCCGTAACTCCGCTTAATGTTTGCGCAATTTTTAGGTCGCGCGCAAGCTGTTCGGCGTTTAACATTTCAAAACCATAATAAATCACTTCACCCTTGGTGTGATATGATATCGTTGCGTTTGGCTGGTTTTTGTTTGTAAAGTTAATAAGTGTATTAACTTCGCGCTCGCTGTTGGGATAGTACCCCACAAAATTGCCCGGTGCAGGGCAAAACACATTTTGACTTCCGCCTCCCCATAATGCGTCAAAATTAACATTTAAGTCTACCGCATTGGCGTCAGCCTTCCATTGACTAAAATCGTTTTTACCATCGTTTACGCTTGTTAAAAACTCGCGTAGTTTTTCACATTTAATGCCTTCTAAGCCATCAAGTACCAAGCGTACTCCGTCTGGATTAACCATAGGAATAAAATACATTCCTCCGTCAATGGGCATTTTGTAATAGTATTTCACTAGTTCCACAATAAGCGAGCTGGTTATGTACTCGCGTGCGTGTATTGCACCTTCCACCAAAATCTGATTACCATCATAGTTGCCTATATGTACCCCATATATGGGCTGGCTAAGCAAACTGTATCCCACTGTGAAAAAGTCCACTCCGTCCAAACCTGCTAAGCTGTATATTTGGTTGTAAATGTCGTTTATAGTCATTTTTAAAAACTCCCCTTTTTCCTATGATAGTGTATATGTCAAAACTATTTTTTTTGACACTTTACATAAAAATTAATCACAAAAAAAGATTGCAATAGCAATTTATTACAATCTTTTTATACCTATAGTGTTTTTTATTTAATATAAATCATTATTCGTCGTGATATTTGTATTTTTCGGAAATTAAAAAGTTTAAATAAACTTCTAGTAGCAAATACACTAGCACAGTAGGGTACAACACAACTTCGTACATATCCCAAAACTTGTGTCCCCAAATGGCGTAGTAAATAAGGCTAGCCATAAAGTAAACAATTATAAATGAAAACAGCAAAATTGCGGCAAAGTTTAAAAAGTTAACCCAGCGCTTGTTTTTGTGTTTAAATCGCCTAAAAAGTTTTGGCAAAACAAGCATCAACACAATTACAAGCATAGCCACAATTAGCCAACACGAAAGAATGTGAAAGCCAATTAGCTCGGCAGCAATGCCCAGTGCAAAGCTAATAGCTGCACCAAATATTAATAATCCTTCAACGCTTGAAATCATATTAACGCCCGTTTTCCTTTATATTATTTTTCTTCGCCCTCTGCTGGGCAATCTTTAATAGTAAGCGAAATACGCTTTTTATCTACATCTACATCTAGCACTTTTACACGCACCACATCGCCAACTTTTAGCACTTCGCTAGGGTGCTTAATGTAATCTTTGCTAATTTGCGAAATGTGAACAAGCCCGTCTTGATGAACAGAAATATCCACAAACACACCAAAGTCGCACACGTTTCTAACAACACCAGTTAGCACCATTCCAGGTTTTAGGTTTTCTATTCCCAGTAGTTCGCTTTTTAGTTGTGGTTTTGGCAATTCGTCACGAACATCGCGACCAGGTTTTGTAAGTTCTTTTACAATATCTTCTAGAGTAGGAACACCCACATTAATTGTGTTGGCAACCTTCTCAATGCCTTCTTTTTCCACCATTTTTGGCAACAATACAAGCTTTTCTTGTTTTATGTCGTCTTTAGTAAGGTTAAAGTATTTTAGTAATCTATTAACCGCCTCATAACTTTCTGGGTGAACACCAGTGTTATCCAAAATGTTGTCGCCATCGCTAATTCGCAAGAAACCTGCACATTGTTCGTATGCTTTTGCGCCAAGTTTTGGCACTTTTTTAAGTTGTTCGCGATTTGTAATTTTGCCATTTTCTTGGCGATATTTTTCTATGCTTTTTGCAACGCCGCTGTTTAGTCCAGCCACATATGTTAGTAAACTTGGGCTTGCGGTGTTTACATCTACACCAACCGAGTTAACACAATCTTCAACCACACCTTCTAGCACTTCTGTAAGACGCGCTTGCGGCATATCGTGTTGATATTGACCAACACCAATTGATTTAACGTCTATTTTAATAAGCTCGGCAAGTGGGTCTTGCAAACGGCGCGCAATGCTAACCGCACTACGCAAAGCAACGTCAAAATTAGGAAATTCTTGTGCACCTAATTTACTTGCGCTGTACACACTTGCGCCAGCTTCGTTAACAACCGCATATTCTACTTTGCGGTCTAACTTTGGAATTAGGTTTGCCACAAATATTTCACTTTCTTTGGTGGCAGTTCCGTTTCCAATGCTTATTACGTCTACTTTGTCTTTATCTATAAAATATTTTAGTTTAACTTCCGCTTCTTCCACTTTGTTTTGTGGTGGAGTAGGGTAAATTACTGTGGTGTCTAGCACTGTTCCGTTTTGGTCAATAACCGCAATTTTGCAGCCAGTACGGTACGCAGGGTCTAAGCCCAAAATAACCTTGTTTTTTAAAGGTGGTTGCATTAAAAGCGGTTTTAAGTTAATTTCAAACATCTTAATTGCTTGCTCGTTTGCCTTGTCGGTTAGTTCGGTTCTAACTTCGCGCTCTATGCTAGGTTCAATAAGCCTATCGTAGCTGTCGGCGCAAACTTCGGTTAGTAAATCTAAATATGGGCTGTTTTTCTTAATAAACATAGAGTGGATTTCTTTGTCTACAAGTTCGCGGTTAACATCTAGCGTAACCTTTAAACATTCTTCGTTTTCGCCACGATTTATGGCTAGCACGCGGTGACTAGGTAAGTTGTGAATAGGCGATTTGTAGTCTTTGTACATTTCGTAGGTAAAGTTTCCTTCTTTATCTAAAAGCTTTGTAAGAATTTCGCCCTTTTTAAATAGCAACTCTCTTAGCGACTTTCTTAATTCGGCGTTGTCGGAAATAATTTCGGCAATAATGTCTTTAGCACCTTGTATTGCTTCAGCTGCATTTGCAACTTCTTTTTCTGGGTTGATATATTTTTTGGCTTCTTCTTCAATGCTTCCGCCCTTTTGCGCAAGTATGAACTCGGCAAGTGGTTTTAGCCCCTTAGCAATAGCCACGCTTGCACGCGTTTTACGTTTTGGTTTAAACGGACGATATATATCTTCAACTTCGGTTAGTGTAACCGCTTTGTTTAGCGCATCCACAATTTCGTCGGTTAAATTTCCTTGTTCGTCTATAAGTTTTGTTACGTCTTCTTTACGTTTTGTAAGGTTTCTTAGGTATTTTAATCTATCATCAAAAAGCCTAAGTGTTTGGTCATCACAACTGCCAGTTAGCTCTTTTCTATAACGAGCAATAAATGGAATTGTACAACCTTCGTCTAATAATGCAATAATGTTTTCCGTATGGTTTCTGCTAATGCCAAGCTCCATACTAAGCTGTTCTTTAATATCCATAAGTACCTCATTTATTTTTTTAAAGCATTCTAATTATATCACACCTTACTTTCTAATCAAAATTATATCATTAAAATTATAAAATTGTTTAGGTTGCTGTAGTATAAAAATTTCCATAATTTGCCAAACTTATATATAGATAGGGATGTGGTTTGTTATGAAAAAAATTAAACAATTTGGAATTATCGTGATGGTTGTGGTGGTGTTTGTAAGTGCGGGAATTGTTGCAATAGTGCTGGGTTCGCGTGGCAGCCATATGCATTATGTGTGTTTGGAAGTGAATCCGCGCGTGGAGTTTATAACCGATAAATCACACAAGGTTACATCACTAAAACCGCTTAATGCCGAAGCAAAAGAATTGTTAATTCAAGAAGAGTTTTTAGGGACAAACATAAACGACGCTGTAGAAAAATTTTTAACATTATGTGCAAAAAGCGGATACATTAGAGTTAATGGCAACGACAACGCCGTAAAACTTACAGTTATAAACGGACTAAACCAGGGGTTGGAAGTGGAGCTTACAAAAAAGATAAACAGCTTTTTTGTTAAAAACGAAATTTTGGGCGTGTGTGTAGATGCTAGCACCGATTTGCAGAATTTTAAGGACGCAAAAAAATATGGTGTTTCTAGTGAAAAATATGACCTTATGCTTGCTGCAAAAGAAAACGACAACTCGCTAAATTTGAAGGAACTAAAAAAGTATTCCAACCTAAAACTTGTAAAAACCATAGCCGCGCAACACAAGAATTATGAGTTTAGTTACACCGAAACCGAACTAAACAACAAAGTTAAACTTATAGATTTCCACCGAATAGAATATGAAGAACACCTTAAAAATATAACAGCATTTTCAACAAGAGAGTTTAAAGAAAAACTACAAAAACACATTAGAGAAAACGGAAAAAAGTACAAATTAAACTGGGACGCAACATACAATGCTTGGCTAGTTGGATAACTTGTGTTTTATTAGAATTAGTGCGCATTTGACACGGTAATTTAATTTTATGGCAAAAAGTGCTGTGTTATTGTCATAATATTAACATAAACAACATTATCTAATTAAAATGGTTTTTAGAATATAATTATTATACACATTAAAAACGACACAAAAAAATAAAACAAAATTTTTTAAAAAAACTGTTGACAATTATTTTTTTTGGTTGTAACATAGTGGCAATAGGAGATAGAAATTTATGACAAACTTTATTTTAACTCTACATCATCATAGCAAATAATACTTGCCAATGAATTTTAGTGGCAAGTAACTTTTACTATGCCGCTTGATTAAAGTTAAAATAAGTTTTTTTGAATATAAAAAATTAAAACATCAGCGAGCATAGTTGCTGATGTTTTTTTGTTGTTAACATTAAAACACGGCAATTACAATTTGAAAATACAAAAAAATATGGTATAACAATGTTAATTAGGAGAAAAATTTATGAAAACAATAGAACCAAGAACTCTTTCGGGTACAATGGAATTATTGCCAAAAGAGCAAATATTATTTAATCAGATTAAGGACACTATTAAAAGTGTGTATGAAAGTTATGGGTTTTTGCCGCTAGACACTCCAGTGTTAGAACGTTCTGATGTGTTATTAGCAAAAGCAGGCGGCGAAACCGAAAAACAAATTTATCGTTTTAATAAGGGTGATACCGATATTTGTATGCGTTTTGACCTTACAGTTCCGCTAGCAAAATATGTGGCTGCAAATCTAAACGACTTAGAGTTTCCGTTTAGACGTTATCAAATAGGAAAAGTGTATCGTGGTGAGCGTCCCCAACGCGGCAGATATCGCGAGTTTTATCAGTGTGATGTGGATATTATTGGAAAAGACACATTGTCTATTAAAAACGACGCCGAGTTTCCAGCAATTATTTACAACATTTTTAGTAAGTTAAACTTTGGCGAGTTTGTTGTTATGATTAACAACCGTAAAATTATAAATGGTCTTTTTGAAGAACTAGGGATTTCCGAACTAAAAGAAGATGTTATGCGTTTAATTGATAAGTTTGACAAAATTGGCGAGCAAATGGTGCGTTTAACATTGCTAGACGACTATAAAATTAGCGAAGAAATTACAAACAAACTTATTAGCTTTTTAACCTTTAAAGGCACTACAGACGAAACACTTAATATGATGCAAAATTGCGGAATTAAAAACGAAACTTTTGTGGAAGGCGTAAATGAGCTAAGCGAAGTTGTAAAATGCGTGCGCTTGCAAGGTGTTCCAGAAAATTATTTTATAATAAAACTAACAATTGTGCGTGGGCTAGACTACTACACTGGCACAGTTTTCGAAACAATTTTAAAAGACTATCCCGAACTTGGCAGCGTGTGTGGCGGTGGTCGTTATGACAACCTTGCCGGCTATTACACCGACCAAAAATTACCTGGGGTGGGTGTTGCAATTGGACTAACAAGACTTTTCTATCAGCTTTGCGAAAACAACCTTATATCCGCAAAAAAGACCAGCATTGCCGATGTGCTTGTGCTTCCTATGGACGAAAATGCGGTTGAAAAGGGCTACGCGGTTGCTAGCAAGTTGCGTTTGAGCGGAATTAATTGCCAGTTGTATTTGGAAGATAAAAAATTTAAAAACAAAATAAACTACGCCGACAAACTTAAAATTCCGTTTGTGGTCATTATTGGTCAAGATGAATTAGATAATGGCTATGTTACACTTAAAGATATGTTTAATTTTAATCAAACACAAGTTAATGATGCGGATTTAATTAAAACAATATCGGAAAAACTTAACGCGTAAGCAGAGATTATCTCTGCTTGTATGGTGGGTATAGCGCAGTTGGCAGAGCGTCAGATTGTGGCTCTGAAGGTCGTGGGTTCGAACCCCATTACTCACCCCACTTATAAAAAAAGAAAAGTCAATCTTGGCTTTTCTTTTTTTTGTTTACAGTAATTTTTAATATTATTTTAAATCGGATTTAACTAGCCCAAATACTAGCATATCGTGATAGCCGTCGCAAAGTTTTACACACTTGCGTTTTGTGCCTTCATAAATAAATCCGCACTTTTCCATAACGCGTTTTGATGCGTTGTTTTTTTGCACGCACGCGCCTTCAAAGCGGTTTAGTTTCATATCATTAAAGGCGTAGTTTGTTACAGCTTTTAAAGCTTCGGTCATATATCCGTTGTTGATGTAGCGGTTGTCTATTGCGTAGTTAAAAACCGCGCTGTCGTTTGCTGGGTTTATGTGTAAATGTATTCCGCCAATAATTGTGCCTTTGTCTTTTAGGGTTATTGCCCAGTTGTAATAGTCTACACATTTTGTGTATTTTTCTTCAACCGCTTGCAATTCTTCCACTTCTTCGTCTAGCGTAACAGGTTCGTGATGAGAGTAGTACAAAAATTCTTTTTGATTTACATATCCTTCAAACAATTCCTTTGCATCATTAATGCTGTATCTTCTAAGTTTTAACCTTTCCGAATCAATTTCCCTAGTTCCAATGTGTTCCATTTTTCTCTCCTTCTAACAATGATTTATATAACTAAATTATACATATAAAATAAATAATTCAGTCACGCGCAGTGACCCGAGAACGAGTATAGTGGGTACAATCACTGCACTTTACTGACACTGGCTGTCACGCTCAGTGATTAGTAGAGTTTTGGAAGAAGCCATAATACAAAACGTTTTGGCACAAGCCTGTTTATAAACGCATACACCTTGTATTCAAACCCAACCAACTTGCTAGGTGGCGGATTTTTTTTGCAACTCATTTTGTATATTACATTAGCCACCTTTTCTGGTGTCATTCCTTTGCGCTCAAATTGCTCCATACGACTAACCGACGTGTTTTCTTTAGAATACACATTGTGTGTGTCGCTTTGCTGCTTAACGCGTGCCGCAGTAAACCCAGTTTTTGTGTCCCCCGGAGTAACCGCACAAACACGAATGTTAAAATCTTTAACTTCCACTCTAAGCGAGTGCGTAAACATTTCAAGTGCAGCCTTGCTGGACGCGTAAAACGCTTGATATGGCATAGGGAAAAGAGCCCCAGCAGGCGACGTAATGTTAATGATGCACCCGCTTTTTTGCTCACGCATTATTGGCAAAACCGCTTTTGTCATACGCACCGCACCCATAAAGTTTACGTCCATTTGCTTTTGAATGCTCTCCATTGTGCAAAACTCAACCGACCCAGATATGCCAAAACCCGCAATGTTAAGAAGCACATCAATGCGCCCTTCACGTTCCATAACATAATTTACACAACGCTCCACATCGTCAGCATTTGTGATGTCACCTTTTAACTCAACAATTCCGTCTAACTTAAAAGCATTTAAAGCCATTCCGTACACTTTGTCACCCATACTAGCGTGTTTTAAAGCCGCAGCACGCCCAATTCCAGACGACGCACCTGTAACCAAAACAACACGCGATAATATCTTTTTTTTGCTCATTTTGTTCACCTGTATTTTTTTGTTTTATTATGACCTAATTAATTAAACCCCATAATGTATTATTGATATTATATAAAATAAAAACAATAATTCAAAACAAAATAATAGTTTAAAAAAAATTAACAAAAAATTATTGATTTTTGCAGCGTTTTGGACTAAACTTTAAATACAAAAATTAAGGAGTATAAAAGATGAAAAAGAAATACAACTTTAAAAAAGAATTTGTTGGCTTTTTTAGTGATTTCAAAAAGTTTATATCTAAAGGAAACATAGTAGATATGGCTGTCGGCGTTATTATAGGTGGCGCGTTTAGTGCAATAGTAACGGCACTTACAAACAAAATTTTAATGCCGCTTATTAATTTACTATTATCAGCAGGTGGCGAAAACGGGCTAGAAAAGGCGTATACAGTGCTAAAACCAGTGTATGGAGCCGACGGAACACTAGATCTTACAAAAAGCATCTACATCGATTGGGGTGCATTTATAACTGCAATTATTAACTTCTTTATCATCGCTTTTGTGTTGTTTTTAATAATTAGAGCAATGATGAAAGCATCATTAATGTACGACGACGCTAAAAAACTTAGCACAAAAGAGTATAGAGAAGCAAGAAAAAGAATTAAAGCACAAGCAAAAGCAGAAGGAAAATCGTTTATAGACGCTTGGAGAGAGTACGAGGAAAAGGTTGAAGCCGAAAAAGCCGAACAAGCACGTTTGGCAGAACTAAACAAACCAAAAATTGAAAGCCAAGAAGATATTTTAAAAGATATTAGAGCTTTACTAAAACAACAAGCCGAAAACAAACCAGAAGAAAAGTAATAAATAAACACCTTATGTTGTTGTTTGTAATTAACAATAAAAATAAGGTGTTATTTTAATTAGTAAACTGTAATGGTTGACAACAAAACATCAAAATTTTATAATAAAATCAATATAGGTTTCAAAGGAGAAAAAATATGGCAAATTTAGTAAATGGCAGCGTGGTTAACGAAAAAAATCATAAAAAAGTAAAAAGAGTGTTTTTAATTGGCGGCATAGCAATGATTGTTGTCGCATTGTTTATGATGACTTTTGGCGTAATTAAAATAGTTCAAGGCGCTAAAATACTAGGCGAACCACTAAACTTTCAAAGAGAAAATATTAGTAGGAAAGATCCAGATTGGTTTGATAAAACAACCAGTCAAGACAAAGCAGAAAGCGATGCAAAACAAGAACGTGCAACTAAGGGTATGGCAAACTTAATCCCCGGTGTGTTGCTAACATTCTTTGGTCTTCCACTTATTGCTGGCGGCATAACACTTGTTGCTCGTGCTAATATGAGAGAACTTGCAGCGTTTGGTGTTAGCTCAGTTGCTCCAGTTGTGGGCGATACTGTGGAATATGCAAATCAGGAAATCGTTCCTGGGGTGGCAGAAGCTACAAAAACTATTATCGGTGGCGTTGTTGGTGGAGTTGCTGGCGGCGTGACAGAAAGCAAAAATACGGTTAATCAAGTTAAGTGTTCTGCTTGCGGCAAAGCAAACAGCAAAAAGAATAAGTTCTGCAAATATTGTGGCGCAGAACTTAGCGCTAAAGCTCATTGCACTCAATGCGGTGCCGAACTTTCTAGTGACTCCGACTTCTGCTCAAATTGCGGCAGTAAAGTAGAAAAATAATTTTTAGGCTACAATATAAAAAACATAATTTAAAACTTAAATTAAAAAAACGACTAGAATTTTACTAGCCGTTTTTTTATAATTCCACATATTTCCATTTGCAAAATAATAAAATGTGTGATATATTATTATCGAACATATGTTTTATATGTGGAATTTAATTATGCTATTTTAAAACGACTTTGATTAGTTGTTTTTGTGATTGGCTTTTTGTAATATTTAAAGGGAGAAGTGAGTAAGGTGGAAAAACAGCGAACATATTTTGTAATAGATATGAAGTCGTTTTTTGCAAGCGTAGAGTGTGCCGAGCGTGGGTTAGACCCATTTAAGGCAGACCTTGTTGTTGCCGACCCAACGCGTAGCAGCGGCACAATTTGCCTAGCTGTTAGCCCGCATATGAAAGAAATTGGCGTGAAAAACCGATGTCGCATTTATGAAATTCCCAGCCAAATAAAATACATTGTTGCGCCGCCACGAATGAAAAAATACATTGAGTATGCCGCAAACATTTACGAGATTTACTTAAATTATGTGGACAAATTAGACATACACGTGTACTCAATAGACGAGTGCTTTATAGACGCCACCGATTACCTAAAACTTTACAACCTTACGGCAAAGCAGTTTGCGCTAAAACTTATGGGTGAAATAAACGAAAAGTTGCACATTCCTAGTAGTGTGGGCATTGGCACAAATATGTATCTTGCAAAAATCGCGCTAGACATAACCGCAAAACACAGCTCCGACCGAGTGGGATATCTAAACGAAGAGCTATTTAAAAAAACGCTGTGGCACCATATGCCGCTAACCGATTTTTGGATGATATCCACAGGCACAGCCGAGCGACTAAAGCGGTTTAATATTATAGATATGTGCGGAATTGCCCACTTTAACGAAGACGCACTTTACAAACTTTTTGGCATTAATGCGGAACTTTTAATAGACCACGCGTGGGGCAGGGAAACTTGCACCATTGCCGATATTAAGGGCTACAAAACCAAGGCGAAAAGCATTTCAAGTTCGCAAATTTTGCCGTGCAACTACTCGCCAGCCGATGCACAAATTGTTATGCTCGAAATGCTGCAAAATGGTTGCTACGACCTTATGCGACAGGGTTTTGTTACGCGTAATTTGCGTATTTTTGTGGAGTATGGCGACGTTAGGGGCGAAGGTGATAAGGCAAATGTAAAACTAGATGTTTCCACAAATTTGTATTCTCAGTTTTACGCCGCGGTTGCTGCCGCGTACAACAAAATGGTGGATAAAAAACGACCTGTTAGAAAAGTGGGCTACGACTTTTTTGATTTACAGCCGGACACCGCAATGCAGTTTAGTTTTTTTAATGACAATTTAAAGTACGAACGCGAAAAACGGCTGGTGAAAAGCGTGATAGGTTTGCAAGATAAGTACGGCAAAAATGCGGTTTTAAAAGGGTTAGACCTTTGTGACAACGCAACACAAGTGGAACGAAACAGAATGATAGGGGGACACAGCAGTGGTGAGAAGTAAAATGCCGCAAATGGATCGCGCAAAACAATTTGCGTCGTTTGATGCGCTAAAAGGATTGCAAGATGCTTTGCGTATGAAAGAGTGGGAACACGAAAAAGTGACCAAAGGCGAAGTTCAAGAAGAAAAAGCTCGCGAAATATCCGAGATTTTATTAAACCTTAAAAAGGGCGATGTTGTAACCGCCACATTTTACGATAAGGGTTTTTATTGTTCCGCCACAGGCACAGCAAAATTAGACCTAACCGCAGATGTAATATATATAGGCTCTTACGCCGTTCCGCTTCTAAACCTTTTTGATATAAAAAAACGACATAACAGTTAGACTATTTGAAACTAGTGGTAAAAAAAGATGTTCGTTATGAACATCTTTTTTTATGAAACAATTTCCTTTGTTGCCATCATATAATAACAACTAATTTTGTAACCGGCATTACCATACATCTTATCAAGTCCAGAATAAGTATAACCCAGACTTGCATTTTTTAATCCTATGTCGTAAAGATATCTTGTGCCCAACACAACCAATGCAGTTCCTATTCCTTGATGAGTTTCTGAAAACCTTACGCAAGTACACCCCACATTTCCCAAATCTTTAGCTTCTACTTCTACCGAAACTATAATACAACCAACTATTTTATTATTCTTTTCAGCAACAAGAACTCTTTGGTTATTTAATTTTTGATATAGTTTTTCATTTTTATAATATTTAGAAAATTTTTCGTCCTGATATTGACACGCGTCATCTGCACAATCCACAATTTGACTTAAATCATCTATGCTAGCCCATCTATATTTTACATTGTTTATTGTATTATTGATTGAATAATTAAATTTATTAAAATCACTCAATTTCATTTTCATATCAAAGCAATTGCAATCCCACGAGTGTAAATAACCTTTTTTTTCAAAAAAATTGCTTGCATTATCATCAACTTCTTTTGCTAAACACTCGTTAACCGAATCGTAATATCTTTTACTTGTCGGTACTCCTGGCATTATATAGTTAAAGCCCGCACCAATGACAATATTTTTATATCCTTTATTTTTTATAAGGTTTTCGGAATTGTATAGCAATTCAGTGCCAATACCCTTATTTCTATATTTTTTATCAACACAAAAGAATAATATTGTATTTTTATTTATAACAGAAACAGCAATCAAATTATTGCAATCATCTCTTTTTTCAATAAAATAATTGTCTGGATTCCTTAGTATTTCTGTTATTGTTTTATCTTCCCTATCAATATAAGGAAATTCATTTCTAAACATTTTTATTATTTCTTGCATATTTTATTCCTTTTTTATTCTAATATATTTATAACAATTTTGCATTCAAAATCCAAAAATGTTTTTAAATTGATATTAAGATAAGGTCATATTTGTCATGTCCTTTGGTAGAACTGACTACCAAGAGTGGATTCGGATAGTTGAAAACTGCCGTGGCGTTAGAAAAATGCCAAAGTCCCACAAAAAAGCGAAAAAACAAGCACCGAATTTAGGTTATTTTTTTGTAATATTTTGGTTGTTATATTAATTACTCCACTACGGTTACTGTGCCGTCGGCGGTTACTTTAATGCGGTCGCCCGATTTTATTGCGGTTAGAATGTCGTCGCCAAGTTTGTCTATTGCAATAATTGGTGAGTTTTCCCAGTTTTTGGCTAAAATTACACCGCTTGCTGCAAGTGAGTCTATTTCGCCAGAAAACAAGAAAGCGGCTGGGTTTATGCCCATTTGACAGATTGTTTGAATAACAAGACCGCCAGTGGTTGAGCCTATTGTTTGTGGCAAAATTAGTGCAATGCCTGTTAGATTTTTGCCGTAAACATCAGGGTTGTTTTGGTCGGAGCCAATTACTTGTTTTGCATTTTTTAGTGCTGATTTTTGGAATGTTGCAAGAGTATTTAAACCTTGGCGTGAAACGATGCATTCGCCTTCGTATGTGCCGCCGCAAATTACTCTGCCTTTAAAAACTTTT
Source organism: uncultured Clostridia bacterium (assembly GCA_934747775.1). Classification (GTDB taxonomy): domain Bacteria; phylum Bacillota; class Clostridia; order Christensenellales; family UBA1242; genus UBA11490. The sequence continues at coordinate 203,674 of CAKVHA010000001.1, forward strand.
TTTGTCATATTATTTCACCCCACAAATTATTTTAACTATGTCGTCATTTTTGTAATATCTACTTTTAGAGTAGGTGCGTAGCTTGTTGCTGTTTGTAATAATTGGTTTGCCGCCTGCAATTGGGTTGTTGGTGTACATTAGTGGGCAAATGCTGCTAAGCTTTATGCCATAGCTCAAAAGTTTTTTGTATTCTTCGGTTTGTTTAAATTTGTTTAAAACATCTGGCGCGCTGGTCATAATGGTGCGCACAACAACTTTGTTTTTGCCGCTTAGTTTTAGGTTTTCTTCTATTTTGTGAGTCCAGTCTAAAAGCTGGGTGTAGGTTAGGTGTGGGCAACCAATAAAGCAAAGACTTGGTTTTGCGTTTTTGTTTTTCCACATTACAGGGTACGATTTGTAAACGCGCTCTAGTTCTGCGTCGTCAATAACATAGGTTTTAACCGATTTGTTTATGATTTTGGTTTTTAGCTTTTTAGCTTCTGGTGTAAGGTTTTCAATATGATATAGTCCAACCGCGCCATTAGATGCTGTTGCAGCGCCAAAGTCTTTAAGATACGACACAACTTCGTCGGTTAGTTCGGTGCCTAAAAATTTGTCTAATCCTTTTACATATGGAACATCTTCCATAACTTTCATTCCGATTGCACTGCCTAGAATTTGCGCCTCTGGCAATTTGCTGGTTTTTACTTCTATTATCCAGTTAGCTTTTCTGCCTTCGTCGGTTAGTAGTCCAAATTTGGGAACTTTACCTATTATCGATCCAAAAATATCTAGCATTCCGCTGTTTCGGTTGCAGCGTGCGCCTAGCACTGAGTTTGCAAAAACAACTGCGCTACTTTCTGCCCAAGACAAGATGTCGCCGTATTTTGGTGTGTTGCCCACTTCGTTTAGATAGCAAGTGCAGGTAAATGCTGCCTTGTTTTTAAGACCAATTTTTTCTAGTTGTTCTTCGTAGTGTTTTTGTTGGCTGTACATAATTTTGCTAAAAATTAGTTTGTTTAATAGTCCGCATTTAACATTTTTGTAGTCTAGTGGACGTGGGTCTACTGTAAACGGATATGGTGTTTTTAGTCCCGCTGCAATAATTTCGTCCATAATGCGATACACTGGTTTTAGTAGCCCAATGCCAAACGATGTTACTAAGTGACCGTTGCTTGTTACTGGCACAAGTTCTTCTGCGCCAAACACATCACCAAATTCAACTAAGGTTTTTAATATCTTGGCTTTGGTTTCGCCTTGCTTGCCCGCAAGTATCTCTTGCTCTTCCTTTGTTAGTTTCATTTAATTCCTCCATATTTTCACTTATTATAATTAAAAAATTATTACCCTTATTATAATCCCAACTCCCCAAAATCGCAAAAAGAAAAAATAATATTTGCAAAAAAAGTTTAGCTAAACTTTTTGTTATATAAAGATGGTGTTTTTTATCATAAATACAAACAATGTAGTTTTAGAACACTTTTATTACAAAATGTTATGTGCGTTTGTCAAAAGATGGTTACTTGTTGTCAAAAACTCAAATATTGACAATATGTGGTTTCGGTGATATAATATTCACAATGCTAAGGGGGGAATACTATGGGCATTATAAGTAAAATAATAGAGTTTATTTCAAGTATCGGTGATGAGTTTGATAAAATAAGTCAACAGGAATTTGAACAGAAAGAATGTGAAATGAACAATCTTGCTAATGAAAAAAACATAAAGCGCGACCATGTTGAAACTTATGTTGAATATGAAAAATTATTATCAAAAGCAAGTGAGTTTTTGAATGATAGGTTTTATGAAGAATGTGTTGATAATGCTCTTCCAGTATATGCTGCTAGGTATGAATATGGTGGTTATGGCAATGAATACATAAAAACAGATACTTATTTAAATCAATTTAATCGTGCGAAAAATATTCTTGATAGGGTTTCGGATGATTGTATGAAAATTGCTCACGATTATATTGATAGAGCAAAGAATGAGTATGATGCGGATAGGCAAGATGAAGGTGATTTTAGATACTATTTAAACGAAGCTGACAAGCATATTGATATTGCTGAAGAATCTCAATGTGGTGATCAGCGAGATGTTTACGATACTAAATGGGAAAGTAAAGATTTGTATGAAAAGGGCAAAGAGAAAACAAACAGCAGATAGACTTTGTTAGTTTTTTTCTAGTAATATTGATTGAAAGAAAAACACACATTAAAAAATGTGTGTTTTTTGTTGTTTTTCTTGCTTTGAATCATTGAAACAGCAATGAGAGATTGTATTTTATTTGTCTAAATATTTTATCGCATTAATATTTTTTGTCGGCATTGTATTACAAATTTGACAAAAAGGTATATGTTTTTGTCAGTAATGTTTGAAAATGCTATGTTTTGTATTTATAATGGCTTATATATTTTGATTGGTGTTTATGTTGTTTAATGTGTGTTTTAATTCACTAAAAACTCTTGGATATTTTAAATAACACACTAATTATTTAATGGAATTTGAAAATTTTTAAAGGGTGGTAAAATGGAAAATAATTTGGAGAAAATAAGAAGTAAATTTGATACTAGTCTTGTTTTGGCGGACAAACATTTGCGATTTTGTGTGGCGTATTTAACAGACGAAATTGTGGAGCGATTTAACTTAAAGGGGTGTATGCTGGCGTTTTCAAAACGAATAGTAAAAATTACTTTTGTGGCTCGTTCTGCAAAAATGGCAAATAAAATGATGAAACAAAGGTTGTATAAAAACCTTATACAAAAAATTGAAAATGTAGCGGTTGTGATAAACAAAAAAGTAAAACTGTTTTTGCGTGTGAAATAATTTTTTAGCTCGTCCAATAAAACCTATTCTAATTTTGTTGTTTTATGTGAGTTTTTATATTATTATATATAATAACGTTTATTGCAATAATTAACATTATTTAATTATTCAAATTTTTTTACGCGATAAAAAAGAAAAGGTTTAAGGTTTTTTATGGATTTCAATGGAAAAAAAGTTTTAATGATAACAACAACTGACAATATGATTTGGCAATTTTTAATTCCACACATTCAGTATTTGCAAGAGAAAGGTGCTGTGGTTAGTTGTGTTTGTGCAAAAACAGGATTTTGGTTTGATGAGTTAAAGGATAAGTTTGGTTTTGAAATGCACGAAATTAACTTTAAACGTAACCCACTCCATTTTTCAAATGTTAAGTGTTTTAAAAAGTTAAAAGCTTTACAAAATGAAAAACACTTTGACTTGGTGTATTGTCAGCAACCAGTTGGTGGTTTGATGGGTAGACTAATTGCTAAAAAATATAAAATACCTTGCATCTACACTGCACATGGGTTTCACTTTTTTAAAGGCTGCCCAATTCAAAACAAGCTTATCTATAAAACTGTTGAAAAATGGCTTAGTAAATATACCGATGTTTTGGTAACCATTAACGATGAAGATTATAATGCCGCACTAAAAATGAAAGCCAAAAAGGTTTATAAAATTAATGGGATAGGAGTGGATTTGTCTACATATAGAGTTAATGAAAACCTGAATAAAGTAGAATTTAGAAAAGAATTGGGGCTTAATGAAGATAATTTTGTTGTTGTTTCAATAGGAGAACTTAACAAAAACAAAAACACATTAAGAGTGGTTGATGTTGTCGCAAAAATAGAGAATCCAAATATCAAATATGTGATTTGTGGTCAAGGCGGGCTGGAAAAGAAATACAAAGAAAAAATTGAAAAATATGGATTGCAAGATAGGGTAAAAATGCTTGGTTTTAGAAAAGATATTCCAAACATTCTTCAGGTTTCTGATGTGTTTATAATGCCTTCCTATCGCGAAGGTCTGCCAAAATCTATGATGGAAGCAATGTGCTACGGGTTGCCTGTGGTGGCTTCAAATGTTAGAGGCTGTGCAGATTTGGTTGGTGCGGACGAAGGTGGAATTCTTTGTTCAACCGACAATAATGATATGCTAAAACAAGCGATTGAGAAATTGTATAACGATAAAGCGTTGTATTCGTCTTGTGCGACTAGAAATAAAAATTTTGTTAGGAACTATGATATTTCCGTTGTTTTAACCCAACTGGAAGAAATATATAATGAAATGTAATTAACATAAAGGAAAACTAGAGAGGAGTTTGTGTATGGGATACGATTATAAATCAATATGTAAAAATGTTTTAAAAAAGATATATGTCTGTTTTGCTGTGGCTTTTGTTGTTGCCTTAGCATCTTTGATTTTCTTGCCAAAAAATAAGGTTGCAGGTGTTTACACTGCACAAGTTTTTATTGACCAAGATTTTCCTGAAAAGCATCCTGAAGCAGGTGTTGCATACTTAGATTCAGTTGAATCAAAAACAAAAGTCTTAATGAATAATTCCATTATTGTATTACAATCAAAGAATTATTTGTTTAGTGTGTGTAAAGCGTGTGATATTAAAGTTAAACTAAACAAAATAAACAGTATGATAAAAATTATAAAGGAATCAGATAATATTTTATCTATTGAAGTTTCGTTTGATGATTTGGAAATATCAGAAAAAGTTTGTAAAAAAATAACAGAAACAATGGCTGTTCAGTTGAATTCGGTTATAAGAAAAAATATAGATGAAACTACTGGAAACTTTAAGGAAGGGACTCCTAATAGCGATAAAATAATTGCATATACACTTAATGAATATTCTTCAACAGAAGAACCGCAGGATGTAAAGGTAAAAACTGTTCTTATTTATGGTTCACTTGCTTTTATATTGTCGGCATGTGTTCTATTCTTAATTGAAATGATTAAAAACAAAGCTGAAAGTGTAGACTATTTGAGAAAGTGTTTTGATATTGCGGTAGATAGTGTGGATAGTTTTGATGATGGAGTAATCAAAATGTTGGCAGAATCCAAAAATGACCAGAAGGTAGTGTCTTTTTTTGCAAACAGAATAGATAATGAAAGTATCGCCAAATTAAACACAAAAAATCATAACATATTTAAAATAGTTATCTCAGATACAAAGTTTAACATTGATGATGAAAATACAAAGTGTTTTTTAACTGAAGATATATTATTAAAAAGCGATGAGTTAACAACACTAATTGATAAAGAAAGAGGTCATTTTGAAAAAATTGTTTTAATATTGGATGATTGCTTTAGAAATAAAGCGTTGGAAGCTGTGTTGGATAGTTCAGAAAAGTCAGTTTTGTTGGTTAAAAAAGGTGATGATACAGTAAAAGATATTAAAACATTGATAACAAGAATCAATGATAAAAACTATTTAATAACAAACATTTGTTTATATTCAAAAGAAAACTAAGGATTTGCTTATGTTAGTTTATATATTATTACTTCTTGTATTTGGTGTTTCTGGATTGCTTATAAATGGGGTTTCATTAAAAGGCAATACAGCCGTGAAAACTTGTTGTCAAATTAGAACTGATGACAATAAAACGGCTAAAAAAATGATATGCATTTTATCAGCACTAGTTTTGATAATTATTGCGTCATGCAGAGCAAATAGTGTTGGCTACGACACTATAAATTACGAAGATTATTTTAAATTTAAACAAATATATCCAAACAATAAAAGTTTTGAGCCTATTTATGAATTTATTAATTATATCGTTGTTAGGTTAAACTTGCCATTTAATTTTGTATTATTAATATGCTCTAGCATTACCATTATTTCATTCGCTGTAGTGATATACAAGTATTCCACAAATGTTTCATTTTCATGGTTTTTGTTTGTTGCAATAGGTTTTTTTGGAAATACTTTTAATGCTGTTAGACAGTATTTGGCTGCGGCTGTGTTTCTTTTTTCATTAAAATATATTTTAAATGGAAAATTTATTCCTTATCTTGTCTGTTGTGTGGTTGCGTTCTATTTTCATAGTTCTGCTATAATATTATTCCCAATGTATTTTATAAGATACTTTAAATTGAATAAAAAAACAATTGGCGTTAGTTTGTGTTTAACGGTTTTACTGGGTGTGTTTTTGGAACCAATTATAAAATTGGTGAGTTTATTTACTAATACAAGCTATTATGAGAGATATTTTGTTACAAAGATTTTATGGGAGCCAATAAAACTTTATTATGTTTTGTATTCGATAGGAATGGTTCTTGTTTTTATAATGTTTTATGTAATGAGAAACAAAAATAAGACTGCATCAAACGAGCAAAACAAAATTTTTGATATATTTTTAATTTTGTTTTATATTTGTGTTTGTATAAGAACTCTTGGTACTTTTAGTCATTTGTTTTCCCTTGTTAATAGGTTTAATATATATTTTTTCTTTTCAATAATCTTTATCATACCTTATATTGTTAATGATATTAAGGTTGAAGCGAGAGATGTTGTGATGGGAATTATTCTTGTTTTGGCTTCAGTTTATAATTTAGTATCTGCACTTGTAAGAAAAACGAATGGTGTATATCCATATAAATTTGTTTGGAATAATACATATCTTGACATTGTTTGTTTGGGTATTATATGCGTACTATGTGCGATGCTGTTAGTCCAATCTTTCAGATTAAATGAATATTATGAGGTAAATAGAAATGTGTTCAAAAATATTAATTATAAGGTCAACATCAATAATAAAAGACTCTCGAACCATTAAATATATAAATGAATTTTTAGACCTAGGATATCAAGTTGAAGTTTTGGGTTGGGATAGAAAAAATGAATATGATCCATTGTACAAGTATTGCTATAATGGTAAAGAAGCCAACATCTATTATTTTAAAGAAGAGGCACCGTATGGCGTAGGGATAAAAAACATTCCTAAGTTTATAAAATTCAAAAACTGGCTAAAAAAACAGATAAAGGCAAGGGATGATAATTATATTATACATGCTTGTGATTATGATGTTGCTTCTACGGCAATTAAATACAAGAAAAACAAAAAGTTCGTTTATGATATTTTCGATTATTTTGCAGAGTCGCGCAAACTGCCAAACATCTTAAAGTCATATTTTAAAAGAAAAGAAAACGCTATTATAAATAAGGCAGATGCTGTTGTGATTTGTACAGAACAAAGGAAGCAACAAATAGCTGCTGCAAAACCCAAAAAGATATATATTATACATAATACACCAAACATTTCTTTGGAACGCTTTGAGTTTAACTTAAAGTCAAACGAGAAAGGAAAAATAAAAGTAGCTTATGTTGGTGTTTTGGGTGAATCAAGATTGCTAAAGGAGTTGCTGGGAGAAATAAAAAACTACCCTCAAGTAGAGTTGCACATTGGGGGTGTGGGGTTATACGAAGAAGATGTTAAAAAAGCGGAAAAGGAATTGACCAATGTTTTCTATTATGGATCAATGCCTTATGAAGATGTATTAAAGCTAGAAAGCAAATGTGATATTCTTTTTGCTACCTATGATCCCAGAATACCTAACCACAGATATTCGGCGCCTAATAAGTTCTATGAAGCTGCAGCTCTTTCAAAACCAATAATTGTTTGTAAAAATACAGGTGTTGATGAGGCTGTTGAAAAATATAAGATGGGGATGGCGATCAATTATGACGCGAAAATGTTCTTTGATACAATCGTTAAGATTGGAAATGATAAAAACGCTATGATAAAGTATGGTGAAAATGGAAAAGATGCGTATGATAAGTATTTCTCTTGGCAAAAGATGAAAGAAGAAATAAAAAAACTCTTGAAATACATAGAGGAATTATGAAAAGAATTTTGATAAGTATTAGGGATTTAAATATAGGTGGTGTCCAAAAGAGTCTGGTTGAATTGTTGAAAGCGTTTAATCAAGAAATAGACTCAGAAAAAATTCAAATAGATTTATTATGCTTAAATTCTAATGGAATATTAAAAAATGAGATTAATCCAAAAGTGAAAATAATTGTTCCAAATAAGAAATTTAGAATTTTTGGACTTAGTAATGCAGAAACAAAGAAAAAACAGTTTACATTTATTAAAAGATCGTTTTGGGCGTTGTGGTCAAAGATGTTTTCTAATAAACTGCCATTAAGACTTGCATTAAAGAATCAAAGCAATCTTGGAGATTATGATATTGCAATTTCCTATGCGACAACAATCGATGGTCATTCTATGTATGCGGGTTGGTCTGAATTGATTTTAGAAAAGTGTAATGCAAAGAAAAAAATAGTGTATATACACAATGACTATATTAATAGTGCCCTTAACAATACAAATACATACAAGCTATTAAAGCAATTTGATAAAATATGGTTTGTTTCTAAAAGTTGTGAAAAAAGTTTTTTGGAAAGCTTTAAGGAATTTGAGGGGAAAACAGATTACATATATAACTTTATAGATATTGATAGAGTCAAAAAGCTTGCTAATGAAGAGTGTGATTTTAAAAAGAATACAGAGTGTTTGAATTTTGTTTCAGTTTCGAGGCTTAGCCCAGAAAAGGGTCATGTAAGAACTTTAAACGCTTTGAAAAAACTGAAAGACGATGGTTTTAATTTTGTGTGGCACATTATTGGTGATGGACCAGAAAAACAAGCAATTGAATTAAAAATAAATGAATTAAATTTGCAAACTAACATTATTATGTATGGTGCCAAAGCAAACCCATACCCATATATGAAACATGCTAATTTTTTAATGTTAAATTCATTAAATGAATCGTTCGGAATAGTTTTGATAGAAAATATGTTGTTAGGAAAAACTGTTTTTTCAACAAATACTATTGCGGCTGATGAGATTATTAAAGATAACGGCATTGTGTGTGAAAATAGCGAACAAGGGATTTACAAAGAATTAAAAAAAATAATGGAAAAGCCAGCTATAATTAAGGAGTTTGAAAAAAAACTTAAGAGTTATAGTTATGATAACAAAGAGATAAAAAATAAATTGGAGAGATTAATAAATGAGTAAAAAAGTAATGTTGGTATTTGGAACGAGACCGGAAGCGATTAAGATGTGTCCTTTGGTTAAAGAATTAAAAACAAGAAACAACCTTCAAACTGTTGTTTGTGTAACTGGTCAGCATAGGGAAATGTTGCACCAAGTTTTAAGTGTTTTTGATGTTAAACCTGATTATGATTTAGATATTATGAAGGAAAAACAAAGTTTGTTTGATGTTACCATAAATATTTTGGAAAGAATTAAAGCGGTTTTGGAAAAAGAAAAGCCTGATGTTGTTTTAGTTCATGGTGATACATCCACAACATTTGTTACTGCTTTGGCTTGTTTCTATTTGCATATCCCTATTGGGCATGTTGAGGCTGGATTACGTACATATAATTTGGAATCGCCTTGGCCTGAGGAGTTTAATAGACAGGCTGTTAGTATTGTTTCAAAATTTAATTTTTGTCCAACAGAACTATCAAAACAAAACTTGCTAAACGAAGGCAAGGATCCAAAAACAATTTTTATAACGGGAAACACCGCCATTGATGCTTTAAAAACAACTGTTCGTGAAAATTATTATAACGAAAATTTGGAGTGGGCAAAAGGATCACGCCTTATTATGCTTACTGCACATCGTAGAGAAAATTTAGGCGAACCAATGGAAAATATGTTTAGAGCAATTAGAAGGATTGTTGACGAACATAGCGATGTTAAAGTGATTTATCCTATTCATATGAATCCGCTCGTAAGAGAGATTGCTAATAAAATTTTGGGTAACGATGATCGCATTAGAATAATTGAACCACTTGAAGTGGTGGATTTTCATAATTTTCTTTCACGTAGTTATTTAATTCTTACTGATAGTGGTGGAATTCAAGAAGAGGCTCCATCACTAGGAAAGCCAGTGCTTGTTATGCGTGATACCACTGAAAGACCAGAAGGTATTAAAGCGGGAACATTGAAATTGGTTGGAACAAATGAAAGTGTGATTTATGAGAATTTTAAGCTGTTGTTGGAAAACAAAAAAGAATATGACAAAATGAGCAAGGCGCAAAATCCTTATGGTGACGGAACTGCAAGCAAACAAATTGCCGATATATTAGAAAAGAGTCTTTTAATTAATGAATAATGAAGTAGAACAGAAAGAACAATCGACAACAAAGCAATATGAACTTAGTGTGATTAGACTAATTAGTATCTGCTTTATAGTGGCGTGTCATATTTTACAGTACTATAACAACAAATGGGCATTTATTTTAAATATAGGTGTACAGTTTTTCTTAATTTTGTCAGGTTTTTTGTATGGCTTAAAATATGAAAAATGCGATGGAAAAAAATTTTTAAAAAACTTATGGAAATTAGTTTTTGATTATTTTATAGTAGTAACATTGGTGTTGTTGTTAAACAAAATAGCACGAGGCAATAATTTTAATGCACAACAAATAATTAAGTTTTATTTTGCCTTTTTTAGAATACCAGGATGCGAGCATTTTTGGTATATTAGTTTAATAATTTTTTGTTATTTATTAACGCCAATATTGGCCGCAATCGTAGATTCCTGTTCAAGAATTAAACCTGCTGGGGGGGTAATTCTTAAAGTTGTCATTTGTTTTATAATCTCATTAGTTATTAAATTTTATTTTAGCAGTTTTGATGTTGCATGGAGTATGTGTTTTATTGTACCGTTTTTGTTTGCAAAGGATTTTACAGAAAACAAAAAAATTCGTTATGTGTTCATAGTACTTACTATAATTGGTTCCTTAGTTGGTCACTACATTAAATTTTATAAGCGTGATATACTTTTAAATCTGATAAAAAAATTCCCGTTTTATTTCTTTAATGTTCAAGACTTGGAATATTTTATTAGAGATATCAACGCTCTTCTTAGTTTTATGATACTTTTTATTGTTATTAAGTTTTGCTTACAAGGTCTTTTGAAACTAAAAGTTGTAAGAACTATTCTGAATTTTTCAGATAAATATTCATACGATGTTTATCTTACACACCAGATATTTATATTGGGACCATTATCTATATTAACCGCGTTAAACAAAGTGAGTATTGGTTTTAAAATAATTATAACATTGCTTGTTGTGGCAGGTTTTACGGTTTTTGTTTGTGTGCTTAAAAATATGATTATAAAATTAATAAACTCAATAAAGGAGAAATTTCAGAATGATACCTAAAATAATTCATTATGTATGGGTTGGAGGAAAACTCTTGACACCGCTTGCTGAAAAGTGTATTGAAAGTTGGAAAAAAATTGCCCTGATTACGAAATAAAACGATGGGATGTCTCATAATGTGCAGATAATTTTTAGGTTTTTAAAAAAAGTTTGAAGATTAACTATAATTGCTTAGATGTGAATAATTATTAAAAGGAAGGAGTTATATGAAAAAAGTTTTAATAGGAACACCGGTTAGGCAAAAACCAAATATTTTAAAAGAATTTTTATTATCATTAACCGAATTAGAAAAAAACGATGTAGATGTTTCTTATTTTTTTGTAGACGATAACAGTGATAATGAGTCTTCTTTATTACTGAATAAATTTAAGGAGAATAATGATAATGTAGTAATTGTTAATTCTAAAGATATTTATGAGGTTTCAAATACAATTTACAAATGTGATAAGAAAAGCCATAACTGGAAGAAGGATTTAATTCAAAAAGTTGCAGAACTAAAAAATAAAATTATAGATTACGCAAAAGAAAACGACTTTGATTATTTGTTTTTTATAGATTCTGATATTGTACTTAATAAGAAGACGCTAACTCAATTACTGTCTCGAAACAAAGATATTATTTCAAATGTCTTTTGGACTGAGTGGGTTGTTGGGGGCTTGTTGTATCCACAAGTGTGGCTTCAAGATGAGAACTCTTATACTATTAAAGATTGGGATGAGCCTAAAAAAACAAAAAGCCAGATAAATAAAGCTATTTCCGATTTTGTAACAACAATGAAAATTCCTGGAATCTATGAGGTGGGTGGACTTGGTGCTTGTACACTTTTATCTAAAAAGGCAATATCATCTGGTGTTAATTTTTCTATACTAAGCAATGTTTCGTTCTGGGGAGAAGATAGACATTTTTGTATTAGAGCAGCGTCGCTTGGTTTTAAACTATATGTTGATACGGTATACCCAGCATATCATATTTATAGAGAAGAATATTTAAATAGAGTGCAAGAGTTTAAAAAAAGCGGATTCTTGTGGGATATGTGTAAATCAAAGGGTAAAGGAAATACTGTTTTCTATAAAATAAAAAATAGATTAAAGAAGATTTTTAGTAAAAGAATTAATCTAAAAAAATCGTTAAAAAGTTTCGCAAAAAAGATTGTTGCATGGATATATAAACACAAGAGAGTTGTAAAAAAAGAAAACAAAGTTGTACTTTCAATGGTTGTACATAACGAGGAAAATAAATACTTAAAAGATATTTTACGAGATGCAATGAATTATGTTGATGATATTTTAATTATAGATGATGCGTCGACAGATAACACAGTAGAAGAATGTGAGACAATTTTAAGTGGATTCCCTCACACAATTGTAAAAAACGAGAAATCAATGTTTGCGGAAGAATACAAACTTAGAAAAAAACAATGGGATGAAACAGTAAAGTTGAATCCAACATGGATACTAACATTAGATGCTGATGAAATTCCGGAGAAGTCTTTTAAGGAAAAATTGCAAGCAATGGTTAAAATGACAGATGTGGATGTTTTTAACTTTAGATATTATGATTTTTGGAATAAAACACAGTACAGAAGTGATAGGTTATGGAAGGCACATACATCATATAGACCATACTTAGTAAGATATCAGCCTAAAATTAAACCAAAGTTTAGAAAAACAAATCAACATTGCGGCACTTTTCCTAAAAATATTTCCCTTTTAAATAATGTAAATGTTGATGTGAAAATTAAGCATTATGGTTGGGCAACTGAAGAAGCGAGACAAAGTAAATATAAACGATATATGAAGCTGGATCCAGAAGGAAAATTTGGAAGTCTTGAACAATATGAATCAATATTGGATGAAAATCCAAACCTAATAGATTTTGAGGAATAAAATGGATAAAAAGGTGAGTGTAATAATTCCCGCTTATAATGCTGAGAAATATATTAAAAGATGTGTTGATTCAATATCTGCTCAAAGTTATAAGGATTTGGAAATAATTGTTGTTGATGATGGTTCTAAAGATAATACTTTGAAAATTTGTAACGAAATGAAAGAAAGAGACGATCGTTTGGTTGTTATTAGCAAAGCAAATGGTGGAGTGTCCGCAGCCCGAAATATGGGACTGTCTGTTGCAAAGGGTGATTATATAATGTTTGTCGATGCGGACGATACAATAGAAAGTAGGATGATTGATGTTTTGGTAAATAGTCTTGATGGGTATGATCTTGTTTATAGTAAATATAAAAAAATCAAAGCAGATGAAACAATATATATCAATGAATATAACATTAAAAACTTGAATGATTGTGATAGATTAAAATATTTTATTGGGGATAAAACAAAAAAGAAGAAAAAAATGTTATATAAATCTTCCATTATGGGAAGTGTTTGGAGAATATTGTTTAGAAAAAAAGTTATTGATGGTTTGGAGTTCAATAGTGAGTTAAAATATTCTGAAGATTTTTTGTTTATGATGCAAGTGTTTGAGAAGAACCCGAAAATAAGCTACATCGATGAGTATTTGTACAATTATTATGAAAACGACACTTCGTTCACGAGTTCTGTTAGTCTAAAGAAAATTGATTATTTGTTCCAAATAGTTCCATATATGGAAAAGTATTTTGCAGATAAATACAGAAAACAATTAGATTATTTTTATGTTGGAATGATTTTGAATGTTTATTATATTCTAAGATCAAACAATTTAAAATTGAAAAATCTAGATAAAGAAAAACAATGTTTTGTAAAAAAGAATTTAAAATTTATAAAGATAATGCATTTTAATAGATATCAATCTAATATTAAATCAACGATTTTAGCAATTCTTATAAAATTAAAGTTGAAATAAAGGGGTCGTATGGTTAATACTGAGTCACGAAAGAAAAATTCAATAAGAAATATAGTATTTTCTATGTTGGCATACTTTATTCAAATTGTATTGAGTTTTGCAGTTCGAAGATATTTTATATACTATTTGGGGACTGATTATTTAGGACTTAATTCACTTTTTACCAATATATTATCTATTTTATCTTTTGCCGAACTGGGTTTTGGAGCTGTAATTGTTTTCGCAATGTACAAGCCAATGGCTGAAAATGATGTGGAAAAAGTTAGACAATTACTTAAATTCTATAAAAAATGTTATGCAATAATTGGTTGTGTTGTGTTAGTTGTTGGTTTAGCTATAATTCCATTTATGGGCTACTTTAAAACCAAAGCGCCGGATGTGCAAGAAAACATTGTAATTGTATATTTAATTTTTTTAATTAATTCGGTGATTACTTATTTCTTTTCGCATAGGCGTGCATTGTTGTATACGAGCCAAAGAAATGATATAGAATCTAAGGTAAATATTTTAATTAATGTGCTTTTACCGGTATGTCAGTTTTTGGATTTGTTACTTTTTAAATCTTATTATCTATACATAGGATTAATTGGAATAATGGGATTGCTAAACAATTTGCTTGTATTTGCAATAACCCAAAAGAAATATTCGGAGTATGTGAAACTTCCTAAAACCAATTTGCCTAAGGAAGATGTTAATCATATTAAGAAAGACATCTTTGCAATGTTCTTCCATAAATTGGGCGGAGTTGTTGTATATGGTACTGATAGTTTGCTTATATACATTTTTTTAGGTGCAACATCGCTAGGTAAATACTCCAACTATCTTTTAATTACTTCTGCGGTTTCTTCTATGCTAGGGTTCTTTTTAAGTTCCATAAGGGGGAGTGTAGGGAATCATATAGCACTAAAAAACAGAGAAAAGAATATAGATATTTTTAAAAAGTTAAACTTTTTATATATGTGGCTGGTTTCTTTTTGTACTATAGCAATTTTCTGTTTATCAGATCCTTTTATAGATGTTGTCTTAACAAAGGGCACAAGTGGAAGTTTGTTATTCGATAAATACATTATTTTGCTTGTAAGTTTAAACTTTTATTTTAATCAATCCAGATTCATTGTTCAGATTTTTAAGGAGTGCTCTGGATTATTTTATCAAGATAGATTCAGACCACTTGCAGAAGCGTTGTTAAATTTAGTATCATCTATTGTTTTGGCAAAATTTATTGGGCTTGCAGGTATTATTATAGGAACCATATTAAGCAATGTGCTTATTAATTTGTGGGTTGAACCGTATGTTTTAAATAAATATTATTTTAAAGAGTCGACAAAAAAATATTTATTGAAATATCTGTTTAATTTTGTAGTTATGGTTTGTATTGGTTTAATAACTTATTATACAATAGGGTTACTAAAAGCCAATAGTCTTGGTATTTTATTAATTAAATTTGCAATTTGCGCAGTTCTACCAAACATTCTTTATATGCTTATTTATTTCAGGACAAACGACTTTAAATATTATGTGAATTTGATAAAGAGTTTCATAACAAACATCAAGAAAAGACATAAAGTACAAGATAATAAAAAGGTAAATGTTGTTGAGAAAACAATATTTGAGCAACCTTGTGATTTAGCTGAACAAGTGATTGAAAATAATTGTGATATTATTAAAGATGAAGCTTTCTTAGAAAATTTAGAAGAAAGTGAAAACCAAAATAATGAAAGCAATGGTAGCGGGACAGACAATAACATTGTAGAAAATGATGAAAAATCTGTGAATAAAGATGAAAATACAGATAAATAGTTGGTTGAAATAGCTAAGATATGATAATATAAATAAAAATGTGGGGAATAAAGGAGAGAGTGAAGATGAAAATATTGTGTACTGGCGGGCTTGGATTTATTGGTTCGCACACGGCGGTGGAGCTTATTAACAAGGGGCACGAAGTTGTTATTGCGGACAACTTAAGCAATTCTAGCATTGATGTGCTAGATGCTATTGAAAAAATCACTGGCAAAAAAGTGAAGTTTTATAAAATCGACTTGTGTGACTATGATAAGTTGGACGACTTGTTTAAAAACGAAAATATTGATGCAACCATTCATTTTGCTGGTTTTAAAGCGGTAGGAGAGAGTGTTGCAAAACCTGTAATGTATTATGAAAACAATTTGGTTAGTACCATCAACCTAATTAAATGTATGCAAAAATACAATTCTAAAAACCTTATTTTTAGCTCGTCTGCAACAGTTTACGGAAAAGCAGAAAAAATGCCAATAACCGAAGATTTTCCTTTGTCGGCAACCAATCCGTACGGCAGAACAAAATTAATGATAGAAGAAATTTTGCAAGATGTTTACAGGGCTGACAACGATTTTAATATTGTAATTTTAAGATACTTTAATCCAGTTGGGGCGCATAAATCGGGCTTGATAGGCGAAAATCCAAACGGAATTCCAAACAACTTGATGCCATACATCACAAAAGTTGCGCTTGGCGAATTAAATGAGCTTAGCGTGTTTGGAAACGACTACCGCACAAAAGACGGCACAGGTGTTAGAGATTACATACATATTCTAGACTTGGCACTTGGACACGTTGCAGCCCTTAAAAAAGTGGAAAAGGGTAGTGGATTAAATATTTACAACCTTGGCACAGGCAACGGCTATAGCGTACTTGAAATGGTGGACGCATACAACAAGGTTTGTGGCGGAAAAGTAAAATACAAAATCGCACCACGTCGTGCAGGCGATGTTGACGAGTGCTATGCTTCGCCACTTAAAGCCGAAAAAGAAATCGGTTTTAAAGCAACACATGGTTTAAACGAAATGTGTGAAGATAGCTACCACTATGGAAAAATGAAACACGACGGCTTAAAATAACAACGTTAACAAAAATTGGCAACAAACTTGTCCAATAATATGGTTTTTTAAAATGTTGTTATTTAAAAATTCAAAGGATAACTTAAAATGTACAAAAAATGTTTTAAAAGAATACTAGATATTTTAATATCGGGCTTGGCGCTAATTGTGCTTAGTCCGCTATTTCTAATTTTGGCAATAGTGGTTCGCATTAATTTGGGTGGGCCTATTATTTACAAACAAGCAAGAGTTGGCAAGGGCGGAAAGCTATTTGTGTTGTATAAATTTAGAAGTATGACCAATGCAAAAGATAAAAATGGAATTGACTTGCCGGACGAGCAGCGCCACACAAAATTTGGCAAAATATTAAGAGCAACTTCAATGGACGAGCTTCCACAACTATGGAATATCTTTAAAGGAGATATGAGTATAATTGGCCCACGTCCAAAAGTTCCAAAAGATATGTTGTTTTTTAACAAATATTATCATGGTGACGATGTTAGACCTGGAATAACAGGCTATAGTCAAGCACACGGCAGAAATGGTGTTAGTTGGACAAAACGTTTTCAGGACGATAATTATTATGTGGACAACCTATCGTTTGCGATGGATGTTAAAATTTTCTTTTTAACAATTGTTGCAGTATTTAAAAAGAGTAATATAGATAAAGAACAATATTTTTATTATGCCGATGAAATGCTGGATAAGGGGCTAATTACAAAAAGCGAGTACGACACATATCAGCTTAAAGCAAGAGAATTAGAAGCACGCTGCGGAATGGGTGAAAAGCTTAATATTAGAGATTACGCTCTTATTAACGAACGCGATGTTGCTGTTCCAGCAGAAATAATTGTTAGAAACAAAGATAATAATCAAGATAAAAAATCCGCTTAACGAAGCGGTTTTTTTGTGCCAAAACAAGCGTTAGTGTAATTTGCAAAATTGTTAAGCAATGAATGCTAAACCCCTTTGCGGTTGATATTAAAACAAAATAAAATGGCAAACCTAGCGCAAAATAAATTTACACTTTGTATTATTTTTTATTTTTAAAAAGCAATATGGTGTGATATAATAAAACTAAGATATTTTAAATATTTGGAGTGAAAAATGAAATATAGAAACTATGAAGTAGGGTTTACTTTTGAAGTTCCAGATGATTTTAGTGAAGTTAAACAATCAAGCTATGAGGTTTTTAATGTTCCTGCAGATACAATGCATCATTTCATACAACTAGACGATAACGGCGATATTGTAAGAAGTTTTTCAATAACAAAATCGGAACCTATGGAAACTGACGACCAAATTAAGGAATATATAGATAAAAATTTGGCGCAACTTGATGAACTTGGAATTCATAAGGTTATACAAAATCAAATACAAACCACCGACGGCCGCACAATAGACCGCGTTGTGTTGTATGACGAAAATATGGAAGAAGACCTTGGAATTTTAACATATTTTATGAAAGTGAAAAACGTGCTAATAATGGCAAGTTGTTATATTGTAGAGTTCTACGATGAATACGAAGAAGAACTTTATGATATTTTTGATAGCATTAAAGAAGTTTAATAAAAATAAGCCAATAATTTTAATTGTTGGCTTGTTTTATATTGTGTTATTTAATCGTATACATAATTAAAACTAGTGTTTAAAATTTGATTGCAAATTTAATTTTTGCGATGTGTGAAAACGCAACTTAATGCTTAAAATCAACCTAAAAAAGGACAAGTTATGGAACAATTTTTTGCCAATTTGTTTGGCGACCACGTAATACTTGCAACAATACTTATTGCAATGCTTCCAATTGTGGAACTAAGGGGTGCTATTCCTTTTGGAATGAGTATTGATTTTTGGGGCTCTAATGCGCTTAATGCCGTAGACTCGTTTTTGGTGAGCTTTTTAGGAAGTAGCCTTGTTGTGCCAATAATAGCGCTAGTTTTTATTCCTATTTTAAACTGGCTTAAAAAGACAAAATTGTTTAAAAATTTGGCTCACAAAATTGAAAACCGAATAAAAACAAAGTCCGAAAAAATAGAAAATGATGCAGAAGATAGCAAAAAGGCAAAATCAAAATTCTGGCTAAAAGTGATAGGTCTTTTTGCGTTTGTGGCTATTCCGCTTCCGCTAACTGGTGTATACACCGGCACTTGCGTGGGGGTTGTGCTTGGGTTTAGCTTTTGGCAAGTGTGTGCAATCGTTATTGCAGGAAACTTGGTTGCTGGCTTAATTATGACCTTTATTTGCTCAATTTTTCCAGCATTTACCAGCATAATTTTGTATGTATTCTTGGGGCTTGTGGTTGTGTTTGCTGTGTACGGATTAATAAAATCGCTAATAAACAAACGCAAACAAAAAAATGCACCTATTGGTGTTTCACAAGAAAATAGAGAAAAAGCTAGTAATGCAGAATTGGTTAAAACCGAAGAAAAAACAGATGATGTTAAATTAAACAAGTTAAGAGTAGAAGTGATTGAACCCAAAAATATAACGCTAGATAGCGTTAAACCTATTAATGCGGATGAAAACAAATTAGACGACAATAAAAACGAAAATAAATAATTAAGATTAAACCTTATTTAATTAAAAGCGATGTGTTTTTAACTAAATAAGGTTTTTTTGTTTAAAATAATTAGTGTTAATTAGTTTAACAAAAAAGTTATTATTTGATATAATAAAAAAAATTTTAATATGAGGTGTTAATATGAATATCGCAGTTATTACGGGTGCTTCATCAGGAATGGGACGTGAGTTTTTAAAAAGAGTTGCAGCCGAACAAAATGTGGACGAAATTTGGGCAATAGCTTTAGAAGAAGATAAATTAAAAACATTAAGTGACGATGTTAAAGTTCCGCTAAAACTTTTTGCGTGCGACCTAACAGATGAAAAGGCGCTAGCAAAAATAAAAGCAGAGTTGGATAAGGCTAAACCAAGCATTAGTTGGCTTGTAAACGCAAGCGGATTTGGCAAGTTTGGCAGATATGACGAAATTCCAGTAGAAACCACACTTAATATGATAGACCTTAATGTTAGGGCACTTGTAGCTCTTACTGAATACTGCTTACCATATATGGCCAAGGGTGGCAGAATTGTGGAGTTTGGCTCGGTGGCTGCATTCCAACCAATTCCTTACATCAACGTGTACGCAGCAACAAAAGCGTTTGTTGTAAACTATAGTCTTGCACTTGGTGTAGAACTTAAAAACCGCGGCGTAAGCGTAACTTGCATTTGTCCATTTTGGACAAAAACCGCATTTTTCAACCGCGCAGTTGATCCAAAAAACCAAGTGGTTACTAGCTATAAAGCAATGTATGAGCCACAAGATGTTATGAACCGCGCATATCGCGACGCAATTAAACGCAAACGCATTTCTATGTTTGGCGCATATAGCAAGTTCCAAAAATTTTTGGTTGATATTATGCCTAAAAAATGGGTTATGCACTTTTGGGTTAAACAACAAAAACTTGATAAAAAATATAAGGATAAATAATATTGAAAGTAAATATTGTTGCGGTTGGCAAAATTAAAGAAAAATTTTTTACAGAAGCCATTAATGAGTATGCAAAACGCTTGTCGAAGTTTTGCGAGTTTAGCGTTGTAGAAGTAGACGAAGCCACGACTATTACAAACATTGAACAGAAAAAAGAAAAAGAAGGCGACCTATTGCTAAGTAAAGCAAAAGGTTATATAATAGCACTAGATGGTGGCGGAAAACTTGTTTCAAGTGAAGACCTTGCTAGTATTATTAAAAACAATATGGTGGGCGGAGTAAACGAGTTTTCGTTTGTAATTGGCGGCAGTAATGGGCTAAGTAATGCGGTTAAATTAAAAGCAAACTTAGTGCTGTCGTTTGGAAAAATCACATTTCCGCACCAGCTATTTAGGGTTGTGTTGTCCGAGCAGATTTATCGCGCGTTTGCAATTAACAACCACATAAATTATCATAAATAAAATAAGGGGTTTAAAAGTTTTGGGAAATTTTGTACATTTGCACGTTCATACAGAGTTTAGTTTGCTAGATGGCGCAGCGAGAATAGAAAAATTGGTAAAAGTAGCAAAAGAATACGGAATGCCAGCGTGTGCAATAACCGACCACGGCAATATGTATGGCTGCGTTACTTTTTACGACGCCTGCAAAAAGGCTGGAATAAAACCAATATTTGGCTGCGAGTTTTATGTGTGCGACGACCTTACAAACAAAACTGGCAAAACAAAGCTTAACCACCTAGTGCTGTTGGCAAAAAACAGAGAAGGATATTTAAACCTTTGCAAACTAAATTCTATTGCTTTTCGTGACGGCTTTTATTACAAACCACGTATCGACCTAAAAGCGCTAGAACAACACGCGGCGGGGGTAGTGTGTTTAAGCGCGTGCTTGGCTGGTGAAATTCCGCAGCTTATTTTAAAGCGTCAGTACGATGAAGCCGAAAAACAAGTGCGCTGGTACAAAAACTTGTTTGGCGAAGACTTTTACCTAGAACTTCAAAACCACATGCTTGAAGAGCAGGTGGAAGTAAACCTAAAACTTAAAGAGTACGCAAAAAAATACAACATAAAAACTGTTGCCACCAACGACGTGCATTACATCTATCGCGAAGATAGTCAAGTGCAAGACGTGTTGATGTGTGTGCAAATGGGCAAAACAATTGACGATCCCGACAGGCTAAAATTTCCTTGTGACGAGTTTTATTTTAAAACCGCCGAAGAAATGGAAAAAATGTTTCCAAATGACCTAGACGCATTGGAAACAACTTTGGAAATTGCAGATAAATGTAACTATTCGTTTAGTGAAGACCATATTGACGAAAACAAATATATGTTCCCAAACTATATTCCGCCAGACGGAAAAAGTTGTGAAGATTATTTAAGAGAATTAGCCTACGCAGGGCTTAAAAAACGCTATCCAGAAATAACGCAAAAAATTAAGGATAGGGTAGAAAGTGAATTTAACGTTATTATAAAACAAGGTTTTGCACGATACTTTTTAACCGTGCAAGACTACATAAATGCGGCAAAAAGTATGGGCATTCCAGTAGGTCCAGGGCGTGGAAGTGGTGCTGGTTCGGTTGTGGCATACGCAATTGGAATTACAAACATTGACCCATTTAAATACGACCTACTTTTTGAAAGATTTTTGCACACCGAACGTGTAACAGCTCCCGACTTTGACGTAGACTTTGCCGATGACCGCAGACAAGAAGTTATTGAATATGTTCGCCGCAAATATGGCGCCGATAAGGTTGTGAAAATATTAACATTTGGCACAATGGCGGCAAAAAACGCAATAAAAGACGTAGGTCGTGTATTAAAAGTTCCTTACTCACAGCTTGATGTTATTACAAAAGCAATCCCTAATATTCCAGCAAAACATCACGATGTTATTAAGAAATGTTTTGGTTTTTATCACCCTAAAGAAGGCGATAAGGACTTTGGCACAAACTACGCGATTCCAGAACTTGTGGAAGCGTACAATAACGATAGCGATGTAAAACGCGTAATAGATATTGCTATGAAACTAGAAGGAATGCCAAGGCAGACTTCTACCCACGCGTGCGGTGTAGTTATTGCATGCGACGACCTTACAAAGTTTATGCCAATTGCCAGAAACGGTGACGAACTTACAACCCAATATTCGTTTGCCGATATTGAAAGATTAGGTCACCTAAAAATGGACTTTTTAGGGCTTAGAAACCTAAACGATATTCAAAAATGCATTCAGTACATTAAAGAAAATCACGGCGTAGAAATAGATTTTGATAAACAAAACTACGACGACGAAAATGTTTACAAACTAATTTCAAGCGGAAACACAAAAGGTATATTCCAAATTGAAAGTGGCGGTTTCCAAAAGTTTATGAAAGAACTTCAACCAACCTGCCTTGAAGATATTGTGGCCGCTGTGTCGCTATATCGCCCAGGTCCAATGGATAGTATTCCGCGTTATGTAAACAACAAACACCACCCAGAGCAAACAACTTATGCTCACCCAATTTTGGAGCCAATTTTAAGCGTAACATATGGCTGTATTGTGTATCAAGAGCAAGTTATGAGAATTGTGCAAGATATGGCAGGTTACACACTAGGTCAAGCCGATATGGTACGACGTATGATGGGTAAGAAAAAACTAGACGCAATGAGAGCAGAACGTCAGGTTTTCTTGCACGGCAAACCAGCCGAAAATGGCAGGCCAGCAATTGACGGCGCAATCAAGCGTGGTGTTCCAGAAGATGTTGCAAACGGAATTTGGAACGAAATGGAAACATTTGCTTCTTACGCGTTTAACAAATCGCACGCCGCAGCATATAGCTATATTACATATCAAACAGCGTACTTAAAAACATATTATGAACCAGAATTTTTAACCAGTTTGCTTAATAACCGTATTACAAACTCGGACGAAATTAAAAACTATGTAACATATGCAAAAGAAGAAAAAATTGAAGTTTTGCCACCAGATATAAACCTAAGCGAAACATATTTTAGTGTTAAAGACAACAAAATTCGTTTTGGTCTTGCCGCACTTAAAAATGTGGGCATTGGTGTTGTGGATAATATTATTGCAGAACGTAGAGCAAACGGACCATTTACTTCAATTTCCGACTTTTTAAACAGACTAGATAGCCAAGCGCACAACAAACGCTGTTTGGAAAGTATGATTTTAAGCGGTGCATTTGATTGCTTTGGCGTAAAACGTAGCCAACTTATGCAAGTATTCCCTGCAATTGTGGATAAAATTGCGTCCGATAGAAAACGCCAAGCAACAGGGCAATTTAGTATGTTTGACGAAGTTTTAAAACAAGACGATATGAATGTAGAGTATCCAAATATTCCAGAGTTTGATAATCAGTTAAAACTAAAACTAGAAAAAGAAGTTGTGGGTGTGTATGTTACTGGTCATCCACTTAGCAACTACATAAACAGATTTAGCGACTTTACTTTTACTAGCGATATGATTCAAAAAGACGATGATGAAATTATTGATGCCGAAGAAGGCGTAGCCGAAAACACGGTGGACGACTCTGGTCTTGTAGACGGTGCCGAAGTTACTTGTGGCGGACTAGTAACCGAATTTAAAAGGGTTATAACCAAAAAATCTAATAAAGAAATGGGTATTGTAAAAATAGAAGATTTGTATGGAACAATAGACCTAATGTTGTTTCCAAATGTGTTTGCTAAGTTTAAAACAATGTGCCCAGTAGATGCACTAATTAGTGTAAAAGGAAAACTTAGTGTTCGCGACGGCGAAGCACCTGTTGTGCTAGTTGACAATATTTCACCACTTGTGGGAGAAATAAAACATACTGAAGTTGCGGTTGAAAAACCAAAAACTTTGTATTTAAAGTATGACGTCACAAATCAAAATTTGCACGACAATATTTATAATGTGTTATCAAATTTTGCAGGCACAATTCCTGTTATTATTAAATGCGAAGTTACTGGCAAAACCTATAAGCTTAATGTGTTTGTAGACGGCTCGGATTCTTTGCTAGAAGAATTGCATGCTTTTGTAAAAGATGAGTATATAAAACTACTATAGGAGAATATATGGAAAGATTAGGAATTATTTGTAGCGGTGGCGATAGTCAAGGTATGAATGCGTGTATAAAAACAATTGTTAACATTTGCACCACGCACAATATTTTGCCTATTGGCATAAGGCGCGGCTACCAAGGTCTTATTGAAAACGATATGATGTTTTTAACAAACGAAATGGTAGAAAACATAGATAATTTGGGCGGTTGCTACATTAAAGTGTCACGAAGTAAGGACTTTATGACAAAAAGTGGGCTCAACACTGCAATTACTAATTTAAACAAAGCACAAATAGACGCTGTTGTTGTTGTTGGTGGCGAGGGTAGTTTTAAGGGTGCTGCAAGTTTGGTTAAAAACGGAATTAATGTTATTTGTATTCCTGCCACTGTTGACAATGATTTGTTTTACACCGATATGTGTTTGGGGTTTGACACCGCAGTAAACAATGCGGTTAATGCCATAGACAATATTAGACAAACAATGGAAGCCAATGACCGTGCTTTAATTGTGGAAACAATGGGTCGTGAGTGTGGGGCAATTACTATGAGTACGGCGCTAGCAACTACTGCAAATGCGGTTGCTACTAAAGAGTTAAAAACGGAAATAAAGGATATTGTAAAAGATGTAAAACACGCACTAGAAATTGGCGTGAGTAGTCCGCTAATAATATCCACCGAAAACCAAAAGTTTAGCATAGACGATATTAAAAACCAACTTGAAAAAACACTTGGAATAGTGTGTCGTGCTTGCAAACTAGGGTACATTCAACGTGGCGGAGCTCCAACAGTGACCGACCGTAACCTTGCCATTAAATATGGCATAACAGCTGTGGAAGCTGCGTTGCAAGGAAAGTTTGGTATAGCTATTGGAGTAAAAAACAATCAAATTGTTTTAGTGCCTATTGATGTAGCAAATTCTACACCACGCAATTTAGATTTGTCACCATATTTTGCACTTAAAAAACTTTACAACTGCAAATAGAAAAAATTAGGATAATATATAATAATTTTAAATAATATCTTTACAAATTAAATTAATAGTGATAAAATTACACAGTAAATTTTTAATGAAAACTAAACTAAATTTGGTTTAGTTTTTTTAATGAGGTAAATTAGTATGGAAAGAAATGTAAGAAATGTTGCTATTATCGCCCACGTTGACCACGGCAAAACCAGCCTTGTAAACGAAATGTTGAAACAAGGTGGCGTGTTTAGAGATAATCAAGATGTTGCCGACCGCGTTATGGATAGCAATGCACTAGAAAAAGAAAGAGGAATTACAATACTTAGTAAAAACACCGCAATCAAGTTTGGAGATGTTAAAATTAATGTTGTAGACACCCCAGGTCACGCCGATTTTGGTGGCGAAGTAGAGCGTGTGTTAAAAATGGTTGATGGCGTAATTTTGGTTGTTGATGCGTACGAGGGACCTATGCCACAAACTCGTTTTGTGCTAGAAAAAGCGCTAGAGCTTAACCACAAAGTTATTGTTGTCGTAAACAAAATAGATAAAAAAGACGCTCGTGTTAAAGAAGTTATTGACGAAGTTTTGGAACTATTTTTGGAACTTAATGCAAATGACGAACAACTTAATAGTCCTTTTGTGTTCTGTTCGTGTCGTTTGGGTGTTGCTAGCCTAGACCCAGACAAATTGGGAACAGACTTTAAGCCACTTTTACAAAAAATTGTTGATTACATTCCTGCTCCTACTGGCGACCTTAACGCGCCATTTAGTATGCTAGTTAGCTCCACCGAGCAAAATGACTTTTTGGGTAAACTTGCAATTGGAAAAGTTGAAACAGGCACAATTCAAATAAACGACAATGCCGAAGTTTTAAACTATCACGATCCAGAAAGAAAGTTGAGTTTTAAAATTGTAAATATGTTTCAATTTGAAGGATTAAAACGTATTCCAGTAACAAAAGCCGAAGTTGGCGATATTGTTTGTATTGCAGGTAATAGCGAAGTTACTATTGGTGATACAATTTGTGCAAAAGGATATGGCAAACCTATTCCGTTTGTAAAAATTAGCGAGCCTAGTGTTGAAATGACCTTTATGGTTAATAATAGCCCATTTGCAGGCAAAGAAGGCAAGTATTGTACTAGCCGCCACTTAAAAGAACGCCTAGAAAAAGAAGCAGTTAAAGACCTTTCACTTCGCGTTTTGCCTACCGATAGTGCCGATAGTTTTAGAGTACTAGGTCGTGGCGAAATGCACATTTCAATACTAATTGAAAATATGCGTCGTGATGGTTATGAGTTTCAAGTTAGTATGCCAAAAGTTTTGTTTAAAGAAATAGACGGCAAAAAATATGAACCTATCGATAAGTTTGTTGCCGATGTTCCAGAAGATTGCGTGGGAGCTGTTATGAGCGAACTTGGCAAACGTAAAGCCGACCTTGTTAGTATGACCAATCACGGAAACCGTATTCGTTTGGAATTTTTAATTCCTTCACGCGGACTATTTGGATACAAGAGCCAGTTTTTAACAGATACTCGTGGTGAAGGTATTATGAGTAGCATTTTCTACGAATATCAACCATACAAAGGAAACATCGAACGCCGTAACTATGGTGCGCTTATCGCATTCGAAACAGGCGAAGCTGTTCAATATGGACTATTCAACACTCAAGAACGTGGCAGACTGCTAATAACCACTGGTGAAAAAGTTTACGGCGGTATGATTGTTGGTATGAACCCTAAGGGTGTTGATATTGTGGTTAATGTTTGCAAGAAAAAACAACTTACAAATATGCGTAGTAGTGCAGCTGATGAAGCTTTAAGACTAGAACCTATTAAAAAACTTACTCTTGAAGAATGTCTTGAATTTTTAAATGACGACGAACTTTTGGAAGTTACACCAAAGAGCTTGCGTCTTCGCAAAATTATTCTTGACCACACACTTCGTGGCAGAGAAGACTTTAAACGTAAACACGCCGAAGAAGAATAATATAAAATTGGCTAAACACCAATATAATGTTATAAAAAAACACATCAGTAATTTTGATGTGTTTTTTTGTTTTTTGTGATATAATTACAATATGGAAAACCTAAACAATATAGAAAAAACACTTAAATATTATGAACTATTAATGGTTAGAAATCTAAACGACATAAAAAACTGCGAGTTGCCAAGCGGTTTTAAATTTGTTTTTTGGGATAGTGACGATTGCTTAAACGATTGGATTAATATCCACACAGAAACAGGCGAGTTTTGTTCGCTAAATGAAGCAAACGAAATTTTTCATCAGTTTTATGACGGCTTTTATGACCAGCTTTCTAAAAGATGTTTGTTTGTTGTGGATAAAAACAATGTTAAGGTGGCAACTGCAACAATTTCACCTGCAAATGAATATGGCTATGATTGTGTAATAGATTGGTTTGCCGTAAGCCCTAAAGCACAGGGATTAAAATTATCAAAACCGCTTTTATATAAAACACTGCAAACGGCAAAAGATTTGGGCTACAATAAAATCTTGTTGCACACCCAAACCCACACTTGGCTTGCTGCAAAAATATATTTGGTTTGTGGTTTTGAGCCTTTTATGACAACGGACAATTTAGGTTGGGATATTTTAAAGACCATAACCAATCACCCAGCACTTAAAAATTTTAAAACACTAAAAAAACAAGATTTGTTTGATGCGCTGATTGTTAAAATAAAACAAAAGCTTGACACATTGCATTCAAACTACACATATAGTGTGTGGTATATTAATGGCAGAAACGATGTTTTTGTTAAGGAAGGCAATAAGTATTTTAAGTATTTGTTTAAGTTAAACAACAACACAATTACATTAGAAAAAGTTGAGTAAAAAAAACGACCACAGGGTCGTTTTTTTTATAGGGTTGGTTTTTGTTTTGTGTCGGGGGTTTTCTTAAATGCAGTTTTTGGGGATTTGCGTTTTTGAGTAAGATATTTTAGCATTTGTGAAGTAGTAGGGGAGTCTATAATTTGTTTGGCTTTTCTGCATCTTTTTTCAATAGGTGTTTCGCTAAATGCGTTTGCTCCAATAGATTTGATGTTGGATTTGTTTTTGCTCATATGCTTTATTTTTGTTAGGTTTTCACAATCGCAAAATGTTTCTTTTCCAATTATTGTAGGGGTGATAATTTTAACTTCTTTTAGTTTGTCGCACCCTTCAAAAGCTCCGTCGCCTAGGAAAACTGTGTTTGTTTTTTGTGGTTCGTCTGGTTTTGGTTCTAGCACTTTCTTTGTATATTTTTGCTCTTTGCCGTAGCCGTTGTGAACAATCACTTTTTCAAAAGCGGTGTCCGAAAATGCGTCTATTCCCACCGATTTTATGTCGGTTGCAATTATGCACACGTTTTCAGGGAAAACCATTTTTGCTTTCATATTGCCGTTTTCGTCTTTTTCATAAACAAGCGTTCCGGTGGAGTATGGCACAAAGGTTTTTAGGTTTGTACAACCTGAAAAGCAGCAGTCTGGTATGCGGGTTAGATTTTTGTAAACAACTGTTTCTAGGTGTGGAAAATTTTCTAGCGCGCCACTTTCTAAAATGTCTGTTTCCTTTTTCTTTTTGTCCACAACTTTAACTGCTGGAGCAAAATTTTCATCGTATTCTAGCACCAAAAATTTAAGTTTGTCCTTAATTTCACTAAAAGAGTCTTTGGTGATTGGTTTGTTGTCCCAGCCTTTCACAAATTTGCCTTCGCTACATAGTTTTTCAAGCTGTCCGCTGCTAAGGTTTGATAGTTTTACTTTATATACTTCGTCTTTTTTGTATATCATTATATTGTTGTTCCTTTTAATTGGTAAATTTATTATATCACTTAAGTAAAATTTTTCAATAGTTATTTAAAATACTCTTGCAAAAAAATTATTAATTTGTTATAATGTTGCCGATAAGAAATTATCTACTTGCTTTTTAAATAAAGCCGTATAGTCCATAAGGAGGTAAATTGTATGAATAGATATGAACTTTTAACAATCATTAGTGCTAACATTACTGATGAAGAAAAAGAAAATGTTGTTAATAAATATTCTGCTATGATGCAAGCCGATGGTGGCAAACTTATTAATGTTAATAAGTGGGGAGTTAAAAAACTTGCTTACCCTATTAACTACAAAAAAGAAGGCTACTATGTTTTGTATGAATTCGAAGCTAAAGCTCAAGTTCCTGCAAAGATAAGCGCATTAATGAATATTGATGAAAACGTTTTGAGAAGTCTTTGCTTGAAAAAAGAAGTTGAAGAAGTTAAAGAATCAAATAAAGCCGAATAATTAGGCAAAAGTTTTAAGGAGAAATACTATGAATAAATGTATTTTAATTGGTAACCTAACTAAAGATCCAGAAATCAGCACTACTTCAAACGGCGTTTCAGTTTGCCGTTTTACACTAGCGGTTACACGTCGCTATTCTAATAGCGAAGGCGAACGCGATACTGATTTTATAAACATCGTTGCTTGGCGTGCACTTGCAGACAATTGTCACAAGTTTATTAAAAAAGGTAGCAAAGTTGCTGTTGTAGGCAATATCCAAAGCCGTAGCTACGACGCTACTGACGGAACAAAACGTTATGTTACAGAAATCGTTGCTGAAGAAGTTGAGTTTTTAAATACTCGTAATTCAGATAACGGCGATGTTAAAGAGAAAAAGGAAGATGTTACTAAACTAGAACCTATTGACGACGATAGTCTTCCATTCTAATTAAGTAAATAAAGGAGTTTTTTATGGAAAAAGAAGAAATGACCATTGAAAGCGTTAACGCTGCTGAAGAAAAAGCACCTGTTAAACGCTACAAAAAAACTTCTAGAAAAAAAGTTTGCATTTTCTGCGTTGATAAAGTAGAAAGTATTGATTATAAAGATGTTAATAAGCTTCGCAAGTTTATTACAGAAAAAGGCAAAATTTTACCTAGAAGACAAACTGGTACCTGTGCTAAACATCAAAGAGAACTTACCACAGCTATCAAACGTGCTCGTTTTATGGCACTACTTCCATATGTTGGGGATTAATTTTTAAAACACCTAAATTTAGGTGTTTTTTTGTTTATATTGTGTTAATATTATTAAAATAGGGGGTGGATAAATGAACAATTTAGGTTTGAAATATGTAGATAATGAAGTGTACAGCGCAATAAAAAAAGAAGAAAAACGTCAAAAACAACAATTGGAGCTTATTGCAAGCGAAAACATTGTTTCAAAAGCTGTGCGTGAAGCGGTGGGTAGTGTGCTAACGAATAAATACGCCGAAGGGTATCCACACAAGCGCTATTATTGCGGTTGCGAAAATATTGACACCATAGAACAATTGGCAATTGACCGCGCAAAATTGCTTTTTGGTGCTGAGCACGCAAATGTACAGCCGCATTCGGGCGCAAACGCAAATCTTGCTGTGTATGTGGCACTACTTAACCCTGGCGACACATTGCTTGGAATGGGCTTGCCAGCGGGCGGACACCTTACTCACGGAACAAAAGTGAATGTTTCTGGCAAATATTACAACGCAATTAGCTATGGCGTAAACAAAGAAACTGAGCTTATTGACTACGACGAAGTGGAGCGTTTGGCAAAACAATATAAGCCAAAACTTATTGTTGCTGGTGCGAGTGCGTACCCTAGAAAAATAGACTTTAAACGTTTTAGGGAAATTGCCGACAGTGTGGGGGCTTATCTTATGG
>CAKVHA010000002.1 GCA_934747775.1 uncultured Clostridia bacterium
AAAAATTACAACAAATGACGCTTGTTCCTATTCTTGTATACGGTGAACGTGCAATATTTGATAAAAAAAGATTCGATAACGAAAATAATATGGGATGAATTCACGTTTAGATTGGTTAGTGTTGAGTGACTATTATTCGATTTACGTTACTAACGCTTCCGCCAACAAAAAAATGGCTTAATTTTAGGCCATTTTTTCATTTAAACTTGCGGATTACTTTTTTAAGTAGAAGTCTGCGGGCAATTTATATCCCCAATCATTTTCCACAATATCCGTAAGACATTTTCGTTGTTTTAAATCCAAGTTGTTTACTTCGCAAGAAAACAGCTCGTCAAATACTTTCTTATCTTTTGTTTTTCTATCCATCAAAACAAGTTTTTTATTAATAAACGTTTTGTAAATTTCTTTAGCGTACACGCCTTTATAGTATTCGTCAGCATTATCTAAGGCTTTTCCCCACGCTTGATTTGTTCCAGTTCCATCATCAAAAGCCACTTCTGCATCATATGCCAAATCAACAAGTCGTTGATACTCAATATGGCAGTTTAACAAATTGGGGTATGCCGCAAAATTAAATTCTTTTCCGAATACATATTTCATTGTTTTCACCTTCTTAATGTTTCATTAAAATGTTTATAAATTTTTGTGTTTATCATAATATTCCGCAGGAAGTTTCCAACCCCAAGCGTTTTCTACTATATTTACAAGGCTTTTTCTTTGCACAGGGTCAAGTTTTTCAAAGTCAGGAAACAACATATCAAAACTTTGTTTTTGTTTTGTTCCCCTATTCATTAAAATCAAATCCTTATTAGAAAAACAATCATAAACCGCCTTTGCATATGTTGTTGTCACAAACTCTCTTTCATCGTCCAACACTTTTATTAGGTCGGCTTTTTTACACTCACCACTTTCATATTTGCCTTCATATTCATATGATTTATCGGACAAAGCAATTAGTTTTTTATGGCAATCGTCCAAAGTAGGATATTCTTCAAACTTAAATTTTTTCCCAAAAATGTATTTCATTACCTCACCTAATTCATAGATTTTTCTGTTTTCATAATATCATTTTAATATAGTTTTTCATAGTAATTTAGAGTACAAAAAACAGCGTCAACTGACATTATTTTATTTTGTTCTTATTTTTTTTTAAAAAAGACTCTTCGTCCTTTTTCTTTTGTTCCTCAAACCAATCTTTATCGTCATAATACTCGTCTGGTAAGCGATATGGACGCTCTTCTTCAACCATCATCGCAACACGTTTTTTCTGAGAATCATTTAACAAACTAAAACTCTGTCCAAATACTGAATCCCACGCGTATTTCTTTCCGTCAGTAACCATTGTCAGCTCTGGACGAATAGGTGCAAATATATTAAATACAATTTTAGAATAAACATATGTTTTAAATTCTAGACCATTTTTTATACTTTGCCCCCACTCTTCGTTAGCCTTGGCAGTACCTTTTGCCTCTGCTTTAAACTCGGCGGCATACATTTTTTTACTAAAATTTTCGCATATTTTATGTGCCTTTTTTATTTCTGGATAATCATCATACTTAAACATACTTTTCTCCTGCTTTTCTCCTGTATTTTCATTATATCATTTAACATTTAAATTTCATAATGATTTAACAAAAATAAGGACAGCACAATTTAGTGCTATCCTTATATCATATTTTAATATGTTCCATTTAGTTTTTCTTGAGTTCTGTCCCTTTTATCATAAAACTCTTCCGGCAAGCGATATGGACGTTCATACTCTACAAGCATGAATAATGTTTTTCTTTGTATTTCATTTAATTCATCGAAAACTTTACTTTCAAAGTATTCTTCCCAACTCACCTTCTCGCCTGTTTTTATTTTGGTTAGAATTGGCTTTAATGGCGACAATTCCTCATAGATAACTTGTGAATAGGTTACTAAATCAAAGTTATCAGATTTATTCATTGATTCTTCTAGTTTCCTTTGAAACTTTGTATTTCCACCTGACCTTTCCCACTTAAACTCTGCCGAATATGTGTCCATCCTTTTTTTATTTGATTTTTCGTGCATCGCTTTTATTTTTGGAAATTCATCATATTTAAACATAACATACTTCCTTTTATAAAAAAATTAGTTATTAATTTTATAATATTGTTTAATGTATTGTCAAAAAGCATATATTTATTGACAATATGTTACATTTTTGTGGCATTTTCTATAAAACCAATATCTCGAAGAAGATGTTCCACATTATCATAAGCCACATTAAACGCCGAGCCGTCGAGCATAAAAAGTTTAAGGTAGTAAGTTCTTCGCCTTTTATCCACCTTAAAACTAACCAGGTTGTTAACATTAATAACAATTCCGCCAATATCTAATAGCATTTATATTTAATCCCCTTTTTAAATACTTTGCTTTATGTTTTTTAATTATATCATAAGTATTAAATATTGTAAACACTTAAATTTTTATAAAAAATAAAGCAAGCTAAATTTAGGTTGCTTTATTTAAATATATTATAAAATTAAACATTTTGTTTTTTTAATCTAACTTTTAGTTTAACAACAAAATCTTTTAGATAATAATTAAAAACAAAATTAATACTTTATGCTCATAATTTGAATATGCATATCGGTAGTAGGATCTGGTGTATCAACAGTAATTTTATCGCCTTTTTTCTTACCCATAAGTGCTTTACCGATAGGGCTTTCGTTGGATATTAAGCCCTTAGTAGGGTCGCTATCATAACTGCCAGTGATATTGAAAGTAAAGTCTTGGTTAAAGTCAAGATCTCTAACCACAACCACAGCGCCAATATTTACAACAGAAGTATCAACCTTACTTTTGCCAATTATTTTTGCATTGTGAAGGGTATTTTCAATTGTTTGGATTTCTTGTTCCAATAAAGCCTCTTCTTCTCTAGCAGCGTCGTACTCGCTATTTTCGCTAATATCGCCATAGCTACGAGCTTCCTTAATTTTATTTGCAACGTCCTCACGTCCGGCGCTTTTTAATTCGGCAAGTCTTGTTTTAAGTTCTTCGTAATTTTCTTTAGTTAAATAGGTTGCGTTATCCATAAATTAACCCTCCTTTGTTTTTCTAGTACGCAAGATTATATATTAATAAAAAAAGTTTGTCAATAAAATAATTAACAATTATTATATTATTTTTTATTTGAAAAAATATTCCAAAAATTTTTAAATGCCCCATATAAATTTAACAAAACCGCAACAAATAAGTTGTTTTAATTTTTAAATTAGGATATCATATTTAAGTATAAAAAAGGACTAGCGATGAATAGAATTTACGCAAAACTAACTATAGACAACAAACTAATAAGTGATTATATATATGAACTACAAGAAGATTTTGTTATTCATAATTTTTTTGATTACTTAGCGGAAATTTGCGCAAAACTTGATGTGCCAGTTCCTATAATTTTAGTAAAACACATTAAAAACTTTCTGTTATACAACTCCACCACTTTTACTAAGGACGATTTTGTGGAGAGTTTTCCATACGACAAACTTGTTGTGGAAATATACAACTAAAACAAGGCTAATATTAAAAACAACCCCCATAAAATGGGGTTTTATTTTTTTAATTAATACATAATTTTATTTTATCTATGCAAACTAATTGTATATATTTTAAGGAGAAAAAATATGGTTACATTATTTGCATTTTTACTACTTATAATTGGCGGAGCAAACTGGCTTACAATTGGGCTATTGCAGTTTGATTTTGTCGCTGGGCTTTTTGGGTCGCAAAGCAACATTTTTAGCCGAATTGTGTATGTTTTAGTGGGAGTTGGCGCAATTGTTGTTACAATTAATGTTATTAAAAATAAGGGAAAACTTGCTTTTAACTTTAAAAAACTAAAACCTAAAATTATGGAAAAAACGCCCGCAACGAACACCGAAAGCGGCAGCGATATGGGCATAAATTACAATCAACCCAACAACACAAACTATAGATACGGCGACCCTAGCCCAATGCAAAACTACCAACAAAACACCCCACAGAACGGCGAAAATTATGGATATAATTCAAACTACAACCACATAGACCAAAACCACAACGTTAGCCCAAATTACAGCGACAACCAACCCACAAACCAACCACAATACAACAACCAAAGTTATACAAATCAAAACAATAATTCGCAAAAATTTAGTATGGAAGCTGGCAGTGATTATGAAAATGATTTTAAAGGAATTTCAAACAGACTGCAAGAACACCATATGGCAAATAGACGAAACGAAGATAGAAGATAATATATATAAGGTAATATGTAAAAAATAACAGGCTGAACTACAACAAAAAAATCAGATAAAAAATTATCTGATTTTTTTTGTGTTTAATTAATATTTAGAGAATTAAATTAGTTTTTATAGTTCAATTAATTATTACAAAGTTAAACTTGTTATTATTATAGATTTAATTAGCTATAAATCCTAATTCATAATTGTAAAATTAAAATATGATACTACTAAATATTTTTAAACTCTCTCCTTCCACACAATTTCTATTGTAACATCGCCATCAAATGCAAATATGTTGTACTTGCCAGCATCTGTAAGACTATAACTTACACCATTAACAACAACGTAATCAACTTCCAAATTAGACAAATCATGTCCAGCTGCAGTTGACGCATTGTAGTATGTTGTAACAAGAGAAGATAATGTAGAATAAGTGTATTCTGCTTTTGCAATAGTTTTTTCAAATCCACTTGAAACATCTAAGTAATTTTGTGATTTTAGTGCAACATTAAATACAGGAACATAAACCGCATACAATGTCATATTACCACTTAAAACTAGCTCCGTGTTTTCATAGTTTGTTAGTGTTTCTTTAAGCTTTGTTTCGTCCACCGAATTTACTGGAGTAACGCCTGATGTTAGTTTAAGCTTAACCATATATGCGGCTGCTGGATTCAAGCCAGTGTCGGTTTCGCTTGTACTAAAATACACAAATGCTTTTCCGTTGAACTGATAATCAGCTGAATTAGCGTCTACAAAAGTGTTTACAAAATAATTTGAATTAACAACAATACTGTTTCCTTTTAGAACAGCAGAGTTGTTTTTGCTGTTAAAGTTAATGTTTGTAGTGTTAATTAACGTTTGCAATTTGTAGCTATTTTTTTCATACGTACTAAAGTCGCCAGTGTACGAACCAGAAATTGAAGTCCCCGCAACATAATATAATGTTGTGGAATAACTTAGACTGTTATCAACAGCGCCATTTGCTGTGCCCACTGCATTAATTGTTAACGCAACCTTATCATACTTTTGATATTTTGCAACAATGTTTAGCTGTAAATCATTAATATATGCACTGTTTAACGATTGCAAATAACTTTCAAATGTTTCGCTTGTTAAATCAATCTGCTTTTCGCCAACAAAGAAACCAATTAGTGAATAATATGAACTCTCATTACTGTCCAACAAATTGTAGTTTATAGGCAAGTTAAATTTCGAAATAATGCTTTCAAATGTTGAAGCATATGTTACTGTAGCGGTGTATGTTTCATTTAAAACCGGAACATTAGTTACTAGTGAAATATTAACCTTTTTAACACCTAAACTTACAACTGCACTAAAATTGTAATCGTCATCACAAGTTAAAATATTTACTCCACTCATAGACGAACTAAATATTTTGCCATTACTTTGTAGTAGCTGAGTTTTGTCAACAATATAGGTGTTTTTGTCAAGACCTAGTAGTAATTGTGGCAAATACGTATTATCTTTTACCTTTAGCGTTAATGATTTGTAATAATTATCATAGCCGTCGCTATAACCAACAGTGCTAGACATAACAGTATAACTATATGTTTTGTCAGACAATTCTTCGTACTTAATTCCGCCCAAAGCGTCATCGTTTAACGCGGTTGAAATATTAAATATAAGTGCTAAATTTTTGCCCGCATTAATTGTAGCAACAGTTGTAATACCACTAACGGTAAGGTTATCTTCGCCTGTTCCTGCGCCAAATGTTGGCTCTAACAACCACTCTTCAAACCACGAGTGAATAAGTTGTGGTTCGTTTTTGAATACGCTATTTTTAGCAATGTTATCATTTACAGCATACTTATATTTTTCGCTTAATTCTTCTAACGTATAACACTCTTTTGTTGTGCCATTTTTAATAATATTTGTAGGAGCATTAGCCGTGAAATCACTAGCTAAAACATTTAACACACTGCTATCAATATTATTAAATCCGTAATTAATAAGTTTGTAGAAAGCAACAAGTTTTGTGCTGTCTAAGGTTGTAAAATATGCACTAGCATAAGTGTAGCCCCCTATAACAAACTTATACTCAATATACTTGTAATCAAAGCTTAGCGCCACGGTTTCGTCTGCCGAATTAAACAATGTTGTAACAGTTGCCGAACCATTTTTAATTGCCACCGATTTGCCACCAACATTTACGCTTGTAAGCACATAATCGTTGTTGGAATATCCTAAAACAATATCGGCATCGGCAGTAGTTTTAAACACATTATTACCAGCAACAACTGCCGAGTATTTTACAACATTTTGTGTATAGTCTGTAATATGATTGCCAGTTTTAACTGGGGTGTAATAAATTATTTCGTATTCGCCGTAATTTGCTACACTTCCGCTGTGAGTAACTGTAATTTGTTTTTCTGGAATTGTTGCATCTAACGACACTTCATCGGCAACTAATGTATTAATAGTTGTTTCATAAATTTTGCTATCATTAATTTGATATGGTGTGTTGGTTAGATCTATTTTAATTAAAGCGCCATATCCTTTTCTTAGTTTTACTAAAATGCTTGTAATGTCAAAATTGTTGTTTAGTGTAATAGTTTTTGATGATGAAACCTTATTTATTTCACCTAGACTACCATTAATTGTAGCAATTGCAACTTTTTCTAGGGTCGATAAATTAGAAGATAAATCTATAAAGTTATATGTAACTACAATTGAGTAATCTACTTGCGCTTTGTTTTCGCCACCAAGCGAACCATAGCTACTCCCCTTAACTTTATCTTTAAACAACGCGTCCCAAGTTAGGTTTATGGTGTGATTTACATAACTGCCCCAACATTCTAGTTTTACAACACCATCGGACGTAATTAAAACCAAATCATCAAGATAAATCACAGAACCATTTAATAGCCAATTTTTAAACTCATAGTTGTTTGCTGCGTTGTTTTCGGCAATCAAGCGACCTTTAATATTATTGTTGTAATCTAAAACAATTAGCGCATATTTTGTGGTTTCGCCGTCTAAAATAGCCTGATGTTTTAATGTGTCGCGATAGTTAAAATTAATTGTGCCATCAATATAACTAGAACCATTGTAAATCTGCTCGGTAATGCTGCCCATAGAACTATCATATTCTAATGTGATATTTATATCTTTTGGTGTCCACTGCGCTTGAAGGATAATTTCAAACGAGTTTAGTGCGGTGGAATTTAATTGACCACTTGTTAATAGTTGTGTAAGTTTTAACGCGTCTGCGACAATGTCGTTTGTATCCACTGCCACTTCGTTTCCGCTTTCATCTACCAATTTTTCAAACTTTCCACCAATGTAATTAAGCGTGTAAGTTGTTCCATCAAAAACATAAACATAACCAGCAAAATTGAATCCGTTTTGGGTTGGAATTGAGCCAATATTTAGTGTGTCAGACAACACAATATTGTTTACATCGCTTGGCAAATTGTTTACACCGCTTGCGTTTGGCTGGAACTTAACGGAATACAAATCACTCCAACTTCCAAACAAATGCAAGTTTCCATTTGCCAAATTGAATGTGTAACTAAGGCTAGTAATCTCTTTTAATTTACTAAAATCAACCGTACCGCTAGCTAGGTCTGTTTCATAATTTCCGCTGTAATATAACCAGCCGTCTAGTCTGTAATTTCTGCCATTTTCGCTAAACGCGTTGTTTATGCTTACAAAGTCACTTGCACTAAACGAATAGGTTTCACCAAAGTTAAACTTAGAGCTTGGGTTTATAGTGCCGCCACTCAATTCACTTGTGCCAAACTCTAACCCGCTAGGTTTATGGAACGCAACTCGCATTTCCACAAACTTAACTTCTATGCATATGCTTATATCTGTCGCACTATCGCCGCCAATATATGTAACAAGCTGGTTGTTTGCCGCGTCAAAACTTGCAAATCTACAAGTTTTTGTAGGATAAACCATATTAGACGAGTTGTTTATGTATATTTTGTCTATATAGAAATATTTTGAATTTGGCAATATTTTAATCACTAATTCGTTTCTAAATGCGCCAGAACTTACAACTTCAGCCACAAACGGAACAGTATTGTTGGCGTTTGATAATCCATAATAAGCAAATGTTTCGCCGCTAGATTTTAAGTTTGCGTACAATGTATCTTGCTCATCGCTACTTTGTGAACTTTCAACCAATTGGATACTAACATTGTAGTTTGATTTTTTAATAACCACATTAATATCAACATCAAATATTGCGTTGTTTATAATTATTGAACCTGTGCTTTCTGTAATGTTTAGGCCGTTTGCTAAAGCAAATTCTTTAAGTGTAGAATAATTAGAACTTACGTTGCCATTATAAGTGATTATGTAATTTACAAATTCAAATCCGCTAAATACAGAGTAAGTAAGCGTAATTTCGTTTGCTGTTTTTGTAGTAACTCTTAAAATATCGTTTAAGTTTGAGTAATAATATGTTGTTTTTGGCTCGGAATTTATGTAGAACTCTACAACCTTGTAATCTTCCACATTTTTAGAATCTTTGCCATTAAAATCACTAATTGTTGCTTTAACACACATATCGCCAGCTTCAACTACCCCTGCAATTTCAGTGTCCGAAGCAACAACAAACGATGTAATGGTTGTTGTTCCACTCACCCAGCCACTAAACACATATGAGCCAATTGGAGTAAGTGTAACATTAACTTCTGTTATGCCGCTCATATCAATGTCGCCATTTTCATCTAGGGTAATTCTTCCAGATTGTAGCGTTATTGTGTTTTCGCTAACAGCAACGTTGCTGTTGTATGGAACACTAAACACTTTTGATGTTTCGCCATTTACAAGCGCTTTTCCTGCTTCGGCTTTTATGGTAATGTTAAGCGAATTGTAATAATACACTGGAGTTAAAACCAAAGTGTAAGTGTCAGATTCGACTTGTGTTGTATCTAAAATTAACACATCGGAATTTACTGATTTTGCACTTGTAATAAAGGTTGCAAAATTTGTGTTGTCGCTACTAAATCCGCCACCCACTTTGTATCCGCCAAAAGTCATATTTTCTTTTTCAGTTGACGCAGGATAAGGAAGTGAAATTTGATTTTCAATCACTGCCGCTGGGCTAATAATTGAAACTGTTCCGCTACTATCTGCCACCCCTATTTGAACTTTGCGGTTTGCTAATTCAATTGTAAATAATGGTGCTAAGCCAACCGAAATGTCACTAATCATATATGTGTTGGATGTTGTGTTGTTGGAACTACCAGTAACAACAATAGACTTAACAAAATATTTTACGCTATTTAGTTCTGCCACAATTTTTACTCGCGTGCCATTAGGAACAGTGTTTGAAAGTGCTGTAACACTTTGTAGTGAATTTAGCGAAACTTCTTGCAACAATCTCCAAGAATAATTGTCGTTGTAATACACCTTAACTGTGCCGTCAATGTTTGCTATATCAAGATTGCTAACACCGCTAGTGTTCAAAACAAATTTTAATTTAACATTAGCATTAGGTGCAACAACAAGATATAAGTTTAAATTGCTAGTAGCTCTAAAACTAACTGTAATTTCATTTCCAGATGCTGTAATTGTTGCTTTAAAACTTGAAACCGCCAAGTTTTCATCTAGCAATGTCCCAGTAAATTCGTAACCGTCTTTAACATTAATTTTAACCGACACAACTTGACCAGCTTTTGAAACTAGTGAATAAGTAAATGTTTCGGTTTCGCCGCTTACAAAACCTGCACGGCTTGTGTTGTAAATAATGCGGTTGTTTTCGTCCGCCAAGCCAAGAGTTATGTTTACATCGTTTGCTGTTGGCGTGTTGGCAGTGATAACTGTGTTGGCTTTAAATGTGAAGCTTGCACCAACTTTTATTAAGCCTGGATAGTAGAACCAGCCGTCGTTTAGCGTATACGCTTCGTATCCTTCGGTTAACTTTCTACCTATTGTAACAATGCTTCTTACTGCGTTGTAGTTTTCAACAACAACATCACCTTTTGCGTCTAACAAATACGCTTCGAATATAATGTTTGTGTTGTTGGAACTTGCAGCGGCATCGTTTAGAACTGCAAACACAAAGTTGTTGTCGGAATTTGTTGTGTAATATGTTCTGCCATCACTAGCAGAAATAGTGTATGTAATTGCATCATACACATTTGCCAAAACAAAGTTTATGGTGTGATATTTAAATATTGGAACAAGACCATATGTTTTGTTTTCTGGGTCTAAGCCAATTGAAATAAGGTCGTTTACGGTTAGCGTATCGCCAAAACTGTACACTTTTCGGGTTGCTCCGTTCATCACAAATTTTGATGTACCATAATTATTTATATACCAGCCAGTAATCGTAAAATTGTTGCGGTTGTAGGTTACATCGGTTTCATCTGGAAGTGTGATTTGCGATTTTGGAGTAAGTTTGTTTTGATTCCAGCCACTTACTCGCCTATCGGAATCGTCCAACTGAATTGCATAAAAAGGCATTGCTTTTGCTAGCAGCACAACTGGTTTTGTGATTGGCTCGTTGTTGTATAGCGCGCCATTTATGTACCACTCGTCTAGATAGTAGTCATCGTTTAGTACCACTCCAACAGTAGGTGCAACATCGCCCATTGAAATGTACTGCTCTGCTTTAATATCACTAACCACATCTACCGCATAACTTACTTTAACCTGTATTACTGGATATGCGTAAACTGCGCTTCCTTCGCCCACAAGGTCATCGTTAAGTTCTGCTTGCATTTTAAGATTAGTTGCATTAAAGTTGTAAACATAACTAGGGTTTGAAGTAACAACCCAACCTTTTGTTTTGTAGTCGCCACCTAAAATGTATCCGTTTAGGTCTACAGTGTCGCCTTTAATTAGGTTACTAATTTCTGTTTTTGTGCTTTCATCAAACGTAAACACATTTTCGTTGTAATTTATGTTTTTGTAAATATTTAAGGTTAATAATTTTTCTACAACACCTTCAAATGTTATTGATTTATCAACCAAAACACTACTATTCCAAGCAGCATAGTTGTTGCCGTTTTGTCCACTTGTTAGGTTGGAATAATACAATCCATCTGCCACCCAACCAATAAGTTTTGTGCCAGATAAGGTGCTGTTGTATGTATTAACTGCAGTCACTAAATCTGTGTTGTTAAAACTAAATACACTTCCGTTTAGGTAGGCATCGGTAGAGAAAACAACTTGCGAGCCACACATAAATTTAAGCTCAA
The DNA here is from genome assembly GCA_934747775.1 of uncultured Clostridia bacterium. Lineage (GTDB taxonomy): Bacteria > Bacillota > Clostridia > Christensenellales > UBA1242 > UBA11490. The sequence goes on from CAKVHA010000002.1 coordinate 11,429, forward strand.
ACACCGCTTTGTACACTGGTGTGAATGTGTGGTTTTTAGTAAAGTTAATAACAACCGAATTTGTATAAGATTTTCCGTTTTCATCAACCCAATTACCTGTAAACTTGTATGTTACGCCTTCCACTAAGTACTCACTAGCGGTTGACGGGAATGTGAATGTGTAATCGGTTTCGTCGTACTCGTACTGAGTAAGAGTGTCAACAAATGTTGTTGGCGAACCAATTTTTCCGTACAAGGTGGAAGTTTGACCAATTGCATCGTAGGTTGTAAACTGTGCCGAGAAATATGAAATATCCCAAACGGCGTAGATTTTAATGTTGTAGTCGGTTTCGGAATCCATAGTTATTGTGTCGACATCTAAGTAAACCATATTCCCTGTGCGCGAGTTAATCGTAAAACTTACAACAGGAATAACCGTAGCCGAATTTAAACTCCAGCAATTAAACACGCTTGCTTTTCGTGCTGGCATTGCTGTTTCTATAAATGTTTTTAAATTATATTGTTCGCCAGCAATTATTTTTTCGCCAAAGGTTGCGCTATCGCCCAACCCATTAAAATATGTAATTGTATAATATCGTACCCAAACAGCGTAAATGCTAATTTCTTCTTCCGACGATGCTGTATAGTTAGAACCCGCCATAAACTTTGCGTCGTCGCTGTTAATTACATCTGTCCAGCCGCTTAAAATAAAGCCTTCGTTTGTAATATCGTTTGGCAACATAACAACATCGCCAAAGTTTACATCAATTTTTCTGTATTCAACCGAGCCGTCGTTGTTAAAGTATTTTATAGTTACTGGTTTTGCTTGCCATACTGGATACAATTTTGTAAACTGACCCGAATATGTAATGCGCTCGCCATTTGTAAAGTCAATATTTGCAGAAGCTAATGTTTTTGACCAACCCATAAATGTGTAGCCATATTTTGTAGGAATAATATCCGCTGCTGTGCCAGTCATACTGCTTGCACCAACAACATATTCCACGCCGTCGGCTATGCCAACCTCGGTTATACTGGCTGTTGTATCACGATCTAAGTAATACTCTATTGTGGAATACTTTCTTAAATCCATATATACTTTAAAACTGTACCCCTCGGCTAAAGCAAGCATCTCGGCGTTTGTTGCAAAGTCAAACACACTGCCCATTGCAAGTAGCTTGCTTGCATCTTTGTTTTCAAATGCAGTTTGTCCTAAATACAAAGCCACACAATCATATCCGGCAATTGTGTAATCGCGGTTTATGAATGTTGCAAGTTCTTCGTGAGTGCGAAGTGTAAGCGGTGTATCGTAGTCTATTCGTATTTGCTGATCGGCAACATAAAATCTGTTGTACGCTCCTGAAAAACGATAATAATATTCTATTGTATAAGTTTCGGCTTCAAAAACTGGTTTTAGCGTAGTGTGTTTTGTCATTTCAATAAATGTTGATGTTAAATATGCATCATACTCGTTGCCGTCTTCGTCCGCCCATCTTCCTGTAAACACACCCAAGCCACTGTCGCGCTTTACTTGACCACTGGTTAGTTTTGAAATGCCTTCAATATCTTTAAAGTAAATTTTTTCGCCTTTTTCCACAATTAGTGGTTGTGGAATAATTCCGCCTGTTATTGTAACACCTGTTAGGTCAAACGACAACTGAACCGCATCCCGCCAAATTCCTTCTAGGTTTAGAATGTAGTACTTTTGAGCGTCCACATATCTTTCGTCCACAAAGCCATAAATGTTTACGATGTTAAGATTTACATAGCTATTTTCTGTGTACATCGACTGACCGTTGTCGTATGTCCAGCCAACCAACAATTTATCATTTTTTAAAGGTTTTACTTTAAATCCGCTCGTATCAATTAGGTAGTAGTATCCCACTTTTACAACTACTCTATATTCTTCAATCTTGCCTGGATTTGTAGAATTTTCACTATAATACTTGTAAACAATTTCAAGGTCTGCAGCACGATAGTTTGGTGTAATTTCTAGCGGAGATGATACAATTATGGAATCAATATTTTCCATAGTTTCTACTGTGCCATTTCCTGAAACACGCCAGTCATAAAAGTTGTAACCCATAAAGGTGTTTAGCCCATAATTTGCATTTATATCGTACACAACATCTGCTAAAGTGTCGCCGTATTTTACATCGTAAATTTTAGTAACTTCGTCTAGATATGTTGTAGGGTTTGTTAACACAAACTTAACCGAGAATGTTCTAATTTTTGCTGTAAGTGAAACTACTAAATTTGATTTAACAGTAAGGTTGCTATTAGGAATATCTAAGTAATAATCTTCCCTAATTGTTCCATCTTGATTACGGTCGCCCCTAACAAGCCAAGCGTTGTATTCATATCCGTTTTTAAAACCCGGAACAGCAACTGTAGCAAGCAAATCTCTTACACTTTGCCCGTATTTTAGGTCATTAATAGTGGTTGATGTGTGTTCAACAACGCCTTCTTCATCAAACTTAAATGTTACACTATACTTTAACTCGTTAAATTTAGGATACACATTTGTGTAAAAATCGGAAACATCGCTTGGATATTTTTTAAACAACCCATTAACATCATCTTTAACCGAAATAACATATCCAAGTGCTGATTTTACAAGTTCTTTTTCGCCAGAACCTGCTTTAATTGTCCAACCAGCTAGTCCATACCCTGGGGTTAAACTTGTGTTTAACACAATTGTACCAGCGCTGCCATCGGCGTATTCAAATGTTACTATTTCACCAGACAACAATATTTCGTCGGTAATTTTTCTGCCATTTATTTCAAATTTTTCTTTAGAAACAAGCACTGTACCAGCACTATAGTTGGCGGAACTTGTTTGTCTTAATTGGTTTATGTTGATAGTAAAGATTACTGGACGCCATACAGCATACAATGTTTTGTCGGTTTCAAATACTGGATATCTGCCACCAGCTTCGTAGATTGTATTTTCTGCCACAAACTGGTGATAGTAACCAGAATATGTTTCGCGATTAACATCGCTCCAACCCACAAATTCATAGAATGGACGTTTTGCTACACTTGCGGGCAATTGCGGCATTGTAATATTTATTCCGCTTACACCCAGCATTGTAAGTTCGCTTGCACTATGTCCACCTACCCACTCAACATCGGCAGCACCACCATCAAAAGTAATGGTTACGTTTTCACGCCATATAGCTTCAAAAACTAGCAATTGTGCTGGCAATTTTAAGTACAAATACGACCTATCATTTTGTTCGTCGTACTGAGTGCAATATGTTTCGGTGTCAAGTTCTACATTTCCAGCTAAGTACACCCTTGTTGCTACAAGGCGTGCCTTTTCTTTATAACTAACAAGTGAATACACAAAGTCAGAGCGGTTTGCATTAAATTCTATTTTAATCGAACTTGAACCAGCAATTGTTGTACCGTTTTTGGTTTTCCAGCCCCACATAACGTGGTCTTTGCCGTTTTCGGTTTTTGTAATATAATATTTTTCGGCTTTTGTGTTCATTGTTATAATTGTGCTGGCGCCCAATGTTTGGTCATACTTATACACAATTGGTTTATCTTCTGCATCAAACAAACTAGACTTTATTTTACTATTTTCATCAAATGAAGCGTTGGTAACATCGCCCAAGTCATAGGTGTAATAGTTTTCGTTTGCAAGCCAAACCGTATACAAATTTGCACCCTGTGCGTTTAGAAAAATTCCTTCTTCATCTGCCACATTTCCTATGTTGTATGTGTATTCTGGAATGTACAATTTTGATGTGCTTATAAACACCGTGCTAGAATTTGTCCAACCAGCGAATGAGCGATTTAGCGGAAGCGAATATGCACGAGTGATGTTGTTAATTCTAATTTGGTCGGCAGTAAATAATACCCTGTTTGCATCTCCCACTCCAGCAATCAAGTCATAAAAACTTGGCAGCGTCATAGTATTTTTTTCTATGTTAACCGTAGCCAACAAAACTTGCGTGTTTGTGTCTGGGCGGAAATAATAGTTTAGCCTTCTATAACTTCGCCACTGTGCGTAAAGCGTAATCTCGCCGTTTCTAATTTGGAAATTTGATTTATCAAAAAAGTCGTTTTCGTTGTAATTTAGCGTATAGCCTGTGCCGTCGCGGAATGTATTCCACGAAATTAAGGTGTACATTGGAAGCCCTGTCATATCGGACTCATTATACACAACATCTTTAAAGTAGTTTTGATGATACACTATACCTTTTATATTTTCGTCGCCAAACAACATATCTCCTTGGCTAGCTTTAGAATATCTAATATTTTCGCCATTATCAGTTTTTAAAATCTCTGGAACATTGTTGTTTAGAATATCCGCCATTCCAAGTGTGTTTACATAGTTTCTGCCGCTTGGAAGATTTAGGTTGAACTTAACCTTATATTCTATTAGAGTCCACTTAGCAAAAAGTGTTATGTATGAGTTGTTTTCATCGGTTGACGAATAACTTTGAATTTCTGCTCTCTCCTCATCGGTTAGTTCTATCGACCCTAGATACATAGGGTCGTACAAAATATTCTCGTTTCTATCACGGCTCATTGTGAAAAAGCCATTTTTTACAAACAACTGACTAGGTTTTAATGGAACTTTAAAGTTTTTATCTAAGTACCAGCCCATAAATTGAAAGTTACGAAATTCATCGGACGGCGACGGAATAGTGTAAACACTGCTATTAAACTCTGAAAGCAATGTCATATATGTTTTGTAATTATTGCCGTCGTATGTAAGTCCGCCATTTTCTGTGTTAATGCGACCCTTTATTTGCGAAATGCGCGATCCAGTGAAGTCAAGGTTTTGCGACTCGTATCTAAGCTCTACTTGTATTGGTCGCCACACCGAATAAAGCGTAATGTTTTGAGCCTTCATTTGATAGTGGTCGGTTGCGGTGGTGGCTGCCGTACTAGACTCGCCCCAACCTTGGAATGTGTAGCCATATTTGTTTTGCAACCTATAGTCGCTAATTGTAACAATTGTGCCGTCACTAAGCTCCACTTCATCACGCAAGCGTGGCAACTTTATTGTATCTTCAATTGTGTAAGGTGTGGTGTAATCTATATTTAGGGTGTTGTTTTTTAAAACCTTTTTGTTTCCATCCAACACAAGTTCCACCGTATACTCCACTAGGTCAAACTTTCCATAAACCTGCATATGCGAGTTTAATTGTTCGTTGTAGTCAAATGGCTCGGCGTAATCAATATCTTTATACCAGCCTTTAAAAACATAACCTTCAATATAAGGTGATGGAAGCGAAGACAGGTTTCTGCCCTTTTTAACATCTATCGTTTCGTACATACTAACATTCTTTATATCGCCAGATTTATAGCGACTAACTGTGGTTAGCACCACTCGCACGCGCGTATAAAAATTAATATATAGTAAAATTGCGACCAAGCAAAAAACAACCGCTATACTTATTAGCAGTACATTAAGTAGTAGCTTGTTTCGCTTACTCATTTTTACATTTTCATTTTTTCCAGATTTCATTCATCGCACCCTTTTTATATATATTATTATAATATATATAAACAAAAGCCACAATCAATTTTTACCACATAATTAATTTTTTTATAGCTTTGCTTCCACTTTCACATTAAGATTAACAACCGAATTTTCAATAAAATTATTTTGCTGTTCTATGGCGCTAACCTTTTTTAAATACTCTTTATTTTTAAACTTAAAAAGCCTATCGTTTATAGCAAAAAGGTCGCTATTTGTGCTGTATGCTTTTGCCACAATTTTAGCTAAATTTTCTTGCAATTTGTTGTTTATTGCGGTTTTAATTGTGTCCGAAATATGTGTTTTTGTAGCATCTAAGTCTTTAATACTTTCGCGAGCTGATTGCATTTCTTGTAGTGATACAAGAAGTTTTAAATTAATATTTAGCACGGCAACATCGCCATCAAATTTATAATTTACATCGATCTTTTTTTGCACAATAGAAACGCCTAAATTCCTTTTTAGTTCTCCATTATCTTCCACATTTTCTAGCAACATAAAGCCGTGTTTTGTATAAGGATTTAATATATTAAACACATTAGCTTCATCACCACTAAACTCGGCAACTTTTTTGCCTTTATTGTAAAGCGCAAAATCGCCTTTACACTTAATAATTTTTTCAGGTTGGCTATTGCCGCTTTGGGTTCCGCCCGAACCGCCGCCACCTTCGGAGCCTCCTTGTTCCGAGCCACCGCCCGAGCTTTCTCCACCTTGCGATGAGTTCAAGCTAGAGCCGTTGTCTTGTTCCTCAACCTTTACAATAGTAACCCAAGCGACTGGGCTTTTTGTGAAATATCGTGCATAAAATTCTTCTATGTTCATTTCTGATAATGCAAGGTAATCACTGCCAGTGCTAACAAGTTTTGAAAAAGTTATACCATTTTCATCTTTGTTTTCAGTGTTTGTTTGAAGCAGCTCTTTCGCTTCCCCTGGACAGTAAACAAGGTTTGTGTTTTTTGCAAGGTTTGTGGAGCGCACAAAATAATCTAGCACTTCAACAAGATTATCGTCGTCTAGCCCCTTACCAATTACAATACTGTCACAGTGCGCAAGCCCAATTTCTTTACCGAGCGAAACAGAAAGTTTATACACGGCTTCGGAAATATTTTCGCCTTTACCGCTAACAAGTTTAACATTGCTGGATATTTTAGTGGGCGATTCTTCCACCACCATTAGCGCACAAAACTCATACTTGTCGTCCTTTTTATCTATGCCAATAGACGTCATAATGGCTTGTTTTTCAAACTCGGATTTTTGATATATTGCAGTAGGAAAAGTTATTGCAAAAAACAAAAAGAAAACAACAAAAGTTTTGTTTTTAATTAATTTTTTAATTAAGTTTTTCATATTGTTTTCTCCCACGCGAAGCTATTAATAAAAACAGCATTGTTAAAACCTTAAACGCCATAAAGCTTGACGCAAACACAGCGGAACATACAATTTTTATAGCATCGGCAAAATTTAAGTAGAACGCATAAAGCAACAAGAAAATAACCACCGACACACCAACCGAAATCCAAAAGCGGCTTTTAATGCTGGTTACATATTCCACACATTCTACAGTACAAACAAGCATTAGACCTGTTTGGGAAATTAGCACAATTGTCCAAATAACAATACTAAACCACTCCAACCTACCATTATTAGACGCCATATTTGAATACAACGGAACATCACTAACCGCAAGACCTTGATTTACAACCATATCACCAAACAACGCAACAAAAATTACAAAAAACAACATTATAAACAAATCGGTTATTAATGTAAACTTAATTATTGTTTTGGGCGTGTCTTTTGTGTATTCAAATCTGCCCATACAAAGCAAAAGCACTAAAAAGTCGCCAAACTGAAATGTTGTGAAAAACGAACCACTAATTATGGGCTTAGCTCCGTTTGCCATAAACGGTAAAAGGTTGTACAATTTTAATTCCCTAACCGGCAACAAAACCGATAGTATTGCACCAGCAACAACTAGATAATAAAAAAATTCCGCAGATCTTGCAAAGGTTCTAAAACTCTTGTTCATAATATAAATTAAAAGTGCAATTAGTGGAAAAACAAACAGCGACCACTGAATATCTTTAAACAAAAACCGAACAAAATAATTTTGTAATTCCTTAATAGACATTAACGCTTTAAACACAAAAAACACAGCAAGCAAACTTACAATAATTTTACTCATCACCTTTCCAAGCGACCCTTCTAGCACTTCATAAAAAGTTTTATTCGGGTTTTTCTTTATGACATAAACTAGCAACATAACAAACATAAAGTCCACACATAATGACAAAAACACCGATAAATAACAATCGTTTAAAGCATAGCTTCCCACAACCGCTGGAAATATTAACACCTTTAATGATATTATCGACAAACTTAAAACCACACCCAATTGGTGGTTTGTTATTTGTTTCTCTTTCATTATTTTAATCTCCTTTTGTTTATGTTTTTAATACTTTCTGGTCGTGTTTTAATATCCACAATATCCTTTTTAATTGCGGCATCTTGAAAGTCGTGTTTAATGTAAGGCGAAAAAGGCGCAAGATAAGCGCTGCCATAATTATCAAAGTCGTTAAGATAGAATATAAGATAAATGGCAAGCATTATCATTCCGTAAAATCCCAAAACTCCACCTGCAATTGTGAAAGCAAATCTTAACACAATAAACTGTGGCGACTGGTCTGGAATTGTATATAGTGTAATGCCGCTAAGCGCCACAACCATAACTGCTGGCGGCGATACAATACCCGCACTAACGGCAGTTTCACCCAAAATTAATGCTCCCACAATAGACAATGCTATTCCCAAATATTTAGGCATTCTTATACTGGCTTCGTACAGTATTTCAAACAACAATAATATAAAAAGCGTTTCGGCAAATGGTGAAAATGGTAAGCCCAAAGTTGTGTTTACAATTGTAATAATAAATGTGAGCGGAATTATTTTATAATGATAAAGCTGTACTGCAACATACATTCCTGGCAACATTAGCGTAATAAAAATACACACAATTCTTATTAATCTAACAATGCTAGCACGCTTACTATTACTATAATAATCGTCGGCACTTTGGATATCTTCTAGCAATATAAATGGCAATGTTAGCACAATTGGCGAACCATTTACAATTATAGCCACTCTGCCCTCTAAAAGCTTTGACACAACCACGTCTGGCTTTTCGGAGTTTCCAACTTGCTTAAATACACTATATGGTCTACCTTCTAAAAACTGCCCAATATAATATGAATCTATAATGCCATCAATTTTAATATTTTCTAATTTTTCTTTTATTTTAAGTGGCAACTTTTTGTCACAAACATTATCTAAATAAACAACAACGATATCAGTATTGGTAAGCTCGCCCACTTTTAGATTTATTGTTTTTAAATGTTGTGTTGCTAATATTTCTTTAATTAACGCCAAGTTTGTTTTGTAATTTTCTACAAATCCGCGTCGTGGACCTTTTAAAACCGCACTTGTAGGCGGCTCAGCAATGGCACGTTCTTTTAACTCGTCTACACCTAGCACCAGCGCGTTTGTTTGACCTTCTACAAACACTATCGCCTTACCTTTTGTAATTTGCTCCACAACATCACTCATACTGTTTGTTAGCTGGCTATCGGGAAAGAACAATACATTTTTATCTAAGTATTGCATAATGCCGTTTTGAGGCAGCTTTTGGGCGGAAATAAGCGGTTCGAGCACCGACTTACCTATTTGTTCAATATTAACTAATCCATTTGAAAACACGCAGCAAGCGTTGTGTTTTTCAATTTTAAATTCTCTAACAATAAAATCACTATTATTGTTAAACTGCGTTTTTAAATAATCAACAATTCGCTTTAAGTTTTTTGTAATTTTTTTCATATTTCACCTTTAAATTATTTTGCGTGGTAGAATAGCAAATTATACAAAAATCAGCCTTTTTAAAAATAATGTATTTACTTTTATTAAATTTGTGATACAATATATTTATCACATTTAAAAAGAAGGTTTATCACACTTATGACAAAGAATATTCTTCCACCAGCAGACACACGAAGCCACCAAGTAGAAACTATGGTTGCTAGCTCCAACAGCGGCGGCACTTGGACAATTGGAAATATCTCTGTTTCCATTCCAGAAAAATTTCGTGACAACAAAAACTTTAAAAAGCGTATGGTTTTGTATAGCACATATCTTAAAACACAAGACCCTATTATTTGGGATTTATACCTAAACCAACGCAGCAAATTAACAAAGGTAACACTTGACTGGATTATTTCAAAATATGATATTAGCGGCTTAAACAACGAACTTAAAGAAGAATTTATTCAAGCCTCTAAAATGTATTTAAGTAATATTAAAGCAGAAATAAAAACACTAGACGAAGAAGCATTAAAGAAAAGAAACGAAAAAAACAGAGAATATCAAAAACAAAAAAGAGAAGCCATTAAAGCAGGCACTTATGTTAATAAAAACGAAGCAAAGGCTCAAAGAAGAAAAGAAAACGAAACTAGCGAAAGCAATTCAATGTCTTTAGAAGCATTAAAGGAAAAGCTTAACGAAAGAAAAACAAAGAAAGCAGCAGAAAGAGAACTTGAAGAAAGAAAACAACTATCTCAAAAAATATCTTGGGATACTGGAACAAATTGCAAGTATTAATAGTTGGATTTTAGTATTAACACAAACAAAAAAGCATATTGAATAATCGATATGCTTTTTTATTTTACATTATTAACATTATTTAATCACTTCGCGTTGATAACATTTAATTGTTTAGTGGTCTATTATTCACCAACGCTATCTGTTGATAAATTTAATATTAAAAGATGCGGTAGTAAATTCTTTTACAAACTCATAAGTTCCATCATCTTTTTGAACATTACTAGCAGATGTTGTGTATGCGCCAATTCTTTCAAGCGTTATTGTTTTTCCACTTAATTGCGAATTGATATAACTAGCAAACAAGGTTTCTTTTTGAGTATCGTCCATTGCTGCAATCTCAGCTGCTGTTTTGCCATTAGCAAGCAAAACATTTTCAATAAAATCTTTAGAAATAGTTACATTAGACGATTTTTGAATGTTGTTTGCTTCCACAAATGCTAAGTATTTTTGCAAACGTTTTGCGCTAGAAATGCTTGCATTTATTTTAAGCACAGCCAAAACACCAACCTTATCTTCGGCGTATTCATAGCCAGCCAAACGTTGTGGAAGGCGGTATTTAATAATTTCACCATTTGCCAATTTAAAATATCCGTCTTCATTATATTCCAAATTTACTTGTGTTGCAAACATGCTAATATCATTTTCATCTACTTCATTAGCACTTACAAATTCTATTGAACAAGCACTGTACAAATATTTATTTTTCTTTAGAGCGTCAAAAATTTCTGTTTGGGTAAGCAAAACCGCTTTACCTGCCCTACTTGCGTTCTTTTTTGCCTCGCTCATATTATTTGAAACATACTCTTGCGTAAACACAACTTCAATTTCAGAAACATCGGCAGTAAGTGCGTAATCAAACAAAGCCTTAACGTCGGCGTCGGAATTAATTACACGAGTTAAGTTTGTGGCGCCATTAGAATAAACTGTTTCGCCATAGTAATTGAATCGATTGTTTGCTGGCATCATTTTAAACAACACATCGTTTTCAAAAGGTTTGTGAGTTGTAATTTCGTTGTCGCTAACCATAAAATATGTATGAAGTGCAACTTCGTTTTCGTTAACATGTCCTTCAACATAATAATTTGCTTTAACATCGCTAGAATATGCAGTATACATTGGATAAATGCTGCCACTTACAGTTTCAGTCCACGTGATATCAACAACATACCACGCGCCGTTTACATAAACCTTGTTCCAAGCATGACCGCCACCACTAGCAGTACCCATAACCCTAACAGCATTTATGCCTTCCATATTGCACATAAGCGCAAAAGCCTTACTCATTGCATCACACACAACAAGTTTGTTTTTGTTAAGAAAAAACCCTTCAAGATAGTAGCACGACATATACATAGGATTAATATCGTTGTTGCTGGTTGCACTTTTATTGTAGGTGTCGTAATCGTAAATGCTATTATCCATAATGTAGTCAAAAATTGCTAGTGCTTTTTCATAATCGGTCATACCGTTATAAATAATTTCTTGCAAGGCGGTTTTTGCTGCGGCATAAATCAAATCCGCACGGCTGCCTTTTACACACACTGGTGTAACGTGATTTGTAACCGCCCAATAAAGCTGTTCGCTGCTGCTAACACTGGTTTTTAACAACCAACTATCACTTACAAACTTGTCATCGCGAGCAGTGTAACCACTTTTACCGCTTAAAGTTTTGTAATATGGTGTTATTGCCACTTGACTAATGGTCGACGAACTTGCACCTTCTCCAGTATACGATGGCTCAGTTACTTTTGTACCATTCTTGCTGGAATAGCGGCAAGTTAGTTGGAATAAATAATCACCATTATCGCCATATTTGTTAAGTTTTGAAAGAGTTGGAAGCGATGAAAACGCGTAAGTTTCAAAGTACGCATAACTCATAATATAATTGTCTGCGTTGTTTGTTACGGTTTCAAAATATGTATCGTTGTAATTAGAATAAAATTTGCTTTCTACCAAAAACTTTTCGCTTTCGCTACGCATTATAAATACGTAGTAATAAAAGTTTTTAAGTTCGTCTAGATTTTCAATAAAATAATCGTAAACTCCGCCTTTAAAAATGTAATATTTTGTAGTGTATGCTGAGCGCGAGCTATTGTTTACTGGGTTGTAATACAAAATGTTTGAAACATAATATTTTTCATTATAAACCGAACTAACTCTAGCGGCAATTACATCGTGCGACACAATATAATTGTCTTCTATTGTGTAGCTGTAGGTGTAATTTAGCTCGTTATCTTCGGTTAAAGTTTCTGGCTTATTTACGGTAAGGTTTACAACGCCAAGAGTGTTGGAAAATAACGAAAGTTCAAAAGCCGATATACCTTTAAATGGCGATTTCCAAGTTATTGTTTTGTTGTTAATAACCACATCTTTTGGACTATAAACCTTGCTTTCTTCGTACTTAATGCCACTAAGGTTGTTGTTTAAAATATCTAGCGCAGTGCCATAAGTTATGGCCACAGTGTTTGTTTTTTTGCTGCTAGAATATTGCGAATTACCTATTGCTTTTACTTGAAAGCGGTATTCGCCTGCCTTTTTTAAATAATCTGTGTAATTAAATGTATAAGTTGATTTATCCTTTTTTTCAACAATTTCGTCAACTTTTTGTTCGTTTATATAAATTTCATAACTGCTGGCGTTGTGGTTTGCATTAAACGACAGCGTATTTGTTGTTTGGTCTACGCTAATTGTGGGAGTATCAAGCTTTGCACTGCTAAAAAAGTTGCAGCCGCCAAGCACACACGCGCACATCACAATAACTATTAAAGAACAAACAACGCGTCTAAAATATTTTTTCATAAAACACTAAAAACCTCTTTTTAAGACTGCAATTTGTTTCCTTGTTGGTTGTAACCCTGCTCCATATTTTTCAACCAACGACGTGGTGCTGTACTCCACGCGCTAGATGAGTCTTCGCCAATATTTTTTAAATTAGCTTCAACTGCTTCTATAGTTATTATAATTTCGGCAGATTTTCCGCCAAAAGCATTTACAGAGTTTTCATAACTAAACTGAACTTCATTAAAAAGCGTTAGTCTTTGTTGTGGTTTTAGCGAACCATAAAAATAATAGTAGCCGTCCCACTCGTAGTTTTCTGCTTCTTCGTCTGGATTATAAATGTGCCAGTTTTCTTTTTCAATTTCAGTTAGTGTAGGGTTTAATACATTATAATACTCTACACCGTCTAATACAAGAGCTATTTTGTATCTTATATATATATTTGTGCCATTAACGTCGGTTTCTTCGTCGCCTTCATACTTGTTTGAGTTTCTAACACCCACAACAACTGGAAATTTATCACCTGGGTAAATTTCTTTTTTGCGGATGCTAATATCACTAGGACTGCCCTGTTCGGGGTCTATGTTTTCTATCATATTACTACTCAATCTAATTTCTGCACCACCAACAATTGTACCTTTGTTTCTGGTGAAAAAGTAGATTGCAACGCCAACGCCAGCAAGCAATAAAATAATTAATAAAATTATTAAAATTCGCTTAAACCACACACCAGCCGCTCGTTTTTTGTCGTCATCATCGTCGTCATCATTTCTATTTAGTTGTTCCGAAAGTTTTTTAATGTTTTGGTCATTTTTTTCTTTATCTAAATTTGCTTTTTGAGTAGGATTTGTAGGTTTTTGGGGTGCATTGGAAGAACCCGAACTTGCGTTCGTGCCAAATGATTTATTTGTTGTATTTAAATTGTCATTTTCCATATTTTTGCACTCCTTTTATGTTTTATTATGTAGTTATGCGGTTTTATTTACATTGGATATAAGTAAGAGAGTAGAAATATACTAATTTCGTGTACTTACTGGACTACCCCACCACCGCAAAGCAGTCCCCCGCCCGCTTACAAGGGGCGGATAAATCTCAAATAACAACTTTATTTTACAAGTGAACACGGGTGTAAGGTTTATTCTTAGAATATGTTATCACAACAACCTGTGTATTACTCCTAGTTTCTTCAATGAGATTTTAGGCTGTACCCCACTGTTCGTGAAGTTTTGCCCCCATAATACCGTTTCCTAATGGGTCTTCAATATTTTCTACCTGTAAGGTTTGAACTTGAAAATTAAAGAAAATATTTTTATTTGCGTACTTATTATCTAATTCTTTACTTACGCTTACTGTTCCATACAAGAATGTTAATTCGTCACCCGGATTTAGTATGCGTGTAACCGGTTCGGTGTTACTAGACCCCGCAAGTTTTAGCACATACCAATAGTCTGGTTTCATAGGGTCGCGGCTGAAATTAACTAGCACCCAATCGGCACTATTAATATCACCAGTGGTCACCGCATCGGTATTGCTATCCTTAACAGTAACTTCGTGCCAATCGGCTAACACTCCGTTTTCGTCATAAGCGTGTTCAAACTCAATAACAAGTCTTGCCCTAACATACGCTTTCGACGAGTTGTTTGACATTTTTAAGCCGATGTTAAAGCTCAAATTGTCACCTGGGATAACCGCTTGTGGAGTTCCCACAGCTAGCGGATCCATTTCAAACTGCGTTGTTATATCAACCACAATTGGCTTAGCAAAAGTGATGTTAAGGTGCTGCGATTCTGTTTTTATGTACCACGCAAAGGTTAGCGAAAAAGCAGACATCACAACCACAAAGATTGCAATAACAACATAAACCGCTGCAAGCATATTAAGTTTCGATTGTTTTCGCTTTTTCTGCATTTCGTTTCCTTTTTTTTCGTTTTAATGATTTTTTTATTTATTCTTTATGTTAAAAATATAATTTTAGCCGTTTGTATTAAAGTAATTTGTAACTGTTGTTTTAAATGTTTCGGGAGCATAAGCCCAGCAGCCTGTGCCCGATTCTATTAACGCTTTACAAGCGCCGCCTTGCGCCTGGATTGCGGTAACGGTAAATTTAATATTTACGCTTTCTGCTGCGTTTCCTACTGTATTATTAAAGTCCAAGGTTCTAAATGAATTCATAAAGGTTATTGCACCGCTTTTTGAAACAGCGCCATTATAATAATAGTAATTATTTTCTGTTCCACCTACCCACATATTGCCATATGGTAAAACGCGGACATAATCGGCGGTTTCCACTTTTACACACACAAAAACCGCTCCGCTTGTGCTGGTATTGGTTATTGTAAGAGTGTAATCGTCACCGCTATAATAGTTGTTTGGGTTTAAAACTGGCAAAGCAAATTTGCCGTCGTTGTTCGTTCCGCCGCCAAACTTAAAGTCCACAAGTCCTGCGGTAAGCGTATTATCCA
This sequence comes from uncultured Clostridia bacterium, assembly GCA_934747775.1. GTDB lineage: Bacteria > Bacillota > Clostridia > Christensenellales > UBA1242 > UBA11490. The sequence goes on from CAKVHA010000002.1 coordinate 26,798, forward strand.
AACTATGGGTATCAAACAAGTACGACATTGTTATGGTGGAAATAAAAGTTATTGCAACAATTACTGACATTGCAAAAATTGCGATACAAGCTATTTTATCTTTTTTTGTCCAATTTTTCATTTATCTCCTCCTTTGCCACTGGTCGTGGCGGACTGTGTCTTACTTGCTAAATTAGTATATTTTCTTTGTTCGGTCAATGTTTTAGTCGCACCGATTTTGTCAATATACTTATGTTAAAGCATCAACTCTTTCTATTCTTGTGCTGGTCGTGGCGGACTGTGTCTTACTTGCTAAATTATTATATCTTCTTTATCCGTTCAAGGTTTTTGTCACACTAATTCTATCTTAAATTTCTTGGAAACAAATTGCGTCGATGTATGTAATTGCATTTGCAGGGAAATACACCATTAGTAACAAAGTGCCATTATCAGTTAATGCGGTGGTTTCTTGAGTTATAATTTCCCAATCACCACTACAAGAATATAATGATTGGTTGTTTCTACCCCAAGCTTGATATGTTCCGCCTGTCTTTTGAATATACACTGTGCGATTGTTAAATGTATCCATGTTTTTGGCGGTAGACTTATATGCCAAAGTTATACGATATTTTTTCCCTTTTAAGCCATTAGCATTAAACTGAATAATGTTTGTGTTTTTTGTTATATCTCCGCCAGTAATTGTAGCCTTTAAACTTTGGCTGCCTTCAAATGCTGTTGTATTGTCTACACTAAGTGTTCCTGTTATATCAACCGAAAACAAACCATCTGCACGAGATTTGCTTGTATATGTTGTGCCAGCAGCATAACTCTCAAAGCCGCCGTCTATTACTTGAATGTTTTTATTTGGATTATATGTATTAGATGCTGCTGTAGGTGTTGCACCGCTCCACGTGTACATTAGAAGTTCGGTTTTGCTAACCTTATCGTAAAACTTGCCAGACTTTGATGGAACAAGGTTGTAAAGCAAATTATTGTCGTGGTTGTAGAATTTAATTCCACCAAACTCAACTTCTTTACTCCAATTAGTATCCCAAATTAAGCCAATATATGATGCGTTTTTTGCTGTACTATCCACTGCGGATATTGTAAACGTAACCGTATTTAGCGAACCATTTGCAAAAGCTGCTGCTGTCATACTTGCGCTTGCGGTTAGTTTGGAAAAGTTCCAATTTGTCTTGTTGTTTATGCCAATCCACGCACTGTTATATGTACAAAAGAAAATACTATCATAAGTTGCGGTTGTTTTTGCGGTAAGTTCTATTTTAGAAATATTTTCCCATTTTAAGTCTAGTTTTGGGCCATATACTGCGCTAGCTGGTTTAGTAAGTGTGTAGCTGTTTGCAAACCAACCTGCTGGAGTGTTATCCCAAGGGTCGCGATAGCCTAGGCTAAACGCACCACTTTTTGCGTCCACCATTTCGGCGGTTAGTTTTATTTCAACTGGTCGATTAGCGCCTTCACCTGTAGGAACTATGCTGGTTATTAGCGAAACACTTTGACCGACTTCTAATGTTGTGTTGTAGTAATAATAGCCGGAATATGTGTTTTTAATATTTTCGTCCGATGCTAAAAAGCCGCTATTTATAACCACTTCGCTAAGGTGTTTTGTGGTGCAGATTTCATTGGTTGTGTCAGTGATTGCAATGCAATAATACACGCGCAAGTACACTGGGGTTGTGCTGTCGTTAGTTATGGTAGAACCGCTGGTTGTTGTGGTGCGGGTTCCTGCAGTGCCAAGGTTGTATTTTGCGGAATTAAACCTGCTGCCAAGTTCCACTTTTGCTGGATTGGTGCTAGGGGTAGTAACGCTACCTTCCTTAAACAGCCAAGCCAATGTGTAAGAGCACGCAAAGTAAAAAAGAGTAAGCATAACAAGTATGCCACACAAAAGCACTATTGATGTTTTTTTAGTTTCCCATTTTTTCATTTTTTCAAAAGTACCCTATCAATTTCTTTTTTATTTTATATTAAAATAAAATTTTAGTAAAGCAAATTTACATAATATTATATATAATATTAGTATTATCAAATCTTTATAAAATACTCGCGGAACAAGCGTAAAGCAATATGTTGTGTTTTAATTTAATTGCAGCCACAAAACGAAAGTTTAAAAATGCGAATAAAAACCAAACTTAAAATTTTTAAACGCAAAAACCACATAAAACATTTATCAAATTAAAACCGATTGAAATATTTACAAAACCAGAACAACCACAACAACACAAAGTTCCATTTTTATATAATTTACAACCGCATTAAAAACAAAAAATATCCTTGTTTTTAAAAGGATATTTTTTTATATTAAAATTGATAAAACCTTATGGAAGTAGGCGTTTTTCATTGCTAATAAATGTAAATGCAACGGCATTTGGACCTACGTGCGCGCCAATAATTGGACCCATAATTCTTAGTTCTGGTTCAATTCCAAACGCGTTTTTAATTTCTTTTTGGAATTCGGTTGCAAGCGGAACATTATCGGTGTGAACAATGCAGCATTTAAAGTGTTCGGTGTTGAAAGTAAAGTTTTGTTTAACTTCTTCCAAAATACTTTTAATAGCCTTTTTGCTGCCCATTTCTTTTCTTACAATTTCCAATTTGCCAGTTTGCGTAAACTCTATAATTGGTTTTAGGCGAAGCATTGTGCCAATGGCTGCTTTAACACCGCCAATCCTGCCTCCGCGTTTTAAGTACATAAGGTCGTCAACCAAAATAAAGTGCTGAATTAAGCCCTTAAGTTTGTTTATTTCATCAAAAGTTTCTTCCACAGTTGCACCAGCGTCACGCATTTCGCACGCTACCCTAACCAAAAAACCTTCGGCTGCGGTTGTTGTGGTGCTCTCAAGTGCAAGGTAATTAATATCTGGATATTTTTCTTTAACAATTTCAATAGCTTTTAGTGCGTTGTCTATTGTTGGGCTTAACCCCTTGCCTTGCGAGATATGAATTGCGTTTTTAACACCATCTTCCGCCATTTTTGTAAACAAGTCAATGTGAGATTGCAAGTTTAAAATGGATGTTTTTGCAACACTACCTGCACGCAATTTATTGTAGAAATCTACATATTCCGATTGCGACTGAAAATTATCAAGATACTCGTTAAGTTCTCCGTTTTTGTCTACCGTAAAAGTTAGTGGCGAAACATACACGTCGTATTTTTTTATTTCGTCGGCATATAATTCGCAAGTACTATCGCTGCTTACAGCAAAATTTTTCATAAATTACTCCTTAATTGATTTAATGATACAACAAAACTAAGCAGTTTTCAAAATAAAATTAATCACAAACTCTATTTTTTTTGATTGCTCGTTTTTTCTCTGCTTTTTCTTGCATATAGTTTTCGTGAGTTTGAAGGTAGTTAATTAAAATTTTACGAGAACGCTCTTCGTTGGCAGGAATCAAGTAGCCCGAAAAACCAATTGCCGCAGCAACCGCAGCGATAACTGGGATCATTGAACCCATAACGCCAAGCATCATTGGAGCAATCACTCCTATATTTGCCGCAACCTCTCTATTAAACAATGCCCTATTAGCACAGCCCATAATACGCGACTTTGGAATCATTCGTCTTAAACAAAACATTGAAACACAGCCATACGCAAGACCAACCAAAATGTTGATTACAAACAAAAGCGGAGTGTTTGTTACAAATATTAGCGATCCAACACCAAGCATACAAATCACACAACTAGTCACAAGCAGCGGAGTTGTTTCTTTTTTATTGTCAATTAGTCCAAACACATAACAGCCCACTCCATACATTGCGTTGTATACAGCGGTTATTGTGCCTGTGATGCCGTAGGACGAAAATAGCAAATACAAATGAATTATATATGCAATACCTACAACATCCATAAAACAGAATATAAAGTACACAAACCAATAACCAGATAGCATTTTGTGAACTTGTTTTTCTTGAAGTTTATTCAATTCGGGTTCTTTTGAAAATTCAATAGCCGCATTGCTAACCGAATCTTTATTAAAACCTTTTTCATTTTTGCTTTTAACATAGTACACAACAAGCGGAATTACAGATATTAGATACAACACAATTGAAATAGTCAAAATTATGTTGCGATTTATATCCATTATAAAACCACCCACAATTACAGCAATCAAAACACCCGCTTGTTCCAAAAGGCGTGTAAGTCCCATCGAATTTCCGCCATCTTCGTTTGCGGACGCATAGTTGTAAATATATTCCATAGGCAAATACTTAAAGGCTTCGCCCATTCCATAAAACACAATAACCCCAATAATGCCAACCCACATATTTGTGTCTATTAAAAAAATGCTAAGCGAATAAAGCACAACTGGAACAATTCTAATAATTAAAGCAATTTGCGGTTTTGTTTCAAAAAATTTTCTAAACACAACAACAGTAGCGAGCTTTAACAAATATTCCGCCGCCACAAGCACACACGCTAGCACAACCGAACCCGTAGCTTGCAATACAATTACAGGAATAAATGCCCCTACAAGTTTTGTAGCGACATTACTTAGCACTTTATAAAAATTTAATAGCGACATTTGGTTGTGCATTTTATCCCCATTGTAATAAATTCTAACATATATTAACACAAAACCAAAAAATCTAAAAGTAAAATAAGACACCTTATAAAAGTTTATATTGTTTGCACAAACTTAGTTAGGTGTGTTTTAATTTAATTCAACAATATTTCACTAAGCCAATATTTCACTAAATTAACTTGTTAAAAAAAAATTTTAAAAGCCGACTAAAAAATAACATTGCAGAAAAAAATAAAAAAACGGTTTTCAAAGCTAGAAACCGCTTGTAAACAAAAAAAACGAGAGGCGGGTACCTCTCGCTACCTAAATATGTGTATGTAAATAGGTAGAATGAAAAATGGAAAAACATTTTATTTGTTTATAAAATGCATTATAATAATAACATCTAATTAGAGCATTGTCAATACCCAATTTTCAAAAAAATGCTATTTTTTTAGCGATTTTAGTGCTTTTATGACGCCTAAATCGTTAATTAAGCTAATTCTTTGCCCATTACTAAACAAAATTAGTGTGGTTTTGTTCGTTTTTTCACTTAGCTTTACATCGTTAAGTTTTAAAATAATTTTGTTTTTATCCCAATAATTTATACTAAAATCTACCACACCATATGGCACCACAAACTTAACTTTTGGATTGTAAAATCCTTCACCATATACAACTAAAATGTTTTTAAATTTAGGTACACAACCAAAACAATTTAGCGTTTGGCTAGGCAGATAATTTGATACTTTTGTTGTTTTTATTTGAACATTATTTTTTACTTCAACCACACTATTTGGTGGAATGTTTTCTTTAATTACACACCCCATATCAATACTACAATTATCGCCAATATCTTGATATATTCTTACATCGTCGGCAATTTTTACATTTTTGCCAATATTTATATATTTGTCAAAAACATTATAGTTATTGTCATAAAATCTATTATTGTTGCCAATAGATATATTGTTATCTAAATTATATCCACCACCAATATAATTATAATTGCCATATATTATAAGTGGAAACCCTATATTTGAAAATGGTGAAATGTAGTTTGTTGTAGCTGCAATTGTTTGATTTTTAACCCTAATTAAATCATCTAAGTTGTATTCATTACCATTCACCACACTTTTTGACAATAAGTACATCACAATTGACTTTAAGCCATTTTGACATTTTACATCCAAGTTGTTTTGAATATAATAATCAATATACTTTTTGCAATCATCAAAAACATCTTTTTCGTTAATGTTTAGTTCTTTAAAGTATTTGTTTTTAATCTGTTTTAGCTTTTGCAAACTAAACTTTTTAAAATTAATTTTATCCATAATAATATATATGAAAGTATTTTAAATTTGGATAACAAAAATTTGTAGCATTTTCCAAAATTATTTTGTAAAATTATTTTACTTTTGTTTGTCACAATGCCATAATAAAACAAAAGGAAGGTGGATATATGAAAAAAGGAATTTTTATTAGTTTAGAAGGTGGCGAAGGTGCTGGAAAAAGTGCTCAAATGGATTTTATAAAAAAGTGGTTTGAATACAACGAAATACCATTTGTGAGTACTCGCGAACCTGGTGGAACAGACTTGGGAGAAGAAGTTAAAAACATTATTAAGTACTCTACCTATAAAATTTGCGACCGTGCTGAACTTATGCTTTTTAACGCGTGCCGTGCCGAACTTATGGACGATGTAATTATTCCAAATCTTGAAAAGGGCGTATGTGTAATTGCCGACAGATTTTTAGATTCCACATATGCATATCAATGTTGTGGGCGCGGTCTTAGCAAAAACGATGTAGAATATATGTGCAACTTTGCCACAAATGGTGTAAAACCAGATTACACCTTTTGGCTAGACATCACTCCTGCTGCTGCTTTTGCAAGAAAAAACGGCGCCGACCAAACCGACCGAATTGAAACAGCAGACCTAAGCTTTCACGAACGAGTTTACGCTGGATACAAAGAGCTCAACGAAAAAGAAAGCCGTTTTATTAGAATTGATGCAACAAAAAATATAGCCGAAGTTAGCAAACAAATTGAAACCCAGCTAAACAAAATTTTTAATAAATGATTGCCATTTAACAACTTATTAAATGAATTAAAAGTTTATTATTTAATTATTATTTAAACACTAAATTAAACTTATAATCACCATTATAATTGGTTGCTTAATAAAAAAGACCTTAATTAAGGTCTTTTTTTATAAGGTTGTTATTTTAAATCTGTTTTTTTGAATTTCGTCCGCTATTTTTATAATCTTTTCCAATCTGTGATTAATGCCGCTTTTAGAAATTTTATAACTATAAAGTTCGCGCAACTTATCTAGCGATTCATCTGGATTGGCAAGTCTAATTAAACAAAGTTCCATTAATGGCTCGTCTAGATTTTCTAGCCCCATATTATCTTGAATAATTTTAATAGCCTTCATTTGTCTAACAGAAGCACTAACTGTTTTGTTTAGGTTTGCATTAATGCAATTTGTTTGCCTATTAACATTATTTCTCACTTCCCTAATTGCTGCTTCGTTTTGCAGCGTTAACACAGCGTGTGAAGCGCCTACTAGTGCAAGCATATCGCAAATAAGCTGATATTCTTTAATATACACAATTGGCGAATTTTTTCGAATTGTAACTTTGCTTGGAATATTAAATAACTCTAATAATTTTACAAAATCATCTGCCAAATTTTCAAAGTTAAACACAAATTCTAGGTGATAGCCACTACTATTGTTGCGCTGTTTGTTGTCATAGTTTTTAATAACAATATTGCTTGTGGCACAACTAACAAAAGCCCCCATAATATAGCTACGTTTACAACAATCGTCTGCAATTAAAAAGTTAGGAATGCCATTGTTAATGGTTTTGCATCCTTCTTCGTTTAGCGATACTATACCTAGATCCACTAGCAATTGCTCGGTTATTTCGCTTGGCAGCGTTATGCGATAGCGCGTGTTTTTGCTAATTGTGGCAATATCGTCGGAAATTTCCAAATCGCATTCGTAGCCATAATATTGTTTGATAATTGAGTTTATTTTTGGAAACAACTCTTCTATTTCAGTGAATATTTCCACCATATAATTTTTGTTTGTAATGTTAAGCTGACCACTACACTTTATTACAGCGCTCAAAAAAGCGATAGCACAACAATCGTTTGTTATTTCTTGTTTTAATACTTCTAATTTTGCTTCGTACGCAAACGACATATTACTATCACCACTCCTTTCTTAAAACTTATTATATCAAAAAAACAACTAAAAATCTAGTTGTTTTTTTTAAATTCAATAATTAATATTTTTTATTAGTCATTATTTTAAAAACTATTTATTTTTTTCGTCAATATCTTTTGCTATTTCGTAAGCAAGTTCGGTCATAATCATTTTAAGATTTTTGCGATATTCCTTTGGAAACCTTTCCCAGCTATCGATGCCATTAACCGCATCGGAAAAATACAAAAATTGTGCAAATCTTACGCCCAGTTTTTTAGCAACAACACACCACGTTGAGCACTCCATTTCCACAGCGATGCAACCTTCGGCGATACGTTGTTTTATAAGTTTTTTAGTTTCTCTATAAAATCCATCGGTTGTCCAAGTTTTGCCTACTTCATATCTAATGTTGTGGGTTTCAAACACTTTTTCTATACTTTCTGTCAAATTCTTATCGGTTTCTGCCAAAACATCAACTGGTGCATACTGATAACTTGCACCTTCGTCACGCACCGCACTTTCTACAACAAGCATTTTTGTACTATCGAATGTGTGGTCAATTAATCCTGCCGAACCGCAAGCAATAAAGTTTTTTATACCAAGTGCGGCAATCTCTTCCATAGCGCCAGCTGCGTTTGGACCACCAACAAATGGAACAGTAAATAAAATTCCATTTGAAGCATAAAGTGGGTGATAATCTTCACCACTGCAAAGCGATGCAATTATATCATATTCGTCACGTTTTTTAAGCCAATCTTCTAGGTCGCCATAGTATGTTAGTACACAGGTTGTTATGTTGTGATCCTTTACATATTCGGGCGCGCTAACAAATCTATCGGATGTTAATACACTCTTTTTAGCTGTTAAAAATGGCTTGTCGTCATAAAACTTATCGTCTATTAAAGGGTTTTTCATTAGTATTTTACCCCCTTGTCCAAGTTGTAAGTTTTAAACATAGGAATTTTGCCTAGGTTTGCAACTTGTTCTACTGGAATATTATATTTTTCCACAAAGTTTAGCCCACGCGGATTTTTGCCAACACGGTCGGAATAATGTGCGTCGCTATCTATTATAAACTTAACACCTGTGGCAATCATATCGCGCATTTGCTCATCGGAAAAGTTTATAACCTTACCGTTTAGCTCAATGTATGTGTTGTACTCTTTTGCAACTGCAGCAACCTTAACAGGGTCAACCAAACAGCCGTGAGTGTTAAGATGTGAAATAATATCTATTTGATTTGTTTTTATTGCGTCTATATACATTTGGGTGTTGCGCTCAATTTGTTTTTTAGAGTGTCTGCCTATTCCTAGTACATTTGGAACCCAAAAATTAAAAAACGCTTTTATATTTTTAGGGCGACCCAAATTGTGAAAACCCACAACCAAAATATCTACAATTTTGCGGTTTTCTGGTGGCAAATCAATAGTGCCTTTAAGGTCTTGCAAATTGCTTTCTAGCCCACACAAAATATCTATTTGACCAGCGTATTTTTTACGCAAACTTTCTATTTCCACACGCATTTCGTTGTACTCTTTTTTGTTTATGCCGTAAAACATTTGCGAAAAAGAATGTTCGGTTATGGCAATCTGTTTTAATCCGCGTTTTATTGCAACCTTAATGTTGTCTTCAACCGTTCCATGTCCGTGAGTGTATATTGTGTGAGTATGATAATCTCCTAATAATACCATTTTTATCCCCTTTTGTTTGTGCAAACCTATTCTACATAAATCACTTCGGTTTGCAAATCTATATTATAATCTTGTTTTATAATCTTTTTAATGTGGTCAATCAAATTTAAAACATCGTCGCTTGTAGCCGAGCCTGCGTTTACAATAAAGTTGGAGTGTTTTGGGCTGACCATTGCACCGCCAATTGCATAACCTTTTAAACCTGCATCTTCTATGAGTCTTGCCACAGACACGCCGTCTGGATTTTTAAACACACAGCCTGCACTTGGCTGGTTTAGCGGCTGACGTGACGCCCTTAGCTCTTTTATTTGCGCCATATGCTCTAAAATTTCGCTTTTTTTGCCCTTTTTAAGCTTAAACTCCACTTTTAACACAATAATGTTTGGATCTTGAAAAATGCTTTTTCGATAACCAAAACCACATTCTGATGCGGTAAACATTGTGATTTTGCCGTTTTTTATGGCAACCACCGATGTTACCAGGTTTTCCATTTTAAACCCATAGGCGCTGGCGTTCATAACAAGCGCACCTGCCACCGATCCTGGAATGCCAAAGGCGTCTTCCAATCCGCTTAGCCCAAGCTCGCCAGCTCTGTACGCAAGAGCACTAAGCCCAAGCCCTGCGCTAGCAATTAGCGTTGTACCAAACTCGTCTAGGTGGCTATACTTTGCACCCAGCCTAACAACAACGCCGTCATATCCGCCGCTACTAAAAAGCAAGTTGGTACAATTGCCCACCACCATATATTTAATTTGTTTTTCGTTTAAAAAGGTTATAATTCTAACTATTTCTTCCAAGCTTTCTGGTTCTACCCATATTTTACATTTGCCGCCTATTTTAAAAGAGCTAAATTCTTTTAAATTTACATTTTTTAAAACAAGCCCACACATTTTTTTAAGTTTAGAAAAAACAAAATTAAAATTACTATTCATATTTTACCTTAAATTAAATTTTTTTTCAATTAATTAGTAAATATATATTCAATTTAAGATAAATAGTTTAATTATTTTCAAAAAAATCCTTAATATTTATCGCTTGAGTTTTTGTAATTCCGTTTATGCTCATTAATTCTACTAATGATGCAGATGCAATTTTATCGTAACTTTTAAAGTAATCGTACAAGGTTTTTACTGTTGCTTCGCCCACGCCTTTAATGCTTAAAAGTCGCGATTTTAGCGTGTTTTTGTCACGCGTTTTGCGGTGGAAAGTTATTGCAAAACGGTGACTTTCGTCACGCACATTTTGCAAAAGTTTTAAGGCATAATTGTTTCGCGACAATATGTGTGGCTCGCTTTCGTGCGGTTTAAAAATTTCTTCTTCGCGCTTTGCTAGCGACACCATATCCACATCAAACCCCATACTGGTTATAACTTCGTATGCGTAGCCCAGCTGCCCTTTACCGCCGTCTATTAAAATAAGGTCGGGCTTACTACTAAAACTAACATCACTGGTTTCCTTATTGTACTCGGTCACGCGGCGAGTTAGTATTTGCTTCATACACTCAAAGTCGTTTGGCTTATCTATATCTATTTTAAACTTTCTATAGTGGCTTTTAAGCGGTTCGCCATTTACAAACACAACCATACTAGCCACCGTATTTGTGCCACTAATATGCGAAATATCATAACCTTCTATGCGATATGGCAAACGCCTTAACCCCAGCTGCTCTTTTAATGTTTTCATTGCACCCATAGTTTTCAACTCGTGCAATTTATCGCTGGAAATACTTTTTTCTAGGTCTTGTTTTGCATTTAGGTTGGCTAGGTCTAAAAGTTTTCTAAACTTGCCTTTTTGTGCATAAACCCACTCCACTTTTTGACCTTTTTCTTGCGATAGCCAAGTTTGCAACGGGTCGCTTTCAAAAAAGCTGACCACGTTTTTTGGAATAACATTACTGGCGTAATACTGCGGAACAAAAGTTTCAACCGATGCTGCTCCGTCGTCGATGCCAATAACGTTGTAATTGTTAAGCCCCACCATTTTACCTCCACGAACAACTAGCACAGATATAACCGCACTGCTGCCATTAGAGCAAAATCCAAACACGTCCACGTCCATAATTGTGCTAAGATTTGCAACTTGCTGGGCATTTATGTTTTCAATAAGCTTTAAATACTGCTTGTACTGAATTGCGCGTTCAAACTGTTCAAACTGCGCACACTTCATCATTTTATCGGTTAATATTTTTTTAGCTTCGCCCAAATTGCCTTTTAAAAAGTCAATAACTTTTCTAACTTCGGCATCGTACTCTTCTTTAGTAACCCTGCCAGTGCAAGGTGCAAGACAAGTGCCCATTTCATAATTCAAACATTCGCGTTTTCTGTTTAGCGTGTTGCAATCCCTAAGCTTGAATGTGCTGTTTATAATGTTGTATAAATCTGTGGCTCTAATGTTGTTGAAAAATGGGCCAAAATACAGAGATTTATCTTTTCTAACGCGACGTGTAATTTCAATTTTTGGAAACTTTTCGTTTGGATTAATTTTAATGTATGGAAAAGCCTTGCCGTCTTTAAGCAAGATGTTGTAAAACGGCTGAAAAGTGTGTATTAGGTTGCTTTCCAAGTTAAGCGCTTCAAACTCGCTAGTGACCACAATATAGTCAAAATCGTAAATGTTTTTAACCATTTGCATAACTTTTTCGGGTTTTTGAGTGTTTACAAAATAGCTGCTAACTCGGTTTTTTAGGTTTTTTGCTTTGCCGATGTAAATAATGTTGCCTTGGGCGTCAAACATTTTGTACACCCCTGGCACAAGCGGCAATTTTTTAACCTTATCTTTTAAATAATCAATTCGCGTGTTCATACTTAAATTATAATGCAAAACTTAAAAAAGTAAAAGGGTTTTTTAGAATTTTAGGTATTGAAAACTTTAGCAGTATATGATATAATCTTTTAAATCAATTTAGAAGGGAAAATAATGAGCGAAATTATAGATTTTTTTAAAGCAAAAGAAAAATACGGAAAGAAAAATAAAGAAAACGAGCCTGCATTAGAGCCCACAACAAGCAAAAGCAGCAAACTTATTAGTTTTAACGCCATTGAAAATGAAAAGACAAAAAATGAAATTGGAAAATTTTCGGACAAAGATGAGCTTAGAGAAAATATTTCAAGCCTTATTCTTAAATCAACTTGCGATAAAATTGCATTGTATTTTGACACAATAAAACCAGCAAACCCAAACGAAGATATAGATGAATTTATGGCTTCTAAAAGTGGCGACGACATTGTAAAAGGCGCTCTTGTTATGATGAACCTAGCTCACGCCTGCCCACAACTTAACAGCATTTTTATAAGCACCGATGCCATTTTTGACAACGCAATGGAAGCAAAGCTAGGCAAAGACGCAGCAAGCATAGTTATGGATGAAAAGATTAACCAAAAGGCCGACGAAGTTATTTTCAAGTTTGAAAAGCAAGGCAAATATGAACATATTGTAAACGATATTTTTGGCGATGCAGACAGAATGATTTCCATTTGGGAAAACTGCACCGACGAGAAAAAGCTAATTGAAGAACTTGAAGCAGCTCAAAACATTGTAACCGAAGCCGCAAAACAAGACCTGACAAGCGAAGAAAGCTATTTAGTTTTAAGCAAAATGTTAGGAAGTTGTCTTGAAAATATTGCGTACACCGAGCGAATTGCATACAGACAAGCTGGCGGCAAAAAGCCAATTAGCGAAGAAGACTTTGAAGTTTATTCACACCAATCTATTCCTATGAAAAAAGCAACAATTATGGGGTTAATTAAACAATTTGGCAAAAACGACGAAGTACTAAACAAAAGCAATCCAGAATTAAAAGCCGACACTTTAAGTATGTTGCATCCATTTTTAAATCGTTGCAATTCTTGCGTTAAAAATAAATTTTTTGTAGATACCTATGAACTTGAAACCGACTTTTTATACAACATTGTAAAGCACGCACCACACCAACTAACTGCATTTGGACAGTTCTTGGCTGAAAACAACATTCAACTTCCGCTTAACATTCAAAAAATGTACACATATATGCCAGCCATAACAAAAGAATTTGATGACAAATTCATAAACAAGATTTTTGCAATAGAAAATGGCGGCTCGCTACTTAGAAGCGGAACGTTTAATCCTAAAAAATATCGCAAAGAACACGGAATTGTTTTTAAAGAAATCGAGTAATAAAAGGAAGAAAATATGGATGATATCATAAACTACATAACCTACGAAAAGGCAAAGCATAATGCAGACATTATTAAAGATGAAGAGAGTTCGGATTTAGCAAAAGCCAGAATACTAACCAACTCCGATAAAGTTAAAGACTTGTTTTTTTATATGATTCTAAACAATATAGAACACCAAGCCACAGCCGACCGCACTATGGCATTAAAAGGTATTATTGACAACAAAATTCCTAATGTTAAAAACAGGGCCATTAATGAATTAACCAAAACAAAAGCCGCTTTAGAAGAATTTAATGTTGTTGATTTGGATTTTTATGAGTATTTTGCTGACGAGATTAATCGATGCGAAAGCTTTTTACAGGAACTAATAGAACAAATTAACACAACATATTTTAGAAACACAACCGCAAGTCTGCAAGAAGCACTAAACGCTGCTGATGTAAATGCAACCGCTGAAAGAGCTTATTTAAAACTTATAACCTGCGCCGACAAAGATATATATAATAATTTGTTTAATTGTATCATTGCCGACATGGGCAATATTGGATACGCATTAAGTAAAGATTATTTAGAAATAACCGAAAATGCCGAAATGTTAAAAGGCACTTTACAAAACCTAGGAATGAAATGCGATGACGAAACAGTATATTTAACCTACTACAAAATGGCAGTTAGATCACTAGAAAGTGTTTTGTTTGCTGGCAGGTTCTACGATTATTTTACCGATGCTCTTGAAGAAAGAAACAAGGGCGAACATATGATATACTATTTTGATCGCAATAATGTTTTAAAACTTATTAAAGACTTCAACAAAAATGATAGGAACTTTTCTGATAAAAACAATACTCCTTGTCAATTGTTTAGTAACAGCTTAAAACACATTAAAGAGCGTATTGCCATAAGTGACGATAAAACACACGAAGTATTAATAGATAGTAAGGAACTTGAAGATGTTATGTATGATATTGTAAACCAAGCTCCACACCAACTAGAAACTTTTGCACAATTTTTAGCTGATGAAAAATTACCTTTACCTCTTGCTCCCGATAGATTGTATCTTTATGTACACGCAATTGCCGAATCCAACATAGACAAAGATGTTGCAGCTGCCGCTTTTTCACAAGAGCACGTTGGAACATTTCCAGACATCGATAAGTACCGCAAATTAAAAGGAATAAAACGAAATTCTGCCGCTCCAGTTGAACCTAAAAAATGCTCAAACAACAACATTTTACAGTTTGAACAAATTATACAACATTACCCTAGCAAATAATCTACACCACTTAGCATAATGTCGTTTATGGCAGGACACGAAAGGCTATAGTACATAATTTTGCCGTTGCGCCTATACTCCACCGCACCGCATTGTTTTAAAAATCTTAGCTGATGACTAACGGTGGTCTGGTTTAGTTTTAACATAACCGAAAGATCATTTACGCACATACTTGTAATGCAAAGTGCTGTAAGTATTTTAATGCGGGTTATATCCGAAAATATATCAAAAAAACTAGCTAGTTTTTGCAATGTTTGATCGGTGGGTAAGTACTTTATTACGTCGTTTTGGGTTTTTGGATTTAAAACCAATATTTTAGCCATTACTTCTCTCCTTAACTTACAATTTAATTGTAACAAAATTTGTGACAAATTAACAAAAAAAATTTTTGTATCATAATAGTTATTAATTAATTAATTTGTAAATTTAGGGGGAAATATGAATTTTACAAACGACGTTTTGCTTGTGCTGTTGCTATCCATTCTTACTAGCACCGATGGCGAACTAGCAAACAATCAAAACTTTTTGTTGTTGTTACTTTTAGTTTTATCCACCGATAGTAGCAACAACCTAAACAACAACTCAGGCTGTTGTTGCGGAAGCTACAGCCGCTGCCGCTGCCGCGGATTATTTAACTAAAAAAAACACTATCAAAATTGATAGTGTTTTTTTAATTGCCAACAACCCTTCCCCACGTACAAATTGTAATAAAGCCCATTTTTTCGTACATATTTTTAGCTATAGGATTGCAAACAAACAAGTAAACTTCGCCAGCCTCTTCGTGCAAAACTTTTTCTAACGCAATTTTGCCAAAACCTTTGCCGCGATACTTTTGTGCCGTAGCCACGCCGCCAATAATTACTTTATTATTAACAAAGTTTGCTCGTGCAGTGCCACAAGGTTGGCCATTTAATCTAAAAAGTGCAATTAAAGTTTTTTTGTTTTTGCAGTCATCAAACAATATATTTACATCTTCATTATCCGCAATTCCCGCTTCTTTACAAATGTTGCTTGCATCGGATATGTCTTTAATATTGTTACAAACAATCGCAGAATTATCGCTATAACTTTTATTTGTGTACATTAGTTCGCCTAGCTCAATTTTGTTTGCAGCAATGCCAAGTTTTATTAGCGACTGATAGTCACCGCAAATATTTTTTATTGATTTTATTTTTTTAATGTCGTCCGATGTAAAATCTTTTTTGTTGTTAACATACACAACAATTTTATCACCCATTTTTACTGCCAAAGACTCGTTTCTTTCAATAACGTTTTCCGCAAAAGGGACGTCACTTAAAACAAATTTTTTACACAAGTTGTCAATTCTTGGCACTATATTCATAAAAAGCTCCTTTATGCTACAAATTTAAAAAATGGCTGAAAAACTTTAGCATAGTTTCCCAACCATAAATAATATTAGTGTTAATCTTGCTTGTTTTCTTCTAAAAGTTCTTTTTGATGGGCAATTGTAAGGTTGTCTATTAAATCGTCTAAATCGCCATTTAAAAAGCCTTCTAGGTTGTAAACAGTGTAGTTTATGCGATGGTCTGTAAGGCGGCTTTGTGGGTAGTTGTAGGTTCTAATACGCTCGCTGCGGTCGCCAGTTCCCACTTGATTGCGGCGATTGTTTGCATATTCTTCGTCCGCTTGCATTTTAAAGTGGTCATAAAGTTTGCTTTTTAAAATAACCATTGCTTTTTCTTTGTTTTTAAGCTGGCTGCGTTCGTCTTGGCACGCAACAACTATGCCTGTAGGCAAGTGAGTAATACGCACGGCACTATCGGTAGTGTTAACATGTTGACCACCTGCTCCGCCGCTGCGATAAACATCTATTTTAAGGTCTTTTTCATTAATTTCAATATCCACATCAACTTGTTCGGGAAGTACCGCTACTGTGGCTGTACTGGTGTGAATACGCCCGCTGGCTTCGGTTTCGGGAACGCGTTGAACACGATGAACACCGCTTTCGTATTTTAGCCTAGAATACACGCCTTTACCCTTAATTAAAAACGAGCACTCCTTAATTCCGCCAAGTTCTGTTTCGTTCATATCCAAAACTTCCACTTTCCAACGATTGCGGTCGGCATACATATTGTACATTCTAAACAACACAGCGCCAAAAAGACACGATTCCTCGCCACCAGCACCACCACGAATTTCCATAATAACGTTTTTGTCGTCGTTTTCATCTTTAGGCAAAAGCATAACTTTAAGTTCTTCTTCGGCTGCGGCAAGTTTCTTTTCGCAATCTAAAATGTCCGCTTCTGCTAGTTCCTTCATTTCGGGGTCGGTTTCAGTTTTTAACAACTCTTTAGAGTCGTCCAAATTCTTTTTAACTTGAAGATAATTGTCGTAAGCTTCCACAACAGGTTGAAGATTAGAATACTCCTTGGTTAGTTCGCGATATAGTTTGTTATCGGAAATAACTTCAGGATCCATAATTCGTGCTGAAACTTCAATGTATTTTTCTTTAATTTTATCTAATTTATCTACTAACATTTTTCCGCCCTTATAAATCTATTTATTTTGTTTAGGTCTTTTATTATTATAATGTTTTTAAAGTTGTTTTCCAACAACTTTTTTATTTGTTTTTCCTGATTTAGCCCAATTTCAAGATACAGAACACCACCGTCGTTTAAAAAGTCAGCCGCATTGCTGGCTATTATTTTATAAAACTCCAGCCCGTCCACACCGCCGTTCAATGCTAAAATGGGGTCATATTTTTTTACTTCGGTTTGCAAATTTTTTATTTCGCCACTTTCAATGTATGGCGGATTGCTAACAATTAAATCAAACTTTTCAGATATGTTTTTAAACATATCGCTTTTTACAAACATAACCGACGAACCATTTAGTTGGGCGTTATTTTTGGCTTGTTTTAGTGCTTTTGAGCTAATATCGGAGCAAACAACATCATTAAATCCATTTTTAGATAGCGCAATTCCTATACAGCCCGAGCCACAGCACAAGTCCAGTGTTTTTGCGGCACTACTTTCGTGCGATATTATATAATCCGCTAAAAACTCGGTTTCGGGGCGCGGTGTAAGCGTATCCTTATTTTCGTTTATTTTAATATTTAAAAAGTCGCTTTGTTTTAATATTATTTGCAATGGCACACCTTTTTCGCGTTTTTTTACCGCTCTACTTAGCGTAGCATACTCTTTACGTGTAATGGGTTTATTTAAAATTATGTCATTGCGGCTAAGCCCAATTAACCCTTCACACAAAAAAATACACTCATTAGCATAGTTGTCACTATGAGTGGATAATTTTGTATTTAGTTTTGCCAAAACATCTTGAATTTTGTACATACGGTTTACAATAAAAAATGGACAATATTGCCCATTTAATTAATCTAAATTGTATTTCTTTTTAAACTTCTCAACACGACCAGCAGTATCAACCATTTTCTTTTTGCCACTATAAAAAGGGTGACATTTGTCACAAACTTCAATTCTAATTGTGTCGCCAGCGATTGTAGATTTAGTTTTAAATTTAGAACCACAACCACAAATAACTTCTACTTCGTGATAGTCAGGATGGATATTTTGTTTCATACCGTTCACCTCATAAATAATTTTGCTTAAATATTGTATAACAAAATGCACTCATAGTCAACACTTTTTTAAAATTAAGCACAATTATTTTTATATTAATTATAAATAACGATATTTAAACATCACTTTTTGTACCAAAATTTAGTAAACCGCTTATGAATTTACTTCACTACCCCTTAATTTTTTCCGACTTTTTTACAATTTTAACAACCTTATTGTAAATATCGCCAGCACCAAGAACCAACACAACATCGCAATCGTGCGGTTTTATTAACTCTAAATAAAGTTGCTTTTGATTATCGCAATATGTTTTATTTTTAAACTTTAAAGCATTAAAAAGCTCTTTTGCGCTGCCGCCTACAATATAGTGTTCGCGTGCGGGATATGTTTTGAAAATCACTAGTTTTTTTACCGCATTAAAACACTCTAAAAACTGCTTTTTTAAGCCCACTGTTCTACTAAAAGTGTGCGGCTGAAACACACAAAACACTCTTTTAAATGCAGTCGACACACACGCTAGCGAGTTTGCTATTTCGGTGGGGTGATGGGCGTAATCGCAAATTACTGGCGTGCCATTAATTTCGCCCACCTTTTCAAGCCTTCGTTTCACGCCCAAAAACGACCTAACAGCGCCATAAATTGTGCCAACATCTTCGCCAACAACCAAGCCCACCGCTATTGCGCAAAGCGCATTTTTTGCGTTGTGTAGCCCTATTTGATTAGTTTTAAATTTGCCTATGTATCCGCCATAAAACACATCAAACGAATATGTGCCGTCGGGGTTTAAAACAAGGTTTTTTGCCGCTATATCGTAGTCACCAAAACCAACTTGCACAACATTTATTTTAGCCGTAATTTTGGCAGCAAATTGCGGATTTTCAAACACAATTACTGAATTTGTTGCACTATTTGCAAAGTGCAAAAATGCCGCTTCCACTTCTGAATAATCCTTATAAAAATCGGTGTGGTCTAATTCAATATTTGTAATTACACCAATTGTGGGAGTGAGATATTTTATGCTGTTTCGATACTCGCAACCTTCGCTAACAAAAACCGCTTTGTTTCCCAATTTAAAATTGCCGTATGTAGGAGTTAGTCCGCCCAAATGGATTGTGGGATTTAACCCCGCCCTACTTAACACATCACCTACAAGTGCGGTTGTAGTGGTTTTGCCGTGAGTGCCAGTTACAACAATACTTTTTTCGTACAGCGAGCATATCATTCCCAAAAACTCGCTACGTTCAATTAATTTTATGCCCAACTCTTTGGCTTTTTGATACTCCACATTTTCGCTGTGAATAGCGCCCGAATACACCACAATATTGTATTCGTTTGTTATGTGAGCTGCGTTGTGGCCGTGAAAAACTTGTGCACCAAGTGCTGTTAGCTTTGCGGTTTGGTCACTTAAAGCCGTGTCGCTGCCCGCAACTTTTGCCCCAAAACACAGGCAAATTTCGGCAAGAGCGCTCATACTTATGCCGCCAATTCCTATAAAAAAAATGCTATTTTCTTTAAAATTAGTTATTTTTTCCATAAAAATATATATGAAATAGTGTTAAAAAAGTTGTAACACTCTATTTTTTTATGATATACTTATGTCAAGTAAAAAAATTTGCTTATATAAAGGAAGGTACAAAATGAAAATTTCAGACGTACGCATTAGATTAATGCAAAATGACGACACAAAATTAAAAGCAGTAGCAAGTATTACTATTGATGATTGTTTTGTTGTTCACGACATCAAAGTGTTGGAAGGAAATCAAGGTTACTTTGTAAGTATGCCTAGCAGAAAAACTCCTGATGGACAATATAAAGATGTTGCTCACCCTATCAACACCGATACTAGAGAACAATTAAATAAAGTTGTTTTGGAAGCTTTCGAAGCAGAAAAAGCAAAACCTAGAGATTAATTTTAGTTTCTAAAAAAACGCCCTACTTGCTAGGGCTTTTTTAATACCTAAATAGGATACAATTATGAACAAATTTGAAATAGTACAAGTTGTTAAATTAGATGAAAATTTAATAAAGCACAACATAGAGTATGGCACTTATGGCGTGATTTTGGACGACAATAGTGACAGCTATAAAATAATGTTTTTAAACATTAAAAATCAAGGCGAATACTGTGTTTTAAACACAAACAAATCTTGCATAAGCAAAAGCAATTGTGTTTTGCCAGATGAAATTTCAGGCGAATTAAAACAATTTTTTTACAACCAAAACAATTTAAAACCTACACCTTTTACAAAAAGCAATTTTAAAGAATATGACGAAGTGGAGCTAATTTGCGACAGACCCACTTACTTAAGCCGCGGCGTAAAAAAAGCAATGCGCAGAACAATTATGGCGGACTACAAAACATTCAATCAATGGTTTGTAATTTTCACAAACCCTGAAACAGGAAAAGATATAGCCGAACTAACAATTTATGAAAAAGACTTAAAATTAATACAATAATTTATTGATATAACTATTGATTATACAAATCAATTTTATATATAAACACAACCAAATGATTATATTATTGCATACAACAAAAAAAGTCCTAATTTCTTAGGGCTTTTTTTATTGTATTAATTTAATACTTTAATTGTATGTTTGTATTTAATTATGCGTTTGCAGTTTCACTGCCTTCAGTTTGTAGTGCTGAAACATTAATTTTTAGAGATGGGTTTTGACCATCATTTACTGTCCAAACATTACCATTTAAGAATGACCATTTAGATGCTTTTTTAAATTCGCTAGAATCCAAACCAGTTTCATAACGATCGTATTCTAGTTTTCCACCCGCAAACCAATTTGCAACACCATAACCCAATTCAGCAAACCAATCGCCTACTTGACGAAGACCAGCAGCATAACCTGGATTTTTTAAAGTGGAAGATTTTAAATAATGATAATTTACAATGAAACCACAATTACGTTTTTCCAAAGTTGCTTCTTTATGAATATCATTTGCAGAAACTGCATAGCTTGTGCCTTTTGTAGCATTTGCTTCGGAAGCGGCATTAAACATAATACCACCAGTTTTGTCTGCAGCTTTGAAGCTTATAGTATAAACCATACCAGCATTATAATCACCATTAAGTTCTGCATCGTTGTAAACATTTGCAACAACACCACTTGATAATGTTACAATAAAGCCTGCGGTTGTTTCGCCATAAAGTTTTGTACCTTTTACTTCTACAACACTAACATTAGCAACAAGTGACGATGTATCTACACCAATTGTGTCAGTAACCATAGCTACAAAGCATTTAAAAAGATCTATGCTTGTTTTTTCTGCTGGGATAACAACTTTATAACCTGTGTTAAGACTTGCAGTAATGCCACCAGCGTTAGCACCGGTAATTTCACAGTTTAATACAGAACCGCCTTTAATAGTGTAAGAGTTATCATAAGCTTTTGCATCGGTCTCTGGAGCTTTTTCAAAATAGATACCACCAGCAACACCGCCTACATACATATATCCAGTAGCAGGAGCAACAACTTTGCTTTCGTTTACAACAAAGCCTACAATAGAACCGCTTGTTTCACCAGCAATTCCACCTACGTGAACAGTGCTAATTGCCTTAGATGCATCTACATTTGTTTTGTTGATATTTACAAACGCAACCACGCCATTGTTGTCGCCAACAAGACCGCCAAATAATGCACTTGAACCAACAGACACATTGTCGTCGGCGCTTACTTTAACTTCGTTAACAACAACTGTTTTTTCGCTGCTTGCACCAGCAACACGTCCGTTGTTTTGTCCAACAACACCACCAATTGCTGTAGATGAAGTTGCAGATAAAATATTTGTTTTTTCTACCATACCCATAAGGGTTACAGTAACTGTATTGTCTTCGTTGTTGTAAGCTCTAATGTCGCCATGAACAGCGTTAATACCCACAACACCGCCACCAAATCCGTCTGTTTTGATAGTAGAATTTTTAATAGTAAAGTTTGAAATAGTACCTTCGTTTACACCAGCAACTGCACCAGCGTTTGTACCAGAAATATTTGCATTTTCTATTGTTATGCCGTTAATAACAGCATTTTCGCCAACCCAACCAAATAAGCCGGCATTTGCTTTATTTTCTACTGTAAGATTTTTAATAATCATACCTTGAGTAAAGTAAATTTTGCCATTAAATTTTTTGGTACTAGTACCAATAGGTTCCCAGTTTCCAGCGGTTGAGAAATCTATAATTTTGTTTACATCATTATAAACAATGTATGTTCCATTAAGATCATCGTTAATCTTTTTAAATTCTTCTACACTACTAATTTTAGAAGCGTTTGTAATTGTTTGATCTGTTGTAGCAGGACTAACAATTCTATCTACATAACTTAAAATTGGATATCCATCGTTTTGACCCACTGCTGTTTGCCAAACATCGGTGTTCCAACCATTAATTATATATTGTTTTTGACCATCAACTAAAGTAGGTGTAAATTTATATGTCATACTTGCATTGTCCCACTCGTAAGTACCTTTTACAACACTTGATGAAACAAGGGTATCTAAAGCTTTTAGACTATTTTTTGATAAATCATCTTCATTAGATGCAACAGCCATATAGTCGTTATCTTCACCTGTTGATTTTGCAATACCTTTTATTGACTTACCTTCGTTTGCAACATAATAGTTTCCTGAAATAGTGTTTTTGTTGCTACCATTTTCACCAATAATGTAACCTGTATTTGCATTAGATGATGTAAATTTAAGGATTGTATAAGTTTCTTGAATATGGGCACCAATTTCGTTTCCACTAGCGTTTTGTTTTGCTAGTGAGTTTGCCTTAGCAACAATACCACCAGCCAAAGTTGCAGAACTACAATCCATTGTACCTTTTGAGTAACTAAATACAACTTTGCCACCTTGAGAGTAACCAACAACGCCACCAACTGTACCTTTGATACTCTTTGTTGTTTCGCCATCTACTCCGTTAGTGAATTGTGCATTAACGCTTGCTCTATCTACTTTAGCAACTTTTTGACTGCTTTCAGTGTTTGTAGATAACAAGTATCCAACAACACCACCAATGTATGCGTTGTCGTTTTCGCCATTAATAATGTTTGCACTAATAACTTCTATTCTTTCTACTGTGCCGCTATTGATACCAGCAACAACACCAGCTGTAGCACTAGCATTGCCGCTAACTTTAATAACAGCATTGTTAAACTTAACATTTTTTACTACTGCGGTATTTTCAATTTTACCAAACAAGCCAATATTTGTAAATGCGCCTGAAACGTAAAGGTTTTCAATTGTGTGGCCATTTCCGTTTAACGACCCTTTAAAGTTTTCAATAGGAGTCCAAGTTTCACCATTTGCAATATCTATAACAGTACCAAGGTCGATGTCGTTTACAAGTTCGTAACTAGAAGCTAGTGTGTAAGGGCTATCTTTGGCTCCAATGTTTTTAAGGTCTTGCGCGGTAGTAATTCTAAAAGGAACAGTAATACCGTCGCAAACAATAACATCGCAAGTAATATTTCTAAATTTTGCGTTGTTTGTTTTGAAGACAATTTTAGCAGAGCCACCGCTAACAGCTTCAAATTGACCTTTAGCAGCTTTGTCTTTTATTTCCAATTTTTGTTTTTCTACTTTAATAACGCTTTCGTTGGTGCTATAACACTCAACTGTAGTAGATGAATTTGCGTCGGCAATATCTACACCAAACTCAAATTTATCACCCGCATTTTTGTATAATGATGCGCTTTTTAGACTAATAACTTCGTTATCTTTAACCAAGAAAAACACACCAAAACCCAACGATACAGCAACTATAATTACTAGAATGGTTGTTAAAAATTTTTTCATAACTTAAATTTTCCCCCTCATTTTTAAATAGGTCGAATCTTTTTATTGGTAATATTATATTATAAGTGCAGTCAAATGTCAATACCCAATATCTTAAATTTTATCACAAACTCAAAACAACCCCTAATGGGGTTGTTTCATAAATTATACTTTTTTATCAAATTTTACCTAATTCTTATTTTATAATTTTAAGCAAAACTTGTCTTATCCTATTATCTTCAACTTTTGTGATTTTAAATATCATTGTTATAGCATTGCTAACTAGGTTTGCATCTTCGTCTATAACTTCGTCGATTGTATCAAATTTTAGTTCTTGCCCTTCGTATGGCATACTTTCGGCAAGTTCAAACAAGAATCCACCAATTGATGTATATTGCGAATCTGGCAAATGCTCTATTTCCAATTTTTCAAACAAATCTTTAATGTCCATTTCGGCGTCAATTAAATACTGGTCTTCGCCTACTTTCTGAATTTGTTCTTGCACTTCTTCGTCGTCGTGTTCGTCGTAAATCTCGCCAAACATTTCTTCTATTGCGTCTTCTAGGGTAATAATTCCGCTTGTGCCGCCGTGCTCATCGGAAATTACAGCCATATGCTTTTTTTCTTTTTGCATTTTTCGAATTGTGTCGTCAAGTTTCATATATTCATTTAGAAAAAGTGGTTTAACCATAAGCTCTTTAATGTCAATCTTATCGCCTTTTAATAGCGCAGTGAAAAAGTCTTTTTGGCTTAAAATGCCCACAATATGGTCTATATCTTCATCATAAATTGGCATACGCGAATATTGGGTGTCCATAAACACCTTTTTAATTTCGTCCAATTTTTCGCCTTGTTCTACTGCCACCACATCAACACGCGGAGTCATAACATCGTAAGCGGTTTTTTCGTTTAATTCAAACACACCTTGCAACAACTGTGCATTTTGCTGGTCGATAACACCTTCTTCTTGCATAGTGTCTATAATGCTTTCTAGCTCTGTTTCGGTTACGGTAGGTGTTTTTTCTTGAACAGTGCTTTTTCTTAACAACAATTTTTGTAATTTTTGAAACAAAAATGTAATAGGAGTAAGCACTTTCATTAGGAAAAACAACACGTTTGCATATTTTAATGCGGTTTTTTCTGGGTTTTGTTTTGACATACACTTTGGAGTGATTTCGCCAAAAATCAAAACTATAAGCGTCATAACAACCGTGTTTATAACATTGGCTAGTGTTGGGCTTTTTATTAGTGTAGACAGCACATACGCACAAATTGTTGTGCTGGCAATGTTAACCAAGTTGTTGCCCACAAGTATTGTTATTAGTGCTTTTTCATAGTGTTCACATATATAAAGCCCTTTTAGAGCACCTTTTCTTTTCTCTTCGGCATAAGTTTTCATTCTAAGTACGCTCATTGTTGAAAACGCTGTTTCGGCTCCTGAAAAGAAAGCTGAGCAAAACAGCAAAAATACAATTACAACTAGCAGCAATATATCAACTTTTATTATATTTGAAATTGCCCCTAAAAACGGGAGTGGTTCCACGAATTTTATCTCCTTAAAATTATAATGATATGTATATAATACTACATTTTTATGAAGTTGTAAAGGGGTTTTGCTACATCACAGCCTATAAGTGGCGCATATCCCAACCTTATTTTAACAGCAATGGCAACCATATATACAATTTAGCGCTGGGCAAAAAGTTATTTACAACTTTTAATTATTGCTGTATAATATGGTCAAACATAGGAGAAGATTTATGGCATTTTGTAATTTTTCGGGCGAATTTATTAAAAACAGCACAATACAAATTGATAGCGACTTTTTTACGCAGTTTTTGCCATATGTTAGCGACACCAGTTTAAAAGTATATATGTTTGGGCTATATTGCTGCAACAATTCGGGGTCTAAGGATAATAGCTTGCAAAAATTTAGCGCTATTTTAAACCTTAGCGAAGAAGACATAATTAGTTGTTTTTATGAATGGGAAGAACTTGGACTTGTAACCATTGTTTCTAAAAACCCTTTTGAAGTGCGATATTTGCCAATCACAAACGGCTCGGTTAGACTTAAAAAATATAACACCAAAAAATACACCGCATTTAATACAAAAATGCTAGAGCTTTTAAGCCGCGACATTACACCACTGGAATTTAACGAATATTACACCACCATAGAAAGCCTTCACATAGAGCCCGACGCACTTATTATGATAACCAAATATTGTGTTGACCTAAAAGGCAGCGATGTGGGATATCCCTACATACTAAATGTTGCAAAAAAATGGATTTACGACGGAATTAGAACTTGCGAAGACGTGGAACAAAGACTACTAGAGCAAGAAAAAAACACAAGCGGACTAAACGACGTGTTAAAGGTTATGGGGATAAAACGCAACCCAAGTGCCGACGAATATCAAAGCTATTTAACTTGGCTAAACAAAATGGACTTATCCAATGAGATAATAATGTATGTTGCAAGCAAGGTTGGCAAAAAAGGTGGTTTTGCAAAACTAGACACCACCCTACAAAAATGCTACAACAAAAAACTTTTTAGCGTAAAAGAAATAAACGATTATTTTGATATGGAAGCCGAGTACTACGACACCGCAAAAAGTGTATGCAAAAACCTAGGGTTATATTACGCAAATTTAGAGCCTGTTGTGGAAAACTTTGTATCGCTTTGGATGAGCAAGGGTTTTGATAAGGACACAATTATAAAACTATCCAACTACTGTTTTAAAATGTGCATTAATTCGCTAGACGGAATGAACAACAAAATAAATCAACTTGCAGATAAAAATTTACTTAATATTAATGACATTGACAATTCCATTAGCGAACTTATTAAAAAAGATAACGACATTAAAAAAATTTTAGTTAGACTTGGCATTGAAAGAAATGTTATTGCTTCCGACCGCCAGTTATTTAAAATTTGGAAAACCGATTGGTTGATGCCAGATGATGTAATAGATTACGCCATAAGCTTATCAGCCGACAAATATATGCCAATGCAGTATTTGCACAAAGTGCTAACAAGTTATCACAACAGCGGCATAACCACTGTGGAAGCGGCAAGCAAAGTAAAAACTTTTGAGCAAAACACAACAAATACAAAACCAAGCAAAAAAGCAGAAGCACGCGACTACTCTCAAAAAGAACTTAACTCGCTATTTGACAACATAACGGAGGTGGAACTATAATGAACGCAATTGAAAAAGTACAAAACGATTTTACTCAAAAAAAGATTGATGCTGAATATACTGCAAACATTAACAAATTTAAAGTTTTAGAAAACCCAGAATACAAAAATTTGTACAACAAATGCAAACTACTTTCACTAGATGTTGCAAAAGCAGAATACAACAATCTTAACCCCAAAGCCGCAAGAGAAAGTTTTTTAAAACTAAAAAAAGAACTTTACTCAAAACTAGAAAAAGCAGGAATAGATATTAGTTCGCTTTACCCTAAATACGAATGCTCTAAATGTAAAGACACAGGTATTGTAAACGGCGAGTACTGCGACTGCTTTAAAAAGGCATTATCAAAAGAACTTTTAAACGAAAGCGGGCTTTCTGACAAAAACCTACCAGATTTTGACAATATTAAATACGATATTGTAAAAGACAAAACACAACGCGACAATTATGAAAATGTAGCAAAACTACTTAAGGAATATATTAATCTTATTCCACACAACTCAAAACACATTATTTCACTTATTGGAAAAGTGGGTGTAGGCAAAACCTATTTATTAAAAGCGTGCGTTAATGAAGCAATAAAAAAAGATCTTTACTGCTATTACACAACAGCGTTTAATTTAAATAAGGATATGTTAAAATATCACCTTAGCGATTTGGAAGAAAAAGATAGCATTATTAGAAAATACTTAGATTGTGACTTACTTTTAATAGACGACCTAGGCACAGAAAACACAATTAAAAACGTTACTGTGGAATACTTATATTTTATTATTAACGAAAGATTACAAGCAAACAAAAATATAATAATAACAACCAATCTTACTCCACAACAAATTATGCAAAACTATGACGAGCGCATATTTAGTAGACTTGCAAACAAAAAAGAGTGTGTGTTACTTAATATGACTGGCGACGATTTAAGATTAAGTTAATAAAAAAACCTTATCGGATAATGATAAGGTTTTTTATTGTTAATATTAAATTATAAGAATATAAGTTTTAACTTTTTATATAAAAACGCACAAAACTTAAGATTTTATTAATAATCGCAATTGTTTGGAGTACGTGGAAAAGGAATAACATCCCTAATATTTTCAACACCAGTAATGTACATTATTAATCTTTCAAAACCCATTCCAAAGCCAGAGTGAACACAAGTGCCAAACTTACGCAAGTTTATAAACCACTCTATTGGTTGGGTTTCAACCCCCATTTCTTTGCAACGTTGCAACAATTTTTCGTAATTCTCTTCACGTTGGCTTCCGCCCATAAGCTCGCCAGCGCCAGGAACTTCCAAGTCGACCGCAGCAACTGTTTTACCGTCGGCATTAACTTTCATATAATACGCCTTAATATCTTTTGGCCAATTTTTAACAAACACTGGACCATTAAAGTATTCGGTCAAGTATCTCTCGTGTTCTTTTGCAATGTCACCACCTTCTTCTGGTTCGAACTCCCATTTTACTTTTGCTTCTTTAAGTAGTTTTATAACATCAGCGTGGTCTATACGCACAAAGTTGGAATTAACCACTTTATTTAGTTTTTCAATAAGTCCTTTTTCTACAAAGTTGTTTAAAAATTCCATTTCTTGTGGACAATGTTCTAGCACATATTTAATAACAAATTTTAGCATATCTTCTTCTACGTCCATAAGTCCGTCTAAGTCACAGAACGCCATTTCGGGTTCTATCATCCAAAACTCGTTTGCGTGAGTTTTTGTGTTGCTGTTTTCAGTACGGAAGGTTGGGCCAAAAGTATAAATATTGCTAAACGCCATAGCAAAAGCTTCGCCGTGAAGTTGTCCCGTACCAGTAACATACGACTTTTTGCCAAAAAGGTCTTTACTTGTGTCAAGCGCACCACTTTTTGTAAGTGGTGGGTTTTCAAAACTTAAGGTTGTTATTTTAAACATTTGGTCGCTACCTTCACAATCGGTAGTTGTAATTAATGGAGTGTGAACATACACAAAACCGTTGTTTTGAAAATATGTGTGAATTGCCATTGCAGCAACACTTCTTACTCTAAACACCGCATTAAACAAATTTGCACGTGGTCTAAGATATGCTTGTTCTCTTAAAAATTCTAGGCTGTGACCTTTCTTTTGTAGCGGATATGTGTTGTCGGTTTGATTTATAATTTCAACACTTGTTGCGTGCAACTCAAATGGTTGTTTCGCTTCTGGAGTTAGCACAAGTTTTCCTTTACAAACAACCGACGATCCCGCGTTTAGTTTTGAAACTTCGGCGTAATTATTTAAATCGTTTGTATTTAAAACAACTTGAAGTCCTTTAAAACTTGTTCCGTCTGTAAAGTCCATAAAGCCAAAGGTTTTTAAATCTCTTACCGATTTTACCCAACCTGCAACAATTAGTTCGTTTTCGGTTAGATCCATATATTTATTATAAATTTGTTTTACAGTTGTGCGGTTCATAAATCAATCTTCCTTTTTAATTAATTGAAGTCCAACATCTTTAAGTTGTTGTTCGGTTACTCTACTTGGAGCTCCCATCATAAGGTCGCGAGCATTTTTGTTCATAGGGAATGCAATAACTTCTCTAATAATATCTTTTTGTGTTGCCAACATTAGCAAGCGGTCAAAGCCAAATGCACAGCCTGCGTGTGGTGGCGCACCATATGAAAAAGCGTTATACAATGCTCCAAATTTACTTTTAACAGTGTCTTCGTTGTAACCAACCATTTCAAAAGCCTTAACCATAAGTTCTTGATCGTGGTTTCTAACAGCACCACTAAGTGATTCGTAGCCATTTATAACAAGGTCAAACTGATATGCCAAAACATCTAGCGGATCTTTTTCCAACAACGCTTGCATTCCACCTTGTGGCATACTAAAAGGATTGTGTGCAAAATCAAGATTTCCAGTGTCTTCATTGATTTCGAAGAATGGGAAGTTGTCCACCCAGCAGAACGCAACCTTATTTTTGTCTATTAACCCCAAGCTTTCGCCAAGCTCGTTACGCAAAACATTAGCAAGTTTTATTACAAGCGGTTTTTCATCGGCAACAATAAATATACTCTCGCCGCCAACCAAATTAAATTCCTTAATTAAGTCCGCTTTGTTTTCATCGGTTAAAAACTTAACAATACTGCCGCTAAATTCGCCGTCTACATATTTTAGCCAAGCAAGACCTTTGCCTTCGTACGCAACAATAAGTTTACCAAGTTCGTCGTAATATTTTCTAGATTTTTCGCCAGCATTTGCAGCAATTGCTTTAATGGTTTTGCCCTTAAATGCGTTAAATTCGGTGTTACTAAAGATGTTTGTAATATCGTGAACAATAAGCGGATTTCTTAAATCTGGTTTATCGCTACAATATTTTTCAATAGCGTCACGATATGGGATATGCACAAAAGGTGCTTTTGAAATTTCAAAATCTGTAAATTCTTTAAATAATGCTGTTGCAAATTCTTCGCACGCAGCCATAACATCTTCTTGTGTGGCAAAACTCATTTCCATATCTATTTGATAAAACTCGCCTGGGGTACGGTCGGCACGCGCAGCTTCGTTTCTAAAGCAAGGCGCAATTTGGAAATACTTATCAAAACCACTAACCATTAGCAATTGTTTGAATTGTTGTGGTGCTTGTGGCAAAGCATAAAACTCACCTGGGGCATTAATTGTAGGCACAATATAGTCCCTAGCACCTTCTGGACTAGACGAAGTTAAAATTGGGGTTTGAACTTCCAAAAATCCCATTTCGGTTAGTTTGTTTCTTGCAAAGTTAAGCATTTTTGCACGCTTTACAATAAGCTCGTGTGTGTCGGGATTTCTTAGGTCAAGATATCTGTATTTTAGTCTTAATTCTTCTTTTGTGTTAGGTGCGTCGGCAATTTCAAAAGGCAAAACGCTTTGACATTTTCCTAGCACTTTAAGACTTGTTACTTCTACTTCAATATCGCCTGTTGGCATTTTAGGGTTTTTGCTATATCTTTCTAAAACCTTGCCGCAAATAGAAATTGTACTTTCTTTGTTAACACCGTTTAGCATACTATCGTCGTTTACAACCAACTGGGTTAGCCCAAAGTGATCTCTAAGCGTAACAAAGTTAAGACCGCCAAGTTTTCTAATGCTGTTTACCCAGCCAGCAAGCCTAACTTCTTTGTTAACATCTTGCAGGCGAAGTTCTCCACAATTATTTGTTCTGTAAATATTTTCCTTCATAAGTTCTCCTTAAAAATTAAAAACACCCTTGATATTAATTCAAGGGTATAGTTTTTAAAATACATCACTAAATTTAGATTGCACTAAAAATTGTACCCATAATTAAAATGTGTATAAGCTATTATCGCAATCATCGTTTAGTTTAATTCTTAACATAAGTATTTCCTTTTGTTATAGCCAAATTTTACACCAATACGAAAGCGTTGTCAATAACTTTACCGTATTTTATTCAATTGTGCCGCCGCCCATAAACTTATTTATTATGGCTAGCGACCAACTAGTAGGCAACACCTTTACACCAAAATGTAAAAATTTAAACGAACCGCCAACAATCTTAACTGCCGAGCTGTGTTTTTTGTAACTTTGTTTCACAACAACTTTTGCAACCTTTTCTGGCGGCATACGTTTTCCGGAATCGTGCTTGTCCAAAAACGCAAATGCTCTTTCTACTTGTTTTCCGTAATGCTCGTTGGTTTCTTCTATTCGCACACGGTTTTTCATAAATGGTGTTTTTACTTCACCTGGGCAAATTACTGTTACATCTATGCCCGCTTGTTTTAGTTCCATTCGCTGACACAAACCCATCATATATACGGCACTTTTTGTAAAACAGTACAAACTTCTAAAAGGCGAAGGCATAAGCCCAGACACGCTAGAAATGTATATGATTTTACAACCTTTTGTCATATATTTAAGGGCGTATTTACTCATTAAATAACAACCCACAACATTTACTTCAATTGCCTTTTTCACAACGTCACTTGGCAAAAGTTCCAATGCACCATTTACACCCATTCCAGCATTGTTTACTAAAATATCTATGCGTCCTTCCTTTTGACCAATTTCATCTAATACTTCTTTCACTCTTTCTTCGTTAGTTACATCGCAAACATAACTATATTCGGGATATTGTTCGTCTATGGCAATGCTAAGGCAATACACAGTGTCGCCATTTTTTCTAAACATATCCGCTGTGCATTTTCCAATTCCACTATTTGCACCTGTTATAACCACAATTTTTTTCATACTTTCACCTTTAAATAATGATTTAATTCTATTACATATTATATAATATACAATATTAAAACACAAACAAAATTATCTTAAAAAATAATCACATAAAAAGTTTTATCCACATAATATGAAGTGTATATAGGTTGCATAACATTGCCAACTTATATACCCTCCCCTTCTTCCAACTTTTTAAGTTGTTTATATAAAAATCCCTTGTTTTGGTGCAAAAACAAGGGATTTTTTGACAAGTGACTAAGTTATCCACAAAGTCACACGCTAATTTTTATAAATTTTTATGAATAAATATAAATTTTTGAATAAAAACACAGATTTTTGAATTTTTACACACTTTTTCACATAAGTTATCCACTTATCCACAGTTAGTCACATAATTATCCACAAAAAGTTTTCTAAATTTGTTCTAATTTAAGCTAAAATGTGCACAACTGCGAGTAAATTTTGCAAGTTATACACAATACAGCGTGTATTTATGACAGACTATGGGCAAAATGCGGTAGGAATTGCTCCTTGCATATTATCCGCATTTATGCAATTGTTTGCATCTTTAATTATTTCCACATCGCTTGGCACTGCTTCTATGCCAGCCGGAGTATCTAGCGCGCCTTCAATAACTATGCCGTTTTGCGGTTTGTAAATTTCGTGCCTAATAAGTTTTTCGTCCACAAGCTTGCCATCTTTAAAAGTTTGCAAGTAGGCTTTTGCTTCATAACCTTCACGCGGCCAAGTTAGGCGATAGTATTCGCCCTTATATAACACCTTATCGGTAAACTCGCCTTTTGCGTCCACTTTAACAACGTCGCCACTATGCGATATAACTTGAGTGGTTACGCTGCGAGTGCCGTAGGTGTAGCCGTCGTCGTTTGGTTTGCCATACAACTCCACACTAACCGAGTTTTCATCGTAGAAAGTGTGAACAAACATATCCGCATCGGTGTTGTTTGTAAATTTTAAGTCCGCAATATATTCCGACACCATTGCATCCAATGCAAGCGGAACATATTTTACTGGAAGAGTGTGTTTGTGTACTTCGTTTATGGTTACACCCGCCCTAATAAGCGCATTATATAGCGTTGTGCTGGCTTGACATATTCCGCCACCAACTCCGTCCACAAATCTGCCGTTTAGTATAATGGTTGCATTTTTATAGCCAGCATCTAATGTGTGTGGACCCGTAATTTTGTTAAACGACACGGTTTCGCCTTTTCTCAAAACAAAGCCGTCAAATTTGGAAAGTGCCATTTTTACATTGTGTTTTCTGTTTCCAGTGCTATCTGCTACATTTGTGCTAAAAGTGGCTAGTTTTGTGGTGTTTTTAATATTGTCCACTTTACTAACAGCCGCTTTTTGAACGATTGTAGGAACTTCAACCACCACTTTAGGCGATGTTAAAAACTGATTGTTAATCATTTCATATAATAGCTCTTTATTTACTTTTAATCCGCTTTTTTCGGTGCTTATTTCAAACATTTTGATTTTTTTGGGGTCAAATGTGATTTCACTATCAACCGGGTCGTACTCTATTTGTTTTACAACCGCATCAATTTTTTCGTCCAGTCCCACAAACATATAGTTAAAGGCAACATTTAAACTTTGACCATCCATTTTTGTAAGATAATCCACTTGCTGGTCATAAGTTCCCACTTGCGACTCGCGGTCGGTTGCCATATCCAAAATTGTGTGAATGTCGGAGTTAACGGCAAAGTCGGATTTCCCAATATGCCACGATTTTCCATTTGACGTAAGAGTAAGGTCAAACTGGTTTGCGTTTTCGTTAAACACCGCCGAAAGATATTCCACCGCCGCGGTTGTTTTCATTCCCGAAAGGTTGTAGCCATTAACTACGGTGCCGTCACTAAATGTGCGTTCCGACTTTCCTTCCAACACATAAAACTGCCCCACAACCACCATAACCATTACAAACGCAATAATGGTTAACGCCATAAAAACGCTTGTGGTGTTGTCTAGCGATTTCTTTTTTGAATATGTATTTTTTAAGTTGTTTTTTGCCATAAAAAAACCTCATACTTTTTAGTTAGTATGAGATTATTTTTGTTATATATTCATTAATTAGAACTTAGCTTTATACTTTTTAATACCTTAATTAATTCGGCATTTTCATTTTTAACTCTGCCAGTTAGGCACATTTCAAAAAGCAATTTTAACACTTGCGATGTGCGGTTTTCGGGAACATACTCTTTAATTTCGTCTGGTGTGATGTCAAGCTTGGTTACACTTAGCGGAATGCCGTTTAGTTTTAATTGCAACAACATTTGACACACCGGTTTTACATCGCAAAAAACATTTATTACAAGTTGCTCTGATTTTGTTAGGTTGTGATATGACACCGCAATGAACTCGTTAAGTGGTTTGTATTTTAACTGCTGAAGCACCAAGTAAATGTGTGTAAGATTGCTTACCTGGTCTTTTGACAATTTTAAACTATTAAACATATGCATAATGTCGCCATTTACTTGACCTTCTTGCATATATTTAAATGCGTAGCGATTAATAAGCACTAGGGTTAAAAAGCCTAGCAATCTTGCCTCTGTTGGCAATTTAAAAAATGCTTCGTACTCTTGCCCTTTTGTAGAGATTTGAAATTTGCCAGATATCATATTAAATAAATACGGATAAATATTTAAATAATTAAACACCTTAATAAAATCGTTTTTAGTAGCGCCATACTTAAAGTCGGCAGTTACAATTTTTGAAAGTTCTTTTAATTTTCGCTCTGCGGAAATATCGTTTAGCTGAAACACCATTTCGCTAGCGGTTTTAAAGGTTTTTACATCTATTTTAAAGTTTAGTTCGCTTGCAAAACGCACAAGCCTTAATATTCTAAGCCCATCAGATGAAAACACAAAAAGCGGAGTTTCCACGCATTTTATAACGCCATTTACCGTGTCTTTTATTCCGCAATATGGGTCAAAAACTTCGGCAGACGATATATTATAATACACCGCATTACATGTAAAGTCGCGACGTTTTGCATCCAACAAAATATTATCCACAAACTCCACTTTGTCTGGAGCGTGATTTCCGCGCAAATAGTTTTCCTTTCTAAAAGGCGTGTATTCATAATGCTCACCACTGGGCGAAGTTATTATCATTGTGCCAAGTTTTTCATTTACAACTTTGCATTTGTAGCCAATTTCTTCACATTTTTTAGCCGCTTTGGCGTCATCAAAAGGCGCGCAAATATCAATATCGTCGCACGGATATTTTAACACTGCGTTTCTAACATATCCGCCAACAACATACAACTTGTCTTCAAAAGCGGTTGCTAATTTTTTAAGGTCATCACTAATTTTTATTTCCATATTTTTATTATATCAACATTATTTTAATATGGCAAATTAATTACCAAATTATCGTTTGTTTAAAGTGTAATATAGCGCCAAAGTCCCAGGTCCGCTGTGGGTGGTTACTAGCGGACTAAGTGAAACAACTGTAACATCAACATTAAATTGTGACAATATCATATCTTTTAGTGTTTTTGCGTCGTCTTCACAATCGGCTTCGGTTATGATAACACGTTTTGACAACGGAATATATGTTTCTTTCATAAGGTCAAAAAGCGCTTTAATTGCAGTTTTTCTGCCCATAACTTTTTTAAAAGGAACAATTGTGCCGGTGTCGTCTAGCCTTAAAATAGGTTTTAATTGAAGCAAATTTCCAATAAAGGCTTTACTGCCAGAAATTCTTCCGCCGCGCGCCAAATACTTTAAGTTGTCTACTGTGAAATAATGCGCAATGTTAAGCCTAACTTTTTCGGCAAACTTTTTTGCGTCGTAAATATTATTAATATTGCCATTATCAATTTCATCTAAAAGCATTTTTACAAGTACACCCACTCCGCCCGATTGGCAAAGCGAATCCACAACAACCACCTTATTCTCGTGGGTTTTGTTAAGTTCGGCAGCGGCGTTGTTGAAGTTGTTGTAAGTGTTACTCATAGCACTAGAAAAACTAATGTGAATTACATCTAGCCCTTGTTTCATAAGGTCGCCCAAATATTCTTTTGCCGCGTACTCATTAATTTGGGTTGTTTTTGTTTCAGCGCCTTCACGCATAAATTGCGCAACCTTTTTACTAGAAAAGTCTGGGTCTAATGACGATATAACTGTTCCGTTTATAATAAATTCCATAGGTGCAACTTGGATATTATATTTTTCTATTGTTTCCTTATCTAAATCACACGCACATTCTACGCTAATTAAAAATTTTTGCATAAATTTTCCTCCAATTTTTTGTAACACCACCATTATATTTGTCAACCGCATTAAACGCAATCTATTATACTTAGTATGCACTATACCATTTTGATGGCACAAAGTATATCTAATTTTTTTACACTCTACCGAGAGTAGAAGTGTGTTGAAATAGGCACATTTTAGTTGATTTTATTATAAAAATAATGTAATATAGCAGTATGGAAGATATAAAAAAAGTTATTGCTAAAAATTTAATATATTTTAGAACACGTGCAAAATACACACAGTTTGAGCTAGCACAAAAACTCAATTATTCCGATAAATCCATATCGAAATGGGAGCGAGGCGCAGGAGTTCCCGATGTGCTTACCCTAAAACAACTTGCCGATTTGTATGAAATAAAGGTTGATGATTTTTTTACAGAAACCGAGTTTTCTACCGCACCAGCACCTGAAAATCACACCAAAACCTTTAGCAAAGTGTTTGTAACCCTACTATCCGTTGGGTTAATTTGGTTTTTAGCTTCTATTGTGTTTGTTGTGCTTCTTTGGCTTAAAGTTCCGCGCGCATATTTAAGTTTCATAACCGCAATTCCGGTTTCGATGATTGTGCTAATTGTGTTAACGCGCATTTGGTTTAAACTTTACATTGTTGGCATTTTCGCTTCGCTATCTATTTGGACAATTGCTCTAACAATATATTTGTTTACAATCAACACACATAGTTATTATTTGTTTTTTATTTGCATTCCACTTCAAGTGTTGGTTATTTTATGGTTTGTTTTTAGAGATAAACTAATAAAGAATAAAAACAACAATAGCAATATTGAATAATGTATAAACAATATCAAATACAGATTAAAAAAATCCCATTGATTTTCAATGGGATTTTTTACACCTTATTAAAATAAATATTTGATTTTATTATAAAATTTAAACCTATTAACATTTAGTTTAAAAATTAATCATTGTAAGTTGTTTTAAGAATAATTAAAAAGTAATAAAATTTACGCCATATATTTGCGTTGTGGTTTTATCTACTTTTACTTTGTCGGAAATTTCAACACCAGCAACAACCAAAATTTCATTTCCCACAGCCAGCACTGGCAACACATCTCTAAAACGAGCAGGAACTTTGCGGTCTATAAAAAATTCGTTAAGCGATTTTGTTCCGCCGCCATATTTTTCAAACTCGTCACCATTTTGTCTAAAACGCCAAACAGCATTTTTATCCACTTTTTTAGCATCAAACACATTTTGATATGCACTAAAATCTATGTTGTTGGAAATATAAACTTCCAAAACACCAACACCTGGAATATTAAACTTGCCACGTTTTAATTTTAGCGGTTTAATGCTTGTCTTTAATTTTTTGTTTGTGAATGTTATAAATCCATATTCTTTAATAACAACTACACCGTTAGGTAAATTAATTTTTGCACCGTTTTCACCATTAACCGCAAGGTCACAAACAAGTTTTAAGTGTTTTCTTTCTATATCCACACTTGCGCCTATTTGTTTTAACGCTTTAAAAATTAAGCGACTTGTAAGCGATAAATTGTTTGTAAAGTAACTAGAATATGCCTTAACTGTGTTTTCACTTTCTTTAACAATTGCATTTTTACTAATAAGCGAATTAATATAATCGTTATCTTGCTTACAAAGTTTGCCAAACTCACAAATTGTAGAGTCTGCATTTTGCCAGCGATTTCTAATTAGCGGCATAATCATATTGCGAATATAATTTCTGGAATAATCATTTTGCAAATTTGTTTCATCTTCAACATAAGGAATATCATTTGCTTCAACATATGCTTGAATTTCGGTTTTTGCCGTATACAAAAGTGGACGAATATATTTGCCGTCGCGGTTTAATTCCATTCCACACGCACCAGCAACACCAGCACCTCTAAATATATTTAACAAAATTGTTTCGGCTTGGTCTTGCATATGATGACCTAA
Source organism: uncultured Clostridia bacterium (assembly GCA_934747775.1). Taxonomy (GTDB): domain Bacteria; phylum Bacillota; class Clostridia; order Christensenellales; family UBA1242; genus UBA11490. Next base: position 65,580 of record CAKVHA010000002.1, read on the forward strand.
AGCAATTTTATCCACAACTCCATCATCTAATAGCTTATTAAACACAGCATAGCGTCCTTCTCTTGCGCCCTGCTCCAAACCAAGTTTTTTGTTTGCGCAAAGTTTGTTTATATCCAAAACATAACTATATAGTTTTATGTTGTTTTTTTCACAATAGTTTTTAACAAACATACTATCACTTGCACTGTTTTTTCTTAAACTATGGTCAACATTAATAGCAACCAGATTAAACTTAAGTTTGTTTTTAAGGTGCATTAAAATATTAAGCAAACACATACTGTCTTGTCCTCCAGAACAAGCAACAGCAACAGTTTCATTAGCATTTATTAATTTGTTGTTTACAATTAATTGTTCAACTTTGTTCATAAAAACCTCTAAAAAATTAAAAATTTGTGTTAAAAATATAGTTTTTTTAATACTTTTTAATAGTTTTAGTTTATTATATAACATAATTTTAATTTTTTCAAGATATTTTTACACTGGAAACACTCTTGCAACCAAAACTGTCATATCATCCTTTATTTTTCCGTTGTTTAAATCCACCGCTCTATCTAGTATTTCTTCGCTTATGGTCTGCGGATTTGTGGAAGATATATTATATATAAATTCCTGCAAATCTTCTTTTGTGTCAAACGCGTCGGATATTCCGTCAGAAAGTAGTATAATATTGTCAAAAGCCTGTATTATTCGCTTTGTAATGTGCGGTTTCATTTCTTCCAACACCCCTATTGGCAAGCCACTACTTTCAATCACTTCGGTTTTGTTTTCATTTTTAACAAATCCATATGTTGCGCCCAATTTTATAAAATCACTAGTGTTTTTGTTAAAATCTAACACACACAAATCTACTGAAGAAAAATTTTCTTCATTATTCAAGCTTAGCAGTTTGTTAATACTATTTAATATTGTGTCATTTTCAAAGCCCGCCTTGTAAAAGTTTTCAATTAGTGTTATGGATAAATTGGAAATTTTTTGCGCTTTTTCACCACTACCAACGCCGTCACATAGCGCAACCATATATCTACCATTGTCCAACTTTACAACACTATGCGCATCACCATTTTTAAGCACGCCATTTTTTGAAATGCTACTACACCCAAATGCAAGGTCGTAATTGGCGCGGTTTTTTAAATTAACAACCACCGCTCCAGAAATTTGATTGTAGTCTTCGTTTGCAATTGCCATTTTTATTTTACAAACATTGGATACTATTTTTTCTAATGCGGTTTTGTTGTAGCTGCAATTTTTCAAAACCAGCGACACATTTTTAGATGTAGAATGTTCTTCGTACACAATTGCTTCGTAGCACAATATGTTTTTATAACTAAGCTCTTCTATAATCTTTTTTTCTTTTTCCACATCAAAAGTTATGTTAAGCCTAACTTCGTTTGAAAGTTTTGTTAGCATTTCTTTTACGCCAAGCAGCTGGTCGGCAATTAAAGTGCGGCTAGCGTCCATATTACTTACCAAGTGCGTATAATTGCGATAACTTTTTAATGTTTGATTTAGTGTATTTAACAAAAAATTAATTCGTCCGCACTTGTTTGTAAGATATTGCGGAACATCAAGCAAATTTACTCTGCCGCGTTCGAACCCACATTCCACCAGCATTTCAATAACATCTAGCGTATTGTTGTTGCGGTTGCATTTGTTATGTTCGGGACAATTTGCGCAAACCTTATACACCACTTCATCGGTGAGCATATGCTTGCTTTCTTCTTCGGGCAAAACACCCTTTATCATTCCGCGATACACAACATTCATTTCTTCAAACACGTTTGCAAGTTCGTTCATACGCTTGCAAATGCCAATTTTTGTACGGTTTACAAGGCTTCGCACTGCAAGATTGTCGCGTTTTGTACCAAAAACATCTTTAATTTTTTCAAACGCACATTTTGGAGTAAACAAAAATATCAAACCAGCAGTACCCACAGAAATTAAGCTAAACCACGAAAAATTTTGATACGCTTTGAAAAACAGTCCTAGCAAAATTTCCGACAACACAACTGCCACAACACTAAATATTTTGTAGTTGGTTTTAAAAGCAAGTGCCGCAAGGCTGTATGCCACAAACACCGCAACATACAACACATTGCCATTGTGGATAGCCGACCCTAGCCCCAAAAGCCCCGCCAGCAAAATTGTGTTTTGCGGTGCAACAAAAGTGCAAACCAGCAAAAAGTAGATTCCAACAAATTTTGAAAATTCAAAAAATGAAATGTTTATATTGCTAAGCCCCATTCCTATTACAACAAGCATAATACTGCCGCAAATTTTTTCGTCCAAGTTTAGCGACGAATTAAATCCGCGCGCCACCGCTTTTAAAAAGCAAATTGATATATACATAAATATTAGCGACAATAGTAACGCTAAAGCCACAATAAGGTTTTGCTTTATTGCACCCAAGTTGAAATAACAAAACGCCACGTTGGATAACAAAAACGGAATTAAAATTGTGTAGCGATTAAAATGTTTTTTAATCCGCTTACAAACCCATAAACACATTATAACAATCCCAGCGGCATTTAGTGATATGTAAAGCGCATTAAGCCCAAAGCCCGCTAGCGTGTTTCCCACTAAAAAACATATTGCCGCAGCAAAAACATTTTTCTTACAAAACAGCAGCGCAAGCAGCACCGATATTCCAAATGGCGACGCCGTATATCCGCAGTTCGCTTTACCAAAAATGTAAAACAGTGTGGTTAGTGCCACAAGTTTTGATGCTTTAATAATAAATAATTTATATTTCATATTATCACCTTTTATATAGTTTAACGCCCCATATTACAACAACACAATTTTTTTAATTTACTAATTTTGTAACAAAAAGGTGGATATTGTAGATTTTTAAAAATAAAGCTAATTTTTAAAACCATAGCCGCATACAATATATAAATTTAAGGAGATTATATGGAAAATTTATTAGTTAACAAACCAGAAGTTTTAAACAACAAAATTACACTAGACAACCGCAATAAAATTGCCATTACGGGCGTAACAAAAATGATTAGCAGCAACGACACAATGCTTGTTATGCAAATTAAAAACACCCGACTTAACGTGTGCGGAAAAGCAATTAAAATAGAAAAACTGGATATTGAAAACGGCATGCTAGAAGCAAGTGGCGAATTTGACAGCATTAAATACAACGACGCAGGCGGACTATTTAAAAGGATTTTTAAATGATTTTAAACTACATAATTGGCGGACTAATTTGCGGGGCTTGTTATGGGGCGCTAAGCGCAATCGTTTTTGTGTTTAAAAAAAATATTGTGGTGCAAATTATTTGCGACCTTTTGTTTTGCTCCGTGCTTGGCGTGACATACTTGTACATAACCACAATTTTAAATCTAGGGCAATTTAGGCTATATTTAACGCTAATTTTTGGGCTAAGTTTTTTAATTGAGCGAAAAACAATTGGAAAATTGTTTGCATTAGTTGGGCTAATGGCGTATAATTGGGGTGTAAAATTAATAAACCGCTTTAAACTTACAAAAGTAGGTCGCGCGGTTTTTAAATAAAGGAAACCCAATGAGAAACAACAAGCAAGTAGTAAAAATAATAAGCATTATTTCAGCGTGTTTAACTGCTGTTTTGTTTGTTGTGCTTTTGTTTCAATTTGCAAAAATAATAACACTAAAAAACAAACAAAAAGCCCTTAAAAAAACAATTGAAGTAAAACAAGAACAGATTGTGGACTATGACAAACTTATAGACTACATCGATTTTGAAAATGGCGAATACAGCCAAGAATTTTTGGAAAACTACGCTCGTGAAGTATATGGCTGGGGCAAAACCAACCGCACATATTACACAAATAAATAAAACAAAAAATTAATAAAGTATAAAAAAGACCTTGAAACCCAAGGTCTTTTTTATTGTAATGATTTAACAATATTATTTAATGTTTAATCAATATTTTTTTAATGTTTTAATTTATAATGTTTCATTATTTACATTAACTATATAGCCTAACGTTCAATTAAATTTACGCTGCTAGCAAAACAACATCGCCAACCATAACTAGAACTTTAGAATTGTTTTCGCCATATGTAACAACTGTAACATTGCCAACTTTAACATCAAATTCGCCAAGTTTTGCACCACTAGCACTATAGAAAGTGTACACCAAATTTCCTGCTGTTGTGCTAGCTTTTTCGGTGTGGATTAATGAATATTTTCCACCAACAGTATGATTTGTAATTCCGTTTACTTTTGTTCCATCTGTAAGGGTGTATTCACCACTTTTCTCTGTTGCAAAAAGTGTTTCTGCGCCAGTTTTTGTGTTTACGCTATAATAGCGAGTTTCGGTTATTGTCGAGCCGTTTTCGGTTATTGTAACTTCTTTTGCAAGCATTGCATAGTTTCCGTTTACACTAACAAAATCATCATATGTGTAATCAGTTACAAGTTTGCCATCAAAGTCAATAATTGCATATTTACTATCATCATTATCAACAACTAAGCCATTTTCAGCAATTGCTACAGGCTCGTTTCTAAGATTTACTTTTACTTGATAGTTTCCGTCTACAATGTTGTATACATATTCAGCCGAAGAACTGTCACCAACATTACTTGTAGCGTAATATCTATTTTTTGCAACTTTTTGAACAGGTTTGTCAACAACATTAAAATAATTATAATCTAGTTCACTAATTTTAAGATTTTTATCCACCAACACATTGGTTGTTTTTGTAATAGTTTTATCCTTGTTGATAACAGCTGCTTTTACAACTACTCCATTAATAGCTTCATTTTCTTCAATTTCACTAGCCACAATAGAATTATCACGAGCTACTTCAAAAACATATTTATTGGATAGTTTTTTGGTTTTGCCGGTTATTATGTTAAGTGCATATGTATTTAATTTATATTTTTCGCCAGAACTAACATAGTCATAGTTTTTGGCATAATTATCTACCATTACATGTTCTTGGAAAATAATGTTTCCGTTTATAGGATTCATCATTGAAGGAATACTAGAGTCTAGCGTATAGGACCTTATTTCTTTTGATTTGCTTAGGTCGTATAAAACATATCTTAATTTATAACTTGTAGAAGTTGCACTAATTGGTTGTATTCTGATACCATATTTAATATCTTTAACATTTTTTGTTTGTACAGCAAGAGAAGATACATCACTCTTCCAATCGTAACCGCCTTTCCCTACTTGAGTGCTCCAGTATAATGTACGAGCATTTTCGCCTTTTTGTTTGTAGCAAACAGAATAGTCGTTTACAGACATAATTTCATAACAGTTTTTGCCGTCTTTTAGCGCCCAAAAATTGGAAGCGTTATAATTTTCTACATCGCTAAATACTTTTACACCTGCTTCATCGTAAATATCGTATGTGGTAACCGCTGTTGTTTCATTTGTTTTTTCTACTGCAAAATAGTCTTTCGCTCCTGCTTCGATAATTTTAATTTGATTTACTTTTGCATAAGGTACAACAACTGCACCAGTGCTTACTTTTGTTACGCCAAAATGGACATCTGCACCAACAGGTTTCTTTGAAATAACGTAACCATTTTTAGAAACCTGATGATTTAAAAGTGTACCGTCTAATTGTATTTCTGTGAGTGATTTTAAGTCATATTTTTGTGCGTCAACCGCACCAAGTGCTGCTTTTTCTGTTCCGCCGCAAGCAGCCAAGCCTAGTCCGCAAGTTAGAGCAACAGCCAAACCTGCTATCATTTTTTTCTTCATTTAAATATCTCTCCTTTTTTTGATACTTTTATTGTATCAAATATTTAATAATTAAACAAACTATGACATTAAATTATTTGAAAAATTGCATTAACACAAAAAAATCTAAGCGGAAAAGCTTAGATTTTGTGTTATTTAATATAATCATCTTGTTTTTTTAGTGGATTAGGAGTCTCTTGCCCGCGGCTAACACAAGGGTCTTTATGCACTCCACTAAATGCATTAAACCTAATAGGACGACTATAGTCATCGTACATCGTAACACCTTCACAATCTCTTGCGAAACGTTTTTTTGCTTTCACATATTCATAAATGTTTGTGTCAAGCGATGGTGTTATTATCATATCGCTGTAATGAACTTGCGGGTCGTTGGATAAGGTTCTAACATAATTTGAAAACAAGTCCACATTAGAAGGCAAGTTGGCAAGGTAATTATATCTGCCGCCATTTTTATCTATAATAACTGGATGCGTGTGGCAAAAATAAATAACAGCATTTTTAGGGTCGGACGGACAACTTTGCTCTTGTGCGTAATCTTTTGCCCACTTGATAGCTCTTTCTGTATTATCAATATGGAAAAAAGTTTTGTCGCCAGATGGTCTTACATCGTGTCCTTCTATTGCAAAAATGCTAGGCTGACCATAAATTGGCGACTCAATGCCCAACATATAAAATAGCTGCTCCACATTGTCGCGGTTTTTTGTGTGATTGTAGTGCCCAGCTATAATTCTATTCCATTTTCGTGTAACATCATAGTTTAAAGTAGGTGAAGCGCTTGACGGATTAACCAAAAAGTTTTTTTCTAATATCACGCCTTTTCTTTCGTCGTCACAATAATACAAGCCGTTTGCCTCATATTTTTTTACCATTTGAGCAAGATAAATCTCTCTTGTTGAATCCATTGCTTGCAAATTTGTTTCTCTTGCTATTCTATTATATTCAATCATAAATTGTTCTAATGTCATATCTCAATTTCCCCTCTCTATTTTAAACCCATTATACCACACGCATTATTTGTTTTCAAGCCCCTATTTTTTATATGCTTGTTAATTTCCAATACATTTGTGATATTATCAACATTTTTAACAACACAATTTGACAAAATACGACAACAAGCACCAAGCCAATAAATCACATCAGTTTAAGTTGTTTAAATTATATATTTAAATTAAGCATTATAATCACATAATAATGCTTACTATATGTTTTATCCCCAACTGCAAACAAAGTTTGCAATATCCTTCACAAAGAAAATATCACTACACAGTAATATCACTTACTCGTTATAGTAAATATCATTAAAAAAAAGGCTTTCCTTTTTTCGAAAACCTTTAATTTTATTTGGTAGTCCCAAGGGGACTCGAACCCCTGATACCACCGTGAAAGGGTGGTGTCTTAACCGCTTGACCATGGGACCATATTTAATTTTTAATACCGTAGGCGCTATGTTGTAGTTTGGTAGCGGCGGTGGGATTCGAACCTACGACCTTTCGGGTATGAACCGAATGCTATAACCAACTAAGCTACGCCGCCACATAAGTTTTGAACAATGTAATAATACATTAATTTGGTTTTTATGTCAAGAGTATTTTTGATATTTCTTTACTAATTTTAACAAAATGTGCAATTATTTTAATATAATGAATTACAATAATTTAAAAACAATAAAAAAATGTATTGACAAAATTATAATTTTAGCATATACTAATTTATGTAAACTGAATATCGCGGGGTGGAGCAGCTCGGTAGCTCGTCGGGCTCATAACCCGAAGGTCGTATGGTTCAAATCCTACCCCCGCTACCATTTTATAAGCAACATTAGGTAATGTTGCTTTTTTTGTTGTGAAATGTGCTGGTGTTAAAAATTAAAGCGGCTTTATTTATACTAAAACCAACTGAGTTGATATAATACACAAATTTGCTATACTTACTGGACTACCCCACCACCGCAAAGCGGTCCCCCGCCCGCAAACACTCACCCCAAGTAACCTGGTTTCTTCGGGGACCCCGAGCAAGGGGCGGACAAAACAAAACCAGCCTAAAGAAAAACTTTGGCTGTTTTTATAAAAATTAAAAATTAAATACTAATTTTGATTTTTTATTAGCTAATTCCTTATCGGTGTAATCGGAACTATTTAGCACATACTCTATTTTAGAGTAGCCATGCTCCCCTGCTTCTTGTAAATAGTTAGGTTTGAAACCTGCCACTGTTAAGCTGGAATTTAGCGTAGAATACGCAATCTCTATATTATCGTTAAAGCAAGTGAGTTTGGTTACACCTAAATTTTTAAACGCATATTTTGCAATAAAACCAACAACATCGCTAAACGAAATATCATAATACTCGCTATCGCAAATTATTTTTAGCGCGTAACTATTATCTTGTTTTATAATGCCAACTAGCGACACAATTTTGTTTGTGGCTGTGTTACTTACAACCCACGACATAACCAAAGTGGACTCAACAAAATTGTTAAGCACCATTGTGCGGGCGGTTTTTGCGTGTTTGTAATTTGGATTAATAAAGAAAGGCAACTCGCCCACATAACCTTCGCCCCTAAACACGCCCTTTAAGCGTACTAAGTCTCTACCAACAAGCGGCTCTATAATATGATTTTTATCATAATAGTAACCATTTAGTTTTTGCTCGGCGTAATCAAAAAAGTCTAGGGCGTATGGTTTATTAACATCAACTTCACCAAACGAAAAAATCACAGGTTTTTGCGGGTCGTTAAACATAACCGACTGGTCTAGCGCTTTTAGTATTTTTGCAAGTCCCAAATTGTTTTTAACCGACATATTTATACCCACAACGGTGCGGTTGTTAAAATACACATTATGCTTTTCTAAATATTTTGCAAACTGGTCTATGGTGCTATAATAATGGTCGGCTCTAAACATATTTATTTGATAATTTTTAACTATAAACTTTTTGTAATCGTTAAAATACAAACTTGCTTCCTTCTTATCAAAATAAAAGTATTGAGTATATGATTTTCCATTAAAATCGTACTCATCACGCGGAAAAATATCAAAAAAATTATGCGTTGTGTTGCAATAATTTTCTAGTTCTTTTTGTGGTTTTTCTAATGTTTTTTTAATAATTGGTTCCATATAATAATATATTATCACAAAATCTTGCTTGTTGCAACACTCTACATAACTTTATCGGTTGTTATACTTTCTACACCATACTCCACCATTTTTGCCGCAGTATTATAACCCTTAACTCCCCACGCGGAAACACCAACGCCAAAATTGTTGAATTTTTTAACCGTATCTTTTCTTATCAGTCGCCAAAGCAGCGATATATCTGTGCGATATTTTACGCAAAAGTTTAGGCAACGCTTAATGGGATTGGTCACCAGTAGTTGTAACCGCTGATTAGGAAGCAAAGCTCTAAGTTTTTTTAATATTTCCATATTAAACGAAATTAATATGCAATTTTTAAGATATCTATACCATTTTAGCATTTTTACAACCCTTAAAATTTGCTTATCACTAAAGTTGTATTTAAATTCTATAACGCACACTTTGTGATATTTTTTGCATATTTTCACATACTTTTTAAAAGGGCAAATTTCGCCCGTAATTCGTTTTTTTGCACTCATTAGTTTTAGCCGCAAAAGTTGGTCGAATTTTAGGTTGTGAATAAGCGCCTTATTGCCAAAAAGGCGTTTGCCGTTTTTATCGTGGAAACACACGCACTTGCCGTCGAATGTAAACTGAATGTCGGTTTCTATGCCCCAAACATCTGGAATTAGGCACGCTGCTTTAAACGCTTTTAGCGAGTTTTCTACCGCGTCATCGCAAAGCCCACGGTGCAAAACCAGTTTTGTAAGGTCGCTAATTCTTTCCAATAAATTCCTCCAATAAAATTTAAGCTTATTATATTAATATATTGTATATATTTGACAAATTTAACCTTATAATTTATAATAACTATGAAAATGGGTGTACTTTCACTTAATTTAAGGACAAAAATGACAAAATCTAGGCAAAAACACTTAATACTTGCAATTTTTATGTTGGTGATATCAATTTTTACCGCTGTGTTTTTTGCGGATGCAAGCACAAAAGTTTATGCCGACGAAACAAGTACCACCTACTCCATAAAATTTATTATTAACGGCGAAGTTGTTAGTGAATTAAACAAAGCCGCTGGCGAAAAACTTACCGAAGCCGACTTTCCTATGAACAGCACAAAACTACCTGTTGCGGGCGAAAACGATGTGTTTGTTTGGCGTTGTAATTATATAAAAGACGGCGAACAAAACCAAAAAGTTATTAGATTTACAGCATTCACTGGTGATGTTACTCACGAGATATTTGAAGTAACTGGAAACGCAACATTCCAATTTTTTGCTTACAAAAACAAAGAAAAAGCTCACACTGTAGTTTTTATTTTGCCAGACGGATCGGAAGTGGAACAAACCGTGTATAACGGCGAAGATTGCATTGAACCATCTATAAAACTTGGACTATTTGAAAAGCTTAAATATAGCGAAAAAATTACAAATGTAAAAGAAAGTATGACAGTTAATGTAAGCATAGACAAAACTGGCAAATACATTTTTATGATTGTTTGTGGTGTTACTCTACTTGCGGGAATTGTAGTTATTGCAATTGTTGTTTTAAAAATGATTAACGCACCAGAAGTTGGTGACGACGAAGAAGAACTTGTAATTAACGATAGCGAAGTAAGCGACATTTTTACAGCTGAAAAAACCGCAGAACAAGACCTAGACAATATGATTAAAGAAAACACGTCTACTCCTGCAAAAAAGGAAAATACAGGCAAGAAAAAAACTGCCACACTAAGCGGCAAAAAAATTAAAATTAAAAAATAAGGTTAAATTATTTATAACCTTATTTTTAGTAAAACCAAATTTAATGCGGATTAATTTAAACCGCTTTACACTAAAAAAGCCATTCATAATGAATGGCTTTTTGTTATGTTTTTACGCTGCTTTAGCTTGTTCTTTTGCTTGTTTTTTGGCATCCTTTTTTGCTTTTTTAAGTTCTATTTTAAACGCTTTCTTTTCTTGTTTTGTCATATTTTTAGTTTTTTCTTTAGCTTCTTTTTTAAGACGTTTTTTGCGTTCCTTTTTGCTTTCAATAGGCTCAATATCAAGCTCTTGCTCTAGTAAACTAGGATCCATCATATACTTTTTAAACATTCTAACTGACTTTACAAAATAAAATCCGTCGCAATAACGCTCTTCGGTGGTCATACCCATTTTTAGCACTTTTCCTGGTACAACTTTATCGTCTTCAACAACTGGCTCCATATGTTCTTTTCCGATACTATAAAACATACCTGTTGTTCCAAAATTGTAAAGGTGATGATGAATGTAATCACCGTGAAGTGACTTAAGATTTGTAAAATAAAAACTTGTGTGAAATGGTGAAACATCAATAAGTTTTTTTGGCATAATTCCAAAATGGTCTAATACACGCAAAGTATTAACAGCAAATCTAACAAAACAATTTGGAATAAATTGAAAAAACTTTGCAGTTTTTTCGGTGCTATTTTGATTAAGCGCATTTTTAATTGACTTATCCAAAAGCTCTTTAACCTGATAAATATTTTCTCTGCCAGTAAAGCGAATTTTCATTGTAGCGTCTGGGCTATCGTCGCCTAATCCCTTTTTAACAGTAAACGACACATATAGTCCATTTCGTTGATAAATTCTGCCAGCAACCGCAAATCTATTTAGTTTTTGGCGAATTGCATACAAACGCACTGCACCAGCTAGCAAAATATCCATATAAGAAAAAACAACACCCTCTTTTTCGCGTTTTTCTTTTATCCACGCGTCAAGCGGTTCACAACGCAACTCCACAACGTTTAAGTTCATTGCGTCGTTACGCGTTTTCATAATAACAGGAACAAGGGCGGTTTCGGGGTCAACCTTAACCTTTACTCCATCACTTCTAAATCCAAACATAATTTTTCTCCAAGTATTTTAGTATAGTTTTTTAATAATTTATTATAACTTTATTTAATAAATTTGAAAAGGGATTTTAGTCAGATTTACCAAATTTATAAAAAAATAGCAAAATTAATTGCTATTTTCGTTTTCTTTTTTCTTTGCGGCATCTTCTATAATTTCGTTAAGCATTCTATCAAACTGTTCTTGAGTGATAAGACCTTCTTCTTTTTGTTTTCTAATAACTTGAACTTTAAGTGCAATTTCTTCGTTTTCAGACATAGGTTTGTGTGCTTCTTCAATAATTGTGTTTTCGCTAAGTCTTAGCCCACGTGCAGCAAATATTGCTAGTAATCCTGGAATAATAGACACAACAAACAACAATTGGAAAATACCCACATACATAATTGTGCGGTAAGCGCCAATTAACACATCTTTAGTACGTGCATATCTTAAATACACAACAGCAGCGTAAATATTAAAAATGGCGTCAACAAACAAATCTACAATCGTCATACTCATTTGCATATTTAAATCTGCAGCGTCCACAACGCCAATAAAGTTTATGTAATAATCGCGTAAAAAATCTTTTACTCCACCCACATTAAACACTGCGAAAAACGCACTTAGTAATGCTAGTCCGCCAAATATAAAACTTAAAACTGTGCTTGCAGTTAACAAGCCTTTTGATTTTTTATTCATCTTGCACCAAAATTTTGGTTAGCACATCCAAAAACTCTTGTTTTGAAAGTGTACCATTTTCCCTTAATTTTTTTACTTCGTCTATTTTTTGTTTTAATCTATTAGAATATTCATCTTCTGTTTTTATTGCATCTGGCTGATTTTTATCACACAACAACGCAACAAGCGACAACACACCAGCGGCGATAGAGAAACCTAAAAAGATGTTAAACCCGCTAAGTGTGATAATTGTCTTACGTCTTGAAAGTGGGTTTGTGCCACTTTTAGATTGATCTAAGCACACGTATCCGCATGCCGCGTTAAGTATTATTGCCAACCCTATAAACACAAACATTAGCACCAAGGATAATGTTAGTAAGTTGTCAGCGGAGTGCTGATTAAAATTATATAGTGGCGAATTATATATTTTTAGCCTTATTGAGCTATCTACTACATCTAATGACACCGACACAACAACTAGCACAACACAAGCCAAAACACTTTTTATTAAATACATTATTCCAGAAATTAGCAAAAGCGTATTTCTATTGTTTTTCATAATTTATCCTTTTAAATTGATTTATACATTAAAAATTGTATCACATTAAGCCATAATTTCAAACAAATATTATATGTTTTTAATTGTTAATGCTTTTTAGCAAAGCTTTGCATAATTTTTAGTATTTCATCAAAATTGTCGTCCGTTGCACATTTATTACGACAAATTGCACCGCATTTTTGACATTTATGTACAACAACATACCCTTTTTTGCCATCAACTTCTATATTTTGTGGCACTAAAAGCCCTTTACACGTATTTTGTCTATCACCCGGCATAACATCTACATGCAGCGAATGTAGGCAATATGGGCAATGATTACGCGAAGTATATTTAAGCGGCTCTACTACTTTGCCGCAATTTACACACACAAAGCCGCTATCGTTTTTGGTGAAGTTTTTCATAGGTCACCTTCTTCATTTGTGTACTTTGCTGAGTTTTGGGCAAGAGAGCCAGCATCAACATTAAGCACGCGAGCTGCTTCTTTTCTAAATTCCTGCAAAAGACCCGACCCATAATAACTATACACATCATCAACACCCACAATTAGATGGTCTAATAAAGTAATGTTTAAACTTGACATTGTAAACACTAAATTTTTTGTAAATTTATTATCTTCAGCAGACGGCACACAGGGTCCATCGGGGTGATTATGTGCAATAATAAAATTGGTTATACCCAGCGAAATTAGTGTGTCTGTTATTTCTTTTATACTAACCGAAATTTGGTTTTCTGTGCCAGATTTTAGGCGACGAGTACTAACAACTTTATTGTTTCCGTCTATACAAATTAAATATAGTTCTTCCTTTTTAACATTACTTAAAAGTGGCAATACAAAAGTTTTTGATGTTTGAAAACCGCGAATATATGTTGTTTGATTTGGACGGTTTCGCTGATAATACAAAGCAAACTGTTTGTATTCTGCCAAAAAATGAGCAACAACGTCGCCCACACCCTTTACTTGTTTTAATGAATTAATATCGGCGTCTAGCACAGCAGAAAAACTACCAAATTTATTGATTAGGGCGTGAGCAAGATCGTTTGTATCCTTTTGCGGAATTGTAAAAGTTAGCAAATATTCCAAAACTTGATGCTCGTGCAGTGAGTCTAAGCCGTTTTCCGTAGCTTGTTTTCGCAATCTTTCTCGATGTCCATAATGAAGATGCTTTTGTTCCACCCTAATTCACTTATCTCCTTAAAATTTTTATTTAAGTTTTTATATTTTACAATAAATTTAAAGTTTTAGCAACACTTAGATTATAAAAGTTGACATGTTTTTTTGTATTTTATATAATACGATATGTACATTACTATATAGGAGATTTTTTATGGCAATTAAAATAGCATGTGACAGTTCTGCCGATCTTGGCAAAGAATTTTATGAAAAACACAATGTTAGTGTTATGCCCTACATTATTGTTTTGGGCGACAAAAATTATTTAGATGGCGAAACCATTAGCGTAGAAGATATTTACGATTATGTTGCTAAAACCAAGCAATTACCAAAAACCGCAGCTTTAAACGAGTATATGTTTAGAGAATTTTTTGAAAAAAATTACAGCGAAGACGGGTTGATTTATTTTAATCTTAGCAGCAAAATGTCGTCTACTTTTGAAAATGCAACCGCAGCAAGCAAACATTTTGAAAAGGTACACGTTGTAGATAGTCTTTCACTTTCTACTGGCAATGGAATGCTTGTTAGATACGCGTGTCAACTTGCCGAAAGTGGACATTCTTATGAAGAGATTATAGAAAAAGTTGAAGCCCGCAAAAAATATGTTCAAGCAAGTTTTATTTTGGATAGGTTGGACTTTTTACACAAAGGCGGAAGATGCAGTTCCCTACAGCTTCTTGGAGCAAACCTACTAAGGCTTCACCCTTCCATTCAAGTTAACAGTGACGGAAAAATGGTTATGAACAAAAAATATCGCGGAAAGCTTTTTGACATTGTACACAAATACATTGATGACACATTACAAGAATACAACAATCCTGACCTTAGTTTTTGTTTTATTACTCACACTGCACAAACTGATCAAGTGGTTATTGATAGTGCAATTGCTACCGCTAAGGCGCACGGATTTAAGGAAGTTTTTGAAACCACTGCTAGTGCAACTATTAGTTGTCACTGCGGCAAAAACACTATTGGTATTCTTTACTTCAACGACGGCGGTGCTGGTCGCACGACTGTATCAGACTAGTGCTGTTATTATACTTACTCCATCTGTTTAAAGAGTGAGCTTATATAAACCACAGATAGTTTAAGGTGCTGGTCGCATTGACCGTATCAAGCTAGTGCTATAGTAATACACACTCTTTCTGTTTTTGGGTCACTTGGCGTGACAGCCAGTATTTAAATAAATCCTTAAACCTTGTGTCACCCCAAGAAACTATGTTTCTTCGGAGACCCCGAGCTGTGCGGACAAAAAAAAGATACAATCATAAGTTCTATATATCTAACTACCCTTTGGTAATTACGACAAACAAAAAAAAGATTAAATTTTTCAATTTAATCTTTTTTTATTTTAAAATATGCAAATCGTTTACTAAAAACCATAATAAATTAAGCGGTTTACATATTAAAAAATCTATATATTTTGCCTTTAAATCTGTTCCAGCCAGTATCTTCTTTAAGGTCTTTTAAAGATAGTTGTTTACTGCCTTGGGCTATGGCTAAAATATCTTTATCCACATCTTTAACAAAGTCTTTAGAATGCACTAAAATTGAGCAATCAAACTGAGCTTCTAGTTTTCTAACATCTAAATTGCTGCCACCTATTAGGGCGGTTTTTCCATCTACGCTAACAATTTTTGCACGGTTTACGCCGCTTGAATTTTCCAAAACTGCAATACCTGCACGAATAAGTGATTCATAATAGCCACGGCCATATATGTTTTGATTGTAAGCGTCATTAAAGTTTGAAACATACAAATTTACGCTAACTCCGCTTTTAACAGCATCGGACAAAGCCTTAAACACAACACTATCTATTAACACACAAGATGTTACAATTGAAATGTGGTCTTGCGCGTTGTGGATAAGATTTAAATACATATCTCTAACTTCATTTCTATTAGCAAGAGGGCTAATTTGAAGCGGTTGAACAAACTCGTTTGGACGAGATTTTGGCAATGTTTCTGGTTTGTAATTTTCAATATTAACATCGTTTTTGCTGCGCGCAAACTGCCAAGAATTTAAAAACAACACTGTCATATTCCACACCGCGTCGCCCACAATTTTTATACCAGACTGACGCAAATTGCCTTGTTCGGCGGTTAAATTTATATTTGAATCGGTTATATTAGCCCCGCCAACAAAACCCACAATGCCGTCTATTATAAACATCTTTCGATGCGACGAAAATCCATATAGTGACGAGCGGAAAGGCACAGCTTCTATTTTAAAATTTGGCAATTTTTTGTAAGCAAACTTATCTTCAAACGAGTGTTTGTTTGTTTTTGGATTGTAAAGTATTTTAATTTCTACACCTTCGCGCGCTTTTTGTTTTAATATTTCAAATAATGTATTCCACACTTCGCCTTCTTTGATTTTATAGGCGTCTATAAAAATATATTTTTTAGCGTCCTTTAATTCGGCAAACACGCTATCGTAGTAGTTTTGTGCGCCAGAAATGTATTTTGCAGACGAATTTTGATATAATGTTGCGGTGAAATAATTGGAATAATAATAACTAATTTTGTATGCCTGTGGGTCGTGCTTTTTAAGAATATCTAGCGATGTATCGTTGTCCATAACATACTGCAAGCTGTTGTAGTTTAGATTTTGCCAAGTGCGGCGACCATACAACCACTTGCTGCGGCTTTTTGTAAGCATATATAGCGAGTATCCAAACACTGGAAACGCAAACATAATTAGCAGCGTGCTCATTTTGTGGGTTACAAAGTTGTTTGCCGCTATTGCTGGCACCATTGCAAGAGCAAACACAGCCCCAACCACAGGATAAACCCAAAAATAGTGAAAAAAAGATGCTGTGACAATTATTGCCACATTTAATAAAAATGCAAATATTAACAAGTTTTTCTTAGATAAAATTTTTGTTTGCGAATTTTTCATTTTATGCCTTTAACATTAATATATTAACACAAAATTACAAAATACACAATTTTATAATTAATGTTTTTGAAATTCAGTAAAATCCATTTGCTTATATAGCACTTGGTTTTGCGATTTAGAGCATTCTTGAACTTGTGCCCTACTCTCTTTAATGTTTCTATAAAAAGCATCACCATCTTGCGATTGAAAATAAACACCAATAATTTTTTTGTTGTTTGTGTTAAGTAGCGTGTAAGCAGCACGACGACGAGCACCACCTACTATGTTTTTTGCAACACCTTTTTCGTTTGCAACAAACACATTGTATGCCAATATTCTGCCAGCGTTATCCACAACAGTAATACCATCGTAGTTTAGCATTGTAACCAACAACTCTGACAAATCACGAAGTTTGCTTTCGCTATAACTTTTGCTTGTTAAAAACATTTTTGCTAGCTGTATAGGTTCTGGCAACCACGTGCCGTCGGTCAAAAGCCCCTTAGTGTCTTTATAATCCTTATCCACAATCAAGCAAATTGTGCCGTGTGAGTTGTGGAACATTTTTGTAAATATGTTGTTGTACATATTTTTAATGTCTTCGCGTTTTTTCTTGGTGGTTTTTAGTTTTGCAAGACCGTCAGTCACAAATTTTGTAATATTTTCTTCACTATCTTGTGGCATAATGTTTGCCATATTAAAGCAAATATTTGTTTTGTTTCCTTGAATTCCGCTAAACGACATTACACCAGCAGCAACCACCGCCATATAAATAAGCTTGGTTTTTGATGCCAGTGACGACATGTATTCATTGTCAAAAATCATTTTATCCAATGGCATTTCTTTAATGCTATTTGCGGCTTTAACAATGCCGTATTGCACGCCATTAGAGTAATTTATATAAATAGACCAGCCGTTTAAACAAAAACACATAAGCGCCTTAATGCGCTGGTTAAAATTGTTTGCATTTTCGTCGCTATAAAATCCAATTTCCACACAGTTTGGAATTGCACGCGTAACGGCGTGAATATTAGTAGTAACATAAATTGTAGGACGAATTTTTACGCCTTCTTCTTCATAGTTCATAAACTTGTAAATAGAACTAAGCAACCCTGCAGTTTCATTAAGCCCAAGAGTAGGAAATTCCAGCTCCATAAACTCCTTAACAGCTTCTTTTGCACTTGTGTAAAAAACATTAGTAACCATATGCAAATCCCCATTTTTTTTGTATTATAACACCAAACCAAACAAAAGCAATTAAATTTAATTAAAAATTTTAAAAAATTTAGTTTTTGTCAAAAACATACACTAAGTTGTCGTGTCCTAATATAGATTATGTATAAAAAGTACGAATAATGTAGAAAAAAGCGAATTGATATAATTCGCTTTTTTGTATATTTTTACTTTTAAGTTTGTTTTTTAATTCATAAACAATTAATATCATTTATTAAAAATTATCAATGGTTTGTTTATTGTTGTTATTAACACTTTATTTAATAAAACTAATGCGTCGTTTGCTAGTATTAGCAGCTATGTTTAAAGGGTTATCTTCCACCCATTCCGCCGCCGCCGCTAAAGCTTCCGCCGCCGCCAAAGCCACCAAAACCGCCCGAGCCTTTAAAACCGCCACTGCTAAGCTTTCCAGCAGCCGTTGCGATTGTGCCCATTCGAATAAATGTGGTGTTGAGTGAGTGGCATAGCATATTTACAGCTAGTGGTGAAACATAATAATCTGCACCAGTAGGAATATAAACGCTTTCAAAGTTTTTAACAAAGTCATCTAGAACATTTAATGCATACGCATATGGTAAAATGTCGTAAAAGTAGCTTGGGTCTTCTTTACACAATCTTTCAATACGGGATTTATCCATAATTGTAATGCTGTGTTTAAATCCCCACAATTTGCCGTAATTTTCTTTAAGTTCGCTATTTAGCGCAAACATATTTTTACCCATAACTGCAAACACAGCTACTGGGATAAGTGTAAGAAGTCTTGCCGCCATTAAGTCATAACCGCTTGGCACTGAAATTAACGCAAACACAGCAGCAACAACCAACAACATTATTGCAAACACGCGCGGCATATTCATTTTACCGTCGCTATCTTCTACAAAATATGTTTTGTTGTATAACGCAATTGCAAAGCTTGCAGCCACAACTGTTAATATTGAAAATAAAGTGATTGTGCCTGACATAAAGTGCGTACGCGAAAATGCTAAAATTTCATACAACACAAATGGAACAAATGCAAATAGCGCCATAAAGAAGTGTGAAATTTTGCTGCCACTTTCGTAGCGGTTTCCAATTAAGTTAACCACGTGGCTAGCACACTCCGACATCGTTTTGCACACCCTTTCATCTGCCGCGCCATCCAACATAAACTCATCGCCATTTTTAAAGAACGCGTTAAATAGTTCGATTTCATAAAATTTTGCAGAAGTATTTTTATCTAAATTTTTAAGTTTTGTTATTGATTTTGGTTTTTGTTTTTCGTCGTTGTTAATCTTTACATAACCCTTACTTGCCCAATAAAGAATTAAACTAACAAGTCTTTGTGGAGCAAACGAGCCATTAATTACATAGTCACAATCGCAAGGTGTGTAGCCTTCGGGCGGATAAAACTCAACTGTTTTTACAGGTTTGTTTTTGCTGCCTCTTTGAATAGTCAACATTATAATTATCACAGCAACCACAACCGCTCCTATCACACAACCAATTTCTGCCCAAATGCTAAAGTTTTTTACAGAACTAAAGTAACCTTGCGGCAACTCCATTCTTACAGTTAATCCTTCGTACGCGTCAAATTCTAGCGGTGAAGAATTGGAAATTGTAAGACGGCCTTTATCTATATAAGCGCTTAAATCTACTTGTTCTACATTTTCAACATTTCCCATATGGAAAACTGGAGTTGTTGTAAAGTTTTTAGGCATTTTAATTTCAAACTTAAAATACTCCACTTTTACAGGAATTTGAACAGGCATAAGCCATAAATTAATAAGGTCATAATCTTTTGTAAAATCGTTTCCAAAGGTGTAGGTGTAGCTTACCCTATATGTAATAAGACGGTCGGTTTCACTTGTGCCGCTTTCATTTACATAATTGTCGCCACCAAGCTCAATAATTTTGTAACTATCGTCGGAATATGTAGAATAAAGTTGGTCTACATTGCCGCTACCATCTATTCCATTGTCGGCTTTTATATTTGTTACACCCAAATAAAATTTTTGATTTTTGCTTTTTCCGTTTTTTGTAATTTTAATTGTTTCCACTTCGGGAACAGCTAAATATATGCCCTTATGTAGTCCATTACTGGCTTTCCCAAACTGCACTTTAATAGTGTCCACAATATCATAGGAATTGTTGTCATTAACGGTAATTTGTTTGTTCCAATAAGCAACAGTATAGTTGTTGTGCCCCACACTACTATCGGCATATGCAATAGAAAAACTAGGTCTTAAGTTAAGGCCTAGTAAAAGTGCAAATATTACGCTAAAAAGTATTAATATTTTCTTTTTCATTAAATTGTAATCCGTATTTATTAAAATTCTACTTTTGGATTTTTGCGTTGTTCTTTTTCTTCAATTTCAAACATTGCTTTTTTCTCAAAGCGGAACAATCTTGCAAGCAAGTTTGTAGGGAACATTTGAATTTTGTTGTTGTATTCCTTAACAACTGCGTTGTAATAACGACGGCTGCTTGCGATGTCTTGCTCAATAACTTTTAATTGACTTTGCAAATCCATAAAGTTTGTATTTGCTTGAAGTGTTGGATAATTTTCGGTTAAAGCAAAAAGTGATTTTAATGTGCCATTAAGAACGTTTTCGGCGTCTGCTTGTTCTGCACTACCTGGTTTTGCTTGCATAGCCATATTACGAGCTTGAATAACTTTTTCCAAAGTTTCGCTTTCGTGTTTTGCAAAACCTTTAACTGTTGCAACTAAATTTGGGATAAGGTCATAACGTTTTTGAAGATAAACGTCCATAGTTGCAAAACCTTCTTCACATTCGTTTTTCTTTCTAACTAATCCATTGTAACCAGCCCAGAAAAACATAATAATGCCAATTATTAAAATGAAAGCAACACTGCCAATTACTATGCCAACAATTGCCCCGGCGCTAAGACCTAAAAATGATAACATATTTTTTCTCCTTGTTATTTACTTATATTATTTATACAAATATTATACTAATAATCTAATTTATTTACAACAAAATAAAACATTATTTTTTATAAATTTTGTCTTTGCCACCCATATAAGGACGTAATACTTCTGGCACTGTAATGCTGCCATCTTCGTTGTAATTATTTTCCAAAAGTGCAATAAGTGCTCTTGGGCTAGCAAGCACAGTATTATTAAGTGTATGCAAATAATATGTGCCGTTTTCGCCTTTTGCTCTAATACCCAAGCGGCGTGCTTGTGCATCGCCCAAAGTAGAACAGCTGCACACTTCAAAGAATTTTTGTTGGCGTGGACTCCAAGCTTCAATATCGCAAGATTTAACTTTAAGATCTGCCAAATCACCACTGCAACAATCAAGCTGTCTAACAGGAATGTTAAAATTGTTGAAAATTTCAACCGAATATTTCCACATTTTATTGTACCAATCCATACTGTCTTCTGGTTTGCAAAGCACAATCATTTCTTGTTTTTCAAACTGATGAACTCTGTAAATGCCGCGTTCTTCAATGCCGTGAGCACCCACTTCTTTTCTAAAACAAGGGCTATACGATGTCATAGTAATAGGAAGATCGGTATCCTTAATAATTTGGTCTTTAAATTTTCCAATCATAGAATGCTCACTTGTGCCAATTAGAAACAAGTCTTCGCCTTCAATTTTGTACATCATTGCGTCCATTTCGGCAAAACTCATAACCCCATTAACAACATCGCCATGAATCATAAAAGGTGGAATGCAATAAGTAAATCCTTTATTAATCATATAATCTCTGCCATAAGCAATCATTGCTTCGTGAAGACGTGCGGCGTCACCCATAAGATAGTAAAAGCCATTTCCGCTAGTGCGGCCAGCGCTATCTTTATCAAGACCGCCAATGCTTGCCAAAATATCGGCGTGATATGGAATTTCGTAGTTTGGCACAGTAGCTTCGCCAAAGCGTTGAACTTCAACATTTTCGGTGTCGTCTTTTCCAATAGGAACAGATGGGTCGATAATATTTGGAATGCTCATCATAAGCTTTTTAATTTCGGCTTCAAGACCTACTTGTTCTTGTTCGATTTCTGCAATACGGCCATTATTGTTAACAACTTGTTGTTTTATTTCTTCCGCTTCTGCCACTCGTTTTTCACGCATCAACTTGCCAATTTCGCCCGACAACTTGTTGCGCATAGCTCTAAGGTCGTCGCCTTCTTTTTTAAGGTCGCGATTTTTTGCATCAAGTTCTAGCACAGTATCAACATAAGCAAGTTTGTGCATTTGAAATTTCTTTTTAATATTTTCCTTAACTGCGTCAGGATTGTTTCTTAAAAAATTAATATCAATCATAGTTTTATCTCCATAAAAATTACAATTATGTTAACATTATGCGTATGTTTTGTCAATTTAAATATATATTATTAGCCAAAAATTAGTGCAAAATAGGTATTAAATGCGGTACTGGTGTTAAAAATTAAACAAAAAAAAGGAGATAACTATATATGACAAAAATAGAATTTGACAAAAGCGAAACAAAAATAAACCTAGCAAGGGCGTTTGCGGGAGAATGTCAAGACGGCGCAAGATATCAGTTTATATCAAAACAAGCCGAGCAAGAAGGATACGCATACATTAAAACCCTACTTAAAACACTGGCAAAAAACGAAATGGCTCACGCAAAAGTTTACTACGACCTTATCACTCAAAACTGCACTAAAAAACAAGAAAATATTCAAATTGAAGGCGGATATCCTTTTGAATTTGGAAATCTTCAACAAAACCTTATGGACAGCATAAAAACCGAAATTAGCCAAAGTAATAACGTGTACCCGTCGTTTGCAAAAGTTGCGCGCGACGAAGGATATGAAGACATTGCTCACGCGTTTGACCTAGTGGCAACTGTAGAAAACTGCCACCATATGCTTTTACAACAGATTTATGATAAATTAAAAGGCAAAAAGCTATATAAATCTACCGAGCCGCGCAAATGGAAATGTAGCGAATGCGGATTTGAACACACAGCAAAACAAGCGTGGAACGAATGCCCATCGTGTCATATGCCGCAAGGATATGTAGAAATTCCTATTGATGTGGAGTAAAATTTTTTAACAATGATAAAAACAATAATGTAAACAATTTTACAAGCACAATTAAAAGTAGAAAACAACAATAAACAGCCAAGCAGCTAAACTTGTAAAATACAACAAAAACAAATCACTATTTATGCTAACTATTAAAAAAGAACATACTGAGTTAAAGTCAATATGTTCTTTTTTTAAAACCTTAATTTTTAGATATTAGCAGCAAAGATTATGCTTTTTCCAGCAAAGCTTAAAATTGATTGTGTATTTTCGGTTTTCACACCAATTTGAGTGCCGCCTTGGTTACTGAAATCGTATGTTGCACCAATTTCGCCAGTGATTTTTTTGCAACCAACTTTTACTAAGTATGATTGAATTGGAAGTTTTGCTTCAATTTTGCCGTTTTTAGTAGATACATAATAAGGAACTAATTCTTCAAAAATTGTTTTTGGAAGATATCCGTTTTCGGTTTCTGATGGATAATTTACAGTGTCTAGCACTTTATTCACATTAACCTTAACATTTGCGTCACCAGTACAAACAATGCGGAAAGGATTTATTTCGGTGGACAATGTGATTTTGCCGTCTTTAGAATTAATTTGCGTGTAATAATATCTTGAATTTGTTGCGTCTTCGGTGTCTTCTTTAACAGAGCTTTCGCCTTTTTTAGAATTTACAACAATTGCTCCTTTTTGGCTGGAGAACACGCCGTCTTGATAGTACTCGCCCACATTTATATCGCCAAATTTTGTATAAACAATAATTGATGATGTTTTTGTAAACTCTTTTACAAGCACGTCGTTTTCGGTGATGTTTGTAGGCCAATAGCCCGATGTTGTAATTTTAACATCGCCGTTTTCGCTAGTCATACTAGCTTGGTGTGCAAGGTGACCTATTATAACATTGC
Organism: uncultured Clostridia bacterium; assembly: GCA_934747775.1. Classification (GTDB taxonomy): domain Bacteria; phylum Bacillota; class Clostridia; order Christensenellales; family UBA1242; genus UBA11490. The sequence goes on from CAKVHA010000002.1 coordinate 89,653, forward strand.
CATATTTATTATAAAGACCTAATTTGCCAACTACTTCGCCAAGTTCTACTGCGGCACTTTCGGTGAATATGGTGTTTTCGTAAATTTTATCGTTACCATTAGAAGTGTATTTGTATAGGCTTTTTGTGTCGTCTATTTTAGTAACAGAGCGGCTACGATTAGATGAATTTAGCACATTTATATGCAAAGCACCTGTATCGGATTTAAATAAAAATCCGCCTTCGCCACTATGCACTTCTTCGGCGTCAAACTTAACATTACTGCCCACAACTTCCATACCCTTTACAGCAACAAGTTTGTTGAATTTGTATTTTGCATTTTTAGAAGTTAAAAACAATTTTTTGTTGCTAACAGTAACTTTTTTGAATTTAGAAAAATCAAATGTTCCGCCATTTGTGGAAATATTTAGTTCGTTAACGTTCCAGTTGTCGGCATAGTTTCCAATTTCCGAGCCAATGCCGCTAATTACTGCATTGCCCTTGTTTGTGGTTAGGTTTAGGCTAACAATATTTAAAGGAACACCCTTATCTTTATATTTAATTAATCCCGCTTTAAGTTTTTCCGACCAAGCTGTGTGCTTTTCGTCATCTTCGGCTGGTTCTGGATTTTCAACTTCGGTTTCTTTATCGCCGTTTTTAACAATTTCTACTGCGCGGGTTACAACGTCGTTGTTAAATGTAATATCTTTGTCGCCACCAGTAATGTCTAGGCTGTAATTTATAAAACTAGAACCATTTGAATATGGCAAATTAATTTCTATTGTATTTGATTTTTGAAACACAAGTTTGCCTTCGGGTTCTACCATTGAAATTTCAATAATACGTGTTTTTTTGTCTTCGCTAAGTTTATCGGAATTTATAATTGCTTTAGGAAGTGTACGTGCTGTTTTTTCGCCTGTTTCGGCATCAACATCTGCTTTTAAAAAACCAAAATACTCGCTTGTGCTAATAATTGAAATTTTGTTTTCAGCGCCTTTTTTGCCTTCGGTTGAAAACGAATTAATTCTAACACCATACTTATTTGAATTTATTTTTAGTGTAATATTTTCTTCACTACTAATAGCTGCACTGGTGTAATGATTTTCGGAATCTAGCGAAACGTGCCTAAAATAATATCCAAAAAGTGTTGATTTTGGTGACAAATACAAAAAACCAACACCTAAAGCACATATCATTAGCGCTGCTAATATTACCAAACAGCTATAAATAAAAATTCCCTTTAAGGCTTTCATACGCTACCGCCCATACACATTTATTTATTATATTATATATTATCATAATCTAAAAATCAAATAAATTAACCACAATATTTGCATACTTATTTTAATTTGCCTTTTACTAGCACTTAGTATTTTTTTAGGCGTAATTTAGATGGTTTTAAAATAATCCGCATAAAATTAAATAGTTTTTGAACATAAAAAATTAAAAAATTATTATAAAAATTTGATAAATCTTAACAATGATGTTAAACTAAAAAAAAGGAAGTGAAAAAATTGAAAACAACAAAAAAGATTTTAATGTATTCGTCGCTAGCAACACTTAGCGTGTGTATAATAATGCTAATAAGTGCATTGTTTGGGGCAAAAGTTTTTGAGGGAGTGTTATTAAAACTGCTAATTACTTGTGCTGTGATTGCAATTGCAGGTTTTTTTAGCATAAACGCCATAACCATTACAAATAAAAATAAAACTGTGGGATATGTATGCTTGGGATTACTAGCAACACTTAGTTTGTGTTTACTAATAATCACTTGGGCAAGCGTAAAATGGGGCACATTTAATAAGCTTGTGTTTATTTTGTTAATTACAACAATTTTTGTAAACATTATCGTAACTTTATTGCTGAAATTAGACAAAAGCTTTTTTGTATTACAACTAATTACCTACGCATTAATTGTGGCACTTGATATTGTAATTGCATTGCTAATTTGGGGCAAACCAGTGTTAAACAACCCTACTGTTTTAAAACTATTTGTCGCTGGGTGCATTGCTGTGTTTGGGCTACTTTGTGCGCTTGTAATTTTGAGCAAAAAAGTGGAAAAAGACGGATTTAGCAAACATAGCGAAGACCTATCTTTACTAGAAGAAAAAGTAAAACAACTAGAATTAGAAAACGCAACACTTAAAGCGGAAAATGAAAGACTAAAAAGTGAAAACGAAAGTTTAAAGAATAAATAAAAAAATGACCTAACCTTAGGTCATTTTTTTTGAAAACAATTATAACTTTTTTTGATTTAAAATTATTTAGTTCAACATTTTAACATCAAGTAATTTAATTTTATCAACGTTAACAATATTTAACAAAATATTTAAAGCTTTATTCTAACACGGCTTTAATACGTCTAACACCAGCAGAAGAACTTTCTTCTTTTTTAATTACAAATTTTCCCAATTCGCCAGTATTTTTCACGTGTGGTCCACCGCAAATTTGGAAGTCTACATCGCCAATTTTGTAAATAGAAACAATTTCATTTGGTTCGGCTTTATGAACACCATATGCGCCTTGTTTTAAAGCTTCTTCAAACGGCATTTCAACACGTGTTACATCAATTTTTTGAGCAATAACATTGTTTACAAAATCTTCTAGTTGTTTTAGTTCGGACTGCTCCATTTTGCGGTCAAAATTAAAGTCAAAACGCAATCTTTCACTTGTAATATTGCTACCCTTTTGCTCCACGCCAGTGCCAAACATTTTTCTTAAGCCCGCAAGCATAATGTGGCAAGCGGTGTGAAGTTTTACAGTAGCATCGCTATCGTCGGCAAGACCGCCTTTAAACTGCCCAGCGCTTGCAGTACGTGCAAGTTCTTGATGCTCCTTAAATGCTTCGTCAAAACCAGCTTTATCCACTTTTAGCCCGCGTTCGTTTGCCATTTCTATTGTTAGTTCTATTGGAAATCCAAAAGTATCAAAAAGCCTAAACGCAGCTTTTCCGCCAATTGTTGTTTCGGGAACATAGTTTGGGTCTTTAGCAGACATAAACTCATTTTTGCGAACAATTCCATTTACAACCTTATCAAACTCTTTAACACCAGCATTAAGTGTGTTTAAAAACCTTTCTTCTTCCTTATTTAGTTCGGAAATTATTTTATCTTCGTTTGTTTTAAACTCTGGATAAGTGTCTTTAAAAAACTCCACATAATGAGCGGCAAGTTTTGCCAAATCGCCTTTTTGAATGCCAAGTTTCATAGCTTCGCGCACTGCACGGCGGATTAAACGACGCAAAATATAGCCTGCACCAACATTGCTAGGAGTAAGACCTTTTTCGTCACCCAAAATAACGGTTGATGTACGAATATGGTCACAAACAATTCTAAACGAGCGAGTATATTCGTCGCCATCGTCATTGTATTTTTTATTAGAAAGCTGTTCTAGTAGTTTTATTGCGTCTTCAAAAACATCAGTTACATAAATAGATTTTGCGCCGTTTAGCACAATAATGCAACGCTCTAATCCGTATCCGCAGTCCACATTTTTTTGAGTGGCTGGCAAATACTCGGTGTCGCTAATTTTGTTGTACTGCATATAAACGTCGTTGCCAAATTCCATATATTTGCCACAATCGCAACTTGGATTGCAGTCTTCTGAGCATTTAGGTTTTCCAGTATCCAAAAATACTTCGTTGTCTGGTCCACAAGGTCCGCGGTTTATTTCCCACCAGTTGTCTGGAATAAAGAAAATGCGGCTTTTATCTACGCCAAGCGCTTCCCAATAACCTGCAGTTTCGGTGTCTTTAGGGGCGTGCTTATTGCCACTAAAACAAGTAACCGCAAACTGCTCTGGTTTTAATCCCAAATATTTTGGGCTGGTTATAAACTCGTAGCTCCACGCGGTTTTTTCTTTTTTAAAATAGTCGCCAATACTCCACGAACCTAGCATTTCAAAAAATGTAAGGTGGCAAGCGTCGCCCACTTCGTCTATATCGCCAGTACGGATACATTTTTGAACATCGCAAATACGTTTTCCCATTGGGTGCGGTTGACCCATTAGGTACGGAACAAGTGGGTGCATTCCTGCTGTTGTGAATAGCACGCTTGGGTCGTTTTCGGGGATAACCGACGCACTTTTAATTTCAATATGACCTTTGCTTTTGTAAAATTCTAGCCACATATTTAATAATTCTGATCTTGTAAGTTTTTTCATAATATTCACCTTCGTATGTGGTATTTTAGCATTTTAGTGTATAAATTGCAAGTTTAATACAATATTAATAACAAAAATTTTAACCACATTTTAACACACAAACACTTAAGCGGTTTGTTTTAAATATTTTTAGTACACTCGTAGATTTATTTTAATTTTACGCATACTAAGGTATGGAGATTTTATATGGTTGATAGCAATGACAAAAAGAGCAACAAATTAATATACGGGCTTGGAAATTTGGGATACAGTGTGATAAGCCAAACGATGACAAATTTTTTTATGTTTTTTGGAACTTCGGTTATTAAACTAAGCGGTGTTTTGGTGGGCATTGCCATTGCAATAAGCACATTTTGGGACGGCTTTACTGACCCAATTGTGGGGTATTTAAGCGACACTCACGACTTTTTAAAAATGGGCAACCGCAAGGGATATATGTTTGCTGCAACATTTGGAATGATATTATTTAACCTATTTATTTGGTTTGTTCCGCTAAATGCAAGTATGTGGGTGAAATTTGTGTGGGTGCTAGTGGGATTAGTGCTGCTAGAAACTTTTAACACACTCTACTCCACACCATATATGGCGCTTGGCACCGACATTAGCGTAAACTATCACGACCGCACGCTAATTCAAATTAGCAAAACTTGTTTTTTCTTGTTGGGTATGATAATTCCTAGCGTGCTTTTGTACATTTTTTTGCCAAACACAGCGGAATATCCTGTGGGACAACTAAACCCTTACGGATACAGATATATGGCAATTTTTACAAGCGCAATATGCTTAATTAGCGGTTTAGTTTGCGTGTTTTTTACTCGTGGTGGGTCGCAAGTGGGAAACACAAAAGTTCCATTTAAGATGTCGCAAATTTTTGCGGATTTTAAAAACACATTAAAATGCAAGGAGCTGGGGCTATTAATTTTGGGCTACTCGGTGTGTATGGTTAGCGGCACAATTTTAACGGGTGTGGGGCTGCATTTTTTTACATATTGTTTTAGGCTAAACACTGGGCACATAACGCTGCTACTGGTGGCGCTGCTTTGCGGTACACTTTTTAGCCAACCGCTGTGGTTTAAATTGAGCGTAAAAAAAGACAAAAAGCAATCGCTACTTAGTGCAATTTTTGTGTCGGTAGTTGGGGCATTTTTAATAATAACCATATTTTTGTTGCGGTTTCAATTTGTTAAAGCGTTTGCACTGCTTATGGTTGCCATTTTTGTGTGCGGCGTGGGCAGTGGTGCGCTGTACTCTATTCCCACCAGTATGTATTCCGACGCCATTATGCATCAAAACCGCATTACTGGAAAAAATCGCACAGCTATGTACAGCGGTGTGTTAACCTTTTCCAGCAACATTGCAAACTGTATTGCTTTGTTGATTGTTGGCGTTTTGCTTGATGTTATTAAGTTTAATCCGACCACGCAAGACCAAACACTTGGTGTACAAACTGGGCTGGCGCTTATACTTTTTGTAGGTATTCAAATTGCCCTTATTGGCGGATATTTTATTTTTAGTAAGTGCGAAACCACAAAACCCACAAAGTCGCACAAAGTGAGTTTGTGAGTATAACGACAAAACATACTGTATCCACTACTCAGAGATAAAAAATAACACCTTATGGACTAAGGTGCTATTTTTGTTAATGATAAGAATCATTAAGACTTAAGTTAAGCTAAATCAACTCAAATTACACTCCAATTGGAATGTTTGAAACTGCTTTGTTGTAAAGGATTCTGCCAGTGTCGATTTGTTTTTGAGTGTTTTCTGCAAGTTCGGCGGTGCGGCGGTTGTATTCCTTTATATCTATTAGCGTGATTTGTGTTTTTGCATCGGTGTAGCCTTTGTCTTTTTGAATATTACCCGTCCCGTCTAGAAAATACTGCATATCGTGGTTAGCAACATCTTTATTTTCGCGCTTATAATTTTTAAATTGTTTTACAAGGTCGTTATACCCCACACCAGTTGTTACTTTTTCTACGGTTTTGCCGCTTTTATTCATTTTATCCATAATAGCAAATGCAGACCTATCCACAGCATCTAAAATGTCTTTATATCGTAATCCTTTTGCACTTTTCTCGTTTCTATCAAGTTCTACTAACAACTTTGTAGGGATTTCAATATTATCAAGGCAAACAGTTGATTTTCCATCATACCAAATATATGCTTGTCCTAAAATTTTTGTTTTGTATTTAGGCTTGCCTTCGGAATCTAACACAGCGTTGCCGTTTTCGTCTAGTTCTGGAATTAGGTTTCCTTTTGTGTTTTTCATATACTCTTCAAACACTAAAAATCCAGCATTTGGGTTTAGGTATCCGTCCATAACGCAAGATTCTGCTGCCCCGCCAAGGTGTTGGCAACAATTAGTTACTTCGCCTATTACAAAGCCTAGCGGGTCATCTTTTTCAAGAAATCTGTACATTACTGGGTTGTCGCTATTATCATTATTGGCTTTAATTACATAGTTCTCTTTATGTTCTTTCGAATAATTGTAAATTCTTTGTATTTCGTTAAAAGCTTCTTGAGGGTATCCATATTTTCCCACAAGTTTTGCTAGTTTTTCGTTGCCTTTGTCCACATTTGTGTAAATATAGCTTTGACAGCAATTAATCATAAATTCTGGAGTGAATAGTGAATTATGTTCGTTTCCTGTAATACCCCTATGCGGATATGCTTCTTGTATTTGGCTAAATGAATTATGCACTTTCGCCAAATAATTAACCCCATCTTCGCTTAGGAAATATGGATTATTATTAAAGTACTTCATAACAAAACCAGCAAACATTGGATTAAAATCAGAAAGGGAATTTATACCACCATACAATCTATGAGCCACTTTAGCAATGCTTTCATCCATATCAAGTTTTTCTTTTTCTAAAGCTGGAAACATTTCAGTGGTTATAAATTCATACGCCTTGTTGCTAACAGCTTCGTCAGCGGAAAATCCACCAAGAGATTTGTATAGGTTTAGCAAATCCAACCCATCATAATCTGTATTTTTTGCATAAGAAATCTCGCCAATACCGCTTGCCTTTACTACTTTGCCCCAACGGATATTGTTTCCATTAACAAAATAATTGTCAATTTCGCCCTTTTTAAAGTTTTTAAATATCATCATAGGCGGCATAAACTTAATTTCTTTGTTTAAAAATTTATCAAAGTATTTATGAATACTTTCGGCAACTATTGTACCACTTAAAGCGGTATCGTATAATGAACCAGTATAGTGATTTATTGGAAAACTCTCCTGCTTTATCATCCAATTAAGGAACTTTTGTTTTTGTTGCACATTGTACTTGTTTACAAAGTTCATATCAGTACAATCAGGAAATTTAAAATTAGTGCTTTCGTTAATTTTAAAATTTACTGAGCCAAGAGATTTTGTGAAATATGACAAAACAGGTTGGTCAAACACTAGCGTATCTACTGGAATTTCGCTTTTTAAATTTGGGCAACAACTAAATGAAGAAATATTAATTTTTTTAAGGTCTTTAGGAAGTATAATTTTTCTCACATCACAATCACGAAAAGCGTAGGTTGCAATTTCTTTAACACAGTCGTCTATGGTTACCGATTCGATACCCCTAGCGACTTGAAAATCATTTCTTTGCACTTCACTAATATTTCCAGAAATAACGATATTTCTTCTTTTAGCTTGTTTTGAATTATCGTTTTTTAACTTATCGTCATTGAAACCCATTGTAAAATAGAACTCTTGTGCATCGAAATGCTTATTTCTAAACACACTGGTATAACCCATTCTAAGTTGTTCTGAATTGGTGAATTTTATATATTCTAGGTTGTCGTTGTCGGCAAAAGCATCTGGTCTTAATGTTTCAAGCGTTTCTGGCAAGTCCAATTTTTTAATTCCGCATCTAAGAAATGCGCCATTGCTTATTTCACCCAAACCATAATTAAGGTTAACTTTTTTTAGGTTTGTGCAATCTTTAAACGCCCAATGATAAATTACATCTAAATAGCTTGGAAAATTCAATTCTTCCAATGAACTGTTTTTTTCAAAAGCAGAATCACCTATTGATTTTAAATATTTGCCAAACTCAATTTTTTTTAGGTTGGTACAATTGTAAAAAGCTTCAGATTCTATAATATGCAAAGAATCTGGGAATTTTACGCTTTCAATCGCAGCGTCCCTAAAAGCATCTTTACCAATAACTTCTAAATTTTTACCAAACTCAACTTCTTTTAATAGCTTTGCAGGAATATATCTTTTGGAAAAAGTATCTTCTTCAATGTTTATTAAAGAATCGGGAAGAACGACCTTTCCAAAAGCGCAGTCAATAAAAGCAGTTTGATCTATGTATTTAACACCTTCGGGCACGGTAATAACGCCGTCTTTTATCGCGTCGTGCGAAACCTTAAGAAGTCTGTCGTCAACAATAAGAAAGCCATCTTTGTAGTCATCTTCGGTGTATTCGTTGTAGTCGTATTCTACACCCAAATATTTGGTGTTTCTTCTTTTGTCGTTATACTCATTTATCTCTTTTAAATCAAATTTCATCTCTCAATTTTCCTTTGGTTTTTAGTCTTAAAATTGAACCAATGTTGCCTTTGTATATCACTAATAACAGTATACCACAAAAGTGGGCAAAAGTCAAATCTCGCCCTATTTTGCGGCATTATTGCTGATTGTCCACTAGCACTTTTAGTTGCGCAACAATAAGTTTTGTTTGCTTGTTTAGTGCTAAAAAATCGTTTTCGTTTTTCTTAATTTCCTTAATTAGTTCGGATTGATCTAATCCCACCGACATTTCATAGCGTTTTAAAAGCTCTTTCTTTTTTGCTTGCAATTTTTCTAGCTCAACACTTGCATTCTCTAACGCTTTTCTTAATTCATCAAGTTTTTGTCTGTTAATCTCCATATTTTCACTCCCTATTTTTATTTGTCTTTTTGTTTTTATTGTCACATTACCATATATAAATATTTTACCAAAAAATGGGCTAAATGTCAAATTTGATAACATATTGGTTTAGCACTCTTTCCCCCACAAACTCTCACCGATAAAATAAGCAAATACCTTTATGGTGGAAGTTTTTTAAATGTGATACGCTTCTAACATATTAGACTAATCCCACAAGCCTTGTGTCCACTTGTAAGGGGAAGGTGGTAGCCAACGGCTACCAAAGGGTAGTCCAGTAAGTATACGAAATTTGTTTATTATGTTGTGTTTGTTGTCTTAGCGCAAATTAAACCGCAGAAGTACTGCAATGAATATAACCAACAAAACTGGTAAATAAGCCGGACTACCCCACCACCAGTCGTTCGACTGGTCCCCCGCCCGCTTACAAGGGACGGATAAATTTCAAATAACAGTTTTATTTCTTTCAAGGTGACACAGGCAGTATAAGGATAATAAAAAAACACCTTGGATTATTTTCAAGGTGTTTTAATAAAATCCATATTAAAAAATATCGTCTACAATGTCACTTTCTTCTAGCGGAACAATATCTGGTAAGTTTTCGTCTGGTGGAGTAACTTTATTAAACTCTGGTGGTTCGGTACCTTCTAGGCTTTGAGAGTTTGCATCTTTTTCCAAATTAACAAAAGTTGTAGTTTCGCCAATCCACTTAACCTTAACTGTGCCTTGTGGACCATTACGGTGTTTTGCTACGATAATTTCGGCGATATTTTGACCAGCAATTTCTTTAGGACAATCTTTGTACATATCTGGACGATACACAAAAATAACAATATCGGCATCTTGCTCTATTGCGCCCGACTCTCTAAGGTCGCTAAGCATTGGGCGGTGGTCGGTACGCGACTCTACGCCACGACTTAACTGCGATAGCAAAATAATAGGCACATCAAGTTCTTTTGCAGCAATTTTTAGGTTACGCGACATACTACTAACTTCTTGTTGACGGCTTTCTGGAGTTTTGCTGTTGCCACTCATAAGTTGAAGATAGTCAATCATAACAAGGTCTAGCCCGTGTTCACGTTTTAGCTTGCGGCACTTACTTAAAATCTGCATTGGAGTTGTAAGTGAGTTATCGTCGGCATAGATGCTGGCGTTGGCAAGTTTTTCTTTAGCGCTCCAAAGCGCTTTCCAATCTTTAACCGAAAGTTCGCCTTTTAGTGCGCGCTCCATACTAACATACGCAACACTGCAAAGGCTACGTTGTGCTAGCTGGCTTTTAGGCATTTCTAGCGAGAAAATTGCGCATTTTTTACGACCGTTTACTGCTGCGTAGTTTACAATATTCATAGCAAGTGATGTTTTACCACTACCTGGACGTCCTGCCACCAAAATAAGGTCACTATTTTGCAAGCCGTTTGTAATTTTATCTAGCCCATAAATACCTGTGGATATTCCGCGAAGGCTGGTTTTGTCTTTTTGAATTGTTTCAAATTTATCCATAACGCCGTCTAGCGAGTCGTTTAACGGAGTAAGTTCGCCGTGGTCGTCTTCACGCCCAATATCGAAAATGTTTTTTTCCGCCATTGCAATTGCATCGGCTTTTTCGTGACCTTCGTATGCGTAATTAATTATGTCGTTAGAGCGGTTTATAAGCTTTCTTAGCACGCTATCGCGTTTTACAATATCTATGTAGTGTTTGTAGTTGCTAGCACTTGGAACAATGTTGGTTAGGGTTGTTATGTATTCTAGCCCGCCAACAGATTCTAATAAATCCGATTTTTCTAGTTCGTCGGTTAGTGTAACTAGGTCTACTGGGCTGTTACGCTTATACACTTCGTACATTGCGTTAAAAATAATCTTATGCGCTTCCACATAAAAGTCGTCGCCATTTAGTGCGCTTATTATATTAAAGCCAGCATCTTGGTCTATTAACACACAACCTAACACGCTTTGCTCGCCTTCTATACTGTTGGGCATTCTACGCCCTTCTACCTTAGTGCTTTTCATATGTTACTCCTTATCGTTATAATTAGTGTTTTGTTTTTTCGCTTTAATGTGGGCAATTAGTTTTAAAAGCAATTCCGCTAGCCCCCACACACCACACAATATTGCTAAATCTATTAAAACAAAACGTTGGGTTGGGTTTGATTTTTGAATTGCAAAATTTGTAAGGATTATAATTGGCAATGCCACCAATATAATTAGCCCATATTTTACAAAAAAATGTTTCATATCACGTTTGTCAAAAAAATACCTGTTTTTCATTTTTTATCCCCTTATGTTTTATTTTGTTAGCGTATCGTCGGTTAGGTTTATTTTTGTTTTGTAATGTTTTGCTTTAATCACCTTAATTATCCAAACCGTAATTAACACTAGCGCTAGTGCGATGCTTAAAGCAAGGGCAACTATATACCAGCCAGTGCCAACCGCTGTGGTGTAATAATAACTAAGCTGGCAAGTTTTGTAGCCTTCGTTTTGAGTGTCAATATCCCACAAGTGATAGTTTATGCCGTCAATTTTTTCTATATAATCCGCATTAGATTTTAGTCGCGTGTCGGTTGTACCGTACACTTGAGTTAGGCTAACATCTTGCACGCCAAACTCGCTATATTTGGTTGAATAATAATCGTAATAGCTAGGCTCGCCACCAATACTTTCTAGATTTGTAAACGTATTGTTGGCTTTAATAATATATTTGCTTACAAACCAATTGCTTACAATTTCTGCGTCGTCATCGGTTTCGCTGCTATCGTCTTCTAGCGGAATGCCGTTAATAAGTTTGTAAAAATCTATATTTGCATAACTAATTACGGCAACTATGCGGTCGGTTTTTAAATCAGCTTCCATCCACTCACCTTGTTCGGCAAGCACATTGTTAATAAAATCAATTTTGCCTTCATAGCGACGTTGAAGTTCTAGTTTTGATGCGGTTATCGCCTCAACATAGGTTTTAAGGTCTTCTCTTATGTCGTTTTTAAGATTGATATATTTTTCTTCGCCAATCTTTTCAATAATTTTGCTGCGGTCTAATTCAATTACAATTTTGTCCATAATAAGCCCTGTGTCGTCGGTTATGCGCTGATACTCTATGTGTGCACAGCTTGCCACGAAAAAGCAACACATTATTAACACTATTACACTTAAAAATCTTTTCTTCAAATTTTAGACCTCATTTTTCACATTTAATTATATATTAAAAAAAGAATATTTTCAATAAGATTTTATAACAATATGTTCAATTTATTGTTAAAAATTACAAATTTTGCATAAAAAATTTTTACACACTTTAATAATTTATTGCCAAAGGGTACAAAAAAGAATATAATATTAGGTATGGAAAACACAAGAAAGTGCAATTACATTTCTAATAAGTTTGGCATAGACAACATAAAAAGAGATAAAGCCACTATTTTAGCAGCTGGCGGTGCGCTTGCTGGTTTTGGATTGTTGGAAAGCCGAAAGGAATTGGTGTTTAAAGAATATTATGATACACCAAACTTTTTCTTTTCCGAAAACGGCATTACAATAAACAAAAATGTTTTTAAGGGCTCAAATGTTGCTACACTTGTAGTGAGATATCAAACCGAAAAACAACGCATAGAATTTTTAAGTGATATGCCAGATGTTTTTGAACTTAAAATAAATAAAAAAGACAGCATTTTTAAATATGTAGATTACATAACCGAATGTATTGGCGAGCTTGCTCCATACGGACTAAATGTTGATGTTAAAAAAACATTATTTGGAATTGTAAATGTGTTTACATCCAAAAAACAACGCGAAACATACAAATATATTAGTTTTAGCGGATTAAAAATCACGCTTGCCTTTTGTAAAAACAAATATTATACAAATTTAAACCGCAACTGCGAAAATATGTTAATGCTAGAAATTGACAGCGAAAATGTGGACAAAAAACCAGAGTACGACGCGTTTATTAAGAAACTAAAGTTCAACTACCCTAATTTAATAGAATTAGAAAGTTCCGATTATCTACTTGGAAAATCACTACTATTTAAATAAAAGCAAAAGCGACATAACATTGTCGCTTTCTTTTACCTATTGTTTTAAGTTTTACAAAACCAACACTTTAAGTTTTCAAATGAAGAATTTTATATTGTTATGGTAAATAGATTTTTTAAACATTACAATAATATTTTTACACAATAAAATTAAACACCAAAACAACAGTGGTTTTTACACTCAGCCCGCATTAACATACAAATTTAAAACACGCTTTTATATTGTTGAAGTTTTAAAATTAATGATGTAAGTTGTTTGTTTAAGTAATCAATTTTAATCATATCGTTAAGTTTAATTAAGTCATTAATAAGTTCGTCGAAGATGTTTTTAATATGGTCTACTAGGTCGTTTGCATTTTTAGGATAATTATAATCATCGTCTTCAAACTGTGGAATTTCGTCTAACATAGAAAGATGCTTGTAAATATTTAGCACAACATCGCTTACCACCCTAACATCTAATTTTACCTTGTTTATTTCGTTTTTGTTTTCTACGCTTTGTTCCAACACAGACAATGCTTGAATTAAATTAATTGTCAAAAAGTAACTATTTTTTGACAATAACACAAGTTTTTCTCGCAACTCCGTAGTATATTCTGACTTAAAATCATAGTTTTCATTAAATTCCAAAACAGTAACACCAACTACACTATTTTGTTCGGGCTCGGTTAAACACAACACATAGCCGCGTGTTAGTTTTTCGTAGCACGCAATAAATTTATCACACGGAATAATGTCTTGTTTTTTAGTATAGGCATATTTTTTTACGTACTCAATTCTTTCATCACTCAGTTGTTTTTTGGGTTTTTGTTTAAAAAAATTAAATGGCATATTGTATTACTCCTATTGTTAATACATATGCCACTCAACTTAAATTTATTACTTTTTGTTTTTTCTATGCAAAAGCTCTTTTGATTTGTTTAATGACGAACCAAATATGTTTTTATAAATATTTTTTATGTTTTCACTTTCCACGCTAATTTTGTTGTTTATTTCTTTATCTTTTTTATATAGTGCTGCTGCGCGTTTTAGCTTTACATCTTCAATATCAATTTTGTTATAGTCCTCATAATTCTGTCCGCCGCCATTTACACAACCACCTGGACACGCCATAACTTCCACATAATCATAATGTTTTTTGTTGGATACAATATCATCCATAACATCTTTAGCATTTCTTAGTCCATTAACAACGCAAATACTTAAACTTGTTTTTCCACATTTTACAACAATGTCTTTTCTACCCCTACTATTTCTAACATCAACAAAGTCAACTAAAGTTTCATTAGGGTTAAGTTTGCGACAAACAGAGCGAAGTATTGCTTCGGTCACGCCGCCAGTTGCACCAAATATTAACCCCGCACCACTATACTTAGAAAACGGGTCATCAAACTTATTAGGTTCTAGGTTGTTATAATCTAAACCAGCATCGTCTATCATTTTAGCTAGTTCTCGCGTGGTTAACACAAAATCCACATCATCGCCACGCAACTTTTCGCCTTTTTTTGCCGTGCACGGCATTATTCCCACCACTTTTATATTGTTTTTACTTGTGTTTTCGGTACTTGAAAAGTAGTTTTTAATAACAGCACCAAGCATTTCTGTTGGGCTTTTACAATTAGACAAGTGTGCAGTGTGATTAGGATAGAATGTGTGCACATACTTAAACCACGCTGGACAACAAGAACTAAAAAGTGGAAGGTTTTTGTGATTTTTAATTCGCTCCAACAACTCTTCGCTTTCTTCCACCGCAGTAAGATCTGCCCCAACATTAATATCGAACACTCGGTCAAAGCCAAGCTGTTTTAATGCAGAAACCATTCTGCCTTCGTCAAATGTGCCAACAGGATTATTAAAATATTCGGCAAGCGAAACCCTAACAGATGGCGCAACTTGAGCAAACACCAATGTGTTTTCATCTTTCAAAACAGTTTTTACAGCCTCTATTTCACTGTTTTCAACCAAAGCTCCAGTTGGGCAAACAAGCACACACTGCCCACATCCCACACACGGACTTTTTTCTAGTGGCAAACCAAATTGACAACCAACTACAGTGTTTCCACCACGTCCAATTTTTGTAAGAGCATTAACAGCTTGCGTTTTTTTACATACCGCAACACATCTGCCGCACAATATGCATTTATTAGGGTTTCTGACAATACAAGGTGAAGAATTGTCAGTAACCCACCTGTTATTATTGTTTAAATAATCAACACCATACTCTTTACACAAACTTTGTAATGAGCAAGCACCAGACTTAGCACACTCAATACAATTTTTATGATGATTTGAAACTAATAATTTTAGAGTATTAACCCTACTCTTTATAACTTTTTCGCTGTGCGTTAAAACACTAAGTTCGTCTTTACACAATGTGTTGCAAGCGCATATTAGTTTGCCAGTGTTTTCATCTTCAACCAGACACATTCTGCAATTCCCGTCGTTTACAAGATTTTTAAGATAGCAAAGTGTGGGAATGTGTATTTCATTTTTTCTTGCAACTTGTAAAATTGTTTCGTTTTCTAAGTAAGTGCAAGTTATTCCGTTTATTGTTATTTTCATTTTTCACCTCGCTTAATTGCGCCAAATCTGCAAGTTTCAAAGCATTTTCCACACTTTACACATTTTGATTGGTCAATTTTAAAAGGTTTTCTTATTTCGCCACTTATGGCTTTAACAGGACAAACTCGCGAGCAAGCTGAGCAACCCACGCAAACATTTGGCATAATTTCATAATGTTTTAGTTTTACGCAAACATTTGCTCTACATTTGCCTTTTATATGTTCAAGATACTCGTCTTTAAAATATTTTAGAGTACTTAACACTGGGTTTGGGGCGAATTTGCCCAAGCCACAAAGCGAACTATTTTTTAAATATTCGCAAGTTTCTTCTAATTCTTGTATATCCGATAGTTGCCCTTTGCCATCGCAAATTTTTGTAAGGATTTCATATAGTTTTACTGTGCCAAGTCTACAAGCCGTACACTTTCCACACGATTCTTCCATAGAAAACTTTACAAAAAAACGAGCCAAGTCCACCATACAAGTATCTTCATCTAATACAATAATTCCGCTACCACCAACAAGTGCGCCTGCGTTTTCAATGTCGCTGTAATTTAGCGGAATATTTAGCATATCGGCAGGGATACAACCACCCACCGAACCACCAATCATAACAGCTTTTAGCCTTTTATCACCAATCAATCCGCCGCCAATATTATACACAACTTCTTTTAGCGGAGTACCCATTTTTACTTCAATTAGCCCTGCGTGTTTTACTTTACCAGAAAGCGCAAACACTTTTGTACCGCTTCCCACAATGCCTAATTTTTTAAACCACTCGGAACCATTCAAAACAATACTAGGCACGCACGCTAGCGTTTCCACATTGTTTACAAGTGTTGGTTTTTCTAAATATCCGCACTCGCTAGGATATGGCGGTTTTATATCTGGTTCGCCACGTTTGCCTTCTAGAGTTTTTATTAGCGCGGTTTCTTCGCCGCACACAAAAAGTCCAGCACCAAGCCTAACTTCAATATCAAAACAAAAATCAGTTTCAAATATGTTTTTACCAAGCAGCCCAAGTTTTTTGGCATCAAGTATGGCTTTTTTGACACAATCTGCCGCCATTTCATATTCCGCACGAATATATATTATACCTTTTGTTGCCCTAACCGCATAGCCAGCAATTGCAACTGCTTCTACAATAAGATGCGGGTCGGCGTCTATTATGGATCTATCCATATCGCCGCAATTACATATAATATATTTCTCGTCACTTATGGCATTTTTAACTTGTTGCCATTTTTTATAGGCTGGGTAGCCCGCCCCACCGCGGCCAAGCAGTCCGCTAGTTTTTATAAGGGCAATAACATCGTTTTCGGTGTAAGTTTTTAGCACTTTATATAGTGCCAAATATCCATCAAACGCAATGTAATCCATAATATTAAGCGGGTCTATTAATCCAATGTTTTTACGAGCAACAAAAGTTTGTTTTTTGTAAAAATCAATTTTATCCATTTCGTCTTGGCTTAGGTTTTTATCAAACAACAATTCTTCTACAACCTTGCCACCAATGATGTGTTGGGTTATTATTTTAGACGCCAATTCTTTGGTAACCTTACAATAAAATGTTTTTTCGGGATACACAATTACAATTGGCCCTTTTGCGCATAGTCCCATACAACCCACTTGGTTTACTTTTACTTGAGTGCCTAGTTTGTGTTTTTTAATTTCTTCCCTAAATGTATTTAGCACCGATTGTCCGCCATTGCTGTGACACGCGGTATTTGTACAAACCACAATCTCTTTTTTAAGCGAGTGTGTGTTTAATTTTGCGGTCATATTTAGCATTGCTGACTGCTTTAATTCGTTTAATTTTTCAAAATTCATAGTTCACCTAAATTAACCCATTTATAATTTCGCCTAGTTTTTGCTCGGTTAGCTTTCCATATATTTTGCCGTTTATCCTAACCGCCGGTGCTTCGCCACAACAGCCCAAACACCTAATTACATTAACCGAAAAAAGATTGTCGGCGGTGTTTCCAAGTTGTTGTAATTTTAATTTTTCCATAAGGTGATTAAGCAAAGTTTCGCCACCCAAAACAAAGCAAGCACTTCCCACACACACTTCTATTTGATATTTTGCGGTTGGCGAAAACCTAAAAGCGCTAAAAAAGGTTGCAACCCCATAAATTTCGCTTATAGGCTTGTTTGCTAATTTTGCTATTTGTTCCATTGCAGACTGGCTTATATAACCATTTTTTTTCATTTCTTGCTGCAATAATTCTACAACACTAAGTTTTTTTATGTTTTTATTTTCCATTTTTTGTCCCATTACAAACTCATTATATCAAAAAATTATAAAATTAAAAAATCTATATGTGTTAATTTAATAAAAATTTTAACTAAAAAAACAATCAATATCTTTTATGAATATTGATTGCTTTTGTTTTTTATTTAATTAATTAGCAATTACATAGCCGAAACATCGTCTGATTTTTTAGATGCTTTAGCAGTTGTTTCATCTTTTGGTGGAAACATCTGATCTGTTGTTGGAATGTGATTTAGTACCTTTTTGCTAATTTCGTTGTAAGCAGCGGCAACATTACGCAAAGTGTTTTGCCACGAAGGTGTGTAATTATATACACCAACTGCTGCATCCATATATTTTTCTTTACGTTTAGCTAAGTATTCGCCCTTTTTAAACCCTAATTCCCAGCGAGATTTTAACAAACCCAACCACGCTGCGTGAACTGGCTCGTTTTCGGTCAAATCATCTATGTCTTTTCTCATCAATTCGTCAGCATCAAGACCATTACCTTCTCTAATATCTTTTGCTGCTTTGTTTTTAATAACATCAACTTGTGGTGCATCGTCTACAGCATACACAAAGCCATATCTATCGAATAAGGTGTACTTTTTTGTAATCTTAATTCCACCAAGATCTCTGGTCGCCATAATTTCAATGCGGCGTTTTTTAGTTTTGTCGTCACTAATTAGCTCAATTTTTTCTATTTTATTTCCAACAAAATCTTTATTAACAAGCATTTGTAGGTTTTTATTGTCTATTCCAATTTTTGTTTCACATTCTTTGTAATTCATATTTTTCACCCTCTTTTTATCCTGCGGAAATTATACATCAACCAAGGCTTTTTGTCAATACTGTTTTTATCGCCATTTTATTTAATATTAATCGCAGCAAAGTCGCATATAAAACTTACAAAGCGGTCGCTATATTTTTCAAACTCATCCACAATAGCAAACTCATTTGGCTTGTGCGCAAGTTTTAGGTCGCCCACGCCACACACAATTGCATCGCCGCCAAGCGCTTGATAATAACCAGCTTCACAGCCGCCTTGAAACAACTTTTCATTTACACCATATTTAGTGCAAAGTGATTTTATTAACTCTGGGTTGTTTTTTTCTAGCGGCGGAATTGAAAGTGCATTTTCAACTTTAATATCGCAACCATTGTACTTTTGTTTTAGCGCCAAAATGCTGTCGTTAAGGTCATTTAAAATAGCATCTTTGTATTTTATTTTTAGTGTGCGAACGTCAAAGCTTAATCTTGCAGAATTGGAAATTATATTAACTTTTTCGCCACCGCTAACAATGTTGCACGTGGTGGTTGTGTCGGGATATTTAGTGCAAAGTTCTTCTATTTTTAGCATAATGCGAGCTGCAATATAGTTTGCGTTTACGCCGCCGCTTGGATTGCTGCTATGGCAACTTTTGCCCGTTATTTGCACCCTAAACTCGTAGCAACTTTTACTTTGGCTGCAAATATCGCTGTCGGTTGGCTCTCCCACAATTGTGCATTTTGGGGTGATATTTAGTTGTTTTAGCGTGTCTACAACTCGCACCACGCCATTTAGATTTGTTTCTTCGTCGCCAGTAATTGCAACTACAACTGGAACTGGCAATTGTTTTAGTTTAGCGGCATTATTTAAAACCACCGCAAAAAAGCTTTTCATATCAATGCTGCCCAACCCATATAGTTTGCCATCTTTTAGCACCGCTTTATACGGGCAAGTGTTGTACAATTTTTCATCGGCCGTAACCGTGTCAATGTGTCCTGCCAAAACTACGGCATCTGAAAGGTTTTTAAGGTTGCAGTTTAGCCCAACCAGCAAGTTTTCACGCGCGTCTAATGCATTTTTAATGCGCAATGTTTCTACCGCAATTTTATTAAACTCACATTGTAAGTAGTCTATAATTTCTGTGTTTTGGGTGGTGTCAAAACTTTTTATTTCCACCAATTTTTTTAAATAATTTAATTTATCCATAATTTTATCCTTATTAAAAAAGCTCACTAATGCAAACACGCATTAATGAGCTAATTGTTTTTTTGTTTATTTTATTCATTATGCGTTTTTATGAAAACTTGTACTAAAAAGGCTTTCACAAAAACACTTACAATTTTTTTTGCGAATCCTTTAATTAATATGATGCTCCCAATTTACTGAATAAAACATAATTTTTTCCTTTTAAGGTATTTCACCTTACATAATTATATTACGCTAGGTAAATTTAAATGTCAACACTTTTTTAATTTTTCTAAAAGTGTAGTTTTGCTTTCTAGCAAGAAATTGTATCTCGATTGTTCTTTTTCAACAAGTTGTTTTGGTGCTCTTTCCACAAAATTAGGGTTGTTTAACCTAGTTCCTAAAAGTGTAAGTTCGGCGTCAATTTTTTCTATATCCTTATTAATACGCTCTTTTTCTTTATCGGAATCCACAACTTCGTTTTTGTAGAAATGCAAGTTTCCAAGCTCGCTAACAAAGTCAATTGTCTCAGTGCTAAACTCGTTTTCAATTTTAATATTTTCCACATTTACCATTTTAGACAAAACTAATTTTGCTAAGTTTAGCGCTTCTAGGTTTTCTTTATTTAGTTCGCCATTCAACACAATTAGCGAAACCTTTTTGGACGGCAAAACATTAAGGTCTAATCTTACTTCTCTTATTTTTTGAATTAAGCTAATAATTTTTTCTGCCACCGCAGATTCTTTTTCAAAACAGCCAACGCTTTTTGCGTAGCTAGAATTAATTAGCATTCCGCTTTCGAAGTTTGAGTAAATGTATTCGGTTATAAACGGAATAATTGGGTGTAATAGTTTTAAAATGTTTATATAAACATCTTTTAAAACGGCAACCGCATTTGCTCTAACGGTTTTATCTTCACTATACACATAAGGTTTTGACAACTCAATGTAGTAGTCGCAGAAATCATCCCAAACAAAGTCGTACATTCTGTTTACCGCTTGGCAAACATCTAAGTTGTCTAAAAGTCTATTAACATCTTTTATGGTGTTATCTAATTTTGTATAAATCCATTTATCAAAAACATTAAGTTTTGTAGGGTCAAGCGGTGTATCGGTTGTTTGACTTAGGCATAGTTCTAGGAATTTTCCGCTGTTAAACACTTTGTTTATAAACTTGCGGTCTTCCAAAATTTTTGCTTCGCTAAACCTAAAGTCGTTTCCAGTGCCATTGCCCACAATCAACGAAAATCTTAGTGCGTCGGCACCATATTTTTCTATAATTTCAATAGGGTCTACGCCATTGTTGGACGATTTACTCATCTTTTTGCCTTCATCGTCGCGCACAATGCCGTTAATTAAAACCTTGTTAAACGGAACCTTGCCCATAATTTTTTCGCTAAGCATAACCATACGCGCAACCCAGAAGAAAATAATATCTTGAGCGGTTACAAGTGTAGATGTTGGGAAAAACTTGTTTAAATCCGCTGTTTTTTCTGGATAACCAAGTGTGGAAAATGGCCACAAAGCAGAACTAAACCAAGTATCCAAAACATCGTTGTCTTGGTGGATATGAGTAGAGCCGCACTTGCTGCATTTTGCTGGTGCTGCGGTTTCTACCATAACAGCGCCACAATCGTCGCAGTAGTATGCTGGAATGCGATGTCCCCACCATAACTGACGAGAAATACACCAATCTCTAATGTTTTCTAGCCAATTGCGATATATTTTTTCCACTCTATTTGGCACAATTTCTAGCTCTTTGTTGTTTACAACTTCTAGCGCCTTTTTCGCCATTTCGTCCATTTTCATAAACCATTGACTAGAAATCATTGGTTCTACGGCGTTGTGGCAGCGATAGCAAGTTGCCTTTGGCAATTTGTATGGCTCAATTTTTTCTATTAAGTCCGCTGCTTTTAGGGCATCAACAAGCTGTTTGCGGCACTCGTAGCGGTCTAGACCTGCATATTTTCCGCAAAGGTCATTCATTGTTCCGTCTTCATTCATAACAACAACTGGTGTAAAGTTGTGGCGTTTGCCAACTTCGTAGTCGTTTGCGTCGTGGGCAGGTGTAATTTTTACTACACCTGTTCCAAAATCTTTTTCAACATAATCATCGGCAATAAGCGGAATTTCTTTGTTGGTTGCTGGCAATTTTAACATTTTGCCAATTTTGCCTGCGTATCTAGGGTCGTTTGGATTAACTGCAACACACACATCGCCAAATAGCGTTTCTGGACGAGTTGTTGCAACAACCAAGTAGCCGCTTCCGTCTACATATGGGTAGCGAATATACCAAAAACTTGAATCAACTTCTTCGTGTTCTACTTCAGCATCGGACAATGCGGTTTTACAACAAGGGCACCAGTTTATTAGCTTTTTGCCTTTGTAAATTAAGCCTTCGTCATAAAGCTGCTTAAACACTTCTAGCACGGCTTTTTGTCTTTTTTCGTCCATAGTAAAGGCGCATCTATTCCAATCACAACTACAACCTAACGTTCTAAGTTGCAACTTTATTCTGCCACCAAACTTGTCGTTCCAAGCCCACGCGCGTTTTAAAAACTCGTCGCGGCCTAGCTCTTCTTTTGACAAGCCTTCTTTTCTAAGCGCGTCAATAATTTTTACTTCGGTTGCAATTGATGCGTGGTCTGTCCCAGGAACCCAAAGTGTGTTGTATCCCATCATACGCTTGTATCTAACTAAAAAGTCTTGCGTTGTGTTGTTAAGTGCGTGGCCAATGTGAAGTTGACCGGTGATGTTTGGTGGTGGCATAATAACCGTAAAACATTCGCCTTTAAAGTTTGGGTTTTTGTCGCTTTCGGGTTTAAAACAACCGCTCTCTTCCCAATTTTTATAAATCTCTTTTTCTTTTAATTGTGGTTCGTAAGTTTTGTCTAACATAATTCCTCCTAAAGCATAAGGCTTAAAAACAAAAAAGCCTTATGGAAAAAATATCCATAAGGGCGAATAGTCGCGGTACCACCTTATCTTTATATCTTAATTAACACCTTACGCGTGTTTTAACTTCGCGGACGGTCTACTACACTTCTTCGTCCGAACTCGTTTGCTACCTTCGGTTTTGCTATTTTTAGGTTGCTTTCAGCCCACTGACAACCACTCTCTAAAAAAACGCCTAAAACTTACTCCTCAAACTTATATATCGTTTCTCTAATGTCACTATTTTAAATCAAATCAAACATAAAGTCAATAGATTTTGCACCGAAATAAAATAGCAAACCATTTTAGTTGTTGTGGGGTTGTTTTAGTGAAGTGCGGATGTTTTCGGTGTTGTTTTTATATTATCTTATTGTTTTCATAATTTAATTGTTTTTTTAAGTTTCTTTAATTTTAAAAAAAGAGCAATTACACTTGGTGTAACGCTCTTAAAAGTTATACTATAAAGTTTATAATTTTACCCTTAACAAAAATTGTTTTGCGGATATTATTAAAGTCTATTGTAAGTTTGTTTAAAGCTTTTACAGCTTCCACAACTTCGTCTTGATTTGCTTCACGGGAAATTAACACAGTGGCACGCAATTTACCATTAACCTGAACTGGAATTTCAATTTCGTTTTTAACTGTTTTTGCTTCGTCATATTTTGGCCAGCTTTCGTTTAGAATATCACCACCAAAAACACGCTCAAACATTTCACTTGTAATGTGTGGAGCAAGTGGATTTAACACAACCAAAAATTGTTTTAATTCGTCGGAAGTTATAAAGCCATCTTCTTTAACCTTTTTAATAAATATCATACAAGCCGAAATTGCGGTGTTAAGTTTTAGGTTTTCGTAGTCGGCGCCCACCTTTTTAATAAGCGCGTGAAGTTCTACTTCGTGTTCTTTACTCACTCCGTTGCCTTTAACGATGTCGCCAAGTTTCCAAACCTTATCCAAAAAGTTTACAATGCCATCTATTCCATTAAATGTCCACTGGCAATTATCTTCGTATCCAGCCAAAAAGTGAACGTGCATTCTTGCAACATCGGCGCCATATTTATCTAGCACTTCTTGTGGTGAAACACCGTTTTTAGACGACTTGCTCATTTTTTTGCCTTCGTCATCCAAAATTAAGCCGCTGCCCATTTTGCGAATGAATGGGTCGCGAGTAGGAACAGCACCAATTTCGTACAAAAAGTTTTGCCAGAAAAACGCGTAAAGCACGTGGCGGGTAATGTGTTCGGTGCCGCCAGTGTAAACATCTACACTACCCCAGTATTTAAGTTTTTCGTAATCAGCAAGTGCTTTGTCGTTGTGCGGGTCGCAATAGCGTAGCCAGTACCAGCTAGAACCCGCCCAGTTTGGCATAGTATCTGTTTCGCGTTTTGCCTTGCCGCCGCATTTAGGACAAGTGCAATTTACAAAACTTTCTATTTTAGATAATGGCGAGTCACCACTTGCTTTTGGCATAAAGTCCTTAGTTTCTGGCAACAACAATGGCAATTCACTGTCGTTTAGTCCAACCACACCGCACTTAGGACAGAACACCACAGGAAATGGTTCGCCCCAATAACGCTGACGATTAAAAGGCCAATCTTTAAGTGCATAGTTAACAACCTTTTTACCCCAGCCGTTTTCAACAATCATATCGGCAATAAGTTTTTTAGCGTCCTTAACTTTCATTCCGCTAAACTTATCGGAATTAATCATTTTGTAATTGCCGCCAATGTATTCCAATTTTTCAACCGCGTGCTCGCTAACATCGCCCTCTATAATCTGCTTAAAAGGAAGATTAAACACTTTTGCAAACTCGTAGTCGCGTTGGTCGTGGCAAGGAACAGCCATAACCGCGCCTGTGCCGTAGCCATTTAGAACATAGTCTGCCAAATACAAACTTACTTGCTCGCCGTTTACAAGATTAAGCGCCTTAACGCCTTTTAGCAAGCAGCCTGTTTTTTCTTTAACTTGGCTTTTTCTATCAAACTCACTACGCAATGCGGTTTTCTTTTGATACTCGCGCACTTCGTTTAGGTTTTTAATATATGGCACAAGTTTTTCTACAAGGTCGTTTTCTGGCGCAATGCTAACATATGTTACACCGTAAATAGTTTCTATGCAAGTTGTAAAAACTTCTAGCTCGTTTACTTTTTTTCCGCCATCGTCCACAATATCAAACCTAAGCTGAACGCCTTCACTTTTACCTATCCAATTGCGTTGGGCTTCTTTTAAGTAGTCCGCCATTTGAATGCGGTCTACATTGCCTAGCAATTTTTCGGCATACTCTTTCATTTTTAAAAACCACACGTCGCGATTTACTTGAACAACATCGTTTCCGCAGCGGTCGCATTTTCCGCCTTGGCTATCTTCGTTGGAAAGTACTGTTTGGCAGTGTTCGCAAAAATTTACTACACCTTTTTCCTTATATGCTTTGCCGTGTTTTAGTAGCTGGCTAAAAATCCACTGAGTCCACTTGTAATATTCTGGGTCGGAAGTGCAAAAAGCACGACTATAATCAAACGACAAGCCTAACGCCTTAAATTGGTCTAATATAATTTTAAAACCTTTTTCAACAAACTCTTTTGGGTTTGTGCCATACTTTATTGCTGCGTTTTCGGCAGGAAGCCCAAATGCGTCGCCACCAATTGGAAACAACACATTGTAACCGCAAAAACGCTTGTATCTAGCAAGAGCATCGGCAGGAACAGTGCCTTTTAGGTGACCCATATGAAGGCTTTTTCCGCTAACATTAGGAAACTCATAAAGAGCGTAATATTTAGGGCGAGTTGTATCAAAATCAACCGCTTTAAAACGTGGCTCATTTTCCCACTTTTTTTGCCATTTTTGTTCTACTTGTTTAAAATTATATGCGTCCATAACATCTCCAAGAAATATAAATTTACATAATATTAGCACAATTTGGACACATTGTCAAAACAAGAATAAACATAACTCACCACATTTGTTAGTTTTTTAATTGAGTTGTGTTTGACTTTAGCGCCTAAATAATGGTATAAAGTAAATATAGAATACAACACTAAAAACTTGTTTAGGATAAAATTTTAATGAAAAATACAAACGACAAAATTAAAAAAAATGACACCACAAAAACCGCTAAAACAAAACGCAATATTTTTGTTGTAATTTGGACTTATATTAAAAACAACAAATCCGCAATCATATTGTTTTTAATCTTGTTGTTTTTTCAACAACTTTCTTGGTCGGGAAATATGATTTTAGGAAAAGACGGTGTTACACTATTTCTTCCTATTGACCACGAAATTCCTTTAATAAGCGAATTTATTTATGTGTATTACTTAACTTTTCCACTTGTGATATTTGCATATTTTTGGATTGCTGCAAAAGACAAAAAACATTGTTACAATATTTGGCTTACTGCTATAATATCTTTTGTAATTTCGGGCTTATTTTATTTGTTTTTCCAAACACAAATGGTAAAACCAGAACTAACACCCACCACTTTTTCGGACAAGCTACTCATTGGCACGTGGAACGCTTGCAAACCAATAAATTGTTTTCCTAGTCAACACGCTGTAATGGCATTATTAATAATTTTGGCATACTACAATCAAAAAGGAACAACAAAAGTGTGGTTTAGAATTTTTAACTATATATGTGCAGTTTTAATACTACTTGCAACCATATTTTTAAAACAACACTTTATTGTGGATATGCTTGCCAGCATTGCAATTGTAATTCCTGTTTACATAATTGTAAAGGCGTGGAATTTTGGCGGGTATATAGATAAAAAGATGACATACTGGTCAACTAAAAAACAACAAAAAACGCATTAGAAAAAACTAATGCGTTTTATTTTTTAAATATCCCCTTTCGCCACCCTCACAAAACAAACCGATATATGGTGATTATAATAATTTATAACAGTGCGCTTGTAACCGTAACGACTTAAAAAGTACATTTTTGTGCGTAGTCACTAGCACCCAAACCTAAATTGGACGCCAGAATTTACCCTTTCTGGCAAGGGACTATATCCGCCTTTGTTTTGCTAACAACTTTAATTACTGCTATATTACATTAATTCTGTTAGCCAATTTGTTTCTTGAAGTTTTGCGTCGGTTAGTCTAATTTGTTTTGAAACTTCATCTATTTGTTTTTGAAGATCCGCAACATTAAATGCTGTTTTTATTCTAATTTCGGTGTGTGTAAGGCGGTTTATTAAAACCGTACCAGTGTCAAACAAACTGCCTAGTAGCGACAACTTTTTAGTTAGCATATCCTTTTTTGCAATAAGCTCCGAAATCGTTTCGCCACTACTTAGTTTTGTAAGTTCATTGGTTTTGTTTATATGAACCACAAGATATTCTAACCTATTAAGTTTTTCATTTAATTCCTTAATTAGGTCGCTAGGGTTTTCGTTGGGTTCGGTTCCTTCATGAACTCTAGCGTTGTTTACAAGCCTATCTTTTAACATATTTAGTTTTGTTTGGATATCGGCTCTTTCAATTAATGCTTCTGCTAATTTCATAACATCTCCTAATATTACAATTTACAAGCAACATCCCACGCACGCCAAATAACTGTACGCAAGTTTCCCACACGTAGTGCGTCGCCCACAATGTGAACGTGTTTGCCTGCTTCGGCAATTGGATTTGGATTGTAGCCAATGCAAGTAATAATGCTATCGGCTTTAACCTTTTTAAGACTGTTATCTTTTAGAGCAATTGTTGCTTCTTTTGGCTCTATTGAAAGCAAGCGGCTTTCTAGGAACACTGGGGTTTTTGTATAATTAAAGTAGTCGCGCAAAAACGACGAGTTTGCAAGACACAATCCGCTTACAGCCATAAGGTCGTTTTTAGCTTCTACAATAACTGGCTTTTTACCTTTTAAAATAAGGTCGTAAGCAATTTCGCAACCAGTTAGACCGCCACCAACAATTAACACGTTTTCACCAACTTTTGCCCCGTTTAGATAGTCTATTGCGTCTATACAACGGTCGGCGCCGTCCATTCTAAGTTTGCGAGTGCGGCTGCCTGTTGCAACAACAACTTCATCGGCGTTAAGGGTGCTAACGTCCTTAATTTCGGTGTTGAATTTAATGGTTATGCCCATATCTTTCATTTGTTTTGCGTACCATTTTAGTAGCAACTTATCTTTTTCTTTAAACGAAGGTGCGCTTGCTGGAACAAACACGCCGCCAATATGGTCGGATTTTTCGTAAATAGTAACCTTATGACCGCGCATTGTAGCAACACGTGCAACTTCCATACCGCCAATACCAGCACCAACAACTGCAATGTTTTTGCTAACTTTTGCTGGTTTGAAGTCATACTTTCCGCCGTCCATTGTTTGTGGATTTAGCGCGCAACGAGCCATATGTTTGCTATCGTCCATAGTGCTAGCGCAAGCAACACCTTTGTAGTGTGCCATTGGAAAACAGCCGTTGTGGCAGCAAATACAAGGCATAATATCTTCTAATTTATCCGCTTTTAGTTTTGTAACCCATTGTGGGTCGGTCAAAAACTGACGCGCAACACCCATAGCGTCTATTTCGTGGTTGGCAATAGATAAAGCTGCATCAGCTGGCTCCATACGTCCCGCACAAACCACTGGGATATCCACAAATTTGCGGATATGTGCAACATCTTCTAGGTTGCAGTTTTTAGGCATATATCCAGGTGGATGAGCCCAATACCACGCATCGTATGTTCCGTTGTCGCAGTTTAGCATATCGTAGCCAGCGTTTTGCAAGTATTTAGCTGCTTTTTCACTTTCTGCCATATCGCGACCAATTTCTTTAAACTTTTCACCCGGAACAGCGCCCACACAAAAATCTTTGGTTTTGCTTTCTACCGAATAGCGTAGCGAAACTGGGTAATCGCTGCCACATTCTTTTTTAATTGCTTTTACAATTTCGGTTGCAAAGCGGTAGCGATTTTCAAAGCTACCACCATAGTTGTCGGTGCGATGATTTGTGTATTTTAATGTAAACTGGTCTAGCAAGTAACCTTCGTGAACGGCGTGTATTTCTACACCATCTACGCCAGCTTCTTTGCACATTTTTGCGGTTTTTGCAAAAGCTTCAATCATATCTTCTATTTCTTGCGCTTTAAGCGGACGACAAGTGTAACCTTCTAACCAACGCGAAGGAAGCTCGCTTGGAGATGCGCACAAGCGGCTAATATCTATAATAGGTTTTAACATTCCGCTAAGAAACTTACTTTTAGCAACGCCTGCTAGCGAGTTTGGAATAGAAAACGAGCGGCCAAACCCAGCAGTAAGTTGAACAAACAACTTTGCCCCCGTTTTGTGAAGTTCGGCCATATATGGTTTTAGTTTTCTAAAAGCGCCTTTTGCTTTGTATAGCCAGCCGCCACCAATAAGGTTTCTAATTGGGGCAATACCTGGAATAATTAAACCAGTGTCGTGTTTTGCAATGTCCATAAAAAACGCTGCAGCGTCTTTGTCAAAATGATGTGGTTCCATCCAGCCAAAAAGCGATGTTCCGCCCATTGGACAAACAACTATGCGGTTTTTTATTTCGCAATTGCCAATTTGCCACGGTGTGAACAATGGCTCATATTTTTTGTTCATTTTTCGTTCTCCTTAAAAATAATATTAATATAATTAAAACTAATTTTTTGTTAAATGTCAAACAACCAACACAATGTTGTTAAATAAAACGCAAATTTGTGTGCTATTTGTGCCATTTATTAAAACCACAATTTGGCACGTAAAACAAATTGCGACAATATGCGTGTTTTTTCGCATTTGACAAGTGCAAATGGTAGTGATATAATAGATTTCACGAATACTTAGGAGAAATTATGAATTTTACAAAAGCAATTGTTTCCACCACTAACGAAGGTGTGGAAAAATACAGCGATTTTACGCTAACATTTGAAAGCGACAACAAAGAGCTTTTAAACGACCTTTGTCAGCTTAAAAACTTATATCTAGTTGCAACATCTAGTGCAAAGTGTGACTTGGTAAACTTAATTAAAAATTATGTGGACAGTGCAATAACATCTACAAATTGCGAGATTAAAAACATAAAACACAAGCACCCACTATATATGTTTTGCGGTAATATTAGGCAAAAAATAAGCCACCTAAAACTAAGCCGCTTGGAATATGAAGCCGACCGAATGAAACTAGACAATCTAGACGACTACGGCATTAATATGGACTGGGAACGCGAAATGGGCGAACAACTTATAAACGACCTTAATTTTACGGAATTAGAAAAAACAAAAAAGGGCTACAGAACCCGAACAACCTACACCACTCTTCAAAGTGTGGACAAATTAAAAATGAGAATTGACCAGCTTAAAAAAGAAAGTTTTGATAACTATCAAGCCGATTTTAACGGATTTATAGAGCGCAACGCAGTTGTTAAAAAATATCTTACTGTTCCACCTATTGCACATCATATTGAAAAACACAACGCCACATTTTTAGCTCGAAAAGCAGTCTATGGCGTTTACGATAAAAATATAAAATAGCTATGGTTTATAAAAAATTATTTACATTAAAAACTAAATTTATACCAATAAAAAACCTTATGCAAAATATGTTTTTAGAAATAATTTATAAAAAATTAATATAATCCGTATAAAAAAACATTAAGCACACTCGCTTAATGTTTTTTTTACTTATTTATCTTTCTTTTCGTCTGATGTGTTTAGTTGAGATTTGTCTAAAGCTTTTGCTGCTGTAACGGCATTTGTAATAATTGAAACAATGCTAACAACAACAATTGTACCCACAATTAAAATCCAACCTGGGTGCCACCACTTAATTGTTAGTCCTAAAATTATGTAAATTAAAATGCTTAACATAATTAGGCTACCTGCAATTGCATCGGTAACAATTTTCGATTTGTTTTGTTTCATAAACCTAAATCTCCTTAATATAAAATATTATAACATACTTTAAAATATCAATGCAAACATAATAAATTAAAAAGTTAAATTTTTGTTGCGAAACTTTTGACCTGCAAATATTTTTGCCAATTTTAAGCAAAAACTCTTGATTTTAAAGCAAATTTATAGTAAACTATGCTCGTTAAAGATAATTTAATGCATTATTCAATTATTTAATATGCACATTATAATATGCAGATACACATTATAATATGCAGAGTTGGCTTAAGTGTTGGTAATGCCCTGTGGGCATTAGCCAATGACTGTACCACCTTTAGATGGGCTCGGACGAAACTTGCTTTCGACCGCGAATTCCCTAAAATTTAATTTAATATGCAGAGTTGGCTGAGCGGTCGAAAGCGGCGGTCTTGAAAACCGTTGAAGTGAGAGCTTCCTGGGGTTCGAATCCCTAACTCTGCGCCAAATAAAAAACACGCAAACTTGATTAGACACAAGCTTGCGTGTTTTTGTTAAAATCGGTTTGAATCTTTCACTAGACACGATATAATATAGAAAAACAGATTTGCATTGGAGCGGAAAGTATGAAATATATAGTACTGCTTAGGGGAATAAGAACCGCAAACACTGTAAAAAAAATTCTAGCGATGTGCAAAAAGTGATAATAATTTAAAAAGGAGTATTATATGGATGCAAAAAGTTACATTGGAAAAATAGTTGAAGTGAAAATGGACAGACCAATGGGGTCAATACACCCAAAACACGGCCTTGTTTACCCCGTTAACTATGGTTATATTCCAAACACGGTTTCTGGCGACGGCGAAGAATTGGACGCATATGTTTTAGGGGAACACAAACCACTTGAGCAATTCACGGGAAGAGTAATCGCTGTTATTCACAGGCTTAACGACGATGACGATAAGTTGGTTGTTATGGCGGACGGAAGAAATTATACAGATGACCAAATTAGAGCCTTAGTTGAGTTTCAGGAAAAGTGGTTTGAAAGTGAAATTATAAGAAATTGATGTATGTAAAAATTGGTTTTTAAAATATATCAACACAACAAAAAAATGATGTAAACTTTTAAAAACCAAATAAGGAGAAATAAATATGGAAATATCGTTAATAAAATATAATGAATATGGCAAAACTGCAGAAATGATTGAAAGGTCAGTAAGATACTCTCAATTTTCTAAATTTTATCCGCAGTGCGAAATAGACAATGTTGTAAACTCACTAAACGAAGAAGGCGTGAAAAAGCGCGCATCTTGGACGCACTTTTATGTGATAAGAGAAGTCGACCGCATTGTTGGGTGCGGCGCTATTGGCGAATACTGGGGCAGTAAAACCGAAAGCTCGCTATTCACAATTTTTGTAGACCCAGATTTTCAAGGCAAAGGCTACGGACGAAAAATTATTGAAACTCTAGAAAAAGACGAGTTTTTTACAAGAGCAAAACGAATTGAAATTCCCGCAAGTATGTCGGCTATCCCTTTTTACAGAAAAATGGGGTACGAACACAAAAACGGACAACTTATTTTTAGCGAAGGTCACTTTGCTCTTGAAAAATTTAACAACCAAAATAGTTGGGTGGAAAACACGCAGCATTGAAACAATGGAAAAACATCTTGAAAAAATGTGTTTTAAGTGATATACTTTGCTTAAATTATAAAAAGGTGTAAAAATATGGGAATTCTTAATTATTTTAAATTAAAACAAGCAAGAGCAATCGCTATGGAAAACAAGAAAAACAACGATATGATTAGGCTTGTTTATGTTAGCGTAACTCCGTATAAAGATGTTTACAACGACGAAAAGAAATATGGTGCGCTATACATTACTTCTAGTGCTTTCAAACTTCCTGAAAATATGACTATGG
Source organism: uncultured Clostridia bacterium (assembly GCA_934747775.1). Lineage (GTDB taxonomy): Bacteria > Bacillota > Clostridia > Christensenellales > UBA1242 > UBA11490. The sequence continues at coordinate 122,125 of CAKVHA010000002.1, forward strand.
AGCAAGCGTGCAAAGTTGTTTCGTATATTTCGGAAAAGGTTGAAAAAGAAAACAACATAGAACCAGCGTCAAAAGAAAGTGTTGGAATGACATCTTTCGAGTTGGAAAACTATGGTTTTATTAAAAACAAAAAGATTACTCCAAAATACGCTCATATGATTGGCACTGCTCCATTTGCAAAAAATCCAGACATCGATCTAAAAGCCGTGGACGGAGTTGTTGACTTAATTACATACGGCGGAAAATCTGGTTGTTTTGAAAAATCAGACCTTTATCCACGTTATTTTGAGTGGTTTACGCCAAATGTAACCAAAAAAGAAGTTGACGGCATTTACAATTCTTTAAACATAAAATTAAAACCACAAAAAAACAATATTAAGTAAATAATTTTAAAAAAGCAAATCAACAAGATTTGCTTTTTTGTTAGTAAAAATAAAACAAAATTCACAAATACAAGTGCAGATTAATATTGCTTAATATGATAATTATGCTTTAAAGTTGTACGCCAAATTTATTTTGTGATATAATAAAGTCAGTCAAAACAATTAGGTGGAAAAAATATGGAAAAGAAAAAACCGAAAATTAAAAACGCAAGGTTGCGCGGACTTATTACAGCAATTGGTTCGGCAGTGTTGGCTGGAATTTTTTTAATTGTTTCCGCCATTATATACAACAAAGGCAAAAACAACTACAGATCTGGCGAAGCGCTAGGATTGCTGTTTTTCTGCTTTGTTGCAGCAATTTTAGGAGTAATTAACGGCGTACTACTTATGATATTTGGCGGAAAAAAGCCAAACACCACCAACAAAGAAAACTTAACCACAGAACCAACAAAAACTGAAAACAATTTAGAAACCTAAAAAATCAACAAAGACAAAAGCACAGAAAAAACCGAAAACAATAAAGATAGTTAAAATTAAAACAAAAAAGCGGAAGTGTAATAACTTTCGCTTTTTTTTAACATTAAGTTAAACTATGATTTTTTTCGTGCAATGTTTACGTTGTCCACTTTGCGGTCTTGAAGTTCGGGAACGGGGTTTTTCTTGGTTTCAAAACGATAGTCTTGCCCAAACTCTTTAATGTGATTTTTAATAACCAAATGGCTAGGCAAAGTGTCTGGTTTTTTAATGTTCATTTTTTGATATTTAAAATAAATTGCCTTATCGGGCACATCTTTTAGCGCGCAATAATCTTCACCGCAACGCGTGTAGTGAATTGTTTCGGCAAGCACTCCCCTAATATAATCTATATTGCCTTCAAAATGCAACAATTCTGGAAAATCGCCGCCGCAAGTGTACAATGCCTGCCAAGGTTTGCCTTCGTACTTTTCTAGCAGTTTTGCAACATACTGCAAGTGTCCGCATTCTTCTAAATACCTTGTGTAAAAAATTTGTTTTATATACTCGTCGGTTTCGTCGGCATAGCAGCTATAGTACAAATAACACTCGGTGTACTCGTGAACAAGCCAGCTTTCTAGCCACGTGCAAGTGGTGTCCATAAGGCTGCCGTACTCGGTTACGTGCTGCTCTTCTATCATTGCAATTTCGGAGTACAATTTTTTGCCAAGCTCGCTACTATGAAAACCTGCGATGTTCATATAGTAGTTCATTGTTTGTTGTTCGGCGGCAGTTATGATGCTAACCACAAGTTTTGTGAACGGGTCGGCAAGTTCTTTTGCAATGTGGCGATTTATTTCGTCAAATGGGTGGCGCGGTTCTGCTACGGTTGGTCTGCCTGGAGTGATTTCGATGTAGCCGCCAGTAAGCTTGTTGGCGTCTATCCCCTGCTCGCTTTCTAGCAAATTAGCAAAACGATACAAGTGGTCAAAATCTTCTAGCAATGCAAAATTTAACGCGTTTTTAACATAGTCGTCTTTAACGTGTTTTGCGAGTATTGCCGTTAGATCCACCGCCAACTGCTCGTAGCCAATTGTGGTTTCTAAGTCGGTTTCGTCAATCGGTTTTAATGCAGAAATTATTTTTTGCTGTTGTTGTTCGTGGCGTCTAATCAATGCGATGTCGCGTCTTAGGTCGTTGTTGTTGCAAGCCCTATTAAACTGGTGCAAAAACCACGCTTGTTCAAACTCTGCGCCGTTAAGCAAAATGACCCTTGTTTTTGTGTATGGCGAAATCATGTCCTTATTGTACGCGTGCGGACTGTACTCATCCACACTCACAAATTTACCTACTTCTATGGCATTGCTTTCTAAAAATGGATTTACTTTATTCATATATGCTCCTTAAAAATTTAAATATAAAAAAGTATTTCCAAATTTTAAAAACATATTACGTTGTTGACAAAAAATTATATTTTACTGTCAACATTATTAATATTTGAAACACATTATATGTATTTAATCCTTAATTTTCTCCCAAGGGAAAGCGGAGTTTCCAAAGTGACCATAGCAAGCTGTTTGTTTGTAAATTGGTTTTAATAAGTTTAATTCTTTTATTATATTACTTGGCGAAAAATCAAAGTTTTTGTCAACAAATGCATATATTTTGTCAATACCTATCTTTTCAGTGCCAAATGTTTCTATATTTATGGACAATGGTTTATTTAAGCCTATACCATATGAAACTTGAATTTCACACTTATCGGCAAGATTGTGGGCAACAATGTTTTTTGCAACATAGCGAGCATAATATGCGCCAGAGCGGTCAACCTTAGTAGCATTTTTACTAGAAAAACAACCACCGCCAACTCTGCCAATTCCACCATATGTATCCACCACAATCTTACGACCAACGCAGCCACTATCGCCAAACGAGCCCCATATTGTAAACTTGCCGCTTGGGTTTATTATATATTCTGTGTTTTTAGCAATGTCACTATATTCACTTATAACCACATTTAAAACATTTGTGGTTATAAGTTTTTTTATTTCGTCTAGGCTTAGGTTTTTACTATGCGAAACAGAAATCAACACCGTGGTAATCTCAGTTGGAGTGTTGCCGTCATACTCCACAGTTACTTGACTTTTAGCGTCGGCAAAAAAGTCGGAACGCGACTTTCTAAATATTTCGTACTGGCGCATAATTTTATGGGCAAGTAAAATTGGAAGTGGCATATACTCTTTGGTTTCGTTGGTTGCATATCCGTATATTATTCCTTGGTCGTTGGCACACAATTCCTTTTTTACAACCGCTTGATTTATGTCGGGACTTTGTTCGCTAATTTCTTTAATAATATCAAAATGACAAGTATAGCCAATGTCTTTTAAAATAGACCTTGCTATACCGTCGTAGTCAATTTTGGCTTTTGTGGTTGCTTCGCCATAGATAAAGAGCTTGTTGTTTTTAATGGCACACTCCACTGCCATTTGTGAGTTTGGGTCGGACGCCAATGCGGCATCCAAAAATGCGTCGGCAATTACATCGCAAGTTTTGTCGGGGTGACCAATGTTTACGCTTTCGCTTGTTAAATATTTTTTCATTTTTTTATCCTTTATTTTTTGTATTTCCATAAAGGGGGTTAAAAAAATCCCATCGTTCCCGATAGGATAAATATTTTAATTCTGTTCCCATCGGTCAGCCTTTAGCACCTTGGCAATGTCGCTAGGTTGCTGTGTGGTCAACGGGGCTGTCCCTCGCACACTCTTTATGGATAATTAAATATTAACTTAAAAAATTTGGTTTGTCAATAATTTTATGAAAAATTATATTCCTTTAATTTTTTCCGCATAATCCCACGATATTTTTGTAGGTGGTTTTTCTTTAACACTATCGTAGGCGGTTTTCATAAACTTGGCTATAATTTCGGCATCAACCGCACCCGCACCACCGCCAAACGCTGGAACAACAATGTTTTTAACATTATTTTTGTGGGCAGTTCGCAAGGTTTCACGTGTGGCATAGTAAACAACAAGCGGGTCTTTAATCATACTAGGTTTTCGCATAGTGGGTGTGTGAATTAGCGTTTTGTTTGTATCTGGAATATTCACAATAAACGAAGTTCCCACTGGTTGTTCGCCGTCAAAATTTTTAATTATGTAGTCTTGCACTTTTGCTTGAAGCGCGTCGCCAAAATGATTTGTTATGGCAAGGTCGTAGCCGCCGTCCATTAACCCAAAAGAGTTTGCGGGTGACACAATACAATCTACCGCATCGTGAGTACTTACAAAATTTTCAAAATCGTCTTTTACAATTTCCACATTTTTAACGCCTGCAAAATACTTGTTCCAATAATATATCATTTTTTCGTTGTTGTCCAACAAATATATTTTCATAATACCACCTGTTTTTTACATTGTATCACAACCTAAAAGTAAAACAAATACTAATTGTTAAATTTAGTTGCGGTTACCATTTGTTTACAACTTTTTCGGCAAAAGCCAAAAAGTCGTGAAGAATTATTTTTTTGCCATTGTCTAGCACCATAAATCCGTTAAAGTATCCAAAAACTTGGTGCTGGTTACTAGAAATTACAACCGCGCTCGTGTTGGCGTGTCTATCCAAAATTGGCGTGAAGTTCATTTCAAATCGGCCGTCGCTAGATGTAAATATCCACGGCGACATAAAATCGTCTTTACCCTTGGAGTTTTTAGGAATATTAAACTTAACATTTTCTAATTTTTGTGCAACACCGTCATAAAACAACATATTTTCGGTTGCATTTGAAGTGTCACCAAAACCATAGCCAATATTAAAGCCAATTTCGTGGCCATCTACCACGCCGCAGCCTGCACCCCAGTACCACGTGTTTTTGTATGTCCATACACCGCGTCCCCAATCTAAAAGTGCGCGAGTGTCGCCACTAGCAAATTTGTACACGTCGGTGCCAATTATTACTTCACCTTCCGCTTTAAAACCCACTATTTTTTGATTGTAGTAAAACGCAGTTTTCTTTTCTTTAAATGGTGTAGCAATAACCATACTGTCTTGCGGTTCGGCTGTAAGAGTAAAACTAACTCTTATGTCGTCGTCTTTTTTAAAGTTTTTAAGCCAAACGGAAATTTCGCGTTTTGTGCCGTCGTTTTTAAATGAAAAGCTGTAGTTTTTAGCTGTCACTTCCACGTCGCCAAATTCGCTGGTTGACGGCAAGTTGGTTTTGCCCTTTGTCATAAAGCGCATTGGCGATTTTGTGATTTCGGTTTTGTTTTTAAAATCCAAAAACGATATGGAATTTAATCCCATATACGAATTGTCGTCCACCGTAACTGCAACGCCATAACTATCGTTGTAGATTAAATAATAATCCCACTCCTTAATTTTTAAACTGCCTGCTTTTATTGCACTGCGGTCATATTTTTTTACTAATTTTGTGGCGTAACCTGCTTCTACTAAACATCCGTTTTTATCTAGCAAGTTGCCTTTTTTTAATAGTTTTTGCATTTTTTACCCCTTTATTTTAATACTACAATATCACAATTTTAATGTTTTTCAAAATACTTTTTGTGATGTGATTGGCTGTGTGTGGAGATTTTACAGACCAAATTAATATTTAAAATTAAACATTCACACAACAGCAAATAAAAAAAGCAATCATAATTTGATTGCTTTTTTATAAAACATTATTATTTTATTATCTATTATTAATAGCGTCGATTGGGCGTTTTTTAGAGATTTTGTAAGTTGGAAGGAAGCTTGCAATAAATGCAGAAACAAAACTTACGGCAAACAACAATATAAATTGTCTTAAACCAATTGTAAGCAAGCTTATTGGCATACCCAATTCTTTAACAATAACTCTATTTACGATGAAACAAACAGTAAATGTTGCAATAGACGACAAGACAAAGTTGATAAACGCAATAATGCAACTTTCGTTGAAGAATATTCCAAACACGTCACTACCGCGCGCACCAAGAGCTCTTAGCACACCAATTTCACGTTTTTTGTGAGCGATTGATGTGGAAATAAAGTTCATAAGCAAAAGCGATGCAAACACAGCAAATGCAATACCAATATACAAGAATACTTGTGCAATATTTAAAATAATGCTTTCAAAATTATCCAAAACAGATGTTGCTTCATTTTGAATTGTATATCGTTCGTCACCCCTATAAGTTTCACAGTACTTAACCAGCGACTCATCTTCACTAGTGCCATTTAATATTGTCATTAATTTAGAATACTGCGAAGCGTTTAGTATCTGATTTAAACTATTGTTTTCACCACCTATTATACCAAATGGGTCTGAATTTACTAGACCAACAACTGTAACTTCTTTTATAACATCTTTACGATCAATGTCATTTGTTATTTTAGCTTTTAATTGTCCGTTGTCTATTTTTTGTTTGATATAATCAGGAATTTCACCTGTCATATTGTTACGGAATATATATTCTGACAAAACTACTTCGTCAACTCCTAAATATATTGGAGACGAATTATTTAAATCTTTAACATAGTCAGGTACTGTTGCATTATTTTTTTCTTCATATGAAAGATTATTATAATAATCATTATACCCTTTAAAATAACATAGATATCCTCTTGATTCATCATTTGATACGAAATCTTTAAATAATGTGTATTTTTTTGAAATACCGCCACCATAAACACTCCCAACACGGTCATCGCTATCAGCATATATAACACCCCTGCCACTTTTTTCGGACATTGATGTAACCGCATTTTTAGATAGATAAATAAAAGTACTTGGGCTATTTGAAAGTTTTTCCATATCCATATAAAAACTCAAACTCATTTCGTTGTTTTGATTTGTGTTGTTGTTTTGCATTTCATATTTAGTCATATCTATATTGTCTTCAACAACTCCAACAACTTTATATTTTGTTGCGCTACTATTTGTATCTAGTTGAATTTCTATACCATTAAAATCGGTAGGCCTTGTTTCTGTTGTGGCATTATGTTTTAAACACCACCACAAATGTTTTGATATTGCAATTTCATCGTCAGCAACTGGCAACCTGCCATCCACTGTCCAACCAAGTTTTTGCAAATCATCATTCACCATATTAACAGCGCAGCCATACCCAAATATTTTACCTACATCCATAGAATTGCTGTTTTGTTCTATTCCAACCGCATTCAAATAACCAAAGTTTCCATAAGTTGTATAAGTTGGTTTTGCTACAACCCTAAAATTATAGTTAGGATACTTTTGTTTTAAAGATGTAATATCATCATCAGTTAAATAGTCTGATGTCGTACCATAATCATCTTTTAACTCTTTTTCTATCATTAGCACTTTTTGACCGCTTTGCTTAATGCCGTCGTAAACGCTGGCAGCACGGTTCCACGACGAGAATGCGTCTACCACGCCAAACACCGTGAATGCTATAAACGACAACAATATGGTAAAAATAAGTTTTCCAACTTTGGTTTTTAGTGAGCTTGCGCCCATTTTAAAACTATCGGAAAATTTAAGGTGCGACCTAATAAGTTTTAAGCTGCCACCATTATACTGTTGTTGTTTTATATCTTCTGGGGTTGTGTTTACAAAACTTTCTTTATTGCCGTCGTCGTTAATCCTTGCGCCTTCTTTAAGTTTTTTGTTACCTTCGGAATCAAACGATATAAATAAGTCCGACTTTTCAACATTGCCTTTTATAAACTTGGTTAGGCTGTACACTTCGGCATCGGTAATTTGTTGACCCTTTTTTATGTACAACATATCGTTTCCAATAAGTTTTATGCCCGATGCGGTTTGACGGCTTTCTATCTCCTTTTTAGTTAAATCCGCAATAATTTTGCCGTCTTTAAGTTCTATAATTCGGTCACCATAAATTTCGGCAAACTCGCGGTCGTGCGAAACAATAATAACGAGTTTTGTTTTTGAAAGTTGTTTTAGAGTATCCATAACCTGCTTGCCGGTGTTGCTATCTAGCGCGCCAGTAGGTTCGTCCGCCATAATTATTTCTGGGTTTTTAATAAGTGCACGAGCGATTGCAACCCTTTGTTTTTGACCACCAGAAAGTTGGTTTGGTTTTCGGTTTGCATAAGAAAGCATATCCACTTGTTCTAGTAAGTGATTAACTTCTTCTTTAGTGGCTTTTTTGCCCTGTAACTCTAGCGCTAGCGCCAAGTTTTTGGAAACCGTAAAGTTTTCTAGAATATTGTACTCTTGAAATATAAAACCAATAAAGGTGTTGCGGTAGCTATCGAAATCGCTTTGGGTAAAGTCTTTGCTAGATTTGCCTTTAATGATAATTTCGCCAGAGTCAAATTTATCTAGTCCGCCAATAGCATTAAGAAGAGTACTTTTACCGCTACCAGATTTACCTAGCAAAAAAACAAGACCTGTTTCGGGAAAGTCGATGCTAACATTGTTTAGGGCATAAACAGTGTCGGCTTTTTTGCTTTTGTAGGTTTTTACAATATTTACTACTTTTAACATTTTTGCTCCTTGCTGTAATATGAGAATAATATTACTATTAATGATATTAGTATATTGTTTTTTACCACATTAATCAAGTTTATTTGTAAAATTTTGCAATTAATCTTGAAACCAACAAAATGTTGTGATATACTTTTAAAAAAAAGGACATTTTTTACTATGGGAATTATGGACTACTTAAATGGCAAAAAAACACAAAGAATTTTTGCTAAATATTTTAATAATGGCGGCAAGGGGTTAACCAAAGACGAAATTAAAATGGTTAATGACGCAATTTTGAAAAGCGGAATGGTTGTTTCTGGCGAAATAGAACACAACAGTATAACAAACCTTGCTGCATACGCGCACTTATCTGCGGACTTAAAATCTAGGCTTATTTTAGAGCCACGCAAAGAAACTCGCGAAAAACTAGAAAATGGCGAAGTTGTTAACAAAAACTTGGCATTTCTTGCCACAAACAAGTTGGTTTTTACACAAGATATGACTTTAAACACCATTAATGCAGACACAACTGTTAATGGCACACCTTACAAGGTTTATGAAATTACTGTTAGCGATGACCCTAAAGACCTTGAAGTTAAATCGGTTAAATTTGAACAAATGAACCACAAAGAACAACTAAACACTATTAACACAATTAAAAACTTTGCTAAAGTTAAACCTGCAACTCCTACTAGCCACAGCTTAAGGGAATTGTAAAAATAAGGATTGTAATTATATTATTAGTTTAAAATAATTTAATCTTTAATATAATTAATTTGATACACCGTTATTAAACACATAATTAGAATACATAAAAAAATCGTTAGAAAACTCTAACGATTTTTTTGTTAATTTTCAAATTGGCTGTTGTATAGTTCGGCATAAGCACCATTTAGCGCAATAAGCTCATCGTGTTTACCCTTTTCAACAATATCGCCGTCTTTTAGTACCAATATTAAATCCGCATTTTTAATTGTAGAAAGGCGGTGTGCAATTACAAAAGTTGTGCGACCTTTCATAAGTTTATCCATTGCGTTTTGAATAAGCACTTCGGTACGCGTATCAACACTACTTGTCGCTTCGTCCAAAATTAGCATTGGGTTATCCTGAACCATAGCGCGCGCAATTGTTAGCAATTGTTTTTGACCAGCGGAAATTGATGTTGTGTCATCCAGCACAGTATTATAGCCTTGTGGCAATGTTTTTATAAAGTGATGCAAGCCACATTCGCGGCAAGCGTTTATAATTGTTTCGTCGTCCACATCGGTTTTTGAATACATAATGTTTTGTTTTACGGTGCCTTCAAACATCCAAGTATCTTGAAGCACCATTCCAAACAAGTTGTGCACATTATCGCGCGAAAGGTCTTTAGTATTTACGCCGTCTATTAAAATTTCGCCACTATCTATGTCGTAAAAACGCATAAGCAAATTTACAAGCGTGGTTTTTCCAGCACCAGTGTGACCAACAATTGCCACCTTTTGCCCTGCTTTTATTTTTGCGCTAAAGTCATTAATAATTGTTTTTTCTGGGGTGTAGCCAAATTTAACGTGTTTAAATTCAACATTACCCTTAACATCTTTAAGCTCTTTAGTTGGTGTTTCGTGTGACATTTCTTGTTCGTCTAAAAAATCAAACACACGCTCGCCAGCAGCTGCAAGTTGTTGAACCGATGTTAGGCTTTGAGCAATTTGTGCAAGTGGCTGAGTGAACAGGCGGACATACACCATAAAGGCAATTATTACGCCAAACGAGATTTTGCCATGGATGGCAAGTGCCGAACCAACCACACAAACAACAGCATAGCCAAAGTTGCCAATAAAATTCATTAGTGGCCCCATAAGACCGCTTAAAAACTGCGATTTCCACGCGCTGGAATACAACTTTTTGTTGCTATCATCAAATTTTTCGGTTACTTCGCGCTCGGCATTGTAAGCTTTTATAATGGTTTGACCAGAATAAACTTCTTCTATTTGACCATTAATTACACCCAACACTTGTTGTTGTTCGCGGAAATATTTTTGCGATTTTGCCATAACAATACCCATAACGCCCACGCCTATTAGCGATGCGGCAATTGCGGATAGTGCCATTATCCAGTTGGTTACAAACATCATAACAACCGATCCCACAAAAAGTGTAACAGAGCTAACCAAAGTTGTAATTGAGTTGTTAAGCGATTGCGAAACGGTGTCTACGTCGTTGGTTACACGACTTAGCACGTCACCATATGGAGTGCGGTCTAAATAGCTAAGCGGCAAGCGGTTTATTTTTGTGGATATGTCGCCACGCATTTTTTTGCTGACTTTTTGGGTTACGCCACTCATAATATAACCTTGAGTGTATCCAAATACAGCACTTAAGCCGTATGCAACAACTAGGAATATTGCAATTTTTAGCACCGCATTAATGTCAATTGGCGTCCACTGCCCCGTAACAATTAGCGACGCAAACGGAGCGGAAATAATGTTTGTAATTTCTTTAAGTTTGTTGGGTCCAATAAGCGTTAGCACTGTGGAAAACGCGGAAAGCACTAGCGCAATAATTACTGCCGGCAAGTACTTTTTAGAGTAACCAAACATTCTTTTAATGCTCTTTTTAAAATCCTTAGCTTTGTAGGAAACAATTGTATTTGGTCTTGGCATATTATAATTCCTCCTTGCTAAGTTGTGATAGGGCTATTTCTTTGTAAACTTTGCAGTTTTCTAGCAAGTCTTTATGTTTTCCAACACCCACAATTTCGCCATTTTCTAGCACTACAATTTTGTTTGCATTTTTAATTGTGCCTATACGTTGGGCAACAATTAAACAGGTGCTATCTTTTAGTTTTGCGCTAATAGCCTTTCTAAGTTTTTTATCAGTTTCGTAATCTAGCGCCGAAAATGTGTCGTCAAAAATTATTATTTCGGGCTGTCTAAGTAATGCACGTGCAATACTCAAACGCTGTTTTTGACCACCGCTTACATTTGTGCCGCCTTGAGTGATTGGTTTGTTTAGGTCGTCTTGGGTTTTCACAAAGTCGCCGGCTTGGGCAAGTGCTATTGCTTCCATTTCGTCGTCTTTAGTAGGTTCTTTTATGTAATCGCCAAGGGTGATGTTGCTTTCAACCGTACCCGAAAACATTACAGCCTTTTGAGAGATGTAGCCAATTTTGTTGTGCAAGTCACTAAGTTTGTAGTTTTTAACATTTTCGCCGTCTACTAAAAGCGAGCCTTCGGTTACGTCGTAAAAGCGCGGAACAAGGTTTACAAGCGTGCTTTTGCCGCAACCAGTTGAGCCAATTATTGCCACGGTTTCTCCCTTTTTAACGGATAGGTTTATATCCTTTAAGACATACTCGTCGGCATTAGGATATTTAAAGCAAACGTTTCTAAACTCAATTTCGCCTTGGGCTGTTGGGTTTATTTCTCCGTTGCCGTCTTGAATGCTAGAATTTGTGGACAAAACTTCGTTTAATCTTTTTGCCGACACAATTGCACGCGGTGTCATAATGAATATCATAATAAGCATTATAAACGCCATAATTACTTGAACGGCATACGATGAAAACACAACCATATCGCCCATTAAAGCGCTTTTTTGTGTAAGTTCGGCAGCATTAATTATATGCGCGCCAAGCCAATAAATTGCAAGACTAAGTCCGCTCATTAATATTGTCATAAGTGGGCTTAGCACCGACATCGTGTGCTGAACAAACAAGTTGTTTTTAGTAATATCGGTGTTTACTTTTGCAAATTTTTCTTCTTCATAACTCTCGGCATTGTAAGCTCTAACAACGCGTGCGCCTGTTAGGTTTTCTCTGGTTACACGGTTTAAATTGTCGGTGTATGTTTGAATTTTTTTAAAGCGTGGCAAAGCCAAAAGCATAACAATGGTAACAGTTAGAAGCAACACACCCACTGTAACTGCGGTGGCAAGTGTCCACTGCCAATTTTTGCTGCTGATTTTGCAAATTGCCCACACTGCCAAAATTGGGGCTTTAATGGAAGCTTGCATACCCATTGCAATAAAGCCTTGAATTTGCGAGATATCGTTTGTGCTACGAGTGATTAGGCTGGCGGTGCTAAATTTGTTTATTTCGCCGTGCGAAAAGCTTAACACTTTATTAAACACCTGACCACGCAAACGTGCCGAAACTTTAGCTGCAAGCCTTGCAACCACATAGCCCACAGCAACCGACATTAGCGCGCTGCCTATTGCACACGCTAGCATCAATCCGCCCGATTTTAAAACATTTGCGGTTGTTGCAGTGCCGTTGTTTATGTACATTGTCATTTCTTGCATATAGTCGGGCATTTTTAAATCTAACCACACCTGACCAACTATAAACAACACCACAAAAAACAAACTTACCCATTCGGACTTTTTAAAGTTTTTGAATATGGTTTTTAACATCATTTTCCCCTTTTTCACAAGTATTTATATATTAATTTAAAGTATATTTTATTAATAAAATGTATAACGCATAGTATTTTAAAAGAAATTAAAACATTAGTCAATTGTTTTTTAACCGCACCTTAGCATATTAAACACAATTTTTAAAATGTGTTTTATTTTTTGACAAGTTATGTGTGCTATGCGGTTTTATTTACACCAAAAACAACCAAACCCACCTAGCAATGTCGTTTTTAACAGGTGGACACGTGATGTGTGGAGTGTTTAAAAATAATAATAATTTATAATGTCAAAATAAATTTTCGGTATTGAAACACATTTAAAAGTGTGATATAATTACGAAAATATGGAGGGATATATGAGAGAGATTGATTGTATCAAACAACAAAAAAGATACTTTAGTTATATGATTGAAAATAGCAGAGGCGAACAAACAAAAGTTGTTGTTAGAGAAGAATATTTACTAAATCAATACTACGAATGTGTAAAGCGAATTTCTAAAAAATACACGCAAGTTAAGGGCGGATTTTTGGGTGATGGAATAGACTCGGTTACCAATCGCGCTACACACTTAATTTTAGCAACGGTTGAAAACCGTAACACTGTTGTGGGTTATTGTGTTTTAGAAGAAGGGTGTTACAGTACCAAAGAAAACGAAAAAGATTTGCATGTTTTACAAATTGCTGTTGACCCCAAATATACCGGCAAAGGTGTTGGTAAGGCTATGATGGGATATATAGAACATCACTGCAAAGGATTTAAATATATAACAGCCGAAGCAAACAACAACAATAAAATAAGCAAGGCACTTTTTACTAATTTGGGATACAAAGCAAAACAGCTTAATAATCACAACCAAACCTTGTTTGTAAAAAATATGACAAAAAACCACGAACTTCACATAACAAGACCATTACTTCTTGCCCCACAAAAATTTACTCCCCAACAAGAAGGTTTTTATGCAAGAGGATTTTATAAATAAGAATATTGTAATAAAAAAATCACCCCAAACAAGGAGTGATTTTTTTTAAACACCTTTTAAAACTAGTAAGTAAATTTAAAATTTTTATATTATACTTCTTCTGTTACAGTTTTGTCAGAATTTACAATATAATATTTAACATTTTGTACATCTTTAAGAGCTTCTTTAACAGCCACCATTTGATCTACAACGCCTTCTTTTCCAGTGGTCATACCGCCTTCATTATTTCCGTTGTAAACAAGCACATTAACATTGGTTTCCGTAACAAAATTTACATTGTCAAATTGAAGAGTAAGTTCGTTTGTTTGTGCTTTGTCATCAAAGTACCAATTTGCACGAACAACAATAGGTGTTGCACCGTGACCCATAGTACCATTAAAACCGATTTCGTCTTTTGTGTTAACAATCTTTAAGTCTGTACCAGTTGATTTTAATGTGCCATTTTATTTTTTAAAAGTCAAATAAATTTATCTCTAATTATTTTTACAAAAATTGTCGAAAATTATACATTGTTTTATTTATTTATTACCGCAAATTGTTTTAGTGATAATTTGGGCTTATAACATATATTTATATTGAATTTTAAAGGAAAATGTTGACAAATATAGTGCCGATATTTTAAAATGTTTTTGAAAATAAACCCATATTAAAATAAGGAGAAAAAATGGCAAAAAGAGTTTTACTAGGAATGAGCGGTGGTGTTGATAGCAGTGTTTCGGCGGTGCTATTAAAGGAAGCTGGGTACGACGTAGTAGGCGTTACGATGAAGTTGTACGAACACAAAGTTGAAGGTACGTGTTGCAACACAGATTCTACGCTGGACGCGAAAAGGGTGTGCGATTTTTTGGATATTCCACACTACACGCTAGATTTTACTGAACAATTTAACAAGTGTGTTATTAAAAATTTTATTAATAATTACGCCGATTGCAAAACGCCCAATCCGTGCATTGAGTGCAACAAATATTTGAAATTTGGACTAATGTACAACAAGGCAAAAGAGCTTGGGTGCGACTACATTGCAACTGGGCATTATGCACAGATTTGTTATGACGAAAAGTACAAGCAGAATGTTTTAAAAAAGGCAAACTGCATTAAAAAAGACCAAAGTTATGTGTTATACAATTTGCCTAAAAAGATGCTAAATGAGTTTTTGTTGCCGCTTGGTGGTTTTGAGAGTAAGGACGAAATTAGGGCGATAGCAAAAAATCACAATTTGCCTGTTGCTAACAAACCAGACAGTGAAGATATTTGTTTTATTCCGGACGGAAACTATGCAAAATTTTTGGAAGATAACAGCAATTTAAAACCTACTAAGGGCGATATTGTTTTGAGTGACGGCACGGTTGTTGGGCGACACGTGGGGTTGTATCGTTATACCATTGGGCAGAGAAAAGGAATTGGGGTAACACACCCTACTCCGCTATATGTTTTGGGGTTTAATAAAGATAAAAATCAGCTTATTGTTGGCGAAGAGCAAGAGCTATATAAATCCGAAATGCTTGTTAATGATTACAATTTTATGGTTGATATGACCGAACAGCCGTTTAGGGCGAATGTGAAAATTAGGTATCAAAGCAAAGACAATGCTGCCACAATTTATTTTAACGGTGACAGGACGTTAACTGTTAAGTTTGATAAGCCTGTAGCTCGCATTACCCCTGGGCAATCGGCTGTGTTTTATGATGGCGACATTGTTCTTGGTGGTGGCAAAATTGTCACTGGGTGCTGATCGCACGACCGTATCAACAATGTGTAGCATTAGCATACACCGCAGTGCGTTCTTGGGTGCTGATCGC
>CAKVHA010000003.1 GCA_934747775.1 uncultured Clostridia bacterium
GTTATAGAGGGTCCCGTCGCAAAAAAATCTATTGACTTTAAACGATCGTTTTTGTCGTATATGGTAAATAAGTTTTATCCGTATTATTTTTAACAAAAAATGTAATTTTTTACAGTTCACTTTTTACGCAAAAAATGGTATATTTTAAAATATACATTTAATAGGGGGTATTATGACAGATTGCGTTTTTTGTAAAATTATCAATAAAGAGTTTCCAAGTCTAACGGTTTATGAAGATGAAAAAGTTATATGCATAATTCCTAAAAAAATGGAAGTTTATGGGCATTTATTAGTGCTTCCCAAAAAACATTCGGAAGATATTTTTTCTGCATCAGATGAAGAACTATCCCATATATCGCTCATTTTTAAAAAGATGGCTCTTCTTTTGCAAGAAAAACTTCACGCGACAGGAATAAACATATTACATGCAAGTGGAAAAGACGCAGGACAAAGTGTTGGACATTTGCACTTTCACATACTTCCGCGTTTTTCAAATGATGGCATAAATGCATGGCCAATTTTGCCGGAAAATCGATTTGATAAAGAAGATGTTTTTAGGAAAATAACCAAATAATGCAAATCGAATAGCGCCAAATTGCTGTGCACAAAACAACAGCTTAACTATAAAGTTTAATATGCTTTTTTATCCTTGGACAAATACCAGTCTTGCATTACTTGAGCCGCCATCGGCATTGCTATTTGCGTCAATTCAATATTATCTTCTTCGTAAAAAACACGATCTCTGAAACCGATCGCATCCGCATTGTCTCGCGTAGCAGCAAAATAAACGTGTTGAATATTTGCCCATTTGATCGCATTCAAACACATCGGACACGGCTCGCAAGACGAATAAAGAACCGCCCCAGTCAAATCAAACGTACCCAACGCTTTGCCGGCCAAACGAATAGCATTCACTTCTGCATGCGCAGTCGCGTCACAATCAGGAACGACCGTATTATGGGCCTTGGCAATTACTTGGCCGTTTTTGACAATCACCGCGCCAAAAGGAGAAGAACCGTTTTCAATAGAAAGCTTACTTTCATCAACGGCCATTTGCAAAAAATTTTTATGTATTGAATCGGTCATGTTTTTCTTTCAATAAAAAACGCCCTGAAATAGGACGTTGTTTTAGTATGGTGCCCAGAGGCGGAATCGAACCACCGAAGTCGATGACGACAGATTTACAGTCTGTTCCATTTGGCCGCTCTGGAACTCTCCCATATAAATGGAGCTGATGAAAGGATTTGAACCTTCGACCTACTGATTACGAATCAGTTGCTCTACCAACTGAGCTACACCAGCAGGGGTGAGGTCTATAAATAAAATGGAGCTGGTGATAGGAATCGAACCCACAACCTGCTGATTACAAATCAGCTGCTCTACCTATTGAGCTACACCAGCGTAATTATTTTTATAAAGCCAAGCATTATATAGGGTGGTGCCTTGGGGCGGAATCGAACCACCGACACGAAGATTTTCAGTCTTCTGCTCTACCGACTGAGCTACCGAGGCAAGACATATAAAACTTAGCTTTATAAAAAATGGCGACTCGTAGCGGACTTGAACCGCTGACCTCCTGCGTGACAGGCAGGCGTTCTAACCAGCTGAACTAACGAGCCATATAAACAATATGTCTTTAAGGTTGGTGGGCGTTCAGGGACTTGAACCCCGGACCGACCGGTTATGAGCCGGTTGCTCTAACCAACTGAGCTAAACGCCCAAATCATAAAGATATTGGTCGGGGTGAAGAGACTCGAACTCCCGGCCCCTTGATCCCAAATCAAGTGCGCTACCAAACTGCGCTACACCCCGATGTGACATCTTTGTGATACGATGTAATTTTACTATAACAACAGACATATGTCAAGAGAAATTTGCAAATTTTTACATAACTTTTAATAATTTTTGTATGACAAATTTAGTCAAATAGTTACAAAACTTCTTAATTTATTTTATTTAGGATGTGATACAATTTTATTAAACTAAAAAGGAGAGAAAATGGAGATAAAAAGCGCAGTAAACAAAAACACGCTTGTAATAAGTTTGTCGGGTGAACTGGATGAATGTACGGCAAATTATACAAGGTCCACAATGGACGATTTGATTGCGTCAAACAGTTTTAACAAGCTTGTAATAGATATGCACAATTTGGACTTTATGGATAGCACAGGCATAGGCGTGTTGATAGGAAGATATAAAAAATTAAAATCAAAAAACATTTTTATGTATATTATAAACCCCAATTATCACATAGAAAAAATATTTAAAATGAGTGGATTGTATGAAATAATCCCCAAAATAAGTTAGTAAAAGGAGATGGTGATTTGATAAATAATGAGTTAACACTTAAGGTAAAAGCAGTTACGGAAAACGAATCGTTTGTAAGGCTTGCGGTGGCTAGTTTTTGTGCGCTAAACAACCCCAGCGTTGAAGATTTGGGGGATATAAAAACCGCAATTAGCGAAGCGTTTACAAACTGTTGCGTGCACGCGTACCCAAATAAAAAAGGAGATGTGGAGATATATATTAGGTTAAATCCAGACGAAATTTACATAACGGTTACCGATTTTGGCATTGGAATAGAAAATGTTGAACTGGCGAAACAACCTTTTTATACTTCAAAACCAAATAGCGAGCGAAGTGGAATGGGTTTTACTGTTATGGAGGGATTTATGGATAGTCTGGATGTTAAATCATTGCCAAACCAAGGGGTTAAGGTAACAATGATTAAAAAGAAGGACTACTGTGTTGCAGTAGGAGGTTAGAATGCTTGAGGCGGGTCAAACTCTAAGTTTAATTGAAAAAGCAAAAGAAAATGATGAGTTTGCAAAAGAGAAACTGATTGAGGAAAATTCTCCACTTATTAAAAGTGTGGTAAAACGATACTTGAATAAAGGCATAGAGTATGATGACTTATATCAGCTAGGAAGCCTTGGTTTTTTAAAAGCTATAAATAATTTTGATAAATCTTTTAATGTTAAGTTTTCCACATATGCTGTACCTATGATTGCGGGCGAAATTAAAAGATATATGCGTGATACAGGTGTTATGAAAGTGTCGCGAAGCGTAAAAACATTAGCTTTTAAAATTAATAAGTTTATAGATAATTATTCTGCGGAATACGATAAATCGCCAACCATAGATGAAATAGCTGTTGCTATGAATGTGGATTCACAAGAAGTGGTTTATGCAATGGAGAGTGGAAGACAAATATTGTCATTGAATGTAGACGTGTCAGATGGTGACGGAAAACAACTAACTCTAGAAGAAAAAATATCCGATGAAAACAATTATGACAATGTTGTTGACAATATCGTATTATATAAGGCAATTGGCAAACTCAGCGAAAGAGAAAGAAAAATTATAATGCTAAGATATTTTAGAGATAAAACTCAAAAAGAAGTTGCCGATGTCTTAGGTGTATCACAAGTTCAAGTAAGCAGACTAGAAAATAAAATTATAGAAAAAATTAAAAATAATATACTTTAAAACAATAAAAAACATCAAAAAAATTAGAAATTCTAACTATAATTTGATGTTTTTTTGATTTATAATGTGTTAATTCCGTTGTTAACAGTGCCTTGATTGATTATATCCAACATTGTGTTGTAACCATATGTGTTAACATTATTGTTGCTATTTAGGTTTGTTTCAATGCTTTCGCCATTGTTGCCAATAGTATTGTCATTGTTCATTCCGTTGTTTTTAATTTGACCATCGTTTGTGTAGTAATATCCGCCATAGCCATTGTTTGTATCTAAGTTGTTTTGGGTGATAACACTGTTTTGATATATTCCAGAATTGTTGTTTACACACATATTGGTGTCAAAATTATTAGTAAGATTTTCATTATTTGATGTGTTGTTTGACATATCATTTGATGTGTTTAAGTTGTCGTTTGTATACGAGTTGTTGCTGTCAGAAACAGTATTTAAGTTGTTATCTATGTTTTCATTATTGTTGAAGACTTCATTATTATTGTCTAAATTTTTGTCATTAATACTGTCATTTAATGCGCTATCGGTGTTGGTGTCAATATCATTGTTTGGCTTGTAGGTGTCTATATTTTTGTATGAAAAATCTTGATTGTAAGTGTCTATATTGCTGTGATTTACACTAGTATTTTTCTCTTCATTTTGAGTGTTTTCATAATTATTATTTTCAATAATTTCGTCTTGAATTTCTGTATCTACAGGTTGTTCGTTGGTGTCATAATTGTTGTTTAAGTTTTCATTAGAAGAGTTTACGGATGGTGTTTCATTAGTAGTATCATTGTTTGCAGTATTGCTTTTATTATCTATGTTTTCATTGTTTATATTATTGTATTCTATATTGTTGTTTGTATCGTTGTTTGAAATGAAATTTTCATTTTCTTCATAATTTTCACTAAAATTATCATTTTTTTCAACATTTTCATTGTTTTGATTATTGTCAAAAATAGTATTGTTATTGTCAATATCGTTGTATTTATTGTCATTAATTAATGGGTGTGTGGCATTATCATATTGGTTTTTGTCAATATCTGCTGCATCATTTGTATTTTCAAAATCATTATTTTTTATTTCAGTAATAATATCTTTTATTTCATTTTTATCTTCTTCTGTCATATTGCTATTTTCAACGATATCTAAAATTTGTTCTTCATTTGCAACGCTACCATTTACTGTGTCGTCTAGTAAATATTTAATTTGGTCTAGTGTTGCAATTGCACTTTTGTGATATGTTATTCTTGTATCAATTCTGTTTAATAATTTTAAATATCTGCTGTTTAAAACATCTACGCTGTTTACAATAGATGAGCTGTTTGAATTGTTGATATCGTTAACTTCTTTGGTAAGTTCGCCATTGCATTTTTTTAGTCTTGTAATGGTTGTTTTTAAATCGGTAATGTAGTTTTGCAATGCTTCTAGTTGTCCAACAGTTGGTTCACAATTTCCGTTTAAAATGCATTCGTTTAGTTTTTGAATTTCTTTTATGCAATCAATAATTGTATCTTTGCAGTCAGCTAAAATTGTGTTTGCTTCAATGCTGTCTTCTGTCATTGCGTAAAGCTTTTGAACTTTAAATAGATATGCTTCAATTTGACCATTGATATTATCTTCGCTGTATTCACTTACAAAGCGTGGTTGATATCTTAAATTGTATGGTGAAAAACTTTCTCTTGTAAAATAGAATATTCTTAATCTTGGGTCATCTGTTTTTGTGTTGTCGTCACTTTTGATAGTCTCATCAGTTGTTGTGTTATCGGTAGTTGCGTCATCGGTGGTTGTGTCATTACTTTTGTCTGTATTCTCTTCAAAATTTGTTTTTGTAGTTTCATTGTATTCTACATTGGTGGTGTCAGTTGTTTCATTAATGTTATCATCAATTGTTGTGTTGGTGGGATATGGGTCTATATCAAAATTATGATTTGATGAATTTTGAATGTTTTGCTCTAGTGACAGCCTTTCAACTTCTAGGTCTTCAAGTGTGTTTGCTGATAGCGAAGTTGCGTTTGGACACTTTGATAAGTCTCTTGTTCCAGCGTATGAACAACTGCTAGGAATAGAGCCGCACGATTTTAAATTTCCTTGCGTGTCACAAAAATAACTGTTGCCGTTGCAATCTTGATAGTAGCAGTCACCATTGTTGTCACAATATTTTTTGCAGGTGTAACAATCATCGGAATTTATTTTGTTTTGATTTAAAAGGTTTTCTTTAATTCTATTAACCAATAATTGTTTTATTAGCTCATTAGTTTCGTTGTTGGTCGTGTCAAGTTTTTTAAATGTTAATGCAAAAAACTTGTTGCTTTTAGTGGATGGTGTTCCAATACTAGAGTATAAATCTGGATTGGAAATATACTTATTGTCAATTGTGTCCAACTTGTTTACGGTGGTAGAAAGTTTATTTAGATTGTTGTCTAAATCCTTTGCCACAAGCGATGCGGTGCTTTCTTGTTTGCAGCCCACCAAAATAGAAACAAACAATAAACACATAAGTACTAATGTAAAAATTTTTTTCATATAAAAATCCTCCGTAATATGTTATTATTTTGTTTCGAATTAAAATTTTTATTTATTTTTTTTAAATTTTGTTTAACTTTTTTTGTTTGCGTCAAAAATTATCAAAAAGGAGCTTTAAATGGACGAAAAAACAAGAAACGAGAAGTACAACGAATATGTTTTAGAAAAAATACCAAAAACAAAAAATTTTCCAACGCTTATTTATGCGTTTTTAGTTGGTGGATTAATTTGCTGCATAGGTCAGGGGATAATGGACGCACTTATGGCAATTTTTCCTACAATGACAGTGGACGAAGCAACAACGTGGATGCTGATTGTGTTAATATTTCTTGCAAGTTTTCTAACAGGTGTTGGTGTGTTTGATAGGATTGGTGTTTTTGCTGGCGCTGGAACTATTGTGCCAATAACTGGCTTTTCAAATTCAATTACAAGCCCAGCTATTGAGTTTAAAAAGGAAGGGTTTATTTTTGGAACTTGTGTAAAAATGTTTAGCGTTGCTGGCCCTGTTATTGTAAACGGCATTGCTGTTTCTATATTAATAGGTATATTCTATTTGATTTTTTAAAGTGTAATAGGGTGATGTAATGAAAAAGAAAGGAAAACAAACTTTTATATTAACTAATAAGCCAAGAATTATAGGGCATTATTCTGTTGCTGGCGAAAAAGAGGGCAACGGAAATTTTGGCGAGTATTATGACTACATTTTAAAAAAAGACACCTTTGGCGAAAAAACTTTTGAACACGCAGAGCGTAAAATGCTGGAACATGCTGTTTTTAAAGCTATAGAGAATGCAAATTTAAAAACATCAGATGTTGAAGTACTTCTTATGGGTGATTTGCTGGATCAAATTATTTCGTCCGCATTTACGGCACGACAATTTGAAAGTATTTTTTTGGGGTTGTACGGTGCGTGCAGCACAATTGCGGAGTCGCTTGGGCTAGGCGCTCTTTTAATTGACTCAAAATATGTTAAAAAGGTTGCGTGTGCCACGGCAAGCCACTTTAGTACGGTTGAAAGACAATATAGGTTTCCATTAGAGCTTGGAAATCAGCGTCCACCAACCAGCCAATGGACAGTTACAGGCTCTGGAGCAATTGTGTTGTCTGATGAAGGAGGCTCGTGCGCAATAACCGAAGTTACATTTGGCCGTGTTATGGATTACGGAATTAAAGATGTTAACAATATGGGTGCAGCTATGGCACCTGGTGCTATGGATACGCTTATTACACATTTTAAAGACACCAACACAAAACCCGAAGATTATGATCTAATTATAACTGGCGATTTAGGTAAACTTGGGTCGGAAATCTTTTTGGACCTTATGGAGCACGCTGGCTACAAACTTGGCAAAAACTATTGTGACTGCGGTCAAATGATGTACACCGACAATCAAAAAACGTTTCAAGGGGCGTCTGGCCCTGGTTGTAGCGCAATTGTATTAACATCTTATGTTTTAAAAAAGATGGAAAAAGGCGAATACAAAAAGGTGCTTTTTGCGCCAACTGGTGCGCTTTTGTCGCCGCTTAGCAGTCAACAAGGAGATAGTATTCCTTGCATTTGTCACGCCATAACTATAGAACAAGTTAAGGAGGATAAATAAATGCTTTTAATGTATCTAAAGGTTTTTGTTGTGGGCGGACTTATTTGTATGCTGGGTCAAATATTAATTATTAAAACAACCATAACCAGCTCGCGAATTTTAGTGCTGTTTGTATGTATAGGTGCGGTGTTGGAAGGGTTTGATTTATACGATCCAATTGTTGCATTCGCTGGCGCTGGTGCAACAGTGCCAATTACGGGGTTTGGCAGAAGTTTGGCTAAAGGTGTTATTGATGCGGTTAAAGAAAAAGGGGTGTTGGGTCTTTTCACGGGTGGGCTTACAGCAACGGCAGGTGGCATTGCGGCGGCAGTAATTTTTGCCTACATTTTTTCTGCAATATTTAGCAGCCATACTAAAAAATATTAAGTTTTAATTGGGCAAATTTAAGCATATATTTTTATATGGTTATTAGTTTGTCTAAAATAAAAACAAAATTAAAGAAAAACAAGAAAACCATAATAACTATATCTGTTATGGTTTTTGTTTTTATGGCTTTTTATTTGTTGTTTGGACTAGTTGTAAATCCAGTTTTGGTTAATACAATAGAACTTAGGGCAAAGGCTATTGCAACAAGAGCGATGAACAGCAGTATTAGCGATGTTATTATGAACTCAATTGTGTACGACGATCTTATAAACATTGTGACCGATGAAATTGGCAATATTAGTATGATTCAAGCTAATAGTTTGGAAATAAACAACCTTAGTAAAGACTTAAATCAAACAACCGAAAACAAAATAGAAGAGTATGGAAAAAACGGCGTGTCTATTGCGCTTGGCTCGTTTACAGGTATTCCATTTTTGGTGGGGCTTGGTCCAAAAATAAAACTAAATGTTAGCCCAATTGGCTCGGTTTTTAGTACATTTTCCAGCGAGTTTGAAACAGCAGGTGTAAACCAAACAATCCACAGAATATACTTAAATGTAAACGCAAATGTGGGTGTGGTTTTGCCGCTTTATACAAAACGATTTACAACCACCCAAAATGTTTTGATTGCCGAAAGCATAATTGTGGGCAGTGTGCCAGAAGTTTATTTGTACTCCGACCAGCTTGATACGCTTTTAAACTTTGTTCCGTATTAAAATATTTATTGATAACATTATTTTAATGTGTTATAATACTTCTAGATTTTTTATTTAGAGGTAAAATATGCTTTTTTTTGATAACGCTAGTACAACAAAGCCATTTAATGAAGTTAATGACATAGTAAACCACTATAATATGGTTGATTTTTACAACCCAAGTGCAATTTATGGCTGCGCCTTTTCAATTAGCAATCAAATAAAGGAAGCAAAACTTAGCTTACTAAACTTACTTAAAGCACGAAAAACTGACAACTTTATTTTTACAAGTTGTGCAACGGAAAGCAATAATATGGTATTGCGTGCTTTTGCTAAAAAGAACGGTAAAATATTGGTTTCTATGGGCGAGCATCCAGCTATTTACAACACTGCACTAGACCTTAAAAATATGGGATATAATGTGGATTTTATTGCGCTTAACCCAAATGGACAGGTGGACGAAAACGATCTTATCAATAAACTTACTCCCGATGTAAATTTAGTTTCAATAATCCACGTCAACAACGAAACGGGAGCTATAAACGATATTAAGCACCTTGTTGAGATTGTAAAAAGAAAAAACAATAAAATATTGTTCCATAGTGATGGCGTACAAGCGTTTGGCAAAATAGATGTAAACCTAACCGATTTAGGTGTAGATTTTTACACAATTAGTGGACATAAAATCCATGCAACAAAAGGGATTGGTGGTTTGTTTGTGGCTAATTCTAAATACTTAAAACCATTGCTAACTGGCGGCGGACAACAAGATAATTTCCGTAGCGGAACAGAAAATGTTTCGGGTATAATGGCACTAAAAACTGCGGCGGAGATTGAGATAAAAAACCTAAGCAAAAACAGTGAAAATGTGTCCAAATTAAAGCAGTTTTTTATTGAAACCCTAGATAAGTCGTTGCCATATAAGGTGGTTTGTGACGGAGTAGGTTCGCCATATATTGTTATGGTTTTGTGTGCAGGTTGTAGAGCTGAAACAATAGTTCATATGCTAGAAGAAGACGGCGTTATTGTTGGTAACGGATCCGCTTGTAGCAGCAAAAAACGCGAAAATCGAAACTTGAGTGCTCTAAAATATAATGCTAGCGATGTAGAAGGTGCAATAAGAGTTAGTTTTAGCGAGTTTAACACACTGGACGAAGTAAAAACTCTAGTTGAAAAGCTAAATCTAAGAGTTAAAGAATATTTACAAAAGGTAAGATAATTTTATGGAAAATGCTATTTTAATAAGATATGGAGAGTTGTTTTTAAAGGGAAAAAATAAGGGCTTTTTTGAAAAAACATTAGTAAACAATATTAAGGATAGATTACAAATTTTTAACTGCCAAATTAAAAAAATATCGGGCAGATATTATGTTTTTGATTACAATAAATCGGACGAATTTCAAATAATTGAAGCGCTTAGCAAGGTTTTTGGAATACACTCAATAAGCCCAGCGGTTATGATAGAAAGCGACCAAAAGGTGATTGAAGATTATGTGGGGTCAATTAAGGTTGATACCAATACATTTAGAATAACAGTAAAAAGGGGTGATAAAACTTTTCCGCTTACATCTAATGAGTTTTCGGCAAAACTTGGCGGACTGGTTTTAAAAAACAACCCTAATTTAAAGGTTGATTTGTTTAATGCCGAAACCGATATAAATGTAGATATTAGAGAAAACGGCAAAACATTTGTTTTCTTTGAAAAAATAAATTGTTTAAACGGAATGCCAGTAGGAACAAGCGGTAAGGGTTTGCTGCTTTTATCGGGTGGAATTGATAGTCCTGTTGCTGGCTTTACAATGGCAAAACGCGGTATGACGCTATCAGCTTTACACTTTCATAGTTACCCATACACTAGCGAACAAGCGAAACAGAAAGTAATAGAACTTGCCGAACTTTTGAGCGAATATACAGGCAAAATTAGACTATATGTGTGTAAATTTACACAAATTCAAGAAGAAATTCACAAAAATTGCGACCCTGATTATATGATTACAATTATGCGCCGCATTATGATGCGAATTGCAGAAAAATTGTGTTTGCAAAAGCGACTTCAAACCATAATAACTGGCGAGAGTTTGGGGCAAGTTGCTAGCCAAACAATAGAAAGCATTACAGTTACAAATGGGGTAGTGAAAAATATTCCAGTGCTTCGTCCACTTATTGGAATGGATAAGGAAGATATTACTATAATTGCTAAAAATATAAACACTTTTAAAACTTCAATTTTACCATATGAAGATTGTTGTACAGTGTTTTTGCCAGAACACCCCGTAATTAGACCAACATTAGAAAAGGTGCTTAGCGAAGAAAGTAAACTAAATATAGACGAACTAGTAAACAATGCATTAAAAGAAATGGAAATAATTGAAATTTATAGAAAATAAAGCATTTAATTGGCTTTATTTTTTTATTAATTAATTTGACAATACATAAAAAATACATTAAAATAAAATCAGACATTTATAATATTTATTAAAGTGAAATATTTTTATTATATGTGTACATTTAAAATTAAATAAGGAGAAACAATATGTTAGGAAATTGTATTAATTTCTTAGCAATGTCGGGTGTGGTTGTTAGTATTATATCTATAATGGTCACTTTGGTGGTTTCTGTTCCTAGTTGTATTGGAATTTTATATGCTATTAACAAAAAAAGAAATGCTAATGCACAAAACACTGCAAACAAACTAGTAGAGAATGCTGAAAACGAAGCAAAACGCATAAAACGTGAAGCTGAAGTTGAAGCAAGAGAAGAAACACATAGTTTGCGTCAGGAGTGTGAAAACGAACTTAAAGAACGCCGTGCCGAAATGCTAAGACAAGAAAACAGAATTAATCAACGCGAAGACTTTATAAACAAAAAAGAAGAAATGCTTGACAAAAAAAGCGATAACCTTGATGCTCAAAAAGAAGACCTAAAAGTTAAGGAACAAGAGATTGCAAAAAAGATTGAAGAACAAAATCAAATTACTAAAAAAATGGTTGGAGAGTTGGAACGAATTTCAAAACTAACCAAAGAAGAAGCAAAACAAGAATTGATTTCTAAATTTGAAGAAGATGCAAAAAAAGATGCCGCAATTTCAGTTAGAAACATAGAACAACAAGCACAAGACGAAGCGTATAAAAAAGCGCGCGAAATAGTTACACTTGCTATTCAAAAAACTGCAGTTGACCATACAAGCGAAGTTACAGTTTCTTCGGTTGCTTTACCAAGCGACGAAATGAAAGGTCGTATTATTGGTAGGGAAGGTCGCAATATTAGAGCACTTGAAAATGCGACTGGTGTAGATCTAATTATAGACGATACTCCAGAAGCTGTTGTATTAAGCTGTTTTGACCCAATTAGGCGTGAAATTGCCCGCATTAGTTTGGAAAAACTTATGCTTGACGGCAGAATTCAGCCAGCCCGCATTGAAGAAATGGTAGAAAAAGTTAGTCGCGATATGGACTTAACAATAAAAGAAGCTGGTGAAAGTGCTGTATTTGACGCTGGCATTCACGGAATGCACCCAGAACTTGTTAAAATTTTGGGTAGATTAAAATATCGTACTTCATATGGACAAAACGTGTTAAAACACAGTTTGGAAGTATCGTATCTTGCTGGCGTTCTTGCTGCAGAAGTTGGTGCTAATGAAAACATTGCAAAACGTGGCGGCTTGCTTCACGATATTGGTAAGGCTGTTGATCACGAACAGGAAGGTACTCACGTTACAATTGGTGTAGAACTTGCTACTAAATACAAAGAAAGCAAAGAAGTTATTCACTGTATTGAAGCACACCACGGCGGTGTTGAATTCCAAAGTATAGAAGCAATATTGGTTCAAGTTGCCGATGCTATTAGTTCTGCTCGTCCAGGTGCTCGTCGTGAAAGCATAGAAAACTACATTAAGAGATTGCAACAACTAGAAGGCATTGCAAATGAGTTTAAAGGTGTAGAAAAAAGTTATGCTATCCAAGCTGGTAGAGAAATAAGAATAATTGTAAAACCAGAAGAAATTAGTGATGCGCAAGCAGTGTTCTTGGCTAAAGATATTGCTCGTAAAATAGAAAAAGAAATGGAATACCCAGGTCAAATTAAGGTTAATATTATCCGTGAAACAAAAGCAGTAGATTATGCTAAATAACAAAAAACCGTTGTAAAACGGTTTTTTTTGTGCAAACTTATCGTTATAACCGCTTTAAAACGCCTAAATTACGGGGTTTTACAATTTTTTAATGTTAACTCTTGACAAATCTCAGCGGGGGGGTATACTATATGTAGTACCAAAAGAGAAAAGGGAGAAATTGAGTATGCCAAGAAACAAACTAAATAATAATTCTGAAATAAATGATAACGAAATTATTATGTCCACTCAATGGAAAAAATTAAACAAAGAAGATATTGATTCAATAAAAAAATACAATAGTGAAATAATGTTCACAACTAAGGACGATATGTATTGTACGCGTAATGATGGAAAACTTGAACATAAAGAATTTATGAGTAACGTACAGCGTAAAGAAGGTCATTCAATAATTGAAGTACCAGTTACTTATGTTAAACACGAAAGCGGTTTATATATTCCGTGTATTGAAGTAACGCCAATTGATAAGGATGGGAGAGTGACCGATAAAAAGTACAAACAAGTTGGTCATGGTTTAACGGCTGAAGAATATGATGCATTTTTGTGCAAACAATACGACGAACAACAAAAGCAAGAGCAAAGCAAAGAGAATAATGGCGTAAGTGAAATTATAAACAATATTGCCCAAAAGAAAGGCAAAAAGAATGTAGAAAATGTAGATAACAGCAGGGTTGAAGAAGATTTCTTTAAGAAAACAACTATTATTGATGACACAAATCAACTAACAAGATCTGAAGAAACTAGATGCACAGACAAGGTGGCTGTAGAATGTGATTGTTCAAAAGTTGAAGAAAAGAAAGAAACTGAAAAACATTACGGCGCAGGTGATGATCTTCCAACACATTTGTTGTAATATAATAAAATGAACCTTATAAAGTTTTTAACTTTTGTGGGTTCATTTTTTTAGTTTTTTTAGTATAATAATTTCTTGTTTTTCTATTGACTTAATGTGTAAAAATGTTTATAATTAGGTTGTTTTAATTAAATAAAAACTAAGATTGTGATTTAGTAGTATTTTACAAACCTTATTAGAGAGTGTTTCGCCGCAGGCTGTAAGCGAGCATAGGAAATGTAAAAAACGAATTTCGGCACAGGAGTTGCTTTTCACTAAGGTTGTGATATTTTCGCGATTGCTAAGAAAAGACGGACAAAACCGTAAAAATGACAACAAGGCAAAACGGTTGTTTTGTGAAATTAGGTGGTACCACGATTAATTCGTCCTATCGTTAGGCAGAAGTGCTTAATGGTAGGCTTTTTTTTGTATAACACCTAAGTCTTAAAAGCTTTTATTTATTAACAATACATACAAGGAGAAAATTATGTTAAATAAAATTAAAGAGATTAGAGAGAAATTTAAAGAGAAATTAAAAGACCAACAAAACCTAACATTACTAGAAAAATTGCGTGTAGAATTTTTAGGCAAAAAAGGTAGCGTAACTGAACTTATGCCGCTTTTAAGAGAAGTTCCAAACGAGCAAAAACGCGAAATGGGACAAGCAATTAATGCATTGAAAAAGGAAGTTGAAGACGACCTATGTGCTAAGAAGACTGAATTGGAACAACGCGAGATTGAAGAAAAAATCAATTCCTCAGAACGCTACGATATTTCGCTTCCCGTAGACACTGGTGTTGGCTCGCTTCACCCACGTACAATTATTCAAAAGCAAATTGAAGATGTGTTTATTAGTATGGGCTTTAGTATTGAAGATGGAAATGAAATTGAAACAGAGTACAACAACTTTGACGCTGTTAATGTTCCTAAAAATCACCCAGCACGCGATATGCAAGACACATTTTGGCTTAACAATGGTCAGCTTCTAAAAACTCATACATCTGCATCTCAAAACCGTATTTTGCGTAAATATGGTGCTCCGCTTAGAGTGTTGTTCCCAGGGCGTTGTTTTAGAAATGAAGCACTAGACAATAGCCACGAAAATACATTCTTCCAAATTGAAGGTATGGTTGTTGATAAAAACATATCGGTTTCAAATCTTGTTTACTTTATGAAAAAGATGTTGTCCGAAATTTTTGGCAAAGAAGTTGAAGTAAGGCTTCGCCCGGGGTTCTTCCCATTTACCGAACCTAGTTTCGAACTAGATGCTGCGTGTCCTTTCTGCGACGGCAAAGGTTGCCCAACTTGCAAAGGCGGTGGCTGGATTGAGCTTTGTCCTTGTGGAATGATTCACCCTAATGTTTTGCGTGAAGGTGGAGTAGACCCAGATAAGTACAGCGGTTTGGCATTTGGTCTTGGGTTTGATAGGCTTGTTATGATAAGGGCTGGTTTTAAAGACATAAGGGTGTTAAATAGCGGAAACTTAAAACTACTAAAACAAATAGGATTAAATTTAGACTAAGGGGTGAATTATGAAGATATCAATTAATTGGATTAAAGATTTTGTAGATTTAAACGGAATTTCAAACGAAGAAATTATAAACAGATTTACCCTTAGTACTGCAGAAATTGAAGATGTGTATCATATGGGTGAAAATACGAGCGGCGTTGTTGTTGCTAAAATTTTGGAAGTGGAAAATCACCCAAATTCAACTAAACTACACATTTTAAAAGTTGATAAAGGTGATGAGATTGTACAAATAGTTTGCGGTGCACCAAATGTTAGGGTTAATATGTTAACCGCACTTGCAACCATTGGCGGAAAAGTGGACGGTCACAAAATTAGCAAGGCAAAACTTGTTGGTGTAGAAAGCTACGGAATGTGCTGCAGTGAGCAAGAGCTAGGCATTGGTAGTGACAATAGCGGAATTATGGATATTAAAGACGAAAACGCAAAAGTAGGTATGAGTATTAAAGATTTGTATCCAATTGACGATACTGTTTTTGAAATAGACAACAAATCGCTTACAAACCGTCCTGACTTGTGGGGACACTACGGAATTGCTCGTGAAATTGCTTGTATTTTCAATAAAGAGTTAAAACCACTTGAACTAGACGACCTATCAAAATATGCTAAGTTGCCACAAATCAGCTTGGAAGTTAACAACCCAGATTGTTTTAGATATTCGGCAATTACTGTAAATAATGTAAACACACACATTTCTCCAATGGTTATGAAAATTAGATTAAACTATGTTGGAATGCGCGACATTAATTTGCTTGCTGATATGACAAACTATATAATGTTGGAACTTGGTCAGCCTATGCACGCTTTTGACAATGCAAAAGTAAAAGGAATTAATGTAGTTAGGTCTAAAAAGGGCACAAAAATGCTAACTTTAGAAGGCGATGAACATTCTATTCCAGAAAATTCGTGCTTAATTTGCGACAATAACAATACACCTGTTGCCATTGCCGGAATTAAAGGCGGCTTGCTATCTGGAATTGGCGAAAACACAAATTCACTACTTTTAGAAAGTGCTACGTTTGATGCTATGGTTATTAGAAAAACATCAACTGCTATTGGATTAAAAACCGATGCTAGTTTGCGCTATGAAAAATCGCTTGACCCAGAACTTACAACAATTGCAATTGCAAGACTTTTGTATATTTTAAAACAAATTGACACAAATATTGTTGTAACTTCGTCACTAACCGATGTATACAATAAAAAATATCCAAAAGTTGTAATTAAAGTTAGCAAAAACTTTATTGAAAATCGTATTGGAATACAAATTTCAAAAGAAGAACTTGAAAAAATCTTCGCTGGTTTGGAATTTAAGTTTGAAGAAAAAACGGGAGAATATATACTTTATGTTCCTACATTTAGAGCAACTAAGGATATTTCACTAAAAGAAGATATCGTAGAAGAAGTTGCGCGTATTTATGGTTATGATAAGGTTGTTCCTACATCTTGTATGTTTGACCTTCAACCAGTAACACAAGATAGACAAGTTATTTTGGAATACAAAACGAAGCGCTTACTTGCAGAAAAATATGGCGTAAGCGAAGTTCATTCTTACATTTGGAACTATGAAAACTTTAACGAACAATATGGAATAAAAACCAATAGTTATGTAGGGCTGATGGACGCTAGTAACAGCGGTCAAACAGGAATTAGAAGTGAATTAATGCCAACAATGTTAAAGATGTTTTCCGAAAATAAAAACTCTTTTGCAGATGTAAGAATTGCCGAAATTGGCAGAGTTGCTACTGGGCTTAAAAACAACCTTGCAGTAGAAGAAAAACACCTTGCAATATTGCTTGCAAGTGATAATAAAACCGAAAAAGATTTGTATTTTGAAATGAAACGCATTATAGAAAATATTTGCAATTCGTTAATGGAATGCGCTATTGACTATGATGTTAACGGCAAAACACCTAAATATTATCACCCAGTGAATAGCTGTGTTTTAGCAAACAATGGTGAAAAAGTGGGTGTTATGGGTGTATTAAATCCTAGCGTTGTTATTGATAAAAAGTTTAATGTTGTAATGCTAGAATTAGACTTTAATAAACTTTGCAAATTGCCAAAAGTGGAAAAGAAAATTGCAGAAATTAGTAAATATCAAGATGTTAATGTAGACCTTAATTTTTTGGTTGACAAAAACTTGCCATATAGTGAAGTTAAAGCGGTTATCGACGGTTACAAAACAAAACTTGATATGACTTACTCGCTTAAAGACATTTTTGAAAACGAACAACTTGGTGATAAAAAGAGTATGACATTTACATTTAACATATCATCGCTAAACAAAACTCTTACTAGTGAAGACATTGAAAAGTTTACAAACAACTTGCTTACTCATATGGAAAAGTACGAAATCACTTTAAGAGCATAAATAAAAAAGCAGACTAAATTGTCTGCTTTTTTATTTATAATCACATCGTTTTTGTTTGTGAGTTTTGTTCGTTATTGATTGTTTTTATATAATGGTTTTTAATATAATCTACGCCAGTGTTAAGTATAACATCGCTTGTGCCTTCGTAGTCTTTTAGCGTAAGTGTTACTGGAATATCAGGTTTAACTGAACCCTTGTCGCCATTAAAAGTTTTGCTAAAATCCCAAAATCTTTTTGATGCTGAAAATGTTTTGTTTCCAACCTTTAAAGGGTAGTTATAACCATATGATGTTGCAGCACCGCCCGTTTCTTCGCCAATAATAGGGGCGTTAAAGTTTCGTTTAAAGCGTTCAACTGCAATGCGCCCGCTAGAAAATGTTTTGTTGTTAATTAAAACAACGCCTTTTAGATTATTTTCCTTTACAAAATTTTGAAACGGGTTTAAAACTTCCGAATTGCCGCCAGTATTATTTCTAAGGTCTAAAATATATGTAAAAATGTTTTTGTTTTCAATATCTTTTTGCATATCGCTTACAACTTCAGCCATAGGATAATTTTTTCTCTCATTAAACGAGCGAAACTTAAAATATAAAATATTTTCTGGCAGAATGCTGTAGTTATAAAATGGTGGTGGGGTAAGTTTTTCTAAATCTACACCCACATCAATAGTTTTTCCGTCAGTTGTTGTAACAGACAATTTACCGCTTTTATCGGTTGAGCCTATCATTTTGTGAATTGTCATATTAGATACGTTCATTGTTACTGATACTCTAAGCCAAGCATCTGTTTCATAACAACAAATTTCTTTTAGCATTAAATACATTTTTTTAGAGTCTATTTTGCCAAACTTTGCAATTTCATTAAATTTTCCGTTATCTCTTATGTAAAATTTATTGTTTAACAGTAAAATATATTTGTCTATAGGTTTGTAATCTATATTGTAAGTGGTGTGGGCATCTTTAAACAACGCAAAATTTTTTAACATTTCATAGTCAAATTGCATATCACTTAAATCATCAATGTTTTTAATGCTATTAATATGTTTTAAAACCGCATTTTTTTGTATATCGTGATGCAAATTTATGTGGTTTTCTTCCAATGCTTTTAATATTTCATTTAACAATTCACTGTTTTTCATTTTTGTTTCCATAATGTTATTATATCATATCTAATGTTTTATTGCAAGTTTGTGTAGTTTTAATAAAATGGGTGTAAAAAAATGCTTGTTTTGATGCAAATTATTTTTAGCGGGTTTGAGTATATTCCAGATAATTTTAAAATTGAAAACTATGCGTGTGGAATTTGTGTATTTGGTTACACGTTCATTGCGATGTTTGTTGCGCTTCAAAATAAATACGCTGGGCGCAAAGGCAATTTATCCGCATATTATTTATATTATTTCTTATATGGTTTTGTTTTTAACAATAGCTTATACTGTTGAAATTATAAAAAAAATAACTTGATTGTGTTTTAAGTCGTCAGCAAGCACGAAAATGTTTTTTTACTGTAGTAAATTAATCTAAGTTTATATTTATGTTTTTAAATTGGAACTAAGATAATTAATATATAATTAGCGTAAATATTAAAATATTAGTAGCGACTTTTGAAAAAAAAGCAACCTTTTTGGTTGCTTTTTTAATTGGCAGGGGTGGAAGGAATCGAACCCTCCTCTGGAGTTTTGGAGACTCTCATTCTACCGATGAACTACACCCCTATATTGATAACAAATTAATTATATAGCAAATAGGGCAATTTGTCAATAAAATTAAGTAAATTATACAAACTAGCGTGTATTATTTGCCATATTAAAAAATTTAAATTATAATAAAACTATGAGAAAAATTACATTATATACCGACGGCTCGTGTATTGGAAACCCAGGGCCAGGCGGCTATGCATACATATTAATATTTGGCGACCTAAAAAAAGAATTTAGCGGCTTTGAAGATAATACCACAAACAATAGAATGGAATTAACAGCGGTTATAAAGGGGTTGAATCAAATAAAGGAACCATGCGATGTTACCATTTACACCGATAGCGCATATGTTTTAAACGCCTTTGAGCAAGATTGGATTACAAATTGGCAATTAAAAGGCTGGCGAACAGCGAACAAAAAAGACGTGCTAAATAAAGACCTTTGGTTACAGTTGTTGGACGCAATATCGCGCCATAAAGTAAGCTGGGTTAAGGTTAAGGGGCACGCGGACAACGACCTTAACAATAGGTGCGACATTTTGGCTCGCGGCGAAATTTTAAAACGCCAACAATAGCAGATCTTTATATTTAAGGTTACAACAATTTATTACTTTGTTAAATGAAACAATAAAAGAAATATAAATATTGTAAAAAAAACAACCATATGATTATGGTTGCTTTTTTTGTTAAAAATCGCGTTTGTTAAATGTTACTAAAGCTGTAATTAGTAAAACAATTGAAGTAACACCAGTTATTATTAAGCTAGAGTAAATGGTTTGTGCCGATTGAACTGGGGTAGCAACAAATACCGATGCTTTGTTTGTAATGTTGCTAAGTAGTTCACCGCCAAAAAATCTAAATAAGCTTGTGTTTGTAAATGGCAAGTATGCGTAAATTATTGAAGAAGGCAAGAACGCACCAACAATTACTGCACCAACATAAATTAAAAATGAGGTTGTAATTGCACCAATGTATGACCTAAACAATACTGCAACAGTTAATGACAATATTAAGTAAAAAATAATATCTAAAACACAAGAAACAAAGAAGATTAATAGTAGTAAAACAGGATTTATTAAAAATGTTGATGTTGCGTTAAATGTTACTAAAACATTAGTAAGGGCAGGCATTCCAAATTTAATTGCACCAAAAGTAAATGAAATAACAACTGCAAGTAATAAGAAGATTACAGAGAAAAACAGTGTAGCAAGCATTTTACCAATTAGTATTTTGCTTCTGTTGTAAGGTCTTATTAACAATAGTTTAATTGTTCCATTTTCGGTTTCGCTAGTAATTAAACCAGCTATCATCATAATGGTGAAGAATACAATTAAAATTGTGCAAATTTTTAGAGTTATATAAATACAATCGAATGCGGATTGTTTGTAGTCGCTTGTGTTTTCAAAACTAAATGTTTGTAGAGTAGTGTTGTCATAAACATTGTTATTAATTTGATATTCATTTCTAGAAATGTTTTGGTTGTTTTCATACGAATTGAATGAACTAATATTTTCTAGCGAAGTTTTTCCGTCACGAATATCATTTACAGAAACTTTGGCTGAAAGTTGTTTTAGTGTAAGTTGTTTTACAAGGTTGTTGTAAGTTGTTCCTAAAAGTTTGTAACTTGTCATAAAGGTTGCAATTTTAGATGTTTCTGTACTATCTTTTTCTTTTGTAACATCGTCTTCAATTAACACCCTGTTTTTATTTACTTGTTCGGTAATTTTGTTAAATCTTTCAATTAGGGGCTTGTCGACGTCCAAAAATTTTAGAGTTTTTAAATAATTATTAAACTTTTCTGGATAGTTGTTTTTCTTTAACAATTCAGCAACGTTTTGTTTTCCCACTTGGGTGAATACTTTATTTTCCATTCCAGATTCAATGTCTACAATAAGACTGTCATAATTGTTTGTAAATTCTTTATTCGCCTTTTTTGTTGTGAAAATTAGTAAGTCGTCATTTGTAAATATTAGGTCAACTGTATCCTTAAATTTCTTTGAAAGCTCACTATATTTTTTAATTTGATTTGTGCTAGTGGTTTGTGTTTCGCTTGTTTGGCTTTCACCTTTAACCGATTTTATAAATTTGTCTTGGGTTGTTTGAATTGTTTTTACCATATCTTGCAAGATGGTGTAAAACATATTTTTTCCATAATTGCAAAAATGTTTTAAAAGGTCGTTAATTTCATTTGTTGTTATGTAATTAATGTATTCTTCTGCGTTGGTTACTTCTATTAGTTTGTTGTAATCGCTTTCAAATTTTAAATAGTTGTAGCTTTGGTTTGTATCAATGTAGTGGGTTTTGTAATACAAACTACCGTCTACATTTGTGGTTTGAAGTAGTGTTTTGTAGCAATTAAAATCGTTGAATTTATCAACATCAGCAAACGTTGTAAGAATTCTGTTTAAGTTTGTATTACAATCTGTTATTAACAGTTCTGCAGATTTTTTAGATGGGTTGGCATAATTTTGAAGACTATTAAATGCACTAATATAATCGTTGTAGGCACTATCAAGTTCGGTGTTTCTATCGTAAATAATTTTGTATAAATTTATTTTCTTTTCTGTTGTGTTGTAAATTTCATCAAACTTGGTTTTTGATGTGTCTCCACTGCCGTGAAATGCGGCATAATAACCAGCAGCATTATCGGCGTTTACTTTAATTGTTTGACTTGTTCGAACATTAGGCTTGTAAAAGATTAATGTTAAAGTTGCCGTAAGCGCCAAAACAAAAGCCATTATGTAAACAATGGGTTTTTTAAATATTTTTATAAACTCCGCGTGTGTAATTTTAAATACACCTTTCATATTATTTCTCCACTAAAAAATGTTAAGTTTTCCTAAATTCTTCTTTCTAATAATTTCAGTAAATATCTCTTCAAGAGATTTTGTTACGGTTTCAATTCCAAAAATGGAAACTTTATATTTAGTAAGCACTTCAGTTATTTTTGGAACATCTTTTTCGGTTGTGTGAACAATAATGCTATCGCCAGCAACTTCGGCTTTTAATCTAAGTTCGTTTATAACAATCTTTCCAGCAAAATTTGGGACATCAACTTTAACTTTAATTTTCTTGTCGTTTTCCATTCCTTCTTTTAACTGGTGAAGAGATTTTATTTCTACAATTTTTCCGTTGTTTATAATTCCTACGGTATCACAAAGTTGTTCCATTTCGGCAAGCATATGGCTGGAAATAAAAATCGCAATTTTCTTTTTATGCGCAAGCATTTTTAGAAAATCTCTCATCTCTTTAACGCCGCTTGGGTCAAGACCGCTAAGCGGTTCGTCCAAGACCAAAAGCTTAGGATTGTGTAAAAGGGCTTGGCAAATGCCTAGTCTTTGTTTCATACCAAGCGAGTATGTTCCAACTTTATCTTTAAGCCTGTCTTGTAAACCCACAACGCGAGCATAAGCTAAAATATCCGACTTAGAAATGTTTGAGTAAAGACTTGCATAATATTTTAAATTGTCGTAAGCAGACATATAACTATACATAATAGGGGTTTCAATTAAACCACCAATATACTTATTTGCTTCTTCGTGATTTTTAATAGGTTTGCCACAAACAAAAATTTGACCTTTTGTAATTTTAGATAAACCGCAAATCATTTTCATTGTTGTAGATTTGCCAGCGCCATTTGGGCCTAAAAAGCCGAATATTTCGCCTTCGTGTATTTT
Source organism: uncultured Clostridia bacterium (assembly GCA_934747775.1). Classification (GTDB taxonomy): domain Bacteria; phylum Bacillota; class Clostridia; order Christensenellales; family UBA1242; genus UBA11490. The sequence goes on from CAKVHA010000003.1 coordinate 22,906, forward strand.
AAACGAAACGTTGTTAACGGCAATTCGGCTTCCAAATGCTTTAGTTACATTTTTAAGTTCTAAAACAGTTACGGCTGGTTTTATCACGGCAGCCTTTGGTGTAGTATTGTTTTCCAAAGTTCACATTTCCTTATTATAATTATAAAATATTTTAGCATATGCAAAATCATTTGTAAAGTCATTATCTTATATTATAAATAATATAATATTACAAAAAGTAAGGATAATTAAATTATGTCTTTTAAGAAAATATTCTGTTTGATTATAAATATATTATGCTCAATAATAATTGTTTTACCTTTGTTTTTGTCAAAAATAGGGTATAACACGCTGCTTATTGTAACACTTACAAGCCTAACCACACTTTGCACAGTATTTGCAATTGCTTTTGTAAAATTTAAAAATATAAAAGGTGCAAAAATTACTATAATTTGTAATGTAATTATGGCGCTAATTTTTACACTATATCACATTTTAAACATTTACAATATGTTGTACATTTTTAAATCTATAAACAATTTTAGACACTTTATCGTTGGTACTGGGTCGAAAGGAATATTAATATACATTTTAATACAAGCAGTTCAGGTGGTTATTTTGCCAGTGCCAGCCACTATTATAGCTTTGGCTGGTGCAATTATTTACGGTCCATTTTGGGGGAGTGTATATTGTTCGCTGGGTGTACTAATTGGTTCGTTTGTTGCGTTTTGGTTAGGTAGATCACTAGGTTTTAAGTTAGTAGTTTGGGTAGCTGGAAAAGAAAATGCATTAAAGTATGCAAACCTTATAAATAACAACGGAAAAATATTTTTAGGTTTAGCATTTTTGTTGCCATTTTTTCCAGACGATATTTTGTGTTACATTGCAGGAATTACAACAATGTCGTTTAAATACTTTTTTATAGTTGCAACATTATGTCGTCCAATTGCGGTTGTTTTTATGTGTTATTTTGGCGGTGGATATATTATTCCTTTTTCTGGTTGGGGAATATATGTGTGGATGGTTATTGCAATAGTGATGAGTGTGGTGGTGTATCTTACATATAAATATCAATCACGGCTGGAAGGTTGGGTTATAAGTAAGTTTAGCAAAAAGAAAAACAAACAGCAAAATTAAAGAAAAAGTTGTGTAACAATAAAGTTGCACAACTTATTTTATTAATATAATTTTTTACTTTGAGTAATAATTTTATAGATGATTGGACCAAATACAAAATTTAGTGCAAGTATTATAGGAACAACTAGAGTAGGGATGTAGTACTTAATGTTGTCCATATCCATTCCCGCAAAGGTGTTTATTGCATATGATAAAATTACAACAATAAAGAATGATAACACTCCAAACATTAACATATAACCAAGCTTAAACGTGTTTGTAGCTTGCTTATTTGGGCTAATAAACACTGGAATACAATAAAACAATGTAACTAATGCGATAACAACATAAGACACTTGGAACACCCAATATTGTTTGTCCATTAACACGCCTTTGTTTTTAAAGGTGACTAGCATAATTGTAATTTGCAACAACATAAACACTAGCATTGTAAGTCCAAATACAAATTTAGCTTTATTTACAAGTAAATATTTGTTATCAGATTTTTTGTTTTTTTCGCTTGTGTAAATTTTTACGTTATAATCAGAATTGTAACCGTCATCAGAAATATTTTCATAAGTTGTTTCGTTTTCAATTTCTTCGCTGCTATTTTCATATGTTTCAACATTATGGTCGGCAGGGTAGAAGTATTCTTGCTCGGTAGTGGAAACTGCTGATTGAGCATAATGGTTTTCTTCAACTTCGTTGTCGGCATCATATAATCCACCCAAAACTTTTTTGTAATCAACCTTAGGAACATCCTCTTTTTCTTCTTTAGCAGGAGCAGACTCTTTATTTGATGTAAGTTCCTTTGTGCGATTTTCAAATTTTTCCATAAAGCTTGTTGTACGCTTTTCACGCTCTTCATCGCTAAGTTCGTCAAGTTGAATGGAGTTTTTGGTTTTAACGGGTTTGCTAGAAACTTTATCGAATATTGAATTTGCATTTGACCTAACAACAACGTTGTCATAAATTTTATTGTTAACAACCCTTTTATTTTCGTCAGGATAGTACATTTTTGTTATACCATCTTTATCGGTATAAATTCTTGGTTTATCTTCTAATTCGGTTTTGTTTTCTTTTTCGTTAAGTGTTTGCTTTATGTAATAGCTATCTTGTTCGTCATTTGGGTCAGAATATAAAATGTCGTCTAAAGCGTTGTCGGACACAGAATCTTCTTTTGTTGTAATATCATTGTAAGCATTGTTGGTTTGATTTATAATTTCATAAGTTTTTTGTGGTTTGGTGTTTTCTTCCGTTTCCGCTTTTGCATCTTCTTCAATTTCATTTTCTTCAACATCATCTATTTGAGCGTGTTGTGATATTTTATTTAACTCGTCTGTAATAGGTGTACGGTTTCTAAATTCGTGGTCAACAGGTGTTTCGTTTTTAATTTCTTGTTCTAGCTGATCCTTTTCAAGTTCTTTCTCGTCGTAAATTTCTTCGTCTTGATTTTTTGTTTCATAGAGCTCGTTTAGAAGTTCATCTTTTTCGTTTCCTTCTTCTTTTAACAACTCATTAATTTTATCATCGACATTGTACTTGTATTGCGCGTAATCTGTTGTGGTGTCAGGGGTGTCTAATTCATAACCAGTTTCTTCACTTTCATCTTCGTTATAAATTGTGTCTTCAAGATACTCGTCGTTTTGTTGTTCTCCTAAAAACTTTTTGCTATCAAATTTGCTAAACTCTTCGTTTTCGTTTTGCTCGTCTACAATATCATCTTCTTCATTATCTAGGTCGTCAATTTCGTCGTCAGTCACACCTTCTTTTAAAATGTTTCGCTTGTAGTACTCTAAGCCTTCGTCAGTAAGAGAGTAGTAGTGACGTTTTCCGCCAATGTCGCTATCAGCCCAAGAAGACTTAACATAATTTTTTGCTTCAAATCTTTTTAAGCTACTATATAAAGAAGGTTGTTTAAGTTTAATTTTTCCGTTGGTTTTTTCTTCAACTTCTCTAATAATCTCGTAGCCATATTTTTCGCCCGAGTACAAACTCTCCAAAATTATATTATTAACAGCACCTCTAAGTTGGGTGGAGTTTTTCTTTTTGGCAGCCATATTTTTTCTCCCTTATTTTACTAAAAATTTATAACTTCATTTTTATAATATATTTTTTTACAAATTAAGTCAAATAAAATACTATGCAAACTCTAATTTTTTAGTACTATGCAAAAGTAATTTTATCATTTTATTAGGCGATTATTTTAATATTTGCTATAATACTATGCAAAGGGGAATTGTTATGATAAAACCTGATGTTTTAATTCGTACAAATAGGCGTAGTTTGAGCCTAAGTATTTCAAAGAATGGTGAGCTTGTTGTGAGAGCACCACGCAAGCTTAGTATGCAATATATACTTACTTTTATTAAAGAAAAAGAGAAGTGGATAAATGAAAAGAAAAAAGAAATTCTAAACAATAGTTTTAACAATAAGCCATTTCTAAACTACGAGTATTTTCTATTTTGCGGAAAAAAGTTTAAACGCGTAGAGCAGCGCGGAATAAAAAAAATTGAGCTTACCGAAAATGAATTTGTGCTTCCTGTAATAAATGACGAAAGCAAAATGATAATACTGGCAAGCAATTGGTACATAAACCAAAGCAAAACCATTTTAGAAAACAGAGTGGAATATTTTGCAAATTTAATGCAGATTAATTATAGTAAAATTGTTGTTATGAATAACAAGCGTAGGTGGGGTGCGTGTACGCAAAATGGAGTGATTAAGTTTAACTTTAGAATTGTTATGCTTCCACATAAGGCAATTGACTATGTAATTATTCACGAACTTACTCATTTACTAGAGTTTAATCACTCGCCAGCTTTTTATAAAATAATTGAAAGTATTATGCCTGATTATAAATCAGCAAAAAACGAACTTAAAAAATACGATTTTGTTTTATCTCTTTTTAGATAAAATTTAATGACTTTTGCCAGCATTTTATTGCTGGTTTTTTGTTTTTTTTGGGTCTTGAAACAGATTTTGTTATATGTTATAATTAAAAGAAGTAAAAGGGGATAGTAATGAAACTTAACGAAAAGAACATAAACTTAATAAAAAAGAATTCTACATTGTGTTTTGAAGGAAAGGAAGCAAAAGTTTATTTAACAAACAAATATGCATTAAAAGAATTTAAGTGGTATGGTGAAGGGGCTTTTAATTATTTCGTTTTTAAAAATAACAATGTTGATTTAATATTGAGAGAACTTGAAAACATTAAGCAGACAATAAACGATAAGTTAATAAAAAAATACAATATTTCAACACCTAAAATTTTAGATTACTACATCAAAAAGGGGCCTATAGTAAACTTTATTTCGGAAGATGGCGAAGAACAAGAAGAGCAAAAAGTGATTTCATATATTCTTATGAAGCGTGCTAGCGGTTCACCCGTATTTACACGAAAAGAAGAAGATATGGAAAAGTTTATTGGACTTGATGATGTAGATGCTTACAACGACAGTTTTGCGGATATTAAGCATTATTATTATCATCGTATGGCAAACATGCTGTCAAACGGCAATGAACAGCATTTTGATAAGTTTGTTAAGGATAGTATTAATACTCAAACCGAGCCTAGTGTGTTTTTAGATGTTTGGGGAGAAAACATTTATTATGATTTAAAAAAGGGCTATACAACTTTGGATTATAGGCTTGGAATTAACGGCAAAAGTGTAATAAATAAAAAAGGTTACAATGTAGAGCAGCTAACATGCAAATGCGCACTTGACCATATTGGATTTTTAAATGAATCCTTAACTAATTATAGCGGAAAAGATGCTGCAAAAGCGGTGTTAAAGCCCGCATTAGACAAATCAATTAATGCATTGAATAAAAACGGGATTAGCACCGCTAAAATAGAGCGAGAGTATCCTAATATGCATAGAATTGATACATTAATTAAATAGGAATAAAAATGAAATTAACAAAAGAAAAATTTGATCAAATAAAACTTAATAACGATTTAATTAATGATATAAAGCGATATGCAGATAAGAAATTTTCTGGAGCAGAAGCAACGGTTTATTTAAATGGCGACCTTGCATTAAAGGAATACTCATTGGCTGGTTTTAATGCATATGCAAGTCCTGTTGGTGAAAACCCAAATGAAATAGCCAAAGAATATAACAAGATGCTAGAGCATTATTTGAAAACAATCAACTCGCTTGCAGATGAAGAAGATTGCAAAATTAACACTCCACACATTTTAGATTATTTAGTTGTTAACAATAATAACAATATGCAACCTTATTTACTTATGGAGCGCGCAAAAGGCAAACCGCTTGCTGCTATGCATATTGAAACTCTAGAAGAATTTATTCCAAAAGCAAAAGGAGTTTGGAAAGATTACAGAAATTTAAGGTTTCTATATTACAAGCAAATAATTGAAGAACTAACCGACGCGCCAGACAAACATTACAATAAATTTGTGGGTGATATAAAAACCGTACTTATGACTCCGCAAGTAACTCTTGATCCATTTAGTGAAAATTTTTGTTACGATAAAAACAACAAGAACAATGGCTTTAGTTTACTAGACCTTGGTGTTTGTTTTGATGATAAAATAATAAAAGCAAGAGTAGATATCTACTTAGAAAAATACTTATGCGAATATTCTTTAAGACATCTAGAAGATCTTAAACTTGGTTGTAGTGATGTAGTAGGGGAAGCTAATTCAAGAAAAATGTTATCAAACTGTTTTGACAAAGCAACAAATGCTTTAAGGCAAAACGGTGTGTCAAATAATGAAATAGAATTATGTTGTCTAAATTCAAATCTAAAAACTTTTTTATAAATAGACTTAAAAGGTGTCACCAATTTTTGGTGACATTTTTCATACCTAAATCCGAAATGAAATAGGGTGGGCAAATTTCAAAATAGGGTATTATATAAGTCTAACAATTTTTAATTTTTATAGGCATAGTTTTACAACACTTGACACTCTTATACTGCATATACACTTGCACTATTAGTTGTGAAAAAATCGCAACAAAAATTTTGGCCTAACATAAAAATTTATACGAGTAGGTGCTATTCATAATGCTATGCAAGTGAATAAAAACTATTCGCAAAACACAACTTTTGCGAATAGTAAGGGGTAAAAAATGGCTTTATTTCCCGTGGAGTTGATTTTTAGCGTTTTGCATAGTAATTGTTTGCATAGCATTTATACATTGTAAATTTTAATTAATTTAAAATAAAATTATTAGGTTAATTTATTTAATAAATGTTTTAATTTTTTTTAAAATTTGTTGTTCGTTTTTAAATTAAGTTTTAAATTTTGCAACAAAAAAATCGAATAATTTTTGCTCTAAATTTTTTTTGTTTAAAGCCAATTATTCGATTAAGGTTTGCATAGTATTGGTGTGGTCTACTTTAATTTTTTTATAAAATTTTCAAACAGTTTTATAATGTGTTTTACGTAAACAATATTCATAGGTCTATATAAGGTTACAAAGGCAAAGTCTTGTTCGTCCAGTGATTTATATTTGTAAAGCGAGCTGTTTCTAATGTAGTTTAAAATGCGTTCAAAATTTTCAAGTGAGAAGTTTTCATAAAATATATTTGGAACATTATATAGTATTGTTTCATAGATTTCGGAAGGAATAACTTTTTCGTTTTTTAGCTCACGAATTATGTTTTTAAATATAATAACATAGTCTTTATAAAGACCTAATGTTGCTTTATTTTTTGCAATAAAATTTGCTGTGGCAAGGTCGGGATATTCTATAATAAAATCTTTAGAGTCTTCATTAAAATACATTACGCCTGTTTTGTTGTTTTCGTTTTTGTAGGTTATGCAAGGTATTATTTCAAAGTTAACATTGCGCATATCGCCTTCGTCGTTGTATAGGTTTATTGAAAAGTTAAGCCCAAATTTATCTACCCATAGTAATGTATCGCTGTCAAATCGTTTAATACAAAAATCCATAAGGTCTGCTTTAAGTTTTTTTAGCGGATAATATAATTCTGGATATGTGTGGCGTTTTTCTTTTTTAACCCATTTTTTAATGTTTTGAGGTTGGTCTATTTCTAAATACAAAACATTTTTAGATTTTGGAGTAACGCAGGTTTTTAATCTATACTCATCGTAGTAATATAGATATGTGTTGTCGCTATTGAAAAGAGGTTTGTCAGCAAAAAACTCATCTAAAATTTCCGATATAATATCTTTAAAGCTATCACGTAAATCATCGTCTATAGGCACGACATTTTCTAAAAATCTTTTTGAAACGAACATACATAATCTCCTTATATTTATTAGTTTAGCATAATTAAAATATTTAAGCAATTTTTTAAAAAGTATTTTTTTACTTTACTTAACCTGAAAATAAACATATAATTTAAATATGGAAAAAGAAAATTATTTTATTCAACGTGATGAAGATAATATTTTAAAAATACGGCAGTTATTAAAGGAACTACCCGATTTTTGTGAAGAGTTTTTTTTGGGAATTGAAGCATACACATCACCACTTACAAGGCTTGGATATGCTAGAGATCTAAAAACGTTTTTCCAATTTCTAACAACCGAATGCCGTGATTACGCAGGGCTGGAAATTAAGGATTTTACATTAAAAGACTTAGATACAATTACTGCAACACATATTGAAAGATATTTAAACTACTTGTCGTTATACAAGTATAACGGCAAAAAACAAAAGAATGGCGAACAAGCAAAAGCTCGCAAACTTAGTTCGCTTAGAGCTATGTTTAAATACTTTTTCAAAAAAGACAAAATAAAAAGCAATGTTTGCGAAAAAATTGATACACCAAAAATTCATGAAAAAGAAATTATAAGACTAGAAGTTGACGAAGTTGTTAAGCTTTTAAATATGGCGGAAGATGGTGATGGTTTCACCGATATGCAAAAAGAGTTTCACAAACATACTAGAATTAGAGATTATGCAATGTTAAGCTTATTTTTAGGTACAGGTATTCGTATTTCGGAATGCGTGGGATTAAATATTGACGACTTTGATTTTAACGAAAACGCTTTTAGAGTTACAAGAAAAGGTGGAAATCGAGTTGTTTTGTATTTTAATGATGAAGTTGCAGATGCTCTTAAAATGTGGCTTAGAGAACGTGCTAAAAACAAAATTATCCCCCCTACCGAAAAAGCAATGTTTTTAAGTTTGCAAAACAAAAGAATTTCTTGCCGTGCGGTAGAAAAACTTGTAAAAAAATATAGCGAAGTTGTAACTCCACTTAAACACATTACACCACACAAACTTCGTAGTACTTTTGGTACAAATTTATACAGGGAAACTAAAGATATTTATGTTGTAGCCGCTTGCTTAGGTCATAAAGACGTTAACACAACAAGAAAACACTATGCCGCAATTACCGAAGATATTAGACGAAACGCAGCAAACAAAGTAAAATTAAGAGAAGAATAAAAACATTAAACCATATTTATAACTAAATTTAGTTTTATATGGTTTTTTTATTTAAAAAAGTTAGAACAAATGTTTGACAACGAGATTTGGTTGTGATATTATATTTGTGTAATAAATAATATAAGGAATTGAAAAATGAAAAAAATTGATAAGCAACAACAACTTTTAGAATTCATAAAAAAGTATGTAGATGAAAATGGCTATCCACCAACAGTAAGAGAAATGTGTCACGCGGTTAAGGTTAATAGTACAAGCACAATCGCCTATCACCTTGCAAAACTCGAAGATGATGGCTTTATTAGAAAAAATCCAAATAAAAATCGTGCATTAGAAGTTATTGATAAAGTAGACAGCTCTCCTATTTCTAAAATCGTTTCTACTACTGAAACAAAGGGTTTAACGGCAATTCCTATGCTTGGTGTTATTACTGCTGGCGAACCAATTTTAGCGGTTGAAAATTGTGAAGAATATTTTATGGTTTCTCCAAATTTGTTTAGGGGTGACGGACTTTTTATGCTAACCGTTAAGGGCGAAAGTATGATAAACGCAGGCATTTATAACGGCGACCAAATTATAATCAAACAACAATCATATGCCGACAATGGCGAAATTGTTGCCGCTTTAATAGATGGCTCAGCAACAGTTAAAAGATTTTATAAAGAAAACGGTCATTATAGGTTGCAACCCGAAAATGATACAATGAGTCCTATTATTGTAAACGAAGTTCAAATACTTGGAAAAGTTATTGGCTTAGTTAGAAAATTTTAATTTTTAAAATTAAAAAAAATATCAAATTGTTTTAATTAATAAATAAAAAATAGACCACTTTAATGTTGGTCTATTTTTTATAATATTATAGTATTAAAAATTTTATTTAAAATTTATTATTTAAAATTTTTTTATTATAATGCTTATTATTTAAAATGTTTTAAATTTAACAAATTTAATTACTACCATTAAGAGTTTGCATAATACTATTCAAAATATCATTTAATGGTGTAATTTCGGGATTAAACCAGTTTACATTGCCTAGCTTTTTAAACCAAGTAAGCTGACGCTTTGCATAGTGTCGTGTATCTAGTTTAATTTGTTCCACAACTTCTTTTATATTCTTTTCGCCATTGTAATATGGTAGCCATTCGCTATAACCTATTGGCAAAACAATGTTTGAATTATATATCCCATTATTATAAAGTTTGTCAGTTTCATTTCGTAAACCATCTTCAATCATTTTGTCTACCCTAATGTCAATGTTTTTAAACAATGTTTCACGACTTGGGTTTAAGCCAATTATAAGTGGATTTAAATTTGGATTTTTAGTGATGACTTGTTGGGATTTTTTTATTGTGCCGCCTTTTGCAATTTCAATTGCCCTAATTACACGCTTTAAATTGTTAGGGTGAATTTGTTTGGCTGCATCAGGGTCAAGGTGTAGCAATACATCATATACATAGGCGTTTCCTTTTTCATTAGCTATTTTAAAATAGTAATTTCTTAATTCTTCGTCTTTACTGGTATTGCCAAATGTGTAGTTGTAAATTAATGAATTTACATAAAGCCCGGTTCCGCCCACAATTACTGGGAGCTTGTTTTGAGCTTTAAGGTCGTCAATAATTTTCATACATTTATCGCGAAATTCACTTACACTAAAATCATCACCAACTTTAACAACGTCTAGCAAATGGTGTTTTATGCCGTCCATTTCTTTTGTTGTAACCTTGGCAGTGCCAATGTCTAAGCCGCTTATAAGTTGTTGGCTATCTACGCTAATAATTTCGGAGTTGAGCAGCTTTGCTAGTTCAATTGAAAGTTTTGTTTTGCCACTAGCTGTTGGACCAACAATAATAACCGAATCGTACTTTTTAGCCATTATACAAGCCTTTTAAACCATTTTTCAATATCGGTTTTTGTTACTTTTAAAATTACTGGACGTCCGTGTGGACACAACAAAACTTGGTCTTTTCCGCTAATATTTGTTAACAACACTTTAATTTCTTCGTCGCACAAAATATCGTTGGCCTTAACAGCTGCACGACAAGCACACTTTGCAATGTAATCGTGCATAAGGTCGGTTTTTTTTAGAATAAAGCGATTGCTTACGCACGAAAGCATATCATTAAAGAACCCTTGAACATTTATGTTTTTAAGTGTGTTTGGAACACTATCTACTTTAAACTTTCCGTCGCCAAAAGGCTCAACTGAAAAACCTATTTTTCTAAGTTCGTTTAAGTTTTCGAAGATAAAATCACTTTCAAGCTTATTTGTGTCTATAATATAAGGCACAATTAGCGGTTGCGATGAAACTATGCTACGTTCGTACTCTGCCGTAAATTTATCAAACAAAATGCGTTCGTGTGCGGCGTGTTGGTCTATAATAAACATTGTTTCTTTTTGCTCAATCAAAATGTAAGTATTAAACAATGTGCCAATTATTTTGTAATCATCTATGTCTAGCGCAAGTTCTGGTGCACTCTCAACTTTTGGCATAACTTCCTTTTGTTTCATTGTAAGTTGTTCGGCAAGAGTATATGCAAGGTTGTTGTTTTGTAATTTTGTTTCAGGATTATCGCTTGCTAATAATTCACTAATTTTTGTAAAATTTTCGTTAAATAAAGAGTCGTTTTTAAGTTCTTCTTTAGTAAGAGTAACTTCTTTAGGTGTATCATCTACTATAAATTCTGTTACTGTATTTTCTTCAATAGCATTTGTTTTAAACGATACACCTTCGTGTGTTTCATTAGGTGTTTCAATTGGCTCAACCATATTAGGTCTGTGTTGAGGGTCGCGTTCGCTATAACCTACGCTATTTATTGCGTGAATGTCGTACAATTTTGTTGAAACTGCAGAATACATAATTCCAAAAATATGGTTGTTATCTTCAAATTTAACTTCAAGCTTGTTTGGATGAACATTAACATCTACTTTGTCTAGCGCAACGTCAATGTTTAGCACAAAAAATGGATAAGTGCCTTTCATAATAAAACTTTCATAAGCTTTGTAAATAGCAAGAGAAATTGACGAGCTTGTAACATATCTGCCATTTACGATAAGCGTTTGATAGGTTCTGTTTGGCTTAGAAAATGTAGGATTTCCTATAACTCCGTGAATATGATATGTATCGTCCCTATAATCAAAATCGGTTGTGTTTTCAATAACCGACTTACCATAAATGGCGTACAATGCATCGTGCAAACCTGTGCCTGTAGACTGGTACACAAGTTTTTCGCCAGAGGTGTATTTAATAGAAATGTTTGGATTAGCCAAAATTAAACGCGCAACATAATTTGTAATATCGGTTTCTTCTTGTCTTTCTTTTCTTAAATACTTTGCTCTTGCTGGAATATTGTAAAACAAGTTTTCAACCGTCATACTTGTGCCATCTAAACACCCAATAGGTGAAATCTCCTTTACTTCGCCGCCGTCCACTACAATTTTATTTCCGTCGGAATCTGCAGTTTTTGATTGCATAGTAACTTTTGATACAGCAGAAATAGAACTAAGTGCCTCACCCCTAAATCCAAGCGTGCCAATATGTCCTAGGTCGTCTATTGTTTTTACTTTGCTGGTTGCGTGTGGCAAGAATGCTTTTGTTAGGTCGTCTTTTTCAATTCCGCATCCGTCGTCAACAACTTTTATTTTTCTTACGCCACCATTTTGAATTTCTATACTAATGTGGGTTGCACCAGCGTCTATAGAGTTTTCTACAAGTTCCTTAACAACACTGGCAGGTTTTTCAACAACTTCGCCAGCGGCAATAAGGTTAAAAATTGATTTATCTAAAACATTAATTTTACTCATAATTAATCCTTTATTTCATTTTTTAATTGTATTAAAATATCAAAAGCATTTAGCGGAGTAAGTGTATTTACATCTAAATCTGTTAAAATTTGCGCAACATTACTAAGGTTTTTAGTTTGTTTTTTAACTTCGTCTGGATTTACTAGCCCAACTTTTGTATTCATTTCAGATTGTTCCAATTTGCTTAAAATTTCCCTTGCTCGCGTTATAACCTGCTCTGGCAAGCCAGCAAGTGAAGCAACTTCAATACCAAAACTCTTATTTGTTCCGCCCCTTACAATTTTGCGCAAGAATATAACCGAGTTATTATATTCCTTAACACTTACCCTGTAATTTTTTACACCGTCCAAAACGCCTTCCAATTCGGTTAGTTCGTGATAGTGTGTGGCAAAAAGAGTTTTTGCATTAAGATAATTTGAAACATATTCCATAACGCTCCACGCAATGCTAAGTCCGTCAAAAGTGCTTGTTCCGCGCCCTACTTCGTCTAGAATGATAAGGCTGTTGTTGGTTGCATTTTTTAATATGTTGCTAACTTCACTCATTTCAACCATAAATGTACTTTGACCAAACGATAAGTCATCACTTGCTCCAACACGTGTAAAAATACGGTCAGTTAAGCCGATTTTGGCAGATTTTGCAGGAACAAACGAACCAATGTGAGCAAGTAACGTAATAATTGCAACTTGGCGCATATATGTGCTTTTACCAGCCATATTAGGGCCAGTAATTATCATTGTGCGACAATCGGTTGTGTTTAAAAGCGTATCGTTTGGAACAAAATCTTCATTTTTATTAAGCGCCTCTACAATAGGATGTCTGCCACCAATAATTTCTATTACGCTGCTTGTTTTGTCTATAATAGGTTTTGTATAATTGTTGTCTACCGCAACAGTTGCAAGTGAAACTAATGTGTCTAGCACGCCAATTGCCCTAGCAGATGTTTGAATTTCAACAAGCTTGCCCATTAGCTTTGCTTTAATGTCTTCAAACAGCTTAAATTCCAATTCAAGCTTATCTTGTGATGCGGATTGAATTTTATTCTCAAGATTTTTAAGTTCTTCTGTGATATAACGTTCTGTGTTTACAGTGGTCTGTTTTCTAACATAGTTGTATGGCACAAACTGCGATTGGCTTGCAGGAACTTCTATGTAATATCCAAACACTTTGTTATAACTAATTCTTAAACCCTTAATTCCAGTAGCTTCTTTTTCGTGTTGTTCTAGTTCTAATATAACTTGTTGGCTATGGTCTGCAAGTGCTGTGTATTCGTCCAATTGAGCGCTATAACCTTTTAATATAAAATTTCCGTCACGCATACTTGTTGCACATTTTGGGTCGATTGCCCTTGTAAGCATATCGGACAATTCATTTTCTTCTTTAATTTCATTGTCTATGTCTTTAAGAATTGGTGACGAAAATTTTGCAAGCGCTTTTTTAATGTCTGGAATACCTATAATTGAATTGTTTAGGCTTAAACAATCTTTTGCTGTAATGCTTCCATAACTAAGCTTTCCGCAAATACGTTCTAAGTCGTAAATTCGTTTTAAACTTTCTTTTAATGTTTCGCGTAAGTAAACATTTTTAACAAGTTCTTCCACACCTTTTAAGCGATAGTTTATTTCCTTTTCGTCATATAAAGGTTGTGAAATATATCCCTCCAATGTTCGCATTCCCATTTTAGTTTCACACTTGTTAAGTAGCCAGAAAATTGAGCCACGTTTCTTGCGGTCTTTCATTGTTTCGGTTAACTCTAGGTTGCGTCTTGTGTTTGCGTCCAACTGCATAAACTTATTATTTACAATATATTTTACAGTGTTTATGTGGGTTAAACTGCGCTTTTGTGTTTCTAAAATGTAGTCTAATAATCCACCTGTGCTACATATAGCAAAAGTTCTGGTTGCACAGTTAAAAGGTTTTAGGCTGTCTACATTAAGTTGCTTTTTTAAACCTTCTTCACTTTTTTTGTAATCATAATGTTCGTCTGGATACTCTTGAAATGCGGGAACATAGCCCGATTTAACGCACGCAATTTCGGATTCGCTCTTTTTCATTTCGCTGTTACACAAAATTTCACTTGGTTTAACTCTTACAAGTGCGTCGTTAAGCTCGCTAAGCGAGTTGTTTCCTGTAAACTCGTTTAAAAATATTTCGCCTGTTGTAATATCTACATATGATAATCCGATGTTGTATTTTTCTTTGTAAATGCTAGCAAGATAGTTGTTTTTTGCTTCATCTAACAATTCGGCGTCCACAGTCCCAGGGGTGATAACACGAATAATGTCGCGTTCAACAAGTTGTCCTTTTTTAGGTTCGGTTAGTTGTTCGCAAATGGCAACTTTGTAGCCGCTGTTTATAAGTCTACTTATATATGGTTCGGCAGCGTGGAACGGAATGCCGCACATTGGTGCTTTGGTGTCCAGCCCACAATCTCTGCCAGTAAGCGTAAGGTCTAATACTCGGCTGCAAATTTCGGCATCTTCATAAAACATCTCGTAAAAATCACCTAATCTGTAAAAAATTATTGTGTCTTTGTAGTTTTCTTTAAGTTGTAAGTATTTTGCCATCATTGGCGAAATTTTTCCAGCCATTTTGTACCTCTTAAACTAATTTTGCGTATAGGGCGTTGTTTTGAATTTTTTCTACCCTAACTGTATAAAACTTTTTTGTTTGTAAATTCTCGGCGTTTTCAATTAAAATTGTCCTGCCGCTGTCGTTTTGGGTGTATGCTATGTTGTTGTCTATTTTTTCAACCAAAACATCATAAACATTTCCTACACATTCTTTTGTTTTTTCTTTTGTTATTGCTTTAGAAAGCTTTAACAATCTATTAACACGTTCGTTTTTAATGTTTTCAGGGATTTGGTTGTCCATTTTTTCTGCCACCGTTCCTGTTCGTGGTGAAAACATAAACGCAAATACTCCGTCGTATCTAACCGAGTTAATAAGGTTATATGTTTCCATAAAGTCTTCTTCGGTTTCGTTTGGAAAGCCAACAATTATGTCGGTTGAGATATAGCACGTTGGCATTTTTTCACGAATGCTTTTAATTAAACCCATATATCGTTCAATTGTGTAGTTGCGGTTCATAAGTTTTAATATGCGGTCGCTACCCGATTGAACTGGCAAGTGAATGTATTTTGCAAGTTTCTTATGCTTGGCAATTGTGTCAATAACATCTTCTGTTAAATCTTTTGGGTGCGATGTCATAAATCTAATTTTAAATTCACCGTCAAGTTCTGCCAATTTTTTAAGTAAATTTGCAAATGTAATGTTTGGGTCGTTAAGGTCGTGACCATAACTATTTACATTTTGCCCAAGCAATGTAATGTAATTGTAGCCTTGATTAATTAAGCCCTTAACTTCATCTATAATTTCTTTAGGATTTCTGCTGCGTTCTCTGCCACGAACATAAGGAACAATACAATACGAGCAAAAGTTGTTGCAACCATACATAATGTTAACCCACGCGTTGTTGTCGCTTGTTCTAAACATTTCCACGTTTTCATCTATTGCCTTTTCTTTATCCCAAACTTCATAAACATTTTTATGGGTTGTATTAAATTGGATAATGTAATTTTTAAATTCATTTAGATTGTGAGTTCCAAAAACAATGTTTATATAAGGAAAACGTTTTTTAATTATATCCTTCCTGCCTTCTGCTTGAGTAAGACAGCCGCAAATAGCAGTAATTAAATTTGGTTTTTCTTTTTTAAGTTTTTTAATATTTCCCAAGTTGCCAAAAACTTTTTGCTCGCAGCCGTCGCGAATACAGCAAGTGTTAAACACAATTATATCTGCATTTTCCATTTTGTCGGTTTCGGTGTATCCAAGGCTTATTAGCATTCCCGCAAGCTTTTCACTTTCGTGAACATTCATTTGGCAGCCATATGTTTTTATGTAATATTTTAAGTCGCTCATATTTACTCCTTATTAATCACATTATTATACTAAATTTTCTGCTATTTTTCAACATAAAAATATAATTTTTATAAATACTATATATTAAATAATAAATTAAATAAAAATGGGTGTTATTCAAATGAAAAAAGCATTAAAAATTTCTTTAATAGTTATAGCTAGCATTGTTGTTATTGTTGCAATAATTGCGGCAATTTTCATATCTACTATTATGAACGAAACTAAAAATGTAGTGTTTGATAAAAGTAAAATTATTTCCGCAACAAGGCAGATAAATGTGTATGACACAAACGGAAATGTATTGGATAATTTAAGCTATGGTGGGCAAAAAGTTGTGGAGTTAAAAAACATTAGCGACGACACAATAAATTGCTTTTTAAGCATAGAAGACAAAAAGTTTTATTCACACAAAGGACTTAATTACAAACGTATGGCAAAAGCTGCAATTAACAACATAAAAAGTCGTGAATATAAAGAAGGCGCATCTACAATTAGCCAACAATTAATAAAAAACACCCACCTAACTA
Source organism: uncultured Clostridia bacterium (assembly GCA_934747775.1). Lineage (GTDB taxonomy): Bacteria > Bacillota > Clostridia > Christensenellales > UBA1242 > UBA11490. The sequence goes on from CAKVHA010000003.1 coordinate 39,647, forward strand.
ATGAAAAAACACTAAAGCGAAAATTAAAAGAAATAATTTTAACAAAAAAACTTGAAAAGACATTTACCAAAGATGAAATTTTAGAAACATATCTTAATGTTATTTATTATGGCGACGGCTGTTATGGGCTAGAAGAAGCAAGCAATCATTATTTTAATAAACCAGCTAGTACCCTAAACATTTGCGAAGCGGCAACACTTGCTGGACTAATAAAAGCACCTGCTATTTACTCGCCTACTTCAAACTACGAAAACTCACTCAATCGCCGAAATTTGGTACTAAAATCACTATTCGATGACGGATACATAACCGATGAAGATTATAAAAATTATGCAGCAACACCCATTGAATTAGACATTAACACAAACAACGAAAAAAACAGCATTTATATTGAAAACACAAAAACAGAAGCCGAAGAAATACTAAACATGCCGATGCAGCAAATTACTTTAAATGGATACAAAATTTACACATACTTTGACCCATTAAAACAAGATGCTTTAATTAAATCACTTGAAAATGAAAGCCACTATCACAAAAATAATTACGGAAATATTGCCGATAGTTTGGGAATTATACTAGATAACAATAGCGTTGGTGTAACAGCAATGTATGGAAAATCTAAATATAATCTAGCAAATTTTAAACGTCAGCCAGGCAGTGCAATTAAACCAATATTGGTTTATGCGCCAGCAATCGACTGTGGTGAAATTAGCCCTTGTACACAAATTTTAGATGAAAAGGTGGATTACAACGGATACTCACCTAACAATGTTGGAAATCAGTTTTATGGATATGTTAGCGTGCGCGATGCAGTGGCAAAAAGCCTTAATGTTCCAGCTGTAAAAATTATGGATTATGTGGGGCTAGAAAAATGCAAAAATTTTGCTAAGAATGCTGGCATAGAATTTAATGAGTACGACAATGGTTATGCCATTGCTCTTGGTGGATTTAACGAAGGCATTACACTTAAAGAACTTGTTAATAGTTATATTCCTTTTAGCAGTTCTGGAAGTTACAGACAAGCAAAGTTTATAAAAAAAATAACAACAAAAAATGATGTTGTTGTTTATGAAAACATAAAAGAAAAAAGCCAAATTATGGGCGATGATACAGCATTTTTGACTACTGACCTACTAAAAGCTGGCGTTGATTACGGCACTAGCAGCAGATTAAAAAATTTGCCATTTCAAGTTGCTGGAAAAACAGGAACAGTGGCAATTAAAGGGACAAATTTAAATTCGGACGTGTATAGCATTGCATACACCACAACGGACACAATTGGTGTTTGGCTAGGAAACTATACATTTAATAAAGAATATAACCTTGAAAGTTCAAACAATGGTGGAACATATTGTACAAGTATGGTAAAAGATGTTTTGGGCAGTATTTACACTACTCCGCCTACCGATTTTGCAAAACCAGCTAGTGTAATTGAACTTAGTATTGACATTAAAAACACGGAAGAAAATCACACCATAAAACTTGCAGATGAGTGCTGCCCAGAAAGGTATCGGGAAAGTGAAATTTTTGCAGAAAGATTTAAACCAACTGAAGTAAGCGACCTATTTACAAATGTGAGCTGTGATTTTGATGTAAACTATAGCGAACAAGATAATGTTGCAACCATTGCATTTAATGCAAAAGATTATTTTCAATATGAAGTGTATTGTAATGACATTATGATAGAAAGTTTAGAAAACAAAAATGGCGAACAGAAAATTGAATATAACAATTTTAATCCAAACAGCGTGTACACATTTAACGTTGTTGTTCGAAACGATTTTAATGATATTGTGTTTTCTAGTACCGAAAAAAGCATTTATACAAAAAATATTTACGAGTCGCTTTTAGATGATGAGCTTCCACTAGATGCTAGTTTGAGTTGGTATTTTAGATAAAATAAAAAACCTTATTTTTGCCCCATTTTAGGAGTTTTAAATAAGGTTTTTTAAAATTAATCAATACCCATTTTTGCTTTAATTTGGTTTTCAACTTCATTAAAGATTTCTGGATGAGCTTGCAAGAATAATCTAACATTTTCTTTGCCTTGACCAATCTTTTCGCCATTGTAGCTATACCACGAGCCGCTCTTTTGAACGATGTCGCAGTTGATTGCCATATCAATAATGCAGCCTTCACGGTTTATGCCCTTGCCATACAAAATGTCAAACTCTGCTGTACGGAAAGGTGGAGCCATTTTGTTTTTAACAACTTTAATACGAGTACGATTTCCAATAATGTTGTCGCCTTCTTTAATAGTATCAACCTTTCTTACATCCAACCTAACAGACGAATAGAATTTAAGTGCTTTACCGCCAGTGGTTGTTTCTGGACTTCCATATATTACGCCAATTTTATCACGAAGTTGGTTAATAAAAATAACACAAGCTTTGCTTTTGTTTGTAATAGCGGTTAGTTTTCTTAATGCTTGGCTCATAAGACGAGCTTGAGTTCCTATAAAGTTGTCGCCCATTTCGCCTTCAATTTCTGCCTTAGGAGTAAGTGCAGCAACTGAGTCTACAACCACAACATCAACAGCCGCACTTTTCACAAGAGCTTCGCAGATGTCTAACGCTTGTTCGCCATTGTCTGGTTGGCTAATATAAAGTTCGCTAATGTTTACGCCAAGTTTTTCGGCATATGATGGGTCAAGAGCGTGCTCTGCATCAATAAACGCTGCTGTTCCGCCAAGTTTTTGCGCTTCTGCCAAAATATGCAAAGCAACAGTTGTTTTACCACTGCTTTCTGGACCATAAATTTCAATAATTCTTCCGCGTGGAACGCCGCCAATGCCTAGAGCGTAGTCTAATGTTAAGCAACCAGTAGGAATAACATCTACTTTTGTAGCAACACCGTCGCTTAGTTTCATAATACTACCCTTTCCAAATTGTTTTTCAATTGAAAGAATAGCAGCTTCTAATTGTTTTTTCTTATCTTCGTTCATCGTAAATTCATCCTTTTATCAAACATATGTTTTATAAATATATTATACATAAATTTTGTTAAAAAACAAATCATTTTGCTTAAGTTTTTTAATTAAATAAAAAACACTGCATTTAGATATTGTATCTATAATTTGATTTTTACTGCCTTTGCAGGTGTTTTTGTAAACGTGAATACCTTCGCTGTCGCCAATTGCAATAAAGCAGGTATTGTTTCCGCTATTGGTATCGCCGCAAGTAACAAGAATAGTGTCGTTTGGTTTTGTTTCCAAAATTGCTGATGCAATTTCGTAGGTGCTCTCCACCGACACAAGACCATATTTTTTAATTATGCCAGCATTAACATTATAGTCGTTTATAAGTGTGTTAATGTTGTTTGAAACGGTAGCTTTTGTGATAACATCTGCAGTTTGTTTGCATTTTGAAAACTCACAAGCAACATTGCCGCCAGTAATTGTTTCAAAAATGCTTAATGATTTGTTTCCAATTGTAAGCAGGTCAATTGCAAGTTGATATAGTGAAATATCATCACTTGAATAAATAAATTTTCTAAGTCGTTCGTAAATATTGGCAATATAGTTGTTAAGTTCTTGCTGATTTGTATTGGCGTCATACGATACTACTAGTGTTGTATCTAGGTCGTTTGAAAATGTTGTAAGGTTAATATCGGAGCAACTTGAAACAACGCTTTCAATAGCATTTAAAATTTCGTTTTCTGGAAGTCCAAACACTTTTAACATTGTGGTTTGGGTGTTTGTATTGGGTTCAATTTTTGGAACAACCTTTTCTAAAAAGTTGACCTTTAGTTCGTTCAAATCTTCACTAATCACAACTGCGTTGTATGCTTCGGGCTTAAAAAATAAATTGCAATCGGTTACAACAATATTTAAGCTATCCATATTTTCTTTTAGACACGATAAAATTTGCTCACTGTCGTTTTTAACAAATTTAACACTATTAAATGTTAAACCAAATGTGAGTAAATTTTTTGCCAAAAGATTTAGTGTTTCGTTTTGGTGAGTGGATATTAAATTGTTGGAAACATATATGCAATTTATTTTCATTTTAGTTGGTTATATTAAACTTTTTTTAGTCTTGTTTAAAAACATCTTTATTTTTAACAATATAGTTAATTCCAGACATTATTGTAAGTGCGGTTGCAATTCCAAGCGCAACATATGAAACAATGGTGAATACTTTTAACCACGTTTCACCTAAAAAATCATACTGATTTGCAAGTGCAACAAACATAAACAATGGAAGTGCAACATCGGTTACTGCTGTTTTTAGTTTGCCCCAAAAATCGGCTGCAACAACGATATTTTTTCTTACGGCAACCATACGTAGTGCCGAAACCATAAATTCTCTGCCAATAATTATTGTTGCTATAATAGCTCCCCAAGGTGTAACAATTGTTCCGTCGCATATAATTAAAAACAATGTTGACGAAACAAGTAATTTGTCGGCAATTGGGTCAAGAAATTTGCCTAGGTCAGTTACTAGATTGCGTTTTCTTGCGATTGCACCATCTAGGTGATCGGTGTAAGCTGCTAGTACAAATAGAAAAATTGCAACAGCTTTTCCGTAAGGGATAAAGTCCGCTAAGTAAAAAAACATTACAAGCGGTATCATTAAAATTCTAACTAATGTTATTCTATTTGGTAAATTCATAAAATCTCTCCTAATAAATCATATTTGTTGTAACCAACAATTTTAACAGAATAGTACTCGCCTATTTTTAAATCTGTATTAGCTTTAGTAATTATCATAGGGTCTACACTAGGACACAAATACTCGTTTCTAAAATATGCAAAGTCACCTTCAATAAAATCCAAAACACACTTAAAGGTTTTGCCAATCATTTTTTTATTGTTTTCCACTACATTTTCATACTGAATATTTGAAAGTGTTTTTAATCGTTGTGTTTTAATTTTAGCTGGAACCTGGTTTGGCATTTTAGCCGCTGGAGTTCCGTCTTCTTTGCTGTATTTAAAGAAGCCTACATAGTCTAGTTTGTAATCTTTTACAAACTGGCAAAGAGTGTTAAAGTCGTCTTCAGTTTCACCAGGGAAACCTAAAATAAATGTGCTACGAATTTTAATTTCTGGGCAGGCAAGCCTTAATTTGTCTATAATATTGCAAATCTGCGAGTGATTTACGCGACGATTCATTCTTTTTAAAATATTATCGCTAATGTGCTGTAAAGGAATATCTATATATTTTGCAACCTTATCGTTGGTTGCAATTTCGTTAATTAGAGCGTCATCAATAAGGTCAGGATAACAATAAAGCAACCTAATTTTATCTAGTCCATTAATTTTTGACAACTCCTTAATTAGCTCAACAATGTGTGGTTTTCCGTAAATATCTGCGCCATATTTTGTAACATCTTGTGCAACCAAAATAACTTCTTTAACGCCGTTTTTAACTAGATTTTGCGCTTCCAAAACAAGCTTGTCCATAGGTTCGCTTTTATATCGTCCCCTAATGTAAGGAATTGTGCAGTAAGTGCAAAAATTATCGCACCCATCGGCAATTTTTAAATATGCAAAGTGCTTAGGAGTTGTTAACACTCTATCGGCACCTTTTATTTCGTTGCTCAGTCCGCTAAATTTTACACCATACAAATTGCAAACAATCTCTACAATTTTAGGGTTATCTTTTAGCGGAACAAAAGCATCAACTTCTGGCATACTTTCGTTTAAATCGGTGTAATTTAGGTTGTTTAAGCAACCAGTAACTACAATTTTTTCTAGGTTAAGTTGTTTTAGTGGGATAGTTTCTAAAATTGTATTTATACTTTCCTTTCGGGCGTCTAAAATGAATGCGCAGGTATTTATGACAATTATGTTTGCGTCTTCATACGAGTTAACGATATTAAAACTTGCATTTTTAAACGCGAAAATCATTTTTTCTAGGTCAACGCGGTTTTTATCGCACCCAAGCGAAATAAAGCCTATTTTCTTTTTCTTAAGTTCGGAATATGTCATTACAAATCTTCTCCAAATCGTTCTTCAAATTCTTGTTGTGTTATGAAAATAACACGGTTGTTTTTACTGTCTTTAGGCGAAACAAATCCCGCAGCTTCCATTTGGTCTACAATTCTGCCAGCACGGTTAAAGCCAATGTTAAATATACGCTGCAACTTACTAACAGAAGCGTTGTTTGTTTTTATAAAGTTTCTTAGCGCGTCTTTCATAAGTGGGTCAAATACTTCGGCAGTTGGTTCGTTTTCAAAACCACCTACATCGCCACCTTGATTTCGGTTAAACATTTTGTCTTCAATTTCGCTATCAAATACGGCGTCGTTGTTTTCTTTAACATAGTCTAGCACCGCTTTAATTTCTTCGTTGCTAACAAAGCAACCTTGGATACGTGAAGGTGTTGGCGAATCGATTGGAGCAAACAACATATCACCTTTTCCTAGCAAGTTTTCGGCGCCGCTTTCACCAATAATTGTTTTACTATCGGCAAAACTTGAAACTGCAAACGCAATACGTGTAGGCAAGTTGTTTTTAATTGTACCAGTGATAACGTCAACACTTGGACGCTGTGTTGCAAGTACCAAGTGAATACCAGCTGCTCTACTTTTTTGAGTTAGGCGCATAATTTTTTCTTCAAAGTCTTTTTTAGACTGGCTCATAAGGTCTGCAAGTTCGTCCACAACCAAAACAATGTATGGGAGTTTTTCTGCTGTGTATGATTTTACTTCGGCTGTATCGTTGTACTCTTCTATATTTCTAACTTGGAATTTAGAGAATAGCGAATAACGGCGTTCCATTTCATCAATACTCCAACTTAAAGCATTAAGAGCTTTTTCGGTGGATGTAATTACATTAGGAACTAATAAATGTGGCAACCCATTGTATGGGGTAAACTCAACTTGTTTTGGGTCGATAAGAATTAAACGCACATCATCTGGAGATGCTTTAAAAATCCAACTAATAAGCATAGAGTTTAAGCAAACGGATTTACCACTACCAGTAGAACCTGCCACCAACATATGTGGTGCTTTATCTAGCCTTGAAACTCGTGATTCATTGGCAATATCTTGTCCAAGTGCAAAAGTAAGTGGGTTTTTTGATGTTGTAAAATTTTTGCTTTCTAGCACATCTCTTAGTGAAACGGTAGATATTTTTTTGTTTGGAACTTCTACACCAAATGCGTTTTTACCTGGAATAGGAATTTCAGTACGAATACTACCTTTACTTTCTAGCGACATCGCAATATCGTCTGTAAAGCCAAGCACGCGTTTTACTGGAATACCAACTGGCATTTGAAGCTCATAACGAGTGAATGCAGGACCACGTGCAATAGAAGAAATTTTTGCTGGAATTTTAAAGCTTTCCAATGTTGCTTCTAGCATTCTACCCTTTTGTTGCTGTTCTTCTACGCCGTCGGCGTCGTCATTCGGATAATATTTTAATAAGTCCGTGCTAGGTGCATTATAGTGTTTTGGCTTAGGATAATGCTTTGGTTCGGCGTCAACATCGTCTATCATAGCCTTTGCCTTATCATAACCTGTTGGTTTAGAGTTGTTAGCTGGTTTTGTAAAACTGTCACCAAATAAATTATTGTCCGATTTACTAGGTGTTGTGTTCATACTAACTTGGTTGTAGAACTCGCGTTTTGGTTCTTTTGCTGGCTTTTGTTCGCTTGCTATAGGTTCATCGTTAAACGAGTTAGCGTTGTTATCTTGTTTTGGTTTAGACACATAGTCGCTTACGCTAATTGAATTAAATTCATCGTTGCTGTTTTTCAAATTTGCATAACGTTTATCAAATTCTTCATTTTGTTTTAAATATTGGTCTTTATTTTTTTCATACGATTTAAGTGAAAAATTATCGTCATACAAATCGTTTTGTTTTGTAAAGGTTGGTGTTTCGTCAAGCGGTTTGTACTCGCCTTTTGTAGCAGACAAAAACTCAGTAATTTTGCGTTTTTTATCTAGGTCTTCTTTAGACTTAGCTTGTTTTTGTGGTGTGGGTTCTTCATAATCATCTAGTTTGTTTTCATCGCCGTGATATATAAACGACGGCTTGTTGCCTTGTGTTGGTTGTATTTTTTGTTTAAATTGAGTAAATTCTTCTGGTTCGGTTTGCGAATAATCTTGTGAAGTTTCTGGCTCGTCGTCATAGTTTCTAAGACCAAGAATTTTTCTTGCTGCCTTTTTCTCTTCTGGTTCGTCGTCTTTAATAAAAATGTCGTCGTCTACGGCTGGTTTTACTGGTTCGGCTGGGGTGTAGTCATTGTCGTCATAATTGCTGGTTTTGTTAAAATTAAGTTCTGTTTCTGTAGGATTTTCTTCTATAATTTTGTTTTCAACCTTAACTGGCGCATTTTGTTTTTTGGTTAAAAAGCGGTCAATAATTAACGATGTTGTAATTACAATGGCAATTATAAATGTTATTATTGCACCAACATAGTGAGAAATGTACGCAACTGGAAATGTGAAAATTCCAAACAGCAATCCACCAGCGGTTGTTTTGTTGTTGTAGCAAGTTGTAAGATATTTGCCATATGAATAATCAAAATATTTTTTTGTGGTAAATGTATGAATTAAACACACAAAAAGACATAGCGTAACAATAATTAATGCTATGGTTTTGTTGTTTAAATTGATATGTTTTTCTAGAATAAAAAATATGCCAAGCACAACATTAAACAAAAATATTGCGTAAGTAAAAAGTCCCAAAAACCCAAGAAAAAATGAGTTTATAAAAGGGATAATATTAAAAATTAAGTTTATTAACAAAACGCCAAAAACCGACACAAAAGTTATGCCAGTTTTTCTTAAAGCACTGTTTGTAATTTTTTTATTTGAATTTTTTGAATAAATAGCCAAAATAACCACCTATACAAGTTTTTTCAAATTATAGCACATTATAAAAAATATTTAAAACATTTTATATAATTTAATTGAAAATTATATAAATATATCTAGTGGTACTACACCGTTTGATTTAGCGTTTCGCTAACCGTTGTTGGATTAAATCCATTAGATTTGTAGTACTTTAAAATTTTAGGAAGAGCCTTTAATGTGTGTTCGGTTGGATGCGCTAAAATTAGGTTTCCGCCTTTTAAATTTTTGGTTGCGCGGTTAAAAACAAGGTTTGCATCTTTATCGCGCCAGTCTATTGTGTCATAAGTCCACAAAACCACTCTATATCCTAGTTCATTGCACGCATCTAATGTGTTTTTGTTAAATGCCCCACTTGGCGGAGCAAATAAATTCATATCAACATTTATTATGCTTTTAACAACTTCGTGGCACTTTTTAATTTCGTCGTAATTTTGAGTGTAACTAAGTTTGTCGTGGTCTTTATGAAAGTATCCGTGGTTTGCAATTTCGTGACCATCGGCTGCAATTTTTTTAAGTATTTCAGGATATTTTACTGCCCAGCTGCCACCAACAAAAAATGTCGTTTTTACGCCATTATCTTTAAGTATGCATAGTATGTCATCTATGTACTCGTTACCCCAATAAACATTAATCATAAAACTTACATTTTTGCTATTTTGATTGCCATTATAAATAACACTAGGATTGGAATAACTAAACACATAATTGCTATTTATATTAAATACAAAATACATTAATGTGCTAAGCATTGCAACTATTAAAACATTACTAATTACTCTATATTTTCTCATATTTTCACCATACACAAATTTTTATATGTATATGATTATTTTTATTGTAATATGAAAAATCAATATGTGTTAGCTAAAATTAAATTCAATCAATTAATTTTGTTTTTAGTTAATATTAATGATAAAAAAAGAAAAACCCTATTAAATTAAGATTTTTCTAAATTAATAGATAATCTAACTTAACAGAGTTTTCGTGTGATTATTTAAAAACGCCAATAAGTTTTAGGTCTACTTTACCTTTATCAATCTTGATAACTTTTACTTCAACCTTGTCGCCAATGTTTACAACATCTTCAACTTTTTCTACGCGTTTTGAACTAAGTTTTGAAATATGAATCATACCTTCTTTGCCATAGCCTAGGTCTACAAAAGCACCAAATGTAAGAATTCTATCTACTGTGCCTGTGTAGGTTTTGTCTAGTTCTAGGTCTTCCGCAATGCCCAAAATCATCTCTTTAGCTCTATCCATTTTTTCTTGTTCAACACCAAGAACCATAACATGACCATCGTCGGTGATGTCAATTTTAACACCAGTTTCGTCAATAATTTTGTTTATAGTTTTTCCGCCAGAACCAATAACATCTTTAATTTTTTCTGGGTTGATGTTAAATGAAATAATCTTTGGAGCAAAAGGACTAAGTTCTTTATTTGGCTCAGAAATGCATTTGTTCATAATGCCAAGAATATGAAGTCTGCCAATTCTTGCGCGTTCTAATGCTTCACGCAAAATCTTTTCGTCGATACCCTTGATTTTGATATCCATTTGAATAGCAGTGATACCATCTTTAGTACCAGCAACTTTAAAGTCCATATCGCCAAGAAAGTCTTCTAGACCTTGAATATCGCTTAATATAGCCACTTTTCCGCTTTCAACATCTTTAATTAAACCCATAGCAATGCCTGCAACAGGTTTTTTAATAGGAACGCCTGCTTGCATTAATGACAATGTGCTGCCACAAACGCTTGCTTGGCTTGTGCTACCGTTGCTGCTTAAAACTTCGCTAACAGTGCGGATTGCATAAGGAAACTCTTCTTCGCTAGGCAAAACTGGAACAAGTGCGCGTTCTGCAAGTGCGCCGTGACCAATTTCTCTACGTCCAGCAGATTTAAGACCTCTTGCTTCACCTGTTGTGTAGCCTGGCATATTGTAATGATGCATATAACGCTTTGTATCTTCTTCATCTAGACCTTCTAGTTTTTGCATATCGCTAAGGCTGCCAAGTGTAACTGTTGTAAGAACTTGTGTTTCACCGCGGGTAAATACTGCGCTGCCGTGAACTCTTGGCAAAATGCCAACTTCGCACCAAATTGGACGAATTTCATCTAGTTTTCTGCCATCTGGACGAACGCCGTTGTTAATGATTTTGCTACGCATAATTTCTTTTTTAATTTTGTAGCAAGTATCCAAAATTTCACGTTTTTGTTCGCCATATTTTTCTGCAAAATGCTCTAAGATTTCGGCGTCAGCTGCTTCTTCGGCTGCTTCTCTTTCGTGGCGGTTAAAGTTTTCCATAACCTTAACAAAAAGTGGTGTTGCAAATTCTCTAACGTCTTTTTCAAGTTCTTCAGGAATTGTGTAATACTCTATTTTATCATTTTTAGTTATGCCAAGTTCTTTTGCCATTTGCTCTTGGAACTCAACTTGTTTTTTAATTTCTTCGTGAGCAAATAGAATGCCTTGTAGCATTACTTCTTCGCTTACTTCTTTAGCACCTGCTTCAACCATTAAAATTGCTTCTTTAGTGCCAGCAACTTTTAAGTCCATTAGGCTTTTTTCCATTTCATCGGTGTTTGGGTTGATGATATATTTTCCATCAACATAAGCCACTTGAACACTGCCTGTAGGGCCGCCAAACGGAATGTCACTTACTGTTAGAGCCACTGAGCTTGCAAACATTGCAAGAGGTTCTGGTGGTGTGTCGTAATCTACGCTAAGTGGCGTAACGATAACGCTAACATCGTTAAACAATCCTTTTGGGAAAAGTGGGCGTAGCGGACGGTCTATAAGTCTGCTAACCAAAATGGCACTATCTGCTGGTCTACCTTCACGCTTTTTAAAGCCACCAGGGATTTTGCCTACTGCATAAAGTTTTTCGTCGTAATCGACTGATAGTGGGAAGAAGTCCTGGCCCGGACGAGGTTCTTTGCTCATACAAGTGTTTGCCATAACTACTGTATCGCCACACTTAATAAAGCAGTGACCATTTGCTTGCATAGCATATTTGCCAACTTGAACTTCAACAACTTTGCCACCTATTTCTGTTTTAAATACTCTATTCTCCATATATTCTCCTTAACTTCTTTTTAAGATTTACAGCCAAATAATAACTTATGGTTTTTAATTTGGCTTAATCTATATCGTGTTATAAAAAAAGCGAAAGGGGCATTGCCCTTCCGCCATTTTTTGTTATCTAATGCCTAACTTATTTTTTAAATCACGATAAGCTTGCAAGTCTTTTTTCTCTAAGTAGTTAAGCAATTTTTTACGGTTGCTAACCATTTGAGTAAGACCACGACGAGAATGTAAATCGTTAGGATTTTGTTTCATATGCTCGGTAAGTTCTTTAATTCTTTCTGTTAAAATAGCAACTTGAACTTCAACAGAACCAGTGTCGCCATCTTTTTTTGCATAAGTCTTAATAACTTCTTGTTTTTTGTCTTTATTAATCATTAGTTTTTTCCTCCTATTTTATTTAATACGCCTAACAACCAAGTTCAAAGATGAAGGTAGTCTAATGCCCTAGCCGTAGGTACGTGATTATAATAACACAAAAAATGCCCGTTGTAAAGGCATTTTTTATAAATATATTAAATTTAATTATTCTAAATAAAATACAGGTTTGTTAAGAGATTTTGCATATTCTATTTCGTTATGTGTGGTTTCCCCAATATATCTGTTTTTGTTTATAATAAAAACTTCGTCACTAATTTCAATTTTCTTTTTATGAATTAAACCTAAAAGGTTTTTAATTTCACTAGTATATGTAACATCATCAAAAAAGTTTGGAATAAGCACAACATTTCCTTTTAGAGTAAGTTCTTTTTGGAGTTTTAAAAAATCATCTTTAAATTTTATGCTTCCGCAAAGTGTAATCACCTTCATAATTTACCCTCTTATGTTCTATAAACTTCTTTAACAAATGAGAACATATTAATTTTTTTAATAAGGTCGTCTATTTCACTGCGCTCTTTAACTTCTACTTGCAAGTTAATCATAGTTGTGTTGTTTCCAATTGGGTGTGTGCTAATGCCAACAATGTTTATTTTCATATCGGATATTTTCTTAGAAATTGTGGTTAATACACCATATTTATCGTCGGTAATAATTGCAATTTTACTATCGAACTTGCTATTTAGGGTTTCATTCCAAGTACATTCCACAAGACGCTCAAACTCGCAATTTTTTAGTTCTGGGCAATTGCTACGATGAATTGTAACCCCTGCACCACGCGAAACATAACCAATTATGTTGTCCCCTGGGATTGGGTTGCAGCACTTAGCAAATTTCACAAACATATCGGAATAACCCATAACATCAACCGATTTTTCTTGCTTTGGTGCTTTTATAACTTTTGGTTGAAGCTTTGGTTCGTCTTGGTCAGGTTTATCGCCTTCTAATTCTTTTTGAGTAGCAACAAGTTTGTTTAAAATTTGATTGCTGGTTAATCCGCCATAACCCACCGACGCATACATATCGTCTAGGCTCGCTAGCGAATAGCGTTCAAAAACCGCTTGTAAATTGCGTTCGGTCATTAGTTTTGATAAGTTTAGGTTTAGCGATTTTGCTTGTTCTTCTATAATGGACTTACCTTTTTTAATGTTTTCGTCCTTCATTTGCTTTTTAAAATAGCTGTTAATGCATTTTTTTGCGGTTTGTGTTTTTACTACTTTTAGCCAATCACGCGATGGACCTTTTGCGTTTGGATTAGTTAGAATTTCCACGGTTTCGCCGTTTTGTAGTTCGCTGGTTAGCGGAATCATAGCGTCGTTTACTTTTGCACCTACGCATTTGTTTCCAATGTTTGAGTGAATTGCATAAGCAAAGTCAATTGGAGTAGAACCTTCTGGCAACTCAATTATTTTGCCAAGCGGCGTTTGAACATAAATCATACCGCTGTAAAAGTCGGTTTGCATTGCGTCGTAAAGTTCGTAAAAAGGTTTATCTTTGTAATAGTCCAAAAGCTGCCTAATGTGGTTTATTTGATAATCGCTTTCCTTAACTTGCGTTTTTGCTTTGTATGCCCAATGGCTGGCCATACCATATTCAGCAAAAGTATGCATTGCAAATGTTCTTATTTGAATCTCTAGCGGATAGCCGTTGTCCAACATAACTAGCGTGTGTAGTGATTGATAGCCATTTTCTTTTGGGTGCGAAATGTAGTCTTTAAAGTTTCCAATTGGGGTGAATAGTGAGAATACTTTGCCTAGCACTGTGTAGCACTCTTCAACCGTATTTACAAGCACTCTTAGCGCCAAAATATCCACAATCTGAGCTAATTTTACTTCGCTAAACGATTTTGATTTCATAGCCTTATTAAGCTCGGCATTAGAGCCGTATACTTCTTGAATGCTATCTACATACATATTTTTCTTTTGTAGTTTTTTAGCAATACTGCTTATCTTTTTTTGTCTGCCGTAAACCTTAACATTAGGAATAATTCCTTGCAATTCGGTTTTTATTTTTTCACACGCGTTGTCTATAGCTTCTTTACCCTTTAAAACATAGGTTTCTAGTGTTTTGCTTAGGTCGTCGTAAAACTTTGGATTGAAGTATTTAAATGTTGCTTCTTCCAAAATATCCTTAATTACGCTTAAACCTAGCATACTTGCAATAGGCGAATAAATGTCACGATAACTACGCATTAGTCGTTCGGTTTGAGATGGTGAAAATCTATCTAAAAAGTTTAGTTTTTCGGTTTCTATGCAAAGTTTTATTATTACTACCCTAATGTCTTTTGCCATATTTAAAAACATTTTGTTTATGGAAACTTCAATTTGTTCTTTGCTGCTTAAATCCATTTTGGATATTGTAAAAAGATATTCTACTTTTGCTTTTACAGATTTTTCTTTAATTGTATCAATATCAATTAATTTTGCACGGCATAGGCAGTAATACAAAGTTGTTAAGACTGACTCCAAGTCAAGTTTGTTGTTAACAACTCGTGTTGCACAAGCAATGGCAAATTTTAAGTCATACAAGTGGTGGTCGGATGTTTTTGCGTTTGCGGTGTGCAACAAAACTTCTATGGCAGGTATTTTTTTGTCGTTGTCGTAGGTTGTTTTTAATAATTTTATAAATTCGTCCATAATTTCCTTCCTTTTTTTAAATCTTTGAAATCAAAGAAATGTTATTATAGATACTAGAGTTTTTTAGTTCGCTTTTTACGCCTGTAAATTCAGGCGAAAAATTGTCACAAATTTTTAAAATATTAAGCTCTTTTAAAACCATAATTACAAAACAAAACTGCGTAAAACTTAATGCTTTGTATTGCGGATTAATTGCTTTTAATTTTATAAAATATTCAAATTGGTTTGTTGCTGTAATATGGCTATTTATAGCGGTTTTTATTGCATTGTGATAAATGGCAAATGTCTTGCGATCGGTTGAAACATTATTAACAATTTTATAGTTGTAATCCGAGCCAGAAACATAAAATTTAGAGCCATAATTATTATATAAAAATCCGTCACAAATTGGATAATCTAACAACACAATATTTTCATACAAACCTAAATTGTCGCCCGTTTCTGGTGCAAAAATTAATGTATTTACACCTGTAAAATCAGTAAGATTATACAATTCATAATTTGAAATATTGTTTAAAACTTTAACCGCTTTTTGATATTTATTAAAGTCATAGGTTACTACAATTGTTCCAAATTTGCTGGTTGTAATATTATTTATAACATTAAATATTTCGGTTTCGTTTACTTCAATATAATGAAAATTTGTTGGCTTTTTAATGTTTAAATATTCAAGTTGTTTTAAATAATTTGCCGCTGGAATTTCGCTTTTTTTGTATCCGGAAAGTGGTGAAAAACTAAATCCCCTAACCAACCCTTTAACGCGTGATTTATTTTTAAAAGTGTCAATATTTAAGTCAACTAGCGCCTGCTTGTTACAAATACTATTAAGATTGTAAAACAAATGACCACTATTAAATGCCATTAAGTCTAAATTATTACACTTAATTTTTATGTGTTGTGGAAAATTAGGCAATCTTGTTGCTTTAACATTGTTAATATCAAGTTTAAACACTGGTTTTTCGTTTCCAAGCCCAAAAGGTTCTAGTCTATTTATTTGTTGTAAAAAGTCAATACTAATGTTTTTTGGAACATCTAAGTCGTATTTTTTTGGCTCTAAAAAGTCATCAATATTGTACTTACTTAATATTGTATCATTAAACTTTTTTGCAAACAAGTTAATTTTATTCTTTTCAACCGAAAGTCCGCCTGCTTGGCTGTGTCCACCAAAACGCAACAAAACATCTTTAATTTCGTTTAGAACATCGTGGACATTAACGGCGTGAACACTTCTAACACTCCCCTTATATTCGTGGTCGTTTAGGCTAAGCAAACATACAGGTCGATTGTAGCGTTCTACGAGTTTTGAGCAAATTATACCTAGCACTCCGCCTTCCCAATTATTGTCCCACAAAACTATTGCGCCAAGTTTTGATGTTTGTACTCCGTTTAGTTTTTTAATGCAATCATCAAAAATTTTATTCGTTTCGCTAATTCTAGAATCGTTAAGCTCTAAAAGTTTTTTAATGTTTTCATTAATTGCTTTTTCATCGTGTTCTATAAAAATTTTAAACGCAATACTGGCGTCGCCCATTCTACCCGGAGCATTAAGTTTTGGTGAAAGTTTAAAAGACACATCTCCGCTACATATAGGCATTTTTAAATCAATTTTTTTAATAAGCTTTTTTACACCATTTGGCAATTGCTCGTTTTGATATTTTAAGCCATAATACACTATTGCTCGGTTTTCGTCAACAAGTGGAACAATGTCGGCAATTGTGGCAAGTGACGCTATCGATGTAAGTTTTAGTGCGGTTTCTAGCCCAGCCATTGCCTGAACAAGTTTAAAAGCAACACCAGCACCGCATAGTTCCTTAAACGGATAAATTTGGTCACCAAGTTTTGCGTTAACAACAAGTGTATTGGGAATAATGTCTGGAATATCGTGGTGGTCGGTAATTATAATATCTATTCCCTTTTGTTTACAATACTCCACTTCTTTATAACACGAAATTCCGCAGTCAACGGTTATAATTAGGTCTGGCGAATAAAGGTCTATAATTTTATCAATAGTGTCATTACTAAGCCCATATCCGTCTAATAAACGTTGTGGTAAAAAGTAGTTTACCTTGTGCCCTATGCTTTCAAAATATTTATATAGAATTGCGGTTGCACAAATACCATCGGTATCATAATCGCCCACAATTGTTATTTTTTTATTGTTGTTTAAATAATAGTTAATTTTATCTACCACTTCGCGCATATTTTTTAGTAAGAATGGATTGTAAAAATTTGCAATCGAAGGGTTTAAAAAGTTTTCAATTTTTTGTTCGTTATCAAAACCGCGCGAAAAAAGTAGCTTAATTATTTCGGGGTCTAAACTAAACTTTTTAGATAATGTTTCTACTAACTCATTGTTGTAATTAACAACATTTTTTATATATTTCATTTAACACACCAAAAAAGCCTTCAAAAAAGATTTTTAGTGAAGGCTTTTTATTATTTATTCTATTGCGTTTTCAGTTTTTTCTTCGTTATCGTTTTCAGCTTTAGTTTTATCGTCTTTTTTAGCTGGTTTCTTTGCTTCTTCTTCACGTTTTGCAATTAATTCAATACGTGCTTTTAATCGTTTGTCATTTTCTTTTTTGTAGATTTCACACCACATTGTTGTAGGCAAAACCACACCAGAATAAATAGAACAAACAACAGCGAAAAGCATAGAAATGATAAGCGAAATGTAAGTAAGGTTGAATATTAACATTAACAAAACCAAAACGCCAGTGATAGCAACAACAAATACAAGGAATGTGTTTTTATTGTTTTTAATGCTATCATAAACAAGTTCGTCATTCGGTTGGTTGTTTTTATTAATTAATTTTGATTTTATATTGGCAAAAATACAATAATACAAAATATAAGAAATTAAGCATCCAAATGCAACTGGCAACATAAAGTTGTAAGTGAAAGGAACTCTAAATAAAATTAGTAATGATAAAATTGAAACTGCCGCATAAGGTGCAATAATTAGTGAGCTTAAAGCGGTTTTTAATTCAAACCTAATCCATAGATAGAAGAACATTAGCACAGCAATTACAGCAACAGCAATTATGCCCATAACAAGTGATTTTGAAAAATTTTCAGCTGCTTGGAACTCAATGTCGCTTATTCTAACCTGACGGCTAGTGTTTTTTGCATCAAGTTGTTCTTTAATTGAAGTATTAATACTTTCTAATTTTTCTACAAATTTAGAATCGGTTAGTTTTGAGTTGTTAATAACATTAACCTTACAAGCCGAAGAAATATCGTCGTTGGTTTTTGTAATAACAACAGTAAACTCGCCATTAGATTCTTGCTTTATGGTTTTCCTAATAACGCTTGTGTATTCTTTATACTCTTTGTTGTTTACAGTTGTATTAAAATAAACATTATAAGTATAACTGTTTTTGTAATCTACCCCTTTGTTTACGCCCCAAATAGCAAAAACAAGTAAAGCAAGTGCAAGTAAAATAATAGGAATAACGAATGTAAATTTTTTGTAATTTACAAACTTAGATAAGGAATTAGTTTGCTTTGTTTTCATCTAGTTTTTCCTCCTTAAAAAAGTTTAATCTGTCGCCCTTAACGCTGTTAATTTTAAGATACATTTTAGAGAACCACCACATCATAAATAATGTTGTGAATAATCCGAATGCATTGTTAATTAAAACGCTAATTGCAAAAGAGAATGCAAAGCCCGACATAAATATAGCAATGATTGCGCTTATAATTACGCTGATTGCAAATAGGTCTATAATTACAGGAACAGACTTTTTGTAGCCGGCTTTAAAGCTAGGGTGAAGTTTTTTGCCACTAGCATATTCTGCTTTCATTTTTTCTAGCATTACAACACAGCCAAAGAAAGTAATTAAATAACCTACAATCATACCTAAGTAGCTGCCTAAAGTAAGTCTAAACGAACTGATTAGCGAGAATGTAATAACATTAAACAAGAAGTTAAACATCATTGCCAAGCTTGTAACCCAGCCCATATCTTTGTATTTTAAAATTAGGTAAACAAAACCTAAAATAACAACAGCTGCAACTACAACCGTGCAAACAACTTTTGCGAATGTGCTAAAACTTGAATATATGGTTACATTGTCGCCTTCTTGAGTAAGGTTGATGCCATATTTAGAGTTTTGAAGCATACTAGCGTAAAGTTTTGCGCTGGTTTTAGATGACATTGTAATGTATGCATAACCTTGGCTTATTTTTTCGCTAATATTAATAGCCTGAGCATTGTCATAATCTTTATTTAAACAAATATAAATTGTTCCACTTTTTGTTGAAGAGCCAGAATCCGAATTTGAGCTAGAACTAACAGCTTCATCAGTAAGTTTTTCAAACAATTCACTGCCTTCTTTTGTGAATTGAATAAATACTCCGTGTTGAGCACCGTTCATTTGATATGTTGCGGATTTAATGTGCGAACCATTAAGATATGTTTCGGCATCTGCAGTTTTTTCTTTTTTCATTTCCAAAACAGCAAGTGGTAAATTACTAGGAACATAAGTGTCTGGAACTTCGATGCAAATCTTGTCGTCGCCAACCGAGTAAACTTTAGCGTCGGTGTATTTATCTACGGCAAGTTTTTGAACAGTTTTTACGGTATCTTGCAAATAACTATCACTAGCAAATTTAGAATAATCTTCTCTTTCAACCGTATAAATAGCACGTGTGCCATTACCAAAATCTAGCCCTGTGTTGATTGCCCTTGCAAAGCCTTTAAATGTGTTGGTTGTAAATGGAATATTAAAACTGAAAACTGTAAAAATTAATCCAATTACTGCAACAACTGCAAGCGCGATAAAATTTCGTTTAGTAATTTTCTTTTTCATTAAAGCGATATCTCCTTATTGGTTATAATTGCAACATTATTGCTCATTTTTTATCAAGCAACAAAGCAAAAATGTGTTTTGCCCCACATTTTAGACCATATTTGGTCAACATTTACGTTTAGTATTATATAATAATAAAAGATTTAAGTCAATTATAATAAAATAAAAAAATAGGTTTATTTAATTTATAACCTACTTTTTAATTAAGAATACATTTAAATTCTATTATTTTTTAATGTTTATTACAATTATTCCACTAATGCCGCCAATAATTGCTCCAAAAATCATATCGGTAATTGAGTTTAAGGTAAAGCTAAACTGGCGCGCTAAAATTGAAAATACAACATACGCAAGTACTGTGTAAATAAAACCAATTAACATACCCTTTAAAAATCCTTTGTTTGTTCCCCTATTAAACGCAAGCATTATGCCAAAGAATATGCTAACAATTTTTATAACTTGGTTTATTGGTAAAATCCACTTTTCGTTTAGATTTGTAAACTTAATTAATAGTGCAAACAAAAGTATGCCAACAAGCGAAATACTAACCGCAAATATTGCTCCTTTTAAAATTTGTAAAAAGCCACTTTTTTTTGTTGTTTCACTATTCATATTATCACCTCAAATTTGTTTTTATAATGTATGCTTGTACAAGTGGTTTTATTACAAACACTTTGCAAAAAAAATAACCCTAATTAATTATAATTAAGGTTATTAAAATATAAAATTATTACCAGAATAAAATTTTTGTTTTTGTGCTATCCGCATAGTGCCAATAATATCCACCATTTGTAGGGCGTTCTATCGAATATTGATAAATTGGCTTGTTGTTTGGGTTCCAACCACTTTGGTCACCTGCATCTTCTATTTGAGATAACGAGTCAACACAAATTTTTATTGGACTACTTGTTTTAAATGCATTTTCGCCAATGTTTTGAATTTTACAACCCGACTCAAATTTAATAATATCGGCATTAGTATCTGCAAAAGCATTTGCTTCAATTGTATAAACATTGCTTGTTAAGCTAATTGTTTGATTTGCAAAATTAATACCAGCAAAAGCATTATTTGCAATAGATATTGTGTAGTTTGCTTCACCAAAAGTTGTGCTTACAGCTGCAACAAAATCTTTTATGTTTGTGTTTGGTGTTGCTGTTATTATCTTAAGAGCATTGCTAGATAAACAATAAAATAATGTGTCATTTGCTGCATAATATTTTCCTGCAGTTAATGTTGGCGAATTAGTATAAAATTCAAGGTTTGTTAAATTTTTACAATATGAGAATGGATTATAATGATTTCCATTTTTATCTACTGCGAAGGTAGCATCTTGTTTTAAAACAATGTGTTGCAAACCGGTATTTTTAAATGAATCTTTTCCGAAATATTTAATATTTTGAACAAATTCATTCATAGCAAAATTAACGCAATTTTCAAATGCATAATCTGGAATACTAGTTATTTGTGAATAATTGTAAATCTTTTCCAAATTTCTAGACCCTTTAAAACAACTTTCACCAAGTGTGATAGATGAAGAATTCATTAAATAAACTTTCTTAAACTTGGAATTCTCAAAAGCATAAGCATCTATTGTATTTAGATCGTAAAGTTTGCCACTAATTGTCTTTTTACTAGGCAAAACAAGATTATCACCATAGGTTAAAGCGTGATCGTAACCAGTAATCACCGCCTTATCACCAGCTATAACAGCAAAGGTTAACCCTGCAGTTTCCCAAAGTGCATCTAATACAACACATCTTGGCATTGTTGGTTCGATTGAAGTAATTTTTTCATTTTCATACAACCAGGTGTAGAATTCATACCTGTTTGCACTTGTTGGTGCACCCAAATCAACACTAGTGCTGGATACTTGTGTAGGATTTGAAGAATTGTTTGTAACGGTATCTTTTGGGTTAGGGTTTAAATTGTAGATTATTTTATTTATTTCATTTATTTTAGGAATAAACAAATCTTCTGTTGTAGGATAGTATAAATTGTCCTTTTTTCCAAGTGTATAGTAATATCCACTTTTCTTTATGTTGTCTTCACTATCAACAAGAAAATTAAATGTTATAGTTTCTGGGAATGTTACACTGCTATAACGTTTTAAAGCAGTATCATAGTCTACTCCAAGGTATATTGATTTTGAATTAGCTTTTGTAAATATATCGTCACTAATGGTAGTTAAACTGCTAGGGAAAATAATATCACCATAAAACGAACCAAAAGAATCTCTATATCCGTTAAGAGTTTTTATTCCGTCAGCAAAGATTATTGTTTCTAGGTTTTTTAGATGATAAAAAACAAGAGATGATAATGAATTAATGGTGTTTGGAATATATAGTTTTTTAATAACATTGTTGTCAGCAGCTTCAAGCTCAAAACCAATCTTTGTAACCTTATAGCCATTATATGTGCTAGGGATTATTGCAAACGAATCGGAACAATCAGCAAAACTTGTAAGAATTGCTTCGCCTTTTTCAATTTTAAATTTCATACCGCTGGACGACATATATCCGTTAATTACAAATGAACAATACTTTTGTTCAGAATGTATTACATTGTTTAAAGTTTTATAGTTTTGGTCATACCAACACATAAAATCATTTGTGCCTGTTCCTTTTGGTGTAGGTAGACTTATTGGAAAACTAGTATATTCAAAATCTGAAACAGAAGTTTTATCATAATCACCATTGATTTTTACAATAACATTTTTCCATACTTTTGTTTCTGTTTTATCTTCATTGTTCCAGCACCACCAGTTACCTTCTTTGTTTGGAAGAGAATCGGAATAGTAAAACATTTTAGAATATTCATTAATAAATAATGTGCTTGGGTAAGTATCGATTGTTTGAGTCATAAAGTAATTAATTGGTTTTGTATCTTTATCTTCTTCTGATGCAAATGAAAAATATGAATATCCCATCATATTTTTGCTTATAAATACATTTTTCAAGTAATCACAATTTGCAAAAGCATACGGACTAACATCAATTTTTTTGCTAAGGTCAGAAAGGTCTAGCGTAACTAAATCTGCACCAGCAAATGCAAATTCTGATATTTCTACTTTGTCAGATGTTGCATATTTATTTAAGTCCATATTTGCTATTATAGATGCAGAGTTTGTTAAAACTGAACTTATAATTTTGTTTGTAGTTGCACCATTACTGTTGGTTGAGATTTCAAAAAGTATTTTACCATCTTCTACTGCTTTGTATTTTGTGCTATCAGATGTGAAGGAAGTAAGATTTTTACAATTTATAAATGGATTACAAACAATCGAATTAACATTTTCAGGAATATGGATTGTTTTTAAACCTGTATTTGCAAACGCAAACTGTCCAATCGTTTTTATATTTTTAGGTAATTTAATCTTTTTTAAATTTACACAATCTTTAAATGTATTTGGACGAATAGAAGTCATCTGACACTCTTTTGTTGTTTCGCTATTAACTTTCCACGATAGATAAACTTCTTCTAAGTTTGAACAATCTAAAAATGCACTTGCTTCTATATTGGTTACACTATCCATAGTAAATACTCTTTTTAGCGTTTTGTTGGAAGCAAAACAACCAGCACCAATAACTATCTTTTTATCCATTTTAGGAATTACAAGTGTAGATTCAGCAAATGAGTTCATTTCATCAAGTCTGTAGGATTCCGAATTGTCAACAAAATTTAGTCCTTTGCTTTCGAATAGCGCTTCTAGAGCTAGGCAGTTGTAAGGTGATTTTGTGATATCGGTTATGAATGAACCCTTACCGTCCCACCACCCTGCAAATACATAACCTGATTTAACTGGGTCGGAAAGTATAGATGAAGTGTCGTCACGACCTAATGGGTTGCTACTAGGAAGAATAGAGCCGTTGGATATGTAATTTAATTCTCTCCACTCCTTAAGTGAATCCATATATCCAATTTCTTCGTTGGTAAGAGTGATATCGTAATGCCAAAAGTTGCCAGTAACAAGTGGTTTATCTTTTGAATACGATAGTATTTTTATATTTTTTTCTGCAAAATAATATTCGTTTTCTTCTAGTGTAGAAATTTTGTTTGCATTTTCAAAATAAAGAGAAAGGTCTAGTGCCGCAGAATTAAAACAAGAAAAAGCCGTTTTTTCAAAAGATGTTACTGAGTCTGGAATAATTACTTTTTTAAGTTTTTCGCAATTATAGAAAGCATTGTTACCTATACTTGTAACAGTATTTGGAATAACAACTTCTAACAAGTTAGAACAACCTTGAAATGTTGCTATTTCAATATTTTTAACGCCAGAAGGAATAATAATCTTTTTAATGTTTTCGTTGTCGCTAAACGTAAATGCTTCAATTGCAGTTGTATTTTCTGGGAATGCAAGTACTTCACCGCTATAGTTTTGGTTAGAACTAACATGTTTTACTACACCATTTTCGGATACTAGCCCTTCACTAGCCCAATATGGAGTAAGTGTAAGAGCTCCGAGTTCTTTCATATTTAGTGGAAATTGTTTTATTACTCTGCCATATTGGTCTACCCAACACGAGAAAGTTGCGCCTTCTTTTACAGGAGCTTTTAGTGTAAATTTAGAAACGCTTGAGTAAGTTGTTGGGTTGTCGTTTTTAACACCAGTTTCAAGGATATAGCTAAGTTTGTTTTGTTTTGCCCACTTTGCTGTTAGGCGCACATTTTTGCCATAGCCTGCTGGAATTTTAACCACCAAGTTGTCTGCCGCGTCGTACCACCCAGCAAAATCGTACCCTTCCTTAACGGCTGGATTTAAAGTGATTGCAGTAACACCATCGTACTCAATTGGGTTGTCGGGGCTATTTACACCACCGTCCAAAAGATATGTAATTGAGTACTTAGTTGGTTTTGAATCTTTATCGTTAGGTTTTACTAAAAAATAGATGCCCACGGCAATTGCAGCAACAACAACCAAGGCTATTATAATTTTTACAGCTTTTTTCATTCGTTTTTCCCTTATACAATATTATTTACATTTTATTTAATTATATATGCTAAAAACCATATTGTCAAATCTAATTTAAAAAACCTTAGAAAATAAATAAAAAAACCAACTTATAATTAAAGCTGGTTTTAATTAAAAACTATTTTTGTTTTTTTGTTTTTTTAGGTTTCTCAACTTCTTCTTGTTCTGTTGCAACAGGTTTTTCAGGTTGTTTCATTTCAGGTGTTTCTGAAACAGTTTCTGGTTGGTCATCCTTAGGTTGTTCGTTTTGCATTTTATTAAATTCGCTAATAGGAACTTCGTTGCCGTCTTTATCCAAAACAACATCTTCGTCGTGAGCGATGTCTAAAATGGCGTTCATATGAACAGTTGTATAACTAACCTTGTCGCCTTCGCCTGTTTCTAGCAAAACAATTTTACCATCGGTTGTGTTTCTAACACTAACAATTGTGCCATAAATGCCGCCAATTGTGCGAACTTTTGCGCCTTTAACAAGTTTTTCGTTAAGGTCGTTGCGATATTGTTCTTCCTTTTTGCGACGAGTAAAACTCATTAATAGCAACAAGCCTACTGCTACAATTAAAACAATAATTAAAAACCAACTGCTGTTAAAAAAACTGGTACTTCCTTCTGCTAATAAAAAATTCATATTGCACTCCTAAATATTTTTAATACTAAATTATAACTAAATTAAACCTTAAAGTAAATTAATTTGATGTACAATTTTGCGAGTTATTGTACTTTTTTAGAAATTCGTCTTTAAAATCTAGCAATCTATCGTGATAAATTGCGTCCTTAATTTGTTCTGTAAGGTGGGTTAAAAACCTGATGTTGTGAATTGAAAGCAAGCGCGCGCCCATAATTTCGTCTGCATTAATAAGGTGACGAATATACGCTTTTGTGTAGTGTTTGCAAGTGTAACAGTCGCACTCTGGGTCTAGGGTTGTAAAATCGTCTTTGTATATACCATTACGCACAACAACTTTGCCTTGACTTGTAAATGCTGTGCCATTTCTAGCAACTCGTGTTGGCAAAACGCAGTCAAACATATCAATGCCACGTATAACACCTTCCAAAATGCAATCTGGGCTGCCTACTCCCATAAGATAATGTGGCACATTTTCTGGCAAATTTGGTTTTAGTGCGTCAAGCATTTCATACATAAGTTCCTTAGGTTCGCCCACGCTTAGTCCGCCAATTGCAAGACCGTATTTCACATAAGGTTTTGTGCGTTCCAAACTTTCCAAACGCAAGTCTTTATAAAAATTTCCTTGAACTATTGGAAAAAGAGCTTGATTGTCGTTGTTGTGATATTTATAGCATCTATCTAGCCAATTTAGCGTACGCTCCATTGCTATACGGCTTTTTTTGTAATCGGTGCCATAGGTTGTGCACTCATCAAAAGCCATCATAATGTCCGAGCCAAGTGCGTGCTGAATATCCATATCTTTTTCAGGTGTAATGTAGTGTTTTTCGCCACTAATATGCGACCTGAACTCTACACCATCATCCGAAATCTTGCGTAGTTTTGAAAGCGAAAACACTTGAAATCCGCCACTATCTGTTAAAATTGGTCTATCCCAATTCATAAATTTGTGTAGTCCGCCTGCACGTTTAATAATGTCGTGACCTGGGCGCAAATACAAGTGATATGTATTGGATAATATAATTTGTGCTTTTACTTCTTTTAATTCTTCTGGTGACAAACTTTTAACTGTTGCTTGAGTTCCAACTGGCATAAAAACTGGGGTTTCTATGTCACCGTGCGGAGTATGAAAAACCCCTATTCTAGCACCAGATTGTTTGCACACTTTTTTTACTTCATAACTAAATTTGTCCATATAAATAATTCCTTAAAATTTTAATAAATAAATGTTGCGTCGCCAAAACTGAAAAAACGATATTTATCTCTAACAGCTTCTTCGTACATTCTTATTGTTTCGTCGCGCCCCATAAAGGCAGAAACAAGCATAATAAGAGTGCTTTTTGGTAGGTGAAAATTTGTGATAAGAGCGTCCACAATTTTAAACTTATAACCCGGATAAATAAAGATGTTTGTTGTGTTGTGCTGTGAAACAATTTCACCTTTTTCATTTGCTGCACTCTCCAAAGTTCTAACACTGGTTGTGCCCACTGCAATAACTCTTCTGCCTTCTTTTTTTGCGGTGTTTATAATATTTGCAGCTTCTTCGCTAACTTCATAATATTCGGTGTGCATATCGTGCTTTAAAATGTCGTTTTCACTAACTGGGCGGAATGTTCCAAGCCCAACGTGCAACAACACATTTGTAATTATTACACCCTTATCCTTAAGTTTTTGCATAAGTTCAGGAGTGAAATGCAGCCCTGCGGTTGGTGCGGCGGCTGAGCCGTCCACTTTTGCATAAACTGTGTTGTAACGCTCCTTAAACTTGTTTGGTTGTGCCTTTATATATGGTGGCAGAGGCATAACCCCCACCTTGTCCAAAATCTCTTCAAATACACCGTCGAAATTAAAACTAACAACCTTTCCGCCAAAGTCTGTGTCGGATTTTACTGTTAGGCTAAGTTCGGGGCAAACATCTATAATAGTTCCTATTTTAGCGCGTTTGCCTGGCTTTATAAGCACTTCCCAATCGGTTAAATTAAGCCTTTTTAGTAGCAATATTTCCATTTTTGCGTTGGTTTCACGCTTTACCCCATAAAGGCGCGCTGGAATTACGCGAGTGTTGTTTACAACTAGTACGTCGCCAGCTTTTAGGTAGTCGACAATGTCGTGGAACACTTTATGCTCTATTGTTTTATTTGCTCTATTATAAACCAGCAACCTACTCATATCTCGCTTTTCGGCGGGTTTTTGGGCAATAAGTTCGTCTGGCAAATAAAAGTCGTAACTATCGGTTTTTAATAAATCCATTATTCTTCATCTTCTTCTATAAACATTTTTAAATAATCAAGCTTGTTTGCGCTAATTTTTTTGTTTAGGTGCTTGTACGCATTTGGCAAAGCAACCCTACCACGTGGGGAACGCGCAACAAAGCCTAGTTGCAACAGATATGGCTCGTAAACATCTTCAATTGTATTTGGGTCTTCTCCTGTTGCTGCGGCAAGTGTATCTAGTCCGCAAGGCCCACCGTGGAATTTGTCTATTAAGGTTTCTAGCACTTTTCTATCGGTGTAGTCAAGACCTAAATCGTCTACTTCTAGCGCTTTTAAGGCTTTAATTGCAACTTCTTTTGTAATTTTTCCGCCGCCAATTACTTGTGCAAAGTCACGCACACGTTTTAAAAAGCGGTTGGCAATACGTGGTGTACCGCGGCTGCGTTTTGCTAATTCTAATGCGGCTTCGTCTTCCATTTCAATATTAAGAATGCGAGCAGAACGCAAAATGATTGTTTTAAGTTCGTCTACGGAGTATAATTCTAGCCTACAAACCACACCAAATCTATCGCGCAATGGTCCGGTAATCATACCTGCTTTTGTCGTTGCACCAATTAGCGTAAAAGGTTGCAATTTCAAACGCATTGTACGAGCGGAAGGACCCTTTCCTAAAATAAAGTCTAGTGCGTAATCTTCCATTGCTGGATACAAAACTTCTTCAACCGACCTAGAAATACGGTGAATTTCGTCTATAAACAACACATCGCCCTTATTTAGGTTTGTAAGAATACTAGCTAAATCCGCAACTTTTTCTATTGCTGGGCCGCTTGTGATTTTAAGCGACGCGCCCATTTCGTTGGCTATAATATGCGACAATGTGGTTTTTCCAAGACCAGCTGGACCATACAAAAGCACGTGGTCTAGTGGTTCGCCACGTTTTTTTGCTGCCGCAATGTATACGGCAAGGTTGTCTTTAATTTTTTGCTGACCAACATACTCGTCTATGCTGGACGGGCGAAGCGTATTTTCAACTTCAACATCTTCTTCGCCTTTCATACTGGTTATTATTCTTTCATCTTCTACCATATGCTACCCCATATTTCTTAGTGCTTTTGTGATAATTTCTTCAATAGTATCGTCTGGTGTTGCAACTTGTTTTACAAGATTGATTGCTTCGTTTCTGGTAAGCCCCATATTTACAAGCAACATAACAGCTTCATCGGTTTCACTATTCTGTTGTTTTATCGCATCGCTCATAACGCTAACATCACCAAGTGACACATTTTCAAATTTGCCGCGAAGTTCTAGCACAATACGTTCGGCTGTTTTTTTGCCAATACCCTTAATTCCACTAATCACCCTAACATCGCCAGTTACTATTGAAGAGATGAGTTCTTCTAATGTTGCGCCACTTAGAATTTGAATGGCGGTTTTTGCGCCAATTCCACTAACCGTTATTAGTTCCAAAAACACATTTTTTTCTTGTTTGCTTGAAAAACCAAAAAGCAAAAATGCGTCTTCTCTAACGTGCAAATATGTGTAAATTGTGGCTACTTCGCCCACTGGAAGCGAGTTTGATGTGAACGTACTTACGCAAACTTCGTAGCCAACACCGTTTACATTAACAACCACAAGATTGTCGCTTTTTTCTTCTACTATACCTGTTAAAAATGCGTACATAATTACCTACCTTATATTTGTTCCACTTAAGAAAGTGTTTGTTTGGCTATGGCACAACGCCACAGCAAGCGCATCGGCTGCGTCGTCTGGCTTAGGAATGGCTTTTAAATTTAAAATTGCCTTAACCATATACTGAACTTGCGCCTTTTCTGCCCTACCTTGACCAGTTAGAGCCTGCTTAATTTGAAGCGGAGTGTATTCATACAATTGGTCTAAATTGTGAATGCAAGCAAGCAAACTCACTCCCCTTGCCTCTGCCACGGCAATTGCTGTTTTTTGGTTGTTTTGGAAAAACAATTCTTCCATAGCAACAGCATCTGGTTTGTAGCGTTCAATTAAAGCACTAATTGAAGCGTAAATTTGTTTTAATCTTGTTGGCAAAGTGTCGTTTTTAGAAGTACTTACAATGCCGTAATCTATTACTTTTGTGCTGCCAGTTCCAAACTTTTCTATAACACCATATCCCACGGTTGCTAGCCCTGGGTCAATTCCTAAAATAATCAAAGCCTTATTCTCCCATATTACAGGTTTTATTGTAAAATATATTATAACAATTGTCAATAAAAATAATATGTTTGATTTTTTAGAACAAAAAAACCGCAACACAATTGCGGCATTTTTTATTGTAAATTATTCTTCGTCTTCGTCGTCGTCACCAAAGTTTTCTACATTGTGATAAATTTCTTGAACATCGTCGTTATCATTTAGTGCGTCGTAAAGTTTTGTAAACGAGCCAACTTTATCTTCTGGCAATGTTACATAATTTTGTGGAATCATTGTAACTTCGGCACTTACCATAGGGATATTGTTGTTTTCAAAATAGGTTCTAACAGCGTCAAAATTTTCTGGGCTTGTATAAATATCGTATTCCAAATCGCCAATTTCAACATCGTCGGCACCACTTTCCAAAACGTGCATTGTAATATCGTCTTCACTAATGCCAATACCCTTTTCAACAACTATTAAACCTTTGCGGTCAAATAGATAACTAACACAACCATTCGCGCCTAGCGAACCGCCAAATTTATCAAAACAGTGTCTTACATCACTTGCTGTACGATTTTTATTATCGGTTAGAACATACACCATAACAGCGCTGCCTGCTGGACCGTATCCTTCGTAAGTAATAGCTTCGTAGTTTACGGAACCAAGTTCGCCACTTGCTTTTTTAATTGCACGTGTAATATTATCGTTTGGCATATTGGCACTACGTGCTTTAATAATGATGTTTTTTAGTTTTGCGTTGCTATTTGGGTCGGCACCGCCAGCTTTAACTGCAACCGCAATTTCACGGCCAATTTTTGTATAAAGTTTGCTTGTTTGGGCTTCGTTTTTAGCCTTTACATTTTTAATTTTGCTCCACTTATTGTGTCCACTCATAATTATTTATTCTCCAATTTGTTGTTGATTTCCCACATAAGTATTCCTGCCGAAACGCTTGCATTTAGGCTTTCAACCCTGCTATCCATAGGAATATTTACTGAACTAAGGCAGATTTTTTTAATTTCATCACTCACGCCATTGCCTTCGTTTCCAATAACAAGTGCTAGTGGTAAATTGGGCGTAAAGTCGTTAAGTTTTGTTCCATTTAAATCCGCTTTTACTAAATTATATTTATTTTTTGATATAAAATCAACTAAGTTTTGATAGTTAAACGAAAAAATATTAACATCAAACACATAGCCCATACTACTTCTAACAACCTTAGAACTATAAGGATATGCTCCATTTAGCATTATAATGTTGTTAAAACCAAATGCCACAGCACTTCTTATAATTGCACCAACATTGCTAGGGTCTTGCACATTGTCTAACACAATCACCCTATCGCCTTTTGGTTCTAGATTGTTTATAATTTTGCACAATCCAAACACACCATCGTCGGTTTTTGTTTCACTTAAAAAATGGCTTATTTCGGGCGAAATTAAAGTGGTTTTACCTTTAAAAAACTTAAATGAATCCGCATTTTTTTCGGTTATTAATATTTCGGTAATTAGGTTTTTATCAATTAAATCTAACACCACTTTTTTGCTTTCAACCAAACACAAATTATTTTGTTTTATATACTTTGTTTCGGTTAGAGATTTAGCGAATTTTATAAGTGAGTTTTGTTTGCTATTAATAATCATTTTAACTCCAAAAATTAAAGCCACAAAAAACTTATGTGGCTTAAATTTTTAATTATTTAACATTTTTAATTGCTTGTTTTGCAGTGTCTGTAAGGTTTGCAAAAGCTTTAGGATCTGTAAGAGCTAGGTCAGCTAAAACCTTACGGTTAAGATTAATATTTGCAAGTTTTAGACCGTGCATAAATTGACTGTATGAAATGTCGTTAATTCTGCAGCCAGCATTGATTCTTGCAATCCATAGTTGACGGAAATCTCTTTTCTTAAGTTTTCTGCCAGTGTAAGCGTATTGACCACTTTTCATAACAGCTTGGTTTGCTGCTCTGTAGCTACGGCTACGGTTACCCCAATAACCTCTTGCACTTTTTAAAATTTTCTTTCTTTTCTTTAATGCGTTAACGCTTCTTTTAATTCTCATTTAATTCGTCCCCCTTAAATTAACTCTTTAATGTTTTTGTAGTCGGCTTTAGAAACATAAGTTGCTTTCCTTAGGCCTCTTTTACGGTCTTGTGATTTTTTTGTTAAGATGTGGCGACGGTTTTGTTTATTTCTTTTAATAACGCCTGATTTTTTTAGTTTAAATCTTTTTTTAGCGCTAGCGTTTGTTTTCATTTTTGGCATAATTAATTTTCTCCTTATTTATAACTTATTTTTTATTTGGTGTTTTTAGGTGATAGCACCATTACTATTTGACGGCCATTAATTTCTGGTTTTGATGTCATATCGCAAACATCAGAAAGCATTTCATAAAACTTTTGCATAATAGGCATACCCATTTGTGGATTGGCAAGTTGCCTACCAAACATACGCAAACTCACCTTAACTTTGTCGCCGTTTAGAAGGAATTTGCGAACATTTTTTGCTTTAAAAGCCATATCGTTGTCTTGGATATTCATACTAAGTTGCATACCCTTAACTTCGGAAACCTTTTGTTTTTTCTTGGCTTCCTTTTCTTTTTTTAGCATATCAAACCTGTATTTGCCGTAGTCCATAACCTTACAAACAGGTGGATTTGCTGTGGGTGAAATTAAAACCAAATCTAACTCTTGCTCATCGGCAATGCGTTTTGCTTCTGATAGATTTACAACGCCATATGCGGTGCCATCGTTTCCAATAAGTCTAACTTCATTAACCCTAATTTGCTCGTTAATTAATAAATCTTTAATGGTTGGTTACCTCCAAAAAATACTAAAAAAGTGGGATACTTTATAACCCACTTCTCACATAAAAAACAAATACTAAATTTGCTATTTATTACCTTTTGAAATGTTTCATTCTAGGGTGAGAAGTAAGTATCTTCTACTTTTTACAACGCAATTATAATATAAACCGCGCCTTTTGTCAATGATTTTTTTAATATTTATAAAACAATTTTTGTAGACCATATTTAATCAATAACCTTATTGTAAAATTCAATAAAATTACTTTTTAAATAAATCTTCAAAAAGTTCTTCAAATGTTGTATCAAAAAGTTTTATAATCTTAACAATTGTGGTAATTTCAGGTAGTTTTGTTCCGTTTTCCCACGAGCTAATAGTAACTTGCGCAACATTAAGTTTTTTACCAAGTTCAACTTGTGTAAGATTATATATTTTTCGTAATTGTTTTAAGTTTTCGCCAAAAGACATACAACATATCCCCTTTTTCTAGTATTTTATTACCTAAGGGATTGTTTTATTAAAATATTACCAATAGTAGTAAAATATTTGCTAAAATTTTACGAAACCGCTATAATTTATATATGGATAATAAATTTGTAATAAAAAAAAGAGTTGATATAAAAATAGGAAAAAACAGGCTTAATTGCACCGAGTTTTACGCTTACAAGCAATATATAATTGGAAAAACAAAGCCAATATACTTTAATTTATAAAAAATCACCAGACAAAACTATCTGGTGATTTTTTTTTGTAATTACTGTGTTATTTTGCTGGTTTTTCTTTGTTGCAACCACTAAAAAACACACTAATAAGTTCTTCTAAGTACTCTGGGTGACCATACTTTTTAGAAAGTGTTGAATGAATAATATCTAGCGAACCGTGGCAAGTATTGTCGTCCAAATTAATAATTGTTCCGCTTTTTACTAAGTCGTTGTTTATTTGAGTAAGTGTATCAACAACTTCGTCGGTTAGTTGTTTGCCCATTCTTTTTGAGTTGTATGTTTTGTAAAATTCCCACAACTCGGGCGAAACTTCAAAGCACGCCGAACAAGTATGGCAAACTAAAAATCGTTTTACCGCGTAAGTTTTTAGGTTTAAAAAACAAAATCTAAAAACTTTTTGTATTTCAACCAAGTCCACATCTTTAAATCCGCCGCAATTTTCACAGCGGCGAATTCCAAAGTATCCTAGGTTTGTTGTTTCTACACTATCTCCTATAAATTTCATTAACTAATAACTTTATCCTTAATTTCTTTTAAAATAAATTTAATAAATTCGTCCTGAGTTTGAGCTCCCAAGTCTACACCACCACGTTTTCTAACCGAAATAGTGTTTGCTTCAACTTCTTTTTCGCCAACTATTAAGCTGTATGGAACTTTTTCCATTTGACTTTGTCTAATCTTTTTGCCCATACTTTCGTTGCGGTCGTCTAATTCTACTCTAATTCCATAGTTTTCTAGGTTTTCTTTAACGGACTTTGCGTATTCAAGGTGTGCTTCGGACACGTTAATCACTTTTACTTGAACTGGAGCAAGCCAAGTTGGAAAAGCTCCGGCAAAGTTTTCAATTAAAATAGACATCATTCTTTCAATAGATCCGTAAATAACGCGGTGGATCATAATTGGCTCTTTTTCTTCGCCATTTTCGTCTACATAAGTTAGGTTAAAACGTTTTGGAAGTTGCATATCTAGTTGGATTGTTCCGCATTGCCATTCTCTGCCTATGCAATCTTTAACATGAATATCGATTTTTGGACCATAGAATGCACCATCGCCAGCGTTAATTTTGTAATCTAAATTCATATGTTTTAAAGCGTTTTGAAGCGCTGTTTCTGCCATTTGCCATTCGGATATTTCGCCAATGTGGTTGTCTGGCATTGTAGAAAGTTCTACACTGTACTTTAAGCCGAATGTTGAATAAACTTCGTCAACAAGCTTCATAACATTTTTGATTTCGCTTTCAATTTGGCTAGACAACATAAATATGTGTGCGTCGTCTTGAGTAAAACACCTTACGCGAAGTAGTCCGCTAAGTGTTCCGCTTGCTTCGTGACGATGAACCTTGCCAAGCTCACCCACTCTTAATGGAAACTCTTTATACGAGTGAATGTTTTGCATATAGTATAGCATTCCACCTGGGCAGTTCATTGGTTTAATTGCAAAAGTGTCGTCTTCACACTTAAATGTGTACATATTATCCTTATAATGATCCCAGTGACCAGATCGCTCCCAAAGTTCCCTATTCATAGCCATTGGAGTTTCTATTTCAACATATCCTGCTTTTTGATGAATTTCACGCCAATATTTAATAAGCTCATTTTTAATGGTCAAGCCCTTTGGCATATAGGTTGGCATTCCTTTTGCGTATTCCGAGATAAAGAAAAGTTGCAATTCTTTGCCAAGTTTACGATGGTCACGTTTAGCCGCTTCTTCCATCATATGGATATAGTCTTTTAGTGCATCCTTACTAGCGAAGCCGTAAACATAAACACGTTGCAACATTTTATTTTTTTCGTTGCCACGCCAGTATGCTCCACTAACCTTATTAATTTTAAACGCAAAACTTCTTAACATCTTTGTATTTTCTACGTGTGGACCACGGCAAAGGTCAACAAAGTCGTTGCCAAGATAGTAAACACTAATTACTTCGTTTTCTGGTAGTTCGTTAATAATTTCCAGTTTATAAGGATTATCCTTAAACAATTCTAGTGCTTCTTGTTTTGAAATTTCTTTTCTAACAAAGTCTTCATTGTTTTTAATTATTTCATTCATTTTGTCTTCAATTGCTTTAAAATCGTCTGGAGTAATTGACATATCTAAATCGATGTCATAATAAAAACCATTTTCAATTGCAGGACCAATTGTTAGTTTTAACCCATTATACATTTTTGTTAGTGCCTTCGCAAGCACGTGCGCCATACTGTGGCGTTGCATCATTTCTAGCTCATTTTTTTCTTCCATAAAATTTCTCCTTTTTACTTTCGAATTTTTTTGCCGCTAAAAAACAAAAAAATCCTTTGAATTAACAAAGGACGAGTTTATAACCCCGCGGTTCCACCTTATTTGTCTAAACTAATAGACCACTTAAAATTGTTTTAACTTTAAACAACAAAACGGTTGGTGTAAAAGTGGTTTCAATAATACATTGTTTTTTATGCTCTCAGCAACCGCATAATTCTCTGTAAAAACAGGTTGTAAAATCTACTTGTCTTTTAGTTGTCCCAACTATGAAACTACACATATTATATCACGTGAAAAAAATTTTGCAAGCAATTTACTATAAAAATTTTTTGTGCACATTTTTAAATTAAAAGTAAAAGCCTAAAATGAAAGTTTAAAATAGAAAATTAAACAAGAAAGAAAAACTTTATTAAGATTAATTAAAAGATTAAAACAAGAAGAAAAAACATAAAGACTAAAAAACAATGCAAAACCTAAACAATAAGGTTAATTTTCTTGTCAAAAAGGTAATATAGTGTTTTAAATGTTTTATTACTAACTTGATTAATGCAATATATGTTTATATTTTTTGGTGCTAAAAATACTAAATTTGTAATTAACCCAATTTCGTCAGAAAGGTCTATGTTTTTGGCAACAACTACATTGTTATTGTCGTAAAATAAATATTTGTTGACATCACATTTTATGTTTATGACAGAAAGTCGTGGTTGTATTGAATTAATTAAAAACTTTAAAAACTCTACAAATACCTCATAATTTAATAAATGATTACTATTTAAATTTGTAATTGTAGAAAACTCATTCCATTTGTTTTTAATTTTTCCAAGTAAAAAGGTGTTTACAGATTCCACAATTATAGTATTCATATTTTCTATACAACATAGTGTGTAATATATATCGCTTTCAATATCAAAAAGCACAAGTGCTTTAATTAATGCATCTTTACACTCTTTATTTAATCCGTTTAGCATTATGGTTTTATTAAAAAAATCCGTTTTGTATATATTAATTATACACTCAGAAACCAGCTCTAACGCCAATTCTTTCGAGAACTCGTTTGTGCCAGAAATGGAAATATCATAACCAGTATTATTATTAATATGAAACTCAATTTTATCTATTTTATTTAGCCTATTTACAAAATCACTTGCGTTGTTTATTTTAGAAAATTTTACAATTAAGTTCCACATAAAGAGTTTTGCCTCCAAAAGATATCTATAGATATTTTATGCACAACTTAAAAATATATTTAAATATTAACTTGAAAATTTTACCAATTTTGCACGAAAAAACACCGCATTAAATTAGGACATTTTCCTTTAATTTTTGCGGTGTAATATTTTATGTTTTAGTAATAAATATTATTGTAAAACATTGTTTTGTGTTGAATTTAGTTTTTTTAAATTTTTACATTTTATCTGGAATATCCATTGCTAAAATATTTGTTCCTAGCTCAATTGCATTTAAAACCATTTTACTTAATGACAAATAACTTTGTTTTTTGTTTTCATCAGGTTCGGATAGAATTTTAATATTGTTGTAAAAATTAGAGTATGCAGAACACAAATCATATAATGCCAAACATAGTGAATTTAGTGAACTATCTATGTAGCAAGTTAAAAATGAATTTGTTAGTTTTAAAACAGCTAAGACTATTTTTCTTTCTTCGGCTGTTGTGATATTAATCTTTCCATTAACTTTTGCACCAAATTTATTTAAAATAGATTTTATACGTACTGCGGTGTATTGAATGTATGGACCTGTTTTGCCCTCAAAAGATGTAAAACGGTCTAAGTCGAACACATAATCCTTACCCACAACATTTATTAGGTCGCCAAATTTCATTGCAGCAACACCAATTTGAAGCGCAAGTTTTTCGTTATCTTCTATCCCATTTTGTTTTAGCTTTTCTGAAGCTTTCTCTTTTAACAAATCTACGATATCGCCTAATTTAATTGTGTCGCCACTACGTGTTTTAAAAGCTTTACCATCTTTACCATTCATTGTTCCAAAACCAATAAATTGCAACTCTTGATTTTCTGGTGATATACCAGCCATTTTTGCAGCTCTAAACACTTGTGTAAAATGTAGTGTTTGGCGGAAGTCTGTAATATATACAATTTTATCTGGATGATATTTTTCGTTACGCAATAGAATTGTTGCTAGTTCGGTTGTTGCATATATGTCGGCACCATTATGTTTTTTAAGAATTAGTGGTGGCATTGGGTTTTTATACAACACATTTCCTTCTGCATCAATTTTATCGGTTGGAACATTCTCGTTTTCATTTGCGACATCTACAATTGTTGCGCCGTCACTTTCTCTTGTTAGACCTTTGTCGGTAAACATCTTGATCATTTTTTTCGTATAAGGTTCGGCATTACTTTCGCCATTCCACAAATCAAAATGACAATTTAATTGGTCATAATAGTATTTAATTTGTTCAATAGATATTGCACGAATTTGTTTGTAAATATCGTAATATGGTTGTTTTTGTTGTTGGATATATAGTGTATATAAATCTGCCTTATCCTTAAACTTTTCATCAACTTTTTTACGCGAAGAAGCCTTTGGATAAACTTCATTTAAAGTGTCTAAGGTTATGGTTTTATTTTCGCCCCTATTAAACCAACCTTCCAAATAGCCTTCGTCTTCAAGCTGTGCCACAGTAAGCCCCATTTGAAGCCCCCAATCGCCTAAGTATGTGTCGGTTATAACTTTATTTCCAAGTAGTCTATACAACCTTGCCAAACTTTCGCCAATTATTGGACTACGCAAATGACCTACATGAAGCGATTTTGCAACATTAGCTCCACCATAATCAAAATACACTGTTTTATTATCTCTAAAACTAGGCGCTGCTCCATTTTTGTAATAATCTATAGCAATTGCATTATAACTGTCATCTGTTAGTTTAAAATTTATAAACGCAGGTGGAACAAATTCTACTGAGTACAAGTTGTTTTTTTCAATTGCGTCCGCAACAAGTTTGCCAACATCTACTGGGTTTTTTCCAACTTTTTTAGCAAGTGCAAAAATGTCGTTACATTGAAAGTCACACATTTCTGGGCGTGCAGAAAACACAACATTTGCATTTGCGTCAAATCCGCATTTTATAAACGCTTTATTTAAGTCGCTTTTAATAATCTCTTTAATATCCATATATTTATCCTTATAATTAATGCTAAAAGTATATCACAACAAATTTAAATTAGTCAACCATATTATTTCAACTTGCAAACAGGTTGTTATAACAAAAAAACGAACTTTTAAAATTGTTCGCTTTTTGAATTTAACCTTATAATTAATAGTTACATTATGCTTGTTGATGTTGGGCGTATTTTAGGCGATTTTTCAACAGCGCTTATAATTAATTTTCGTTGGGATGGTTCTAATGATTCTAGTCTTAATACATCATCAATATTGCCTTTAACATAGATACCCCTACAAATAAACCAATCCTTAACCCAATTATAGTTTTCGGCCTGTTTATTGTATTTATCTAGATAAATTTTATCTAAAGTTTCATTACCAGAACCATACAAGGTTCCACAAGTTGCAGTAAGCAACACGTTTGCGTTTTTCTTTGCATCATCACTAATATTGCTTAACGCGATATCAGATTGGTCGCTATTTTTAACAAGAACAACGCCGTACGCATTTTTGTTTTCGTTTTCGCTAACGACTTTTTTTACTGACCATTTCGAACCTGTTACATCAGCCAAATAACTAATCATTTCATCGTTTCCAACTTTATATTGTTTTAGCATTTCATTTACATCATTTTCTATTTTATCACCAAGAAAAGAAAGTTTTGCATCATATTTGGATATTATTTGCTTTGCTTCGGTTATATCCTTTTCTTGCGAATCAATATATTCTTGTTTTACTTTAGCATATTCGGCATCTACAGACTTATCAAGACCTTGCCTGAAATTGGTGTAGTCGTCGTGTAATTTAATATATGTGGCATTTGTTTCTTCATAATCTTGTTTTGCTTTTTTATATGTTCGCTCAAATTTTGGAAGAAACTCCTGAAATCTTATTTTCGCTATTCCTACACTATTTTCAACCAACTTCCTTGTGGCTTTTAAAGGTTTTTTAAGGTTATAGTACTCTTCTTTTAATTGTTTACAAAGACTTGCCGTATCCCTAATTTCTTTTCTTTTATCCGCAGCAATATCTAGATATTTCACCCTTGTTTTGCAATATAAGTGCACAATTTCTTTTCTATAATCTTCCACTTTTTGTTTTGCCGCCAAATAGTGATAATCTTTAGCAACCGCGTTGTATTCATTTACTTTATCTACTATTTTATACA
Source organism: uncultured Clostridia bacterium (assembly GCA_934747775.1). Taxonomy (GTDB): domain Bacteria; phylum Bacillota; class Clostridia; order Christensenellales; family UBA1242; genus UBA11490. The sequence goes on from CAKVHA010000003.1 coordinate 79,421, forward strand.
TTTCATCAAAAAAAGTCATATAATCCCCTTAAAACTAAATTAAGAGAATTATATCATATAGCAGCACATTTTTCAAGGGGCATATTTACTTATCTTCTAATACTTCCACCTTAATTCCCGCTTCATTTAGTAGTTTTAGTGAAAATTCGTCAGGATAAGGATTTTGATACACTATGCGTTTTATGCCTGCATTTATAATAATACGTGTACACATTGAACAAGGCTGATGTGTGCAATATAATGTTGCACCTTCTAGTGAAATTCCCATTTTTGCCGCCTGAACAATCGCGTTTTGCTCCGAGTGTACAGCATAGCAAAGCTCAGCGTTTTTGCCGCTAGGAATGCCAAGATTAACCCTCATACATTCTCCCCTTTCCACACAGCTTTTAATGCCCGCTGGAGCGCCATTGTAACCCGTTGTAAGGATACGCTTATCGCGTACAATAACCGTGCCTATTTTGCGGTTTTCTTTATAACAGCTGCTCCAAGTTCCTACAAGTTTTGCCATTTCTATAAATCTATAGTCCCATTTATCCATAAAATTATCTTTCCTTTTGTTTATCGTTGGTAATCTTGTTTTAATAATTGATACCTAATTAAATAATTATAAAACAATAATAACATATAATCGCAAAAAATCAAAACATAGTATCTTTATTTTTATCATTTAAGTATTGAAAAATATTAAATCAGATGATATAATTAATTTTAAGAGATAAAAAAAATGAAAGAAAGTACCTATTCGGAATTAATTAAATATTGGGAAAAAGTTAATGATAAAGACAAAAATATGCTGCTTCAAAACTACGAAAACAGCAACGCTAAACAATTGAAACGTGAAGAATTGGAAGTTGTTTATACAAACCCTAACCCAAAACAAGGAAATTGTAGCGCAGGATGTTTTAAAAATGCAGAGAAAAGAATTTACATTTTTAAAATTCCAGAAATTGAGGAAAATCCATTTTTCGCAACCGACACAACTTTTCACGAAGGATATCACGCCGTATGTAAAAACCGCATTTACAGCGATAGTACCATAAAAACCTACGACGCAAATTTAACAAAAAAACAGCTTTACGAAATGTTCTTTCTTGATAAGTATATTAATAGCAAATATTATGTTAAAGGTTTTTATAACGAAGAAAATTTAGTTAGAAATGAAACCATTGTTAATGACGCAAAAGAATTTATAGTCCATATGGAAAACGAACAAGAAGTAGAAAAATATTCGCCACAATATTTGTATGTGTTGTACGATTATTTTGCATACAAAGGAATGTTAAAGAGGGTGATTAAAAATAACGATTATATTATATGGAATGACGAATTAAAGGTGTTTTTAAACAACCAAAAAAAGAATTATGATGACAAAAAGTATGAGCATTTTATTCCAGCAAAACTTGTTAATCGATTACAATATGACAAAGAACTAAAAAATACAGTTGACGACCACATAAAAACAATGGATTACTACTTTAATAAAATGCTAAAAAACTATCGCAACACCAAACTATTAGACAGCTACACAGACAAAATTAGTAAACGAATTAACTACGATTGTTTTAAAACAAATTAGCCGTTGGTTAATATTGCATTAATTGTTGGCTAATATGCTATAAAAAAAATATATAATTTAAACAAGGTATTGTTTTTAATTATTCTGAGTACAAAAAATAAAAATCCCACTAAAAATGGGATTTTTTTTGGTGCCGAAGACCGGGGTCGAACCGGTATGAGGAGTTACCCTCGCAGGATTTTAAGTCCTGTGCGTCTGCCTATTCCGCCACTTCGGCTAATAATTGGAGGCACCACCCAGATTCGAACTGGGGATGAAGGTTTTGCAGACCTGTGCCTTACCACTTGGCTATGGTGCCACAATTATTTATCTTTTGTAAAGTAAAGGTCCTATAAAAACAAAAATGGAGCGGAAGACGAGATTCGAACTCGCGACATTTGCCTTGGCAAGGCAACGCTCTACCACTGAGCCACTCCCGCATACCTAATATAAAAAATATTTTGCTATTTTTTTGTTTTTATCATATTATTACATATGATTGAATCTTTTATTTGTTGCCTAAAGCAGTTTTGCTTTAGAACAACATCTAAAATTTCCAGTAATGTGGTTAAAAGGAAAATTGAGAAAAGTTTTAATACACTAGCATCACTCCACCACATAAAGAGCTATCTAGCTACGGTAAATAAAATGGTGGGAGTTATAGGACTCGAACCTATGACCTCCTGCTTGTAAGGCAGATGCTCTACCAACTGAGCTAAACTCCCACATATTTATGCATCCTTCATTCAACGCACTAATACTATATCAAAAACAAATAAAAATTGCAACAGTTTTTTATAAATTTTTTAATTTTTTTTAAAAACTTAAATATTAAAATTTCCTATTGACATATAATACACTTAGTGATATTATATCTATCGTTTATATTAAATTATATGGAGCAAAAAATATGGAAAACAATAGTATGAAAGAACTTGTTAAATACATTATAGACAAACAAATTAAGGATTATATTAGCGGAAATGTTTCTAAAAACAAGAACACTTTAGAAAACACTGATCTTAAAATTTTTGAAGAAGAATCATTAAAAAGATATAATGAAGCGGTTAACAGACAAGCTGCTATAAAAAACACAATTTACAGCGGCACTAAAAAACAGAATATCACTGCAAAGACCACCTCAACAGTTAGTGTTAAATAATTACACAAATGAGCAGCGAAAATACGCTGCTCTTTTTATAGAAAAAGTAGGGTTATACCCTACTTTTTAAACTTATGAAATCTTGGCTTTAATAAAGAATGTTAGTTACAATCTTTAGTTTTAGTAGTCTTGTTGCATTTGCGGCCATTATCTGCGCCACACTCTGTGCGTCTTGACTTTCTGGTGTTTTTTTCCGTTTTTCTTGCCATTAATTTCACCTCCTATATACACAAAACACATATTAGACTTTTCGTTTTATTCACTTTTAAAACTTAATTTTAATACCTGTTTTGTTATTATTAATTTGTGCGAAATTTGACAAATAATGTATTATTTTGACTGGAAATTATTGTAAAAACCGCAATACAAAATTATACAATTTTAAACAACAAACACCCATTTACACATTATAACGCTACAACAAAAAAATGGCTTTAAATAGCCATTTTTTATTATTATTCCAAACTAATAATGTAATAGTATACAGGTTGTCCACCATAGATAAGAGTAACATCGCAAGAAGGATATTTTTCTTCTACTTCATTAAGTAAAATATTAGCTTCTTCTTCTGGAATTTCTTTTCCGTAGAATAATGTAATATTTGTAACATTATCGTTGATAAGTTTTTCAATAAGTTGTAAAGTTGTGTCTTTTACAAGCTGACCTTTTGCCAAAATTGCTTTATCGTCCAAGCCAATAATGTCGCCTTTAGTAAGGTCAAAGCCGTCTACGTTGGTTGTTCTAACAGCATATGTAACCGAACCAGCAGCAACTTGCTCTTTTGCGTTAAGCATAGCATCTAGGTTTTCTTCCAAAGTTCCGTCTGGGTTAAATGCTAGTGCTGCTGCAAGGCCTTGTGGAACATTTTTAGTAGGAATAACGTGAATATACTTTTTAGTAAGGGCTTTAGCTTGTTCGGCAGCAAGTATAATATTTTTATTATTTGGCATAACAAAAACATTTTTAGCATTTACCTTGTCTACCGCTTTAGCAATATCGTCGGCACTAGGATTCATAGTTTGACCACCTTCGATAATGTTGTCTACCATAATATCTTTAAACACATTGGCAATGCCGTCGCCTGGTGCAACCGCAACCATACCAAAGTCTTTAAGGTCTTTTTCTTGTTGGGTGCGAAGACGTTTTAATTCACGGTTTTGCTCCAACATATTTTCAATTTTTACATTAATAATTTCGCCTAGTTCTAGGGCGTTTCCAATAGCCAAGTTTGGTTCGTTTGTGTGAACATGAACCTTAACAAGTTCCAAGTCGCCAATACACACAACACAGTCACCAATGTTAAGTAGGTTTTCACGAAGTTTGTCGATATCACTTGCTGTGGTTTTCTTTTTCATATGGGTAACCATAAACTCGGTACAATAAGCAAATTCAATGTCGGCAAGGTTGTCCAAATTAACAAAGAAATCATTGTTGTCGGCAACAGACGCACTACTTGCTTCCTCAATGTTAATTTCAATATCTTCGTCGCCCATAATTACACGTTGCATACCAGCAAAGATAACCAAAAGTCCACGACCACCAGCATCTACTACGCCTGCTTTTTTAAGCACAGGCAACATTTCTGGTGTTTGTTGTAAAACAGCTTCGCCGTCTTGCAATACAGCGTCGAAAAATGGCTCAAAGTCATTATATTTTTTGCTATGACGTGTTGCAGCTTCGCCAAGTGAACGAATTACTGTAAGAATTGTACCTTCTTTAGGTTGGGTAACAGCCTTATATGCGACAACCGAACCTTCCACCAATGCTTTAGCAAAAACTTTGGTTGTAATGTCCTTTTCTGCTTTGCCAATAACTGTACACATACCTTTTAATATCTGTGACAAAATAACACCTGAGTTTCCTCTCGCACCACGTAAAGCGCCACGCGCTACACTATCGGCAATTGTACTAAAAGATGTTTCTAAGCACGCGTTAAGCTCCTTAACCGCGCTATTTAGTGTAAGACTCATATTTGTACCAGTATCACCGTCTGGAACTGGGAACACGTTTAATGAATCGACAAATTTTTTATTATCATTTAAAACCTTTGCACCTGCATTTAGCATTTTTCTAAATGTTGTGCCATTAATTGATTTAAGCATTATGTATAATCTCCTATATAACCATTACGGGTTAAACTCTAACCCCTACTACATTAATATTTACTGAGTCGGTAATCATACCAGTAAACTTTTCAACACCATATTTAATGGCGCTTTTTAGGTTTTCAGTAACGGTGGAAATAGACACACCATACTTTATGATTACAAACAAATCGATATAAATTCTGTTATTTTGGGTGATTATATTAACGCCCTTTACTTTTCGCTTTTTCTTGGTGTAAAAATCTGATGCCTTTTGACCTACTAAATCTACAATGCCGTAGCAGTCGCGTGCAATATGGCTAGCAACAAGAGCAATGGCTTCGTTGCTAATTGTAATTTTACCGTAGGCATTAATTGTATTAACTGCCATAAAAAGACCTCCTTATAATCACTTACTATAATGTAATTTATTATCTAATTATAATTTAATATGCAAAAACAAGTTTTTTGCACTAAACTTACATTGTAGATTTTACAATAAAAGTATTAATTTTGCAAGAGATTTTAATCAAGTTTATGTTATTTATAGTATTTATAAAAATTTTTCATATTTTTCTTGCAAATTACCACAAAGTTTGTTATACTAAGTTGCAGTTTAAAAATATACGAATTACTTTGGGGGTACAAAATGGCAAAAGAATGTTATATTTGTGGAAAAAAACAAGTGGCAGGTAATCAAGTTAGCCACTCACATATTGCTAATGGCAGAACTTTTGGTGCAAACTTACAAAAAAAGCCTGTTGATATTGACGGCAAAGCTACTAAAAAATATATTTGCACAAGATGTTTAAAAACTCTTAAAAAAGACAATCAATAATCAAATTAGCCCATGTTATGGGTTATAATAAAAAATTCCACTTGTAATTTAAGTGGATTTTTTTATTACAATTTCTTGTTTTACGCACCTACTCATTTAGTTGTTTTCTAAATATTAACCTTAACAATGGTTTTAAAAACGCTGGGCACTTAATGCAGATTATTTTCATACAACACCTTCCACTATTTTTTATATTATATGCCATCATACTCTAATTGGTTAAAAACCATAGCAAACTAATTGGCTTTTGGTTATACAAACTATATAATTGATTTTACTAATATGTATAAATTTAAATTCATAAATAAAAAAGTTAGCAGACCATAAAAAGTTGCTAACTTTTTCTTTTTATTTCAATGTTGGATGTTTGTCGGTATATATGTTCCAAATTTCAGAATCCCAATTTGCAGAACATAAATTCTGCCAAATATTTTCTAACGTTTCTTCAGTAGCATATGTAGCCGAATAATGTTCAATATTTGTAGTAACAACAACACCGCTATAACTATATCCTCCTTTTAATGAAGAATATAGAATTTCACGACCTCCAACACAAGGACTAACTCCCGATGTTCCAGCAGTATGTTTAGTCGAATCTGTAACCGTTACACTTACATTACCACTACTATAAAAACATATCAACTCCGAATATGTTCCAGAACCCATATTTGTTCCGTTAAGGTACCCAGCAAATCCGCCAACATATACTTTTTCAGCACCATTTGCATTTACAGTAACATCTGATGTCGAATAACAATAACTAATTTTACCATATTCTGAATAAGCAACAAAACCACCAACATAAACTTTTGATGTATAAATCCAATTATCATTATCTTCGCCTTGAATTGCGGTTGCTTCAACTGTGCCTGTTGAATAACAGTTATTAATAACCGCTCTTGCTTCTCCAATAAATCCTGCGGTTTTATTACCATAATCACTTGTAGTTTTAACATTACTGGTTGAATAACAGTTGTCGACATAACCATAAGCAATTCCAACAAAACCACCACAAACAAGAATACGTGTATTATCTGCTAAAATACTCCCATCTGAAGATGCATTTGATATTCTTGATAAAGAGCTAATACTTCCAACAAAACCACCAACAGTAGGGCTAAATATATTACTAATTGTTATAGTAACACTTGCGCCACTTTTTGTTATAGTAGAACCACCAGTAACCATTCCAACAAAACCGCCGATTTTAGGATATAAGCTTGTATCTTTTGTTGATGTTACGGTAATTGTGCCAGACACATTAACATTTTCTATTAATGATTTTTTTGGAACTATTGCTGAAACAATACCAATATATGTGTCATCTGTTGTAACTTCGGTTGTTATAGTTACATTTTCAAGCGTAAGATTTTTAATTGTATAATTTGTTATAGTTGTAAATAATCCAGCACTGCCATTAGCACTTGCAATTTTAAAGTTATATAATCTATAAAAATTACCATCAAATACCGCATTAATGTTAATTGGGCTAATTGTTGCATTTTGAAAGTCGATAGAGGCGCTTAAAGTATAATTACCAGTTAAAGTTCTATTTTGCAATGCCATAAAGCCTGCTTGATTTGTTATATGGTAACTCTCTTTATACTCTTTTAGTGAAGGTAATTCAGTTTGTGAAAGACTCCAAACATTAAAATCCCAACTAGTATATAGTTTTTCAAGTAGGCTTAACCTATTCAATTCGGTTGCATCTGAATAAAACTTATATGTAGTTTCAGTACCATTTGCAATAGTCGTAATCAAGACATCGCTGGAATAGTAGCAATTTTTTACAGTAATATCAGAACTTTCATATCCGATTATAGGACCAAGAGATGTTGATTTTTGACTAATAAGTTGCTTTATACTTCCTAAAACAACACAATCCGATATTAGGGTAGAAGAAAAAGAATAACCAACAATTCCACCTCCTCTTGTATATAATCCATTTAGACCAACATTACCATTGTAATAACATTCAATAATCACAACATTTGACTTTGTCTTATTTTTTTCGACATCATCAATAGAACCAATTATACCACCAGCACAACCGGTGTGTGGCGATTCTTCTGAACAGGTAATATTTACCAAAGAATAACAGTTTACAATACGTGCATAAGTAGATGAAATATGACCAATAAGCCCACCAGCAGCTGTGTATCCATTTATTGTGCCTGTTGTATAACAATTACTAATAAACGAGTTTCCATCTTCACCATCGTCAACATAATCTATTAGACCGCCACTAGTACCGGATGCTTTGATGTTCATATTAATAACCGAGCAATTTATGACATTACAATTTTTTACACCAGCAATAAATCCACCAATCGATGTGTAATTTTCAACATTCACATTTTTTATTGTCGCATTTTCATTCCAACCAAAGATTCTTGAATTTATATTTATATTTCTGATATAATGTCCTTTACCATCAAATGAAACGCCTTTTAATGCGACACTTTCCCATTTCATTCCAGTAAGGTCAATATCATTAGCAAGAACAAAATTAAAAGAAGTTTTGTACTTTGAATTATGCAAATAACTATTAAAATCATTAGCGTCATATATGACTATATTGCCTTCGGAATCTTTTAACCATTTTGCATATAGGTCAATATTTCCCTTGTTTTTGGTTCCATATTTGATTTCAGTAATTTTGTTTGTGCAGTTTTCATCTAGATACCAGCCACAGAATTCATTATCCTGCATTGTAGCATTTTTAAAACTAAAACTTGAAATTTCTGAATAAAAAGTTGGATTTGAAGCATCATTTTCTCCGCCGTTTAAATGGTATGTAATACTGTATTTTTCAGCCCATTTTATATAAACATTTGTATCCCCTAAAATGCAATCATTAGCATTGATTAAACGAGTAAAATTTTCATCAAGATACCAACCATTAAAAACACAATTATCTTTTTCAGGTTTAAGATTATTTAAGTAGTCTACTAAAGTAGAATTATAACCAGCACTTATAGAAGGAATTTGAATTCCGCCGTTTGTTATGAAAGATATTGTATATTCTCTCGTGTTGCTTGAAAAAGCAGCGCCAACACTTGTACCCATTGTAACATCTGGTCCATAATTTATTATCCAACTATTAAATTCAAAAACCTTTGAAACAGTCATTGGATCAGGGGTTGCAGTAACTACCACATCGCCAATTATAATCTTATTCCCGTCTTTTTGGATTGGCGTTCCATAATATGCTGTAACTTTTTCATGATCAACAGTACCATTGCCAACAACGTAAATTCTTACATCATATTGACGGAGAGTTTCTTTAAATGATGCATAAACAGTTCTATCTGCGATTACATTTGTTAAATTATCTTCAACAGTACCACCTTTCTCTGTAACCCACTTATCAAAGGTAAAATGATATTGTTCTGTACTATTTTTAGTTGGAATTGTTTTATTAAATACAATGTCATGACCCTTCTCGGTAAAAATTTCGCAAATTAATTCATTACCATTATAAAATTTTATACTAGGAAGTTTTTCCCATTTTGCATATAAGGTCAAATTCCCAGTAGTCCCAGCAAAAATAGTTTCAACTTTTGTAGTAAAGTCTGAATCAGAGTACCAGCCTAAAAAGGTATAGTTTGTTTTAGTAGGATTAGTCAAAATCACATTATCTAATTCAGTGTAACTGTTTGGGTTATCACTACTATTTTTTCCGCCACTCAATACATAGGTTATGTTGTAGATTTTAAGCCATTTGGCATACAAAACCTTGTCATCTGTGTTTCCAGCAGAAATGGTTTCAATTTTGTTAGTGAAGTTTGCATCTGAATACCAGCCATTAAAAACATAACCATCCTTTGAAGGTTCTTTTAGAGTAATTGTTTGCTCTATCGTATAAGTATTCGGATTTGAAGCATTATTTCTTCCACCAGATAATACATATCTAATATTGTATCTCACAGGTTCCCATTTAGCATAAAGATTTAGTTTACCATACCGGCCAAGACAATTTGTTATTTTATTGTTATTTTCGTTATACCAGCCAACAAAGTTGTAGCCATATTTAACTGGATCTATAAAATTAAAATTGGTTTCAATATTGTATTTGGTAATATTTGAATGATCATTAGTACCACCATTTAAGTTATAAACAATATCATAATCTATAGTGTCAAATTTAGCATAAACAACATAATTTTTCTCTACATCATTTGCTATCGTTTCAAGTGAAAATGGTGTTGTAAAAGTTGGTTCAAAATACCACCCTTTAAATTCATAACCAACTTTATTGGTTTTATCTTTATCAGGAATTTCAACAGTACCATTTAATATTTGTTTTGAATCAATAACATCATTTAGATTATCGTGAAACCAAACATAATTCACAAAATATCTAGTCGATTGGTTATTATCATCTCCACCATTATTGTTGCCACAAGCAAAGAAGAAAACTGGGCCCAATAAAACAATCAGCAAAATTATAAAACATTTAACTTTTCTTTTCATATATAATCACTCCTACAATATTACAAACTATGTACTTTTTCTACTAGTTTACGTTTGTTGGGAGCATTGAATAAGCACGAGCCCATAACAACCATATCTGCGCCAGCGTCTGCCACAGCTTTAAGATTTTCTTCGTTTACTCCGCCGTCTACTTCCACTTTAACAGGATAATCGTACTCGTAAATAATGCCGCGCAGTTCCTTTACCTTTGGCAATGTGTTACTAATCATTTTTTGACCGCTTTTACCTGGCTCAACGCCCATAATAAGCACAACATCTACTAGTGGCAAAAGGTGCTTAATTTGTTTAACAAATGTGTTTGGTTTAATTGAAAGCCCAACCAAAATATGCGCGTCGCGAATACGATTTATTGCCTTAAGTAGGTCATTTTCATTTTTAAACGCTTCATAGTGAATAGTAATGATGTTTGGTTTTAGTTTTATGTAGTCTTTTAAAAAATCTAGTGGCTCGTTAATCATAAGATGAACATCTAGCGGCATAAGGGTGTTGTCCCACACTTCTTTAATTGTACTATTGTTTAAAGCAAAAGTTTCTACAAAGTTTTCACGCATAACATCACAATGAATATAATCAGCACCCAAATCTTGTAAGCTTTTACAATAGTCAACCGCTTTTTCTTCGGGGCAAGGATTAAAACTTGCGGATAATTTAATCATATTTTCTCTCCCATTTTTCTTTTAATTCGTTATATATTTTACAATATCTATCGTATCGTGACAAGCAAATTTTGCCTTCCAACACAGCTTTTGTAACGCCACAATCTTTTGCTCCACAATTTATGTGGTCACAACCTAAATATCTACATTCCACTTCGTATGGCTCAAAATCTGGATAATAATGTTTTAGTTCGCTTGGCTCTAAGTTAAGGCTAAGCATACTAAACCCTGGTGTGTCGGCTATAAAAAAGTCGTTGCAGCAATACAGCTGATTGTGGCGCGTTGTGTGTTGACCACGCTCAATTTTGCGGCTAAGACCGTTTGTTTGTAGGTTAAAATCGGGACAAATTGCGTTTATAATACTACTTTTACCCACAGCACTCTGACCAGCAAATGCGGAAATTTTGCCGCTAAGCATACTTACTATTTCGCCAACATCACTATTGATTGCGGACACAACAACCACCTTTACGCCAAAAAATTCGCGTTTTATGTCAATAAGTTCTGTTTCGCTAATAAGGTCGGATTTATTTACAACAATGACTGGCATTATGTTGTTGGTTTTGGCATAAATTATAAGCTTATCTATAAGCAAATAATCTGGCTTTGGCGATTTTGCCATAACAATAAACAATTGGTCAATATTTGCAATAGACGGTCGCACAAGCTCGCTGACGCGTGGCATAATTTTTGTGATAACATTTTTATTGCTGTCATAATCGTTTAAGTTAAATTCCACAATATCGCCAACAAGCGGCTTATTGTTTTTTTTAACAACTCCGCTTAAAATGCATTCGTATTCGGCGTCAGCTTTTACAAGATAATTTGCGCCCATTACGCGTAAAACTCTGCCCTGCATTACTTTTTATCCACTTTTAAATTTTTATTTCTAAGTTGACCACAAGCTCCGTCAATATCTTCGCCAATTGTACGGCGCATCGTTGCGCTAATTTTAAACTTATATAGCGTTGTTAAAAAGTTGTTGCAACTCTCAAGTGTAGGCGCTTTTAGCCCTCTTTCTTTAACTTCATTTAGTCTAATTAAGTTTACGTGGCAAGGTAAATCTTTAAGCAAAGATGCAAGTTCTTTAGCGTGTGCAATTTTGTTGTTAACACCGTCAATTAGTGTGTATTCAATTATAAAACGGCGGTTTGTGATGGTATGATAATATTTTGCTGCTTCCAAAACTTCTTGAATGCTATAACGTTTTGCGATAGGCATAATTTGTTGCCTTATTTGGTCGTTTGGTGCGTGAAGCGAAATGCAAAGTGTAACCGCATAACCTAAGTCTGCAAGTTCTTCTATTTTTCTTGGAATTCCGCAAGTGGAAATTGAAATGTTTCTAACACTAACATTAAGCCCATTTTCGGCAGTGATTAGTTTTAAGAATTTTGTAACATTATCAAAATTGTCTAGTGGTTCGCCACAACCCATAAGCACAACATTTGTTATTTGGCGGTCTTTAATGTTTCCGCCAAGGCTTGCATTAACTGCGGTAACTTGCCCCAAAATTTCGCCAGCTGTAAGGTTTCTAACAAATCCATTTAGCGAGCTTGCACAAAATGCACAGTTCATTTTGCATCCAACTTGGGTGCTAACACAAAGCGTGTTACCAAATTTGTATTGCATTAACATTCCTTCAACAAGGTTTCCGTCTGGCAAGGTGTACAAATATTTAATGTTTTTATCTTTACTAACAAGCTTTTTTGTGATTTTAACTGGTTGCATCACAAATCCGTTTTGTTGTAGCTTTTCAAGTAAAGTTTTAGGCAAGTTAAGTTTGTCACCAAAGTCTTTGCCCGACTGAAGTGCATTAAAAAGCTGCTCAGCCCTAAACTTTTGCTCTCCTAGGCTTAGCATAATTCCTTTTAATTCGTCTAATGTGTAATCTAATAATATTTTCATTTTTTCACCATCCTTGCTATAAAAAATCCTTCAGTTTTGCTTAAATGCGGATAAAATGTATAGCATAAATTATTGTTAAAAACATTTAGTCCAAATGTATTTATTTCGGTTAGTTTAAACTCTAGGTGAGAGCTTAAAAATTTTGTTACAACACCTTCGTTTTCGTCGTAGAAAAGCGAACAAGTTGAGTACTCTAATACACCATTTTGTTTTACATAGCGGCTATTGTTTTCTAGAATTTTGTACTGAGTGTTAATTAGCTCGTTAAGTCCGTCGATTGTTCGATTTAAAAAAATATCTGGCTTTTTGTTTACAACGCCAAGCCCCGAGCACGGAACATCGCAAAGCACATAATCAAAAGCATTTTCAAAGTTTGGATTAAATATTGTCGCATCTTGTTTTAGCGCTTTAACATTTTTCACGCCAAGTTTTTTCATATAGTTTTCAACAAGAAGCACACGGTGGCTATGAATATCACACGCGGTTACTTGAACGCTTGGGTCAATTCCAGCAATAACAGCGCTTTTACCACCCGGTGCAGCGGTTGCGTCCAACACTTTAGCATTTGGTGTTACATTAAGCGCAAGGCTTGCTATTAAGCTTGGCAAACCTTGTACAACATAGCGGTTTTTAAATATATCTTCATATTTCAACAGCTTATTGTAGTCCACATATTTTGAAAAGTCTAAAACTGTGTCGTTGTACTCTATTTCGCATTTTTTTAAGTCATCTACAAAATTGTTTACATTTCCTAAAATTCTAATGTGTGTTAGTGTTGTTAGATTTTCAGATAAAAACGCTTCTACAAAATCATATGGCTTTGTTTGTAAAAATTTATTTATTATCCATAGCGGATAACTAAATTTTACACTCAAATATTCTTTTGTTCCGTGTTTTGGAAAAACTGGTTTTGCAGTTATAACATTTTTTAATGTTGCGTTAACAAAACCACCAATGTAGCGGTCAAAGCTATATTTTGCAATTTCAACACACTCATTAACTAGCGCGTAAGTTGGAATTCCTGTAACATCTTCACTTGCGTATCTGCCCATTTTTAAAAGCAACACAATTTGCGGCTTGGTATTGGGCTTAATATAAGGCTTTACCACAAAATCTAAATAAATATCCTTTTGTAATACGCCATACACAAGTTTTGTAACAAGACTATTATTAACGTTCTTTTTTTCTTGCAAAAACTTATTAAGTTCTATGTTTGCATAGGCATTTTCAAAGTAAACACGCTTTAAAATGTCGTAGGCAATATTTAGTTCTTTATTCAAATTACTTTTGCTCCAATATTAATTTTTTTGCCGTTTAAATAATTTTTAGAGTCCATTTTCTTGCCATTTTCTGGCTGAATTTCGCTTAGCACAATAGCTCCGCTGCCGCACTTTACAACAACTCCAAGCTTGTTTGAAGCAGCTACAACTGTACCAACTTCGCCGTTATAGTCACTGTCTGCAACTTTTGCTCTAAACACCTTAAAATTAACTCCGTCTATATTTATTTTTGCAACCGGCCAAGGATTTATGCCGTGAATCATATTGCAGACTTCTAGCGCCGATTTAGAAAAGTCTAATTTGCTAAGTTCGGGGCTAAGCATTGTACAAGTTGTGGCAAGTTGTGTGTTTTGTGGTGTTAGAATATAATCGCCACTTGATAGCATTTCTAATGCTTTAACAATACATTCCGCGCCAACATAACTTAGGCGTAAAAACAACTCTTCGCTTGTTTCGTATGGTTTTATTTCCACTTCTTTAGTAATCAACATATCTCCGTCGTCCAAACCAACATCGGTTTTTAAAATAGTTATGCCACTATATTTTTCGCCGTTTATAATGCTCCACTGAATTGGAGCTGCACCGCGATATTTAGGCAATATGCTGCCGTGAATGTTGTACATTCCAAGCGGAGTAATATCCAAAATTTCTTTGCTGAAAATTTGACCATATGCGCAGCTAACCATAACGTCTGCGTTAAGTTTTTTAAGCTCGTCCACTCCGTCGCGGCGGATTTTTTCAAACTGCAAAACCTTAATACCGTGCTCTACTGCGTATTGTTTTACTGGGCTAAATTCTGGTTTTTTGCTACGCCCAACGGGCTTATCTGGTTGAGTTACTACCGCAACAACGTCATAACATTCGTTAATTGCTTCAAGTGAAGGAACAGCAAAACTAGGAGTTCCAAAAAATATTACTTTCATAATTTATCCTTATTTTTTCTTTTTGTTTTTTTCTGGGGTGTAAATTGCGGTCATAATGTCGGTAAACAAAATGCCTTCTAAGTGGTCTGTTTCGTGGCAAATACATCTGCCAAGCATACCTGTTGCGGTAAGAGTGTATGGTTCGCCAAAACGGTTAAAGGCTTTCACCGTAACTTCTTTTGGGCGATTTACATAGCCTTGAATGTTTGGCACACTTAGGCAACCTTCAATTCCGCTTTCTTCGCCACTTTTTGCCACTATTTCTGGGTTTATCATTTCCAATTTTATGCCATCGCATTCAATAACAACCACACGTTTTAGCACGCCCACTTGGCACGCAGCAAGACCAATGCCGTTGTTAATAATCATTGTTTCATACATATCGTCTAATAATTCGCCTAGTTTTTCATCAAAAGCAAGCACTGTTTTGCACTTTTTTGTTAAAAGTTCGTTTCCTTGCATCACTATTTTTCTTGTTGCCATAATTTTCTCCTAATAGTATATTATATCACAAATTAACTAAGAGATAAAGGATTTATTTCCACAAATGCCGAAACATTTTTATCCTTAGTTTCGTCTAAAATTGAATAAATTTCGTTTTTAATTTCTTCCGATTTTGTTACGGAAAAACGCATTAAAATTTGATATCTAAACTTGTTTTTAATTTTTGTTACGGGCGATTTCATTGCTTCCAAAAAGTAAAAATCTTGCTTATTATTTATTCTTAATTCCTTAAATTTTAAAAACAAATTGTGTGCCAAATTTTTTGCTGCGTCATCATTTTCGCTAGTAAGCAGCACTCTAATAATTGTGCTAAAAGGTGGAAAAAGTGTGGTTTCGCGCAAATTGATTTCCTTATCGTAAAATTTATTGTAATTGTAAGCCGCACAAAGTTTGTAAACATAATGTTTTGGAAAATATGTTTGCAAAACTACTTTCCCGTCTATTTTGCTTCGCCCTGCTCTACCAGCCACTTGGGTGATAAGTTGAAATGTTTTTTCGCTTGCTCTAAAGTCACCAAAATACAAGCTTAAATCCGCATCTAATATACCAACCAAATTCACTTCGGGAAAGTCGTGTCCTTTTGCAATCATTTGGGTTCCCACCAAAATTGCTGGCTTTGACTTACCAAATTCGCCTAATATTTTGGCATATGCGTTTTTATTTTGGGTTGTGTCGTTGTCCATTCTAAAAATTTTAACATCAGGAAAAATCTCGCGAAGCTGTTCAACAACTTGTTCTGTTCCCACTCCGCCATATTTAAGATTTTTTCCACCACAACTAGGGCAAGCTGTTAACACCTTATATTGCTTTCCACAATAATGACACTTTAATCGGTCGTCTTCTTTATGATATGTAAGCGAAACATCGCAAGCTTCGCATTTTGGAACATAACCGCAATCTCTACACATTAAAAACGAGCTAAAACCACGACGGTTTATGAACAAAATCGCTTGCTTATTATCCGCCACTGTTTTTTCAAGTTCCGCCATAAGCAGCTTTGAAAATGGGGTTTTGTTTCCCATTCTAAACTCGCTACACATATCAGTGATTTCAATTGGGGGCATAGGTTTGTTGTTAATTCGAACTGGCATTTCTAATAGTTTTAATTCGCCAGTTTCGGTAAGATGATAGGTTTCTATGCTTGGCGTTGCGCTACCCAAAAGCAACGAACAATTATTGTACTGCGCCCTTAGTTTTGCAATGTCGTAGGTGTTGTATCGCGGATTAGAATCACTAACATACGAGCTATCGTGTTCTTCGTCTATAATTATTACGCCAATGTTTTCTAGTGGTGCAAACACTGCACTACGGGCACCAATTGCTATTTTTGCTTCGCCACTATATAGCCTATACCACTCATCAAACTTCTCTCCTGCCGATAATCCGCTATGTAACACCGCAACCGTGTTTCCAAATCTGGCGGTAAAAACTCTAATCATTTGCGGAGTAAGCGATATTTCGGGCACAAGCATAATTGCGGTTTTGTTTTTAGCTAGCATATTTTCTATTATATTTAAATATACTTCAGTTTTGCCGCTACCAGTAACACCGTGCAACAAATAAAAGTTTGGGTTGTTAGAAACTTCGGTTACAACTTTTGTTTGTGTTTCGTTTAATGTAACTTTATTGTTTTCGTTGCTAATTTCATATCCTTGCCTAAAAACTTGCACCTTATTTACTAAAAATACTTGATTGTTAATAAGTTTGTTAATGGTGGAATTGCTAAAAAGCTTGCTTAATTTTGTAAAATCTGCTTCGGCATTGTTTTTAAAATAATTAATTGCACCAATCTCGTTTTTGGCATTGGCTCTAATCGTTTTAAAATAATCGTCCACAAGCTGCTCGTTTGGGTTTAGGTGTAACATTTTAATTTCAATCTTGTTTACCTTGCCGTTTCTAATTTGGGCAGGGATAACCAGCCTTACACCATCTAGCAGCCTTAAATGCAGCTTTTCCTTTAATGTGAAAATAAGCCTTATAAGTTCGGGTTTTATAATTGGATATTCGTCCATTCGTTTTAAAATAGGTTTTAATTTTGATTGATCGTAAGCGGAGTTTTCGGCAATATCTAGCACATAGCCTTCAATTTTTCTAGCGCCAAACGGCAACAAAACACGGTCGCCAACTTGCACCGATAGTTCGGGCGGAATAATGTAATCAAACACTTTATCCACTTCGCTATTTAAGATGTCAACAATTACTTTTGCTATCATATTAGCCCCTTTTAAAACTAAAAAGTTCTGCTGCCAAAACCACGACAACAGAACCTATAAACCAAAGATTAATTATCTTTTTCTACAATCTCGCCAGCATAAAATTCTTCTACTGCACGAGTAACAACTTCTTCTTTTTCCTTTTCTTCATCGGTAAGGTCTTTATCTAATTGTTTAGCCCTTTTACCAACTAGTACAGCCAATTTATATGGGTTTCCTTCAGCTTTTTCTACTAATTCATCAATAGGTGGTTCTAGCAACATACAATATATCTCCTTCAAATTTCAATATCGAGTATATTTTAGCACATTAATATAAAAATTTCAACAACATTTAGTAATATTATTTATTATTAATTATGTTTATAAAGTCGTCTTCACTTAAAACTGCAACACCTAAAGCGTTTGCTTTGTCCAATTTCGACCCAGCTGCTTCGCCAGCCAAAACATAGTCAGTTTTTTTACTAACCGATTTTGTAACAACCGCCCCTACATTTTCAAGTAACTCTGTTGCTTGGTCACGCGTGTAGTTTTTAAGCGTGCCAGTAAGCACTACAGTTTTACCAGTTAAAACCGAATTTGAAACCTTTTTGCTGGAATAGTTTATATTAACACCAGACTCAATTAAGTCGTTTATTGTTTTTAAATTGTATTCGTCTTTAAAATACTCAACAATACTATTTGCCATAATGTCGCCAATGTCGTCTATTTTTATTAAGTCGTCAAATGTCGCCATTTTTAAAGCGTTTATGTCACTAAAACGCTTTGCCAAATCCTTAGCTGTTTTTTCGCCAACTTGCGGAATGCCAAGCGACAAAATAAAGTTGTTAAACTTTGGATTTTTGCTTTTTTCTACGCTGTCCAAAAAGTTTTTAATCTTTTTATCCTTAAATCCTTCCAACGAGCCTAATTGGTCACTAGAAATATTATATAAATCACTTAGTTTACTAATTCCATATTTCTCGTGAAGTTGCTTTATTGTTTTTTCGCTAATGCCTTCTATGTTCATTGCGTTTCGGCTGCAAAAATGCGAAAAGCGGTCTATAATTTGCTCCATACAATTTTCGGTGTTTGGACAAAATATGTTTGCACCCACTTCTATAAGTTTTGCACCACAACTTGGGCAAACAAGTGGTTTTTCAATAGGCTTACTATCATTAAAATCTTCGGCAACACCTAAAATTTCTGGGATAACTTCATTGCTGCGTCGCACAAAAACCGTGCTGTTTAGTTTAAGTTTTTTTCGAGTAATATCGCCATAGTTATTAAGTGTTGCACGCTTTACAGTTGCGCCAGCCAGCTCCACAGGTTCTAGTTCTGCCACTGGCGTAATCTTTCCAGTCCTGCCCACTTGCCACACAACATTTAGCAGTTTCGTTGTTACTTCTAGGGCTTCATATTTGTATGCCATTGCCCATTTTGGAAATTTATTTGTAAAACCAATTTGCTCGCGTAAACCAAAATCGTTTAGTTTCACAACAGCTCCGTCTATTTGAACATCTAGCGTGCTTTTAATATTGTCTATTTGCTTAACTTTATTTACAACATCTTCCATTTTATTTGATACATAAAAATAGTCTACTAAAAAGCCATTTTGTTTTAAAAACTCGTGCAATTTAGCCTGCGTGTTAATACTTTTATCGTTTAAGATTAATGCATCATAAAAGAAAATATCTATGCTACGCTGTTTTGTAATACTAAGATCTAGTGTTCTAATTGCCCCAGCAACGCCGTTACGCGGGTTTTTAAGCGGTTCTATGGCGGTTTCGTTGTACTTTTTAAACACACTGTTTCGCATCATCGCTTCGCCCATAATAATAAGCTTTTCTTTGTAAGGAATTGTTTTTGGCAAGCTCTTTACAGTTTTTACTTGCTCTGTTACATCTTCGCCAATTTCGCCGTTTCCGCGTGTTGCTGCCGAAACAAACTTGCCGTTTTCATAGGTTGCTGTTATTCTAAGACCATCATACTTATACTCAACCGTAAACTCTTGCTCGCCATACTTACTATTTATATCGTCCATCCATTTTTCAAGCTCTTCGTAAGTGTTTCGTTTATCTAGTGAGTATAGTTTTTTCTCGTGAACGTGTTTTTTAAAACCTTTTAAAATAGTGTCGCCAACTTGTTTTGTTGGGCTGTCTTCAAGCACAATACCGCTAGACTTTTCTAAATCTACAAGTTCGTAATAAAGTTTATCATACTCTTTATCGGAAATTGTGGGATTATCTAAAACATAATAGTTGTAGTTATGCTTTTTTATTTCGGCAATTAAAGCCTGCATTTTAGATATTGTGTCCATAAAACACTCCTATTTTATTATTTTAAGCGGTGCAAAACTTAGCACTAATGTTTTTACTCCAACACCTTTAAAGTTTACGGTTACAGATTTATTATCGCCGCTTCCTTCTACTTTCATAACAATGCCAACGCCAAATTTTGGGTGCAACACCTGTGTGCCAATTTCATAGTCTTTTGCCCCATTTGAGCTGCCACCACTAGGTGCCGTTGACTTTATTTTTACTTCCCAAGGATTAGATGATGAAATTGCACTTTTATTTGCAAACGAGCTTGGATCTTCGGCATATCCATATCCACCACCAGATGAGTAACTTTCACGCGGCTTATTGTATCCGCCAGAGCTATATCCAGTTGAACCATATCCGCTTGAAGCTGAATATCCACCGCCGTAGTTTTTGTTGTAGCCAAAGTCGTTATCTTCATTGTATCCAAAGCGTGGTTGTGCTTGTTTTGTAGGGTCACTAAGCCCCATTTCTTTTATAAACCTACTTTCCACTGTATAACTGCGTTTGCCATACAAAAAGCGTGACTTTGCACGTGTTATGTAAAGTTTTTGTTTTGCACGAGTTACGGCAACATACATAAGGCGGCGCTCTTCTTCTAGTTCGCCTTCGTCGTCTAATGCACGGCTTAATGGGAACGAGCCTTCTTCGGCACCTATTATAAACACATAATTAAACTCTAGCCCCTTGCTTGCGTGAACAGTGGAAATGCTTACGCCATTTTCGCTGTCTTGGTCTTGCAAATCGTTTTGAAGCGTAACCGATTGAAGATAATCAATAATTCCGTCGCCGTCGTTGTTTTTCTCATAAGTTTCAACAGATTGCACAAATTGGTCAATGTTAAGTTTGCGGTTGATGTCATCTTCGTTTTTTGTGTTGTATAGGTCGTTTATGCCAGTAATTTTTAATAAATCCTTAACAAATTCGGTCATACCCATTGTGGCATAACTTTCTTTAATTTTGTCTATAAGCGTGCTAAAATCGCGAAGTTTTAACCTTGCACTGCCAATATCATAACTATCTATATCGTCCAATATTTCAACAATCGGTTTGCCTGTTTGAGCGCTAAGGTCGTTAAGTTTGTCAATTGTTGCTTGACCTATTCCGCGTTTTGGATAGTTTATAATTCTAATTAGAGCATTATTATCTTTTGGGTTTACAATTATAGATAAGTACGCCAAAATGTTTTTAATTTCTAGTCGCTCAAAAAACTTGAAAATACCGCTTACTGTGTACGGAATATTGTAGTTTAACATTCGCTCTTCTACAAGCCTACTAAGGGCACTTATTCGCATTAAAACGCCAATTTCTTTATGGTCCACTCCACGGCTTACTAGTCCGTGAATAGTGCGTGCAACATAATCCGCTTCATCAGCTTCGTCGGACGCTGTAAAGTATGTTATTTTTTCGCCGTCTGCATTTTCTGTATAAAGGGTTTTGTCAATTCGTGACGTATTGTTTTTAATAAGCTTATTAGCACCGCTAATAATGTTTTTTGTACTTCTGTAGTTCTGTTCTAGTTTATAAACTTTTACATTATTAAACTCGCTAATAAAATTTCTAATATTTTCAATATTAGCACCACGCCAGCCATAAATACATTGGTCTTCATCGCCCACAACAAATATGTTTTTGTGTTTAGCAGATAATATTTTTACTAGTTTATATTGAATAGTATTTGTATCTTGAAATTCGTCTACCAAAATATATCTAAACTTATTTTGATAATACTCCGCAACGCTTGGGCAACTTGTGAAAAGATACAATGTTTTCATTAGCAAGTCATCAAAATCTAGGGCGTTGTTGGCTTTTAGGGTTTCTTCATAAGTGGAATATATTTTTGTAAGGTTTTCAATATCGGGCAAATACGCAAATTGTTTTGCAAATTCACTAGGAGTAAGCCCTTCGTTTTTTGCGGTTGAAATATTATAATCGGCTTTACTTTTAAACTCGTCATCTAAGTTAAGTTGTTTTATAACTTGCTTAATAATTTTGTCGCGATCGGACGTATCATAAATAGTGAAATATCGGTTGTAGCCGTCTAGATGATATATGTTTTCACGCAAAATTTTTGCACACATTGCATGGAAAGTGCTTATCCAAACACCTGATCCGCGGGATGTCATTTGATTAATACGTTCTCTCATTTCGTTTGTTGCTTTATTTGTAAAGGTTATAGCCAAAATATTTTCTGGATTTACGCCTTTTTCTTCTATTAAATACACAATTCTATGTGTTAGTAGTCTTGTTTTCCCGCTGCCAGCACCTGCCGAAACAAGTATTGCACCTTCGGTGTCAACGGCAATTTTATGTTGAAGTTCGTTTAATGAATCTAGTGAATACATAATATCTCCTAATCTACAAGGTTATTATATCACACTAGTTTACAGTTTCAAAATATAAAAAAAGAATTTCCATATAATTATGGAAATTAACTAATTTTTTGTAGGTCTAAATCAAACTTTTCTTTAACCTTATTAAATTTATCGCAAAGCGACAAAATGTAATGCTGTTTTTCAAAATCGTTAAGAGTGTTAAAGTAGCTTTTATCTACAAGTTTGCCAATAGGATTAAGTAAGTCGTTGTTTTCAAGCAACCCAATAACCTTGCTTTCAAATTTTTCGTCGCTAATGTCTATTGTTACAAACTCTGCTTCGGCTTTACTTTTTCTAAGCGACATTGCATTTTTGTAGTAATAATCACTTGCGTGAATTTTGTTGTTTTTATTTATTGCAGAACCATAGTTTCTGTTAAGCATTCTTTGTTTTGCCATATTAGCTAGGCGTTTTATATTATTTTCCATAATTTCACTTCCCTTTGTTTTGTTATTATAATTATATCAAAAAGGGTAAGAGTTGCCCAAACAATATGACTTACTAAAAAAACAAAAAAGTGTCGACTTTTGACACTTTTTTGATAATTATAAAACAAATTGTTATCTATTTTTTTTGTTTCTTTTAATAGCTGCTTTTTGTTTCTTTTTACGTTTTACGCTTGGCTTTTCATATGCTTCGTGTTTTCTTAAATCGCCAATGATGCCGTCTTTTTGACATTTGCGTTTGAAACGTTTGATAGCGCTTTCTACGCTTTCGGTTTCACCAACTCTAACTGTTGACATACTAAAATTCACCCACTTTTTGTTAAAAATCTAATCATATTATACATAAAAAATAAAATAAGTCAACATTTTTTAGCAAATTTATGCTGGATTCCAATCCATTGGTTTGCCAGCAAGAATGTGAATATGCAAGTGTGGCACTGTTTGACCAGCGTCATCGCCTTGATTAATTACAAGCCTATAGCCATTATAAAGACCAAGCTCGGTAGAAAGTTTTGATATTTTATTTAAAATTTTACCCAAATTAAGTGTGTCATCTTCGTGCTGTTCTATTAAATACTTATAATGATTTTTAGGAATTGCTAAGTAATGCAACGGAGCTTTTGGATTAATGTCCTTAATTATAATCATAAGGTCATCTTCGTACACTTTATCAGTAGAAATATCGCCATTTATCATTTTACAAAACAAACAATCTTCCATATTTCACTCCTTAATTTCACCAGTTGCTCCATCTAAAAAGCAACTTAATAATTTTACTTTTATTAGTGTATCAGTTTTAGTGGAAAGTGGCAAATAAAATTTGATATAATTCTCACTATACCCCACAATGTGGTCGTTTTCTTTGTCTTCGGTTAGTACAGTAAAAGTTTTACCAATTAATGAAGAAATATAACTTTTTTTACATTCTGCCACCACATCTTCCAAAACATCAACGTGGTGCTTTTTTACACTTAGCGGCAAATCTTCTTTGTAAAGCTTACTTGCCACAGTACCCTTTCTAACACTGTATGGGAAAATATGAGCCGCGCCAAAACCCACCGATTTTACAAAATCACAAGTTTTATTAAACTCATCTTCGGTTTCCATTGCAAAGCCAACAATAATATCGGTTGTAATGTTTGCGTAAGGAAAATACGACCTAATTAAATCCACCTTTTGTTTGAACTGGGCTGCAGTGTAATGC
>CAKVHA010000004.1 GCA_934747775.1 uncultured Clostridia bacterium
ACTTAAATGTGGACGGAGCAGAAAAAGATGGTTCAAACTACCTAGTTCAGTACTATCAGCTATATTATCTTGCGGTTTCTATAAACGCAACTTACAGCCAAGGATATTACAATTACTTGTTGGTGGCAGAACCTTCTAAATCTATAGCAACACAAATAGGTGCGCTTGAAGCCTACATTGCAGAAAATGTAAGGCAATATGGCATATTCAAACAAGGCACATCTACAAGCCGCAGAACATTGTTGGATTTGTACACAAGTTCTTATAGCGGAGAGTTTGCTCTTAACTACAACCCAACAAACAAAAGCACAACAATAAGATTTATTAATCCTTCTGTTTCCGATTTTATCTGGGCAGAATTTGGATTAAACTACACAAGTAGGGGAATAGAAATTACAAGTGCTTCACTTTCTGGTCAGCTTGTGCCAGACTATGTGTTTAGTGACTCAATTACAGTTACGGTTGACACATCTAGTGCCGATGACCACCCAGAACCAATAACTTCTATATCCGACCTTAAAAATATGCGCGAAGGCGTAAGCT
Source organism: uncultured Clostridia bacterium (assembly GCA_934747775.1). Classification (GTDB taxonomy): domain Bacteria; phylum Bacillota; class Clostridia; order Christensenellales; family UBA1242; genus UBA11490. Next base: position 544 of record CAKVHA010000004.1, read on the forward strand.
ATATTCTACTTAGAGATTTGTATTTAATAAATTGGAGTCCGCTAGATGTTAACTTTAAAATGCTAGATGGTAATGGCTACACTCTTACACTTATCTCGTTTGCTAGCGAACTAACAAGCGGTGGCGAATCTACAAATATTGGCATATTTAAATCAATTCCTAGCTCAACAACTATTAAAAACCTAACAATAGAGTTGTTCCCAATTAACATTACAAGCCTAAACAATTTAGCATACGAAGGCGAAACCCCATACACAACAAGAGTTTACAACGAATTAAGAAACAACATTGTTGGAAATGAATTTAAAGATGATACAAGTACGGACTTAGTTGTTGACCTTGTGAAAAAGGGCGTATCGCTATCCAACGTAAACTTTGGTGTATTGGCTGGTGAAAACAATGGTATTATTACAAACTGCCGCGTTGTAAACGCAGCTGGTGCAACCAATAGAGATGGAACTCTTAGAAAAGAGCGCAATGACAGCTTGAATAATGTTAGCGACAATCAACGCATTGTTGTAAACTATGGCGATAATTTTGATAGTGTTACAAACACACTTGCTAGCTTAGATATTTATGGTAAAAATAGAAACATTATCATAAACGCCGTAACTGAAGAAGAAACCACAGCTAAAAACGACAACTTTGGTGCTTTGGTTGGTTACAACACAGGTTATATTACAAACAGCGCAGTAGAAAACATAAACATTAATAGCCAAGAATACATTGGCGGGGTTGTGGGATTTAACACAGCAAGCGGAAAAATTAGCAACAGCTACGCTTCTGGCGGAACAATAGAACACAACTCAATTAAAGCAAACGGCGGCGTGGGCGGATTTGCAGCTCGCAACGCTGGTAGCATAAAATACTCATATGTTTATGGCGTAAGAGGGACAAATGGAGATTATGACGGCTTAAATGCTTGCGGCAAAACTGACAGTGGATTTATTTCAACCACAGGTTATGCTGGCGGATTTGTGCTAGAAAACACTGGTACAATTGGAAACTGTTATGCAAATATTTACATAAAAAATGCAGTTGCTTCTGGCGGATTTGCTTACAAAAACGAAGAAGCGGGCAGTGTTATTGAATATTGCTACTCGCTAAGCCCAGTAAAACTAAACGATAGCTTTACATATCCATTTGTAAACAAATACAAAGTTAGTCCTAGCGGTCAACAAAATTCTCAACCAATCGATGGTACAGTAATATCTTGTTTTTATTTGTACAACAGCAAATTGGCAAATAGAGAAAACGACGCAGCAAGCTCATTAACCGCAAAAGACTTTAGCGATTATTCGGCATTTGCAGGATATGCGTTTAATTCGGATTATATGAAAAGCTCGTCACAAATTTTGGACGCTGTGTGGTTTATTCCTACAGGTTCTATAGTGGAACAAACAACAACCGATATTTACTTTAATAAAAGTTATTCGGCGCGCACAGGTGCTCCAGAACTAGTGGGTGCAAACCTACGCACAATAAGTTCGCGTTATTTAATTCAAACCGAATCCGATGAATACGCGTTTACTTACAACTACGTTACAAAACACTATATTGGCGCTACAAGCTATAACATTACTTTGGGTAGCCAACTTAACCCAATGCTAATAGATAGTGCCGAGAAATTTAACAAATCTATTGTAAGCGACGCGCTTGCAAGCGAAACAAAACGCTTTAGATTTGTTAGTGACATTACATTTACAAAAGGCGATGAAGTAAGTAGCACACAAAGTGCAAACTTTAAAGGCAAAATGGAAGGCAACGGAATGGCTATTAAGAGTCTACGCCTAAGCACCGATAATGCCAATATTGATAATGTTGTCACAAAACTAGGACTTTTTGCCACAATCTCTGGCAGAAAGATAGGCGACATGCAAGATTTTGCCGTTGTTAAAAATCTAGATATAGAGATTGCACAAGTAAATGGTATAAACATCAACATTGTTGGCGTGTTGGTAGGCGAAACAAACAATTCACGCATTTACAACATAAATGTTAGTGGCGATAGCGTTACTGTTCAAGGCCAAAACGCAGTTGGTGGGATAATTGGTAGAGCATATGGCGATTGTGACCTAGTAAATCTTACAAGTTCGGTTTCAGTAATAGCAAATTACAAATCTAAAGATCAAAACAACTTTAACTACAATAGTAAAGCCATAATGGAAGAAGAAACCAAAAACCAAGGTTATGGATTTGACTTTGTGGTGGGAAAAAGTACATTGTATGATAGCAGTATTGACAATGTAAAAAATGTTTCGTATGCAGGTGGTGTAGTAGGAATTATTAACATTCAAAAACTTGACCCATTACTTGCCGACGACGCAAAACTTGCAAACTTGTATAGCAACTTTTACAGAGCTCGCTGCTTGTACTTAAAAGGTACTCCTACAATTTCGGGCGAAGTGGTGGGCGGTATTAGCGCATATCTATCGGGAATTTCCAACATTAGCGATAGCGAAGTGGTGGTAAGTGAAGGAATGCACTTAAAATCAACTCGTGTGACTGGTGGCTTAATTGGTCACAACGATGGCGAAATTAAACGTTGTTTTGTGGTTAATGATAATCAAACTGCAATAGACGCAATTATTGAAAAAGACTACGAAAAATTAGACAACGCCACAACCGATATTGTGCTTGGAACAAACACATTGTATGGCGATGCCGACACAGCCTACAAAGCTACATTTGTTGGTGGCTTGGTTGGATTGTTTAAATCTGGCGAAATCTATAATAGCTACAACCGTGTTAATGTTGTTAGTTACAACTCGTTGTACGCTGGCGGTTTGGTGGGCTACATCACTGGTAACACAACTATTAAAAATTGTTACACAACCGCATCGGTTCAGTCGTTCTTCTCGTTTGGCGGATTGTTTGGTGTTGCGGGCAACAACAACGAAAGTTACTTCTTCACAAATTTATCGGCTTCTGGCAAGGTTAGTATGTCGCAAGTTGTTGCCGCAAACATCTGGCAGTATTCGCACTTAAATACAAGCAGAATGAGTAGTGTTTCGCCTAATGCAGCAAATGCAACAGTTGGAATGCTAGTAGGAACACTAAGATTTAATGCAAGCGATATATTTGATACAGAATCTGCTAAGTACTTGCAAAACCGTGCAAAAACCGATATGGTTTACTACAAACAAACCTATACTTACGACACGGTTAAAAATCCAGACGGCACAATTAAACATTTACTACGCGAAATTGGCAAACAGAAATACATAAATGCCGAAAAATCTATAGCCACAAAAATAGACGTGGAATATAGCTTGATTGCAAACAATGTTAAAGCGGCATACAATAGCAGATACGATTCATATTGGTTGGGTACTGCAGTAACAAGTGGCGATTATTACTATAAATCAGAATCGTATGGTTTGGTTTCGGGCTTGTATCGTAATTCAAGAACTCTTCAAGTGGACGAAACTAAAAAGCCAACAGGAACTGAAGGTACAGCCTATGCCGATGACGATTCGGACAAAATTTATGTATACTCGCGTATGGCAGACTATGGTTCGCTAAGGTCTCTAAAAGAAATTATGGATAGACGCAGCGAAACCGAAGAAGCAAACAAACTTTATAAATCAATTGATGTAGCGTATAACACTCAAAGAGATTCCGAAGCTACTATGGCAAATAGGGTTAGAAGCCTAGAAGCTGGAAATGAAAACAAGCTTTCTTTCACTATTGGTGGTGTTGAGTCAGATGTTGTTAAAGCAGATGACACAACAATTAAAGTAGGTGGAAAAACATATGCATTGGCAAGTGGAACATTCCCACAACCTACAGCAATTAAGGTTTACGACGGCTGGAACGAGAAAAACTGGTACGGCGTAGGCGTAAATCTAAATACAACCACTAAGAGCGACAACAATGTTTTCCCTAGTATTAAAAACAGCTTGGACGTTTATAGTGATGTGTATGTTTATAATGAAAATGACTTAGAAAAAGTTACTGCAAATCCTTCGGGCACGTTTATACTTATGAACGATATTTACTTGTCAGAAAGAAATGGCAATTTCTGTAGTGACTTAAAACCATTTAAAGGCACGCTTCGTAGTGCTAGAGTGGGTGACACCGATGGTATAAACTCGGTTACAAAAAATTACACATTTACAATCTTCAACTTGAATTACACAGCAAGTGCTGATGATGTAAAATCTAATACAGCTATTGGCGGATTGTTTGCCGCAGTAGACGGTGCTGCGTTTGAAAACTTTAACGTTCACGTTAAAGGTCTAACAGTTGATGCTTCTATAGAAGGTGCAAAAACTGTGGCAGTTGGCGTGTTGGCTGGTAGAGCAACAGGCGCAACATCTATTAAAAACGTGCAGATTATTGGCAACACAAATGATGTTGACACTCCACAAAAAGTAACTGATAGCAACTGGAGAACCACTGGGCTTGCTAACAATACATTCACTACAAGTTATGTGGAATACGCTTTAAGTGTTAGCGAGTACAAAAAAGGTGGTACTAGCGTATTTAAAGATGTCAATACAGTAGACGATTATGTAAAAATAGATACCAATAATGTTGAGTTTGTTGGTGGTTACTTTGGTGTGGCTGCCGATTACACAATAACAGCTCAAGACGGCAAAGTAACTAAATACTCTGGTCAAGCTACTATTATAAACGAAAGTGGAACACAAATAAATGATATTATAGGAACTGGAACAGAGTATATTGTTCGCACCACTGGCGGCAATAGCTATGTTGGCAAAAATATGGTTAGAACACTTAAGTTTGATGCTAAATATGGTGGCACAACCCAAAAGGCTGGCGATACTCCACAAATGATATTAAATGTGGGCGGCTACTTTGGTATGGTTAACTTGCGAACCAGCAACAACGAAAAATACACTGCTGGGCTTGAAATAGGAAAATTATTGCTTGGCGCAAGCATTACATCAAACAACCCAAAAGTAAAATATGGTTTTGATGAAAAATATGTAACTTCCGACATTAACTTAGGTTTAATTGCTGGCGAAGTAAAAACGACTGAAAGAATTACGGTTGACACATTAGATACTACTTATAGTGGCGTGGCAAAAGAAATAGGCTTTGGTGTTTCGAGCGTTAGTAAAGATTATGTTTTAAATAGTGTAAATATTGGTGCATTTGGTAAAGCAACTAATGCCGATATTACAATTAAAAATGAAGCAAAATTAATTTTGTATGTTTATAGAATGAATGCTGCCAAACTAGCAAATAACGGAACGGGTTTGGTAAAAGAATATGTAGGTGTACTTGCTGGGCAGTTGGATGCTGGAATTATTCTAGAAAATGGCGCAACCTGCTCGTTTGGTACAGATTATGGTGCAAGTGGCGATGGCAAACAATCAATAGAAAACTTATATCTTGGTGCATTTGCTGGCGAAAACCATACAGAGTTGAAAAACATAACTATAACAAATTCACGTATTAATTTTAGCGGAACAATTGACTATGGTGCAGCTGCTGGTGGCGTGGTTTCAGGGTTGGAATTCGCAGCAAACGCTGTTTATATTGGCGGTGCAATTGGATATAATGTTGCAAATATAGGAGAAGCAGATACTCAAGGTATTATACTGAAAAACGCGGATATTAATGTAAAAACCGAAACGGGGAAAGTTAGTTATCTTTATGTTGGCGGCTTGATTGCCAGCATGGGAACAAATAAGTCTGTTTACAACTCTGTGGTTGGTGGAAATATTAAGGTTAACGGAAGTGATGTGGTAAACAATAATATAGGTGGGGTTGTGGCAACAATGAGTACTAGTAATATTAATACTTCAGCTAGTTATGTTGATATCGATTTCACTATTGCAAATTCAACAAGAGAAAAATATGCCAATATTGGTGGACTTCTAGCAGTGGGACCTGGGAAAGTTTCTAATAGTGTTAACTATGGAAATATTTCTTGTGTTAATAGTGGCACTGACACATTGTCTTTAAAAATTTACATAGGTGGTATAGGAGGTAGTTTTTGTGAAATAAATAATTGTGTTTCTACAGGATTTATTACACTAAAAGGGGATAGCGTAGAAAACAGTAAAAAAGTTTATGACTACTTAAATAGTACTACTTGCTATGTTGGTGGTCTAAATAGTGGATATCCAACTGGCAAAGCTGAAAACTCATATTACAACACCGAAACTGTTATGGGTCACAATGACATTGGCACACCAAAAACGACTGCTGAGTTGTTAAATAATACTATAAATCTAGATGGTTTAAAAGATAACGATGCATATTATAATTTAAGTACTGGTTTCCCAAAATTAAAGTGGTTAAACGATATTTCATTTGATTATAAAAATAAAGCTGGCTTACATCACAATCTTGAAAATAATAATACAGTAAAATTGAATGGCAATACTAGTTGTAGTAATGATACTATAATAGAAAATTCCACTATTTATGGTCAGGGATATAGTATTGCTTGCGCTGGTAATAATTTAACATTTAAAAATTGCAATATTGTAAATTTGAATTTGGCAAACATAAACACTCTTACACTTGAAAACTGCAATATAATAAGTGTTAACATTAACAGTGGTGTAGGCGAAATTTCTATTACAAACTGTGTGCTAATTGATTGCAACATAAATAGTGATAAGGTGGCAATTAAAGATTCATTTGGTCTTTATAATAAAACAATAAATTCTTCTGGAAAAATTGATTTTACAAACTCTCTAATTGTGGAAAGTAAAATCACGGCAGTGACAAGCGGTGGTGAATTTGTAAATAGTATTATAGTTTTTGGCGCTCGTACAACTTATTATATTAGTGGTAGTGACGATAATATAGAAGATATTTATGAAATCACCAATGGTTCAAAAGCTGTTAATGTACAAAAAGTGTGGTACATTATAAATGACAGTAGTGTTGACCTACAAATGACACTTAGACCTAAGTGGTATGACACTAAAATGGATTCAAGTAAATATTGGAGTGAAATTGATGCGATTAAAGCGGCGGTTTCTGAAACGGGCGATGTAAAAACATATTATGTTTATAATGCCCAACAGCTTGTGTGGGTGAGCAACGAGTTTGCGAAACAAGCTGAAGAATTTAATGCAAAACATAATATTGTTATAGACGCGCGTTATGGCGATAAAACATATTTGGATATTGAAGATAAAAAATATATATACACCTATTATCAAGGTAGCTATTGGTACCAGTATGTTGTAGAAGATATTACAGATGCTAGTGCAAAGCGTTATTACAAAGTAAATGGTAGCGACAATGAATTTACAACAAAAACTGCATATGGCACAGGCACAACAGAGCCTAGCCATACAGCTACTACTGAGTATGCGGGCATTAATATGCTTGGTAGATTGTTTACACCAATATCGGTAATTCCAAACAGTTTTGACGGTAATGGTGTTCCAATTATTAACTTGCACATTGTAGAAAACGGATATGCTGGTTTGTTTGCAAGCGATGGCGAGATTAAAAATACTAGAACAATCAAAAACCTATACATCAAAGACTCATATTTCTATGGTGGATATGTTGCTGCGGTAGTGGGATATTCTAGATACGCACAGCTTACAATGCAAAATATAGCATTAGAAAACATATCGATTAATAGTAATGAAAGGGCGGATTATGAAGGCGTTGTGGCGGTATTATTACCATCATCAGATCTTAATATAACAAACTTCTATGCTACAGTGAAGGGGTCTTCTAAAAATACTACTTTAAACATCGGCGGAAACATTGGTGGAAACAAGAATGCTCAGCTTGGATATGTTGCACGAATTTTATATGACGGCAGGGGATTAACTGCAGCTACAAACATTTTGAGCGGTCTTGGAAACACCAACACCGATGTGGTTGTAATTACTAGTGGCGATTTAATTCGATATCAAAATAATTCCATTCATGATATTAACGCTAAATTTAGTGTGTCCGATTGGAAAATCACAGGAAAAAATGCAGATGACACTAATAATTTATCCAACAACTTTGGTTTACCACGACTAACATTTGCAAAACTTACTTGGATAGATGATGATGTTGTGGAAGAAGTTGTTCCAACTGGCAATACTTACACAATAACAACAGCAGCACAACTTGGTTGGTTTGCAAAACAAGTTAATACTGGAAACTCTTTTGAAGGATACACAGTTAAGATTAGTGCTAACATTGACCTAAATGGACGTATGTGGATTCCAATTGGAACACTAGATAATCCATTTAAAGGCACATTTAATGGTAATGGTTATACAATTAAAAACATTATATGTGAAGAAAGTACTTCAACAAAAGCTGTTGGCTTGTTTGGTGTGGCGCAAAACGCGGCATTAAACAATGTAAGAATAGACTATTCTAAATTTATAGGTAGTGGCGATTACTTGGGTGCGGTTGTTGGTTATGCTAAAAACACAAAAATAAACACTGTATTATTGCAAGGCAACACACTAGAAAGCCGTGCACTATACACTGGTATGGTGGCAGGTTGTGTTGAATGTGATACGGTTGTGTTTTACGCAAAAGTAAGTAGCGAAAACAATATTTTTGTTAATGGTGTAAGTAGTACAAACGATGTTGGTGGTGTTGTTGGTGTAATAACCAGCGGTTCGCAAATACTTGGTTGTGATGTTAACACTACTTTCAATATAACTTCTGCCACAACAAAATCGATTGGCTTTGTTGCTGGTAGCGTAAGACCAGATATACAATTTGATGGAAAATATCGTAAAGCAATATTGATACAAAACAACGTTGTTAATGGCAATGTTGTTGGTAGCTTAAAAAATGTTTATTTAATTTACGGCAGACAATGGGCTAATGGTAGCGACTCTGGCAACAATAAAATTTACATTCTTGAAACACAACTTAATGCTTCGCTTGCAAATTATAATTTAATAAACAACTGTCCATTAACCAATGAATATAATTATAATACGTCTGTAAACAATATATTCTTAAATTGGAAAGCACAAGACACAGCCAAAATGTTTGGAAATATTGACCTTGCTATGTGTGTGGCTGATAAAAATAGTATTGTAAAGGGTATTTGGTTTAATAGTGGTGCATATGATAATTATGCTAAAAACAGCACTGCAGGAACGCTAGACGGCATAACAACTGTTAGCGACAACACTACAATGCGTGACTTTGTTAATGTAAAAAGCTTTACTTCACTTTCTTCTCAAAAAATTCCAGGTTGGGTGTGTGAAGTAGAAGCAGCGAATGTTGATGGTGTTACGATAAATTCACTAAACGAGCCTACTGTTTATGATGAAATTATTGGCATATCTACAAAAGTAATAACATCGCAACTAGCGTATGCAAAATTCTCTCGATTTAGATATGAAAACACTAAATATTATAAAACATATGGCTTAACTTACAACTTCAGTAGTGATGTAACATTCTCTGGCGATGTTACTATTGGAAACGAATATTTCCCATTCAGACATTATGTGCTTGGCGACAGCAGTCACACAATTACAATAACCGACAAAGAGATTTTACAAGCAGGCGGATTGTTTGCTAATCTTCAACTTGAAAATGCGAAAGTTAGTGACATTAAAGTTAGGTTGGACTTAACAGACAATTTTGGTATCAACTTTGCATTAACTAATGTTGGTGTAATTGCTGGCGAAAGTAATAATGTAAACTTTGAAAACTGTGAAGTTTACCTTGCTAAAGCAATTAGTTTTGAAAATAGTGGCAGTTTGGAAAACTTTGGTATTATTGTAGGTAAAGCCACAGATTCCAATATTACTAGTTGTAAAACATCGGGATATGATGTTACATCATATAAACCAATCAATCTTGGTGGTATTGTTGGACAATTGTATTTAAGTGAAAAAGAATACAACAAAAACACAACGTGGAACAATGTTGTTAATTGTGAAAACAATGTAGCATTGAACATATTTGCCGATAGCTCAGATGATTTGAATGGTACTGCTGTTGGTGGTATTGCGGGACTTGTCGATGTGTATTGTTTGTCAGGGAACAAGTATTCTAATGGAAGTTCTAATGCTTTCAACAACTTTTATGGAAATAAAAACAACAAGAAGATTTCTTCTGGTTTGGATTATGCTGGCGGTATTGTAGGAAAAGCATTCAAAACAAACCTTGGTTTGTGGAGTAAAGGGCTAGGAAACACAAATACTGGCAACATTACAGGCTTAAAATGTGTAGGCGGAATAGTTGGTTATGTTTATGACTACTACTTTATTTACAACAATGTTAATAACGGCACAGTTACAAGTACTGGAGAAAACAACAATTCTTATGTAGGTGGAATAGTTGGTTTCTTAAGTCATAATGTTGATAAAAAGTATGTTAAAGTTGGTGAAAACTTTACAGATACAACATCTCCAGATAATGCTAGATTTAAAACGATAAAAGGGGATAGTATTACTGTTCTTAGCAACACAAACAATGGACAAGTAAATGGTTTAAATTATACCGGTGGTGTTATTGGATATTTACAGGGTGCATTGTTTACTAAAGATAATTGTACTGGGCTTGGAAACGCATACCTAACAACAATTCGTGATAATAAAAATACTGCAAATATAAATGGTAGATTTTATGTTGGTGGTATTTTAGGTTATTCTTATGCTAATAGATTTATAATTTACGGAAACACAGTTAGTGGTGCGTCTGCAGATAATAAAATTAAACTTTCTGGTGTAAGTTGCGTAAGCGGTATTGTGGGCTACTTTAACATTGGTACTTTAACTTACAACAACAACAAAATAAGAATGTGTGATGATGTGGTTAGATCTGTGGATAAAGTCCAAAATGTGGATTTGTATGGGTTTAATTATGTTTACTCACATTTTTATGTGAATGGTTTAAGTTCTGCCATTGTGCAAGCAGCAAACGATAAAGATGAATGGATTTCAAATGTTATGGCATATAGCATAGCATTACACAACAGTGATATTTATTCTAATATTACAGGCAGAACACGAACTGGAAATATTGGGCATAATAGAACCTATATTCATGGTGTATATAGTGGTTTAACTATAAACAACTCGTTTATTTATGATGATAGTTATATGTATACAATTGCAAAAGTTAATGATGGTGTGTTTACTTTGCGTGGATATAATAAAGAAACTTATGATAAATGGAAAAATGTTATAGCGTGTGAGAAAAAATTGGAAATTCGCGATTTGACGTGCGATACAAAAGGAAAAAGAACTCTAGTTAATATTTATATTGACAATGTTAAAAAGGATTTGACATCAATAGGCGATAAAGGAGATGATTCTGCGATAATAATTCCATTAATTAACAAGGCTCAATGGAAAAATCTCGTATATTTTCCTAAGTACATGCTTACAGTATATATTACTCCAAGGGGAGTATATTATGACGGGAATGTTATTTCTAACAAATATTCGATTTCTCCTGTTAGTGGGTGGAGTCAAATAGAGGCGTCTTATAATGGAAGTGTAATTCTATTGACTTTCAGTATATATGAAAAAATACTTAGTGGAAATTATAATAGTTTTTATATTGTTGAAACGTTTAACTATCAATCGTTTTAGGTTAAAATTAACAAAATGTAAACATTTATGGCTAAAATGCTTCTAATAAAAAGAATTTATAATGTTTTTGCAATTTTACTGCTATATGTATTATAAATTATTGTTATTATATAATAATATATCATTAAATAATAAAGGCACTCCTAAGGGGTAGGTTAACTTAGGGGTGTTTTTTTTGTAAAAAAATTGGTTAAATTTTGTTAAAAGTGGTTGACAGTTTTTGGGACGTGTGGTATACTTAGTTCACTATTATTATAGAGAAGTGTGCGTTTTCGGTGATTGGTTTTTAATAATTTAGTTTAATAACCCACAGTTAGCTTAGCCTAAATAGGCTACGCTTGGTGGGTTTTTGGCTTTTTACATATGGTAAAATTGCTTAAGAAACGCGCATTTTTCTTTTACAATTAAATATTTAATTAATTTTTTAAGGGGATTTAATTTATGCTTGACACTAAAAACATTAGAAAAGTAAAGTATGGCAACAATGTTAGATATACTTTTGGTAAAACCAAAGATGTAATAGAACTTCCATATTTGCTAGAGATCCAAAAGGATTCTTACTACAAGTTTTTAAAAACTGGCATTCAAGAAGTGCTTAACGAGTTTTCACCAATTACCGACTATAGCGGCAAGGCAGAAGTATATTTGCTAGATTGCAGGCTTGGTGACACACCAAAATTTAGTAAAGCCGAAACAAAACGTAAAGGTGCAAACTACACAATTCCGCTAACCGTAAAGGTAAGGCTTGTTATTAAAGAAACAGGTGAAGTTATTGAGAGTGATGTGTTCCTAGGTGATGTTCCACTTATGACCGAAGAAGGCACATTTATCTTTAACGGAATTGAAAGGGTAGTGGTTAGCCAAATAGTAAAAAGTCCAAGCGTATATTACTCTAAAGTTGTAGACAAAACTGGTAGAGAAATTTTTGCGAGCACTCTAAATCCAAAACGTGGTAGCTGGCTAGAAATAGAACAACGTGAAAAAGACCCAAATGCACTAAGGGTTGCTTTGGATAAAGGCGGAAAACTTTCACTTGGTATTTTCCTAAAATGTTTTGGACTAACAAGCGAAAAAATCCTAGACATTTTTGGAAACGACGAAGTTATTAAAGGCACACTAGAAAAAGATGGTTTTGAAACTCAAAACGACGCATTGATGGAGCTTAGCCGTAAAACACGTCCTAGCGAAATTCCTAATGCCGAAGCTACAAAACAATACATCTTCTCGCAATTCTTTAGCACACAATATTACAACCTTGGCGAAGTAGGCCGTTATAAAGTGGATAAAAAGTTGTCACTAGCTACAAGACTTACTGGTCTTACTGCTGGCGAAGATATAACCGTAAACAAAAATGTTTTGGTTAAAGAAGGCGAAGTTATTTCTAAAGAAGCCGCATACAAAATTCAACATAGTGGCATAAACAATGTTTGGGTTATCAAAAACGGCAAAAAGCATCGTTTGTATGGCAACAACCGTGTTAAACTTAGCGAGTTTGTTAAATGCAACGAAAAAGAACTTGGAATTAACCATTTTGTATATTATCCTGCACTTCAAGAACTTCTTAAAGAATACAAAACTAAAGACGAGCGCATTGAAGCAATTAAAAATAACGTAGATACTTTGGTAGGTAGCACACTTACTATAGACGATATTTTGGCTACTGTAAGTTATTTCCTAGACCTTAACAACGGTATTGGCGAAGTAGACAATGTAGACCACCTATGCAACCGTAGAATCAAAGGCGCTGGTGAGTTGTTGCAAGACGCTCTTAGAAGCGGTATGAACAGACTTACAAACGCTGTTAAAGAAACACTTCAAAGTCACGACCTTACAGATATTACCCCTGCACAAGTTGTTAACGCAAGAGCAATTAACCGTGCATTTAAAGACTTTTTGGCAAGTCACCAACTTAGCCAATTGATGGACGAAATGAACCCACTAAGCTCACTTGCTCAAAAACGTCGTATTTCGGCTGTTGGTCCAGGCGGTATTAAAAAAGACCGTGCAACCGACGAAGTGCGTGATATTCACCACAGTCACTATGGCCGTATTTGTGTTATCGAAACACCAGAAGGCGGCAACATTGGTCTTATTAACTCACTTGCTTGCGCAGCACGTGTTAACGATTATGGTTTTATTGAAACCGCATATCGTAAAGTAGACAAAACAAAAGGTGTTGTTACAAACGATGTTGTTTACTTAATGGCAGACGAAGACGAATACTGTTATATTTGTCAAGCCACAGAACCACTAAACCCAGACGGAAGCTTTAAAAACGACCGTATTGTGTGCCGTTATTACGACACAATTGTGGAAGTAAACAAATCGCAAGTTGATTATATGGATGTTACTCCAGGTCAACTTATCTCTGTTCCTACAAGCCTTATTCCTTTCCTAGAAAACGATGATACAGCCCGTGCCTTAATGGGTGCGAATATGCAACGTCAGGCTGTTCCACTAATCAAAACCGAAGCGCCTATTATTGCTACAGGTGTTGAACATAAAATAGCTAAAGATAACGGCGCAATTATTGTTGCTAAAAATAGCGGTGTTGTAAAGTATGCCGACGGCAACAAAATTGTGGTTGCTACCGATGATGGCAAGGAAGATGAGTACGAACTTATTAAGTTTAGAAAAACAAACCAAGATAGTACTATAAATCAAAAAACAATTGTAAAACACGGTCAAAAAGTTAAAGCAGGCGACACTCTTGCAGATGGTTATTCTACCGATAACGGCGAACTTGCTCTTGGCAAAAATATGCTAATTGCATTTATGAACTGGGAAGGTTATAACTACGAAGACGCCGTACTACTTAGCGAAAGACTTGTAAAAGAAGATGTTTATACATCTATTTCATTAAAAGAAGAAGAAGTTAAGTGTCGTAGCACAAAATTAGGCGACGAAGAATTTACTCGTGATATCCCTAACTTGGGCGAAGATGTACTTAAAGAACTAGACGAAAATGGTATCATTAGAGTTGGTGCCGAAGTTAAACCTGGCGATATTTTGGTTGGTAAAGTTACACCTAAGGGCGAAACCGAACCTACACCAGAAGAAAGATTACTAAGAGCAATCTTTGGCGAAAAGGCGCGTGATGTTAAAGATACAAGCTTGCGTGTTCCACACGGAATTAGCGGTGTTGTTGTAGATGTCCAAGTCTTCTCACGTAAAAACAAAGACGAACTAGAAACTGGCGTTAACCAAATGGTTAAGGTTACAATCGCTCAAAAACGTAAAATTAGTGTTGGTGATAAAATGGCTGGTCGTCACGGAAACAAAGGTATTGTTTCGCGTATTCTTCCAGAAGCCGATATGCCATTTATGGCTAATGGTCAACCTATTGACATAGTGCTTAACCCACTAGGTATTCCTAGCCGTATGAACGTAGGGCAGGTGCTAGAAGTTCACTTAGGTTTGGTTGCTAAAGCTTTAGGTATTAAAATTGCAACCCCAGTATTCGATGGTGTTAAAGAAAGCGACATTCAACAATTATTAAAAGAAAACAACTTCCCAGAAAACGGAAAAATTCAGTTGTACGACGGTCGTACAGGCGAGCCATTTGAAAACCCTGTTACTGTAGGTTATATGTACTACATCAAACTAGAGCATATGGTTAACGATAAAATGCACGCTCGTTCTACGGGTCCTTACGCTTATGTTACCCAACAACCACTTGGTGGTAAAGCTATGTTTGGTGGTCAGCGTTTTGGTGAAATGGAAGTTTGGGCGCTAGAAGCATATGGCGCAAGCAAATTGTTGCAAGAAATGTTAACTGTTAAGTCCGATGATGTAGAAGGCAGACTTGCAACTTACAAGGCAATTATTGAAGGTCAACAGTTGCCACAACCTAGCATTCCAGAATCGTTTAAGGTGTTAATTAAAGAACTTCAAGGTTTGGGGCTAGATATTAAACTATTAACTGATACTAACAAAGAATTTAATCTAAGTGACCTAAGCAATGACACAATAGAAACATTTGCCGAAGTTACTAAGGGTAAAGAAGATATTAAAGATATTGCTCTTGAGTTTGACGACGATAAAAACGCCGAAACTGAAGGCGACCTAGAAGAAAACGACGACTTCGATGGTATATTTGATGAAACTACATTGTTTGACGACTTTGACGACGAGGAATAAGGGGGATTAAAAAATGTTTGAATTAAATAATTTAGCATCTATTAGAATTGGTATTGCTTCCCCAGACAAAATCAGAGAATGGAGTCACGGTGAAGTTACTAAAAGTGAAACTATTAACTACCGTACACACAAACCAGAAACTGGCGGTCTACTATGCGAACGTATTTTTGGACCTAAGAAAAACTGGGAATGTCATTGCGGAAAGTATAAAAGAATTCGCCATAAAGGCGTAATTTGTGACAAATGTGGAGTAGAAGTTACCACAAGCAGCGTTAGACGTGAGCGTATGGGACATATTGAGCTTGCTACTCCAGTTGCTCACATTTGGTTTATGCAAAGCGTTCCTTCGCGTATTGGTGTTTTGCTTGGTCTTAACACAAAACAACTAGAACGCATTGTATATTATGTTAGCTACGTTGTGCTAGACCCTGCTAATTCAGGTTATCAAAAAATGCAACTTCTTACCGATTTTGAATACCGTGAGGCCATGGAAAAATATGGCAAAGATGGTTTTAGAGCTGGTATGGGTGGCGAAGCTATTAAGGAACTACTTTCTCAAATAGATCTTGATAAAGAAAGTGCCGAATTAAAAGCTATTAGTGATAAATCTAAGGGTCAAAAGAAAATTAAAGCCAACAAAAAATTGGAAATTATTGAAGGTTTTAGAAAGAGTGGAAACCGCCCAGAATGGATGATTTTGGATGTTATTCCAGTTATTCCACCAGATATAAGACCTATGATTCAGTTGGACGGCGGCAGATTTGCTACATCCGACGTTAACGATTTGTATCGTAGAATTATTAACCGTAACAACCGTTTGAAAAAGTTTATTTCAATTGGCGCTCCAGAAGTTATTGTTAGAAATGAAAAACGTATGCTTCAAGAAGCAGTTGATGCTTTAATTGAAAACGGCAAACGCGGTAAAGTTGTTCAAGGTCCAAAACAACGCGAACTAAAGAGTTTAACAGCATCTCTAAAGGGTAAACCTGGTAGATTCCGTCAAAACTTATTAGGAAAACGTGTTGACTACTCAGGCCGTTCGGTTATCGTAGTTGGTCCAGAACTTAAAATGTATCAATGCGGTCTTCCTAAAGAAATGGCATTGGAACTATTTAAACCATTTATTATGCACAAACTTGTTGAGCGCAATATTTCGCTTAACTTTAAAGCTGCAAAACGTATGATTGAACGCCAAAAATCCGTAGTTTGGGATATTTTGGAAGAAGTTATTGTGGATCACCCAGTTTTACTAAACCGTGCTCCATCTCTTCACCGTCTTTCTATTCAAGCGTTTGAGCCAGTGCTAGTAGAAGGTAGAGCAATTAAGCTTCATCCGCTTGTTTGTGGCGGCTTTAACGCCGACTTCGATGGTGACCAGATGTCTGTTCACGTTCCACTAAGCCCAGAAGCAATTGCCGAAGCAAGACTACTTATGCTTTCTTCCAACAACATTTGCAAACCATCTGATGGTTCGCCAATTTGTACTCCTACTCAGGATATGGTTTTGGGTAGCTACTACCTAACTGTAGAAAAAGCAGGCGCTAAGGGTGAAGGCAAGTACTTTAAAAACGAAGAAGAAGCTATTATGGCTTATCAAACTGGCGTTGTAGAAATTCAATCTAAAATATTTGTACGTCGTGAATGTGATTTTGACGGCAAACATATTGTTAAAAAGATTCCTACAACTGTTGGTAAAATTATATTCAACTCCAATATTCCACAAAACTTAGGCTTTGTAGATAGATTGGACGAAAACACAATTCTTAATTACGAAATTGATTTTCTAGTAACTAAGAAAAAACTTGATGTTATTATTAAAAACTGCTTTAACAGACTTGGCACAACCGAAACTGTTAAAATGCTAGACCACATTAAGGAAATGGGTTATAAATACTCTACAATTGGCGCTATTACTATCAACGTGTTTGATATGGTTATCCCAAAAGAGAAAGATCAGCTTGTTGCTGCAGCCGAAAAAGAAGTGCTTAACAATGAAATGTACTACCAACGTGGTTTTATTACCTTAAAAGAAAAACTAGAAAGAAACATCAAACTTTGGAAAGATGTTACTAAACAACTAGAAGGCATTGTGCTTTCTACTATGGATCCGCTAAACCCAGTTAGAATGATGGCCGACTCTGGTGCTCGTGGTAGCATCAAACAGGTTCTTCAACTTTGCGGTATGCGTGGTCTAATGGCTAACACATCTGGTAGAGAAGTTGATATTCCAGTTAAATCTAACTTCCGTACTGGTATGACTCCAATTGAGTACTTTATTTCATCTCGTGGTGGTCGTAAAGGTCTTGCCGATAAGGTATTAAAAACAGCCGACTCAGGTTATTTGACCCGTAGGCTAGAGGCTGTTGCTCAAGAAATTATTATCACCGAAGACGATTGTTTTAAAAACAACGGCGAAAAAGTTAAAGGTATGGTTGTTACCGCTCTTGAAAAAGACGGCACAAAAGTTAGTAGCCTTCAACAACGTATTATTGGTCGTTATAGCGTTTCAGATATCGTTAATCCAAAAACTAAAAAGGTTATCGTTCCTGCAGATACTATGATTACACCTGATATGGCCGACGCTGTTGTTGCCGCTGGCATTACAAGTGTAGAAATTCGTACAGTTCTTACTTGCCATAGCAAAAATGGCTGCTGTGCTAAATGTTATGGTAAAAATATGTCCAACAACCGTATCGTTCCAGTTGGTGAAGCGGTTGGTATTATTGCAGCTCAAGCTATTGGTGAGCCAGGTACTCAGCTTACAATGCGTACCTTCCACACTGGTGGTGTTGCCAATGCTGCCGATATTACACAAGGTCTTCCACGTGTTGCCGAACTTTTGGAAGCACGTCGTCCTAAGGGCGGTGCAACCGTTAGTGAAGTTGCTGGTAAAGTATTGCTAAAAGAAATGCAAGCACAAAATAAAGATGGTGGTAAATATTACGAAGTTACTGTTAAAAACAGCGACGGCGATGGTCACTACATTATTCCATATGGCGTTAAACTTAAAGTTAAAAATGGCGACTTTGTGGAAGCTGGTAGCGTACTTACTGAAGGTAGTATTTATCCAAACGATATTTTGCTTACTCGTGGTGTGCGTGATGTTCAAAACTATTTGTTGGAAGAAATTCTTTCAACCTATTCGTCACAAGGCGTTGATTTGAACACAAAACACGTTGAAATTATTATTAAACAAATGCTTAGAAATGTTAAAATTGAAGATAGTGGTAGCACAAACTTGCTAATTGGCGAAGTTGTAGACCACTACAAATACGAAGAAGAAAACGAACGCGTTATTGCAGAAGGCGGTATTCCTGCTACTGCTAAACGTATGGTTCAGGGTATTACTAAAGCAAGTCTTTCCAACCCAAGCTTCTTGGTTGCTGCTGCATTCCAAGAAACAAGTAGAGTGCTAACCGATGCTGCTATTAAAGGCAAGGTTGATAATCTAGTTGGCTTAAAAGAAAACTTAATGATTGGTAAACAAATTCCTGCTGGTACTGGTTATAAGGCGGTTAAGGACCTTACTCCAGTTGTAGAAGCCGACATTGTTGCTGGTGAAGCTGGTATGGATGAAGAAACTTCAAAATTGTTTGATGAAAATCAAGAATTTTAATGTTATTAAGTGATGCTGTTTACACAAAAAGATTGGTATTTTTATCAATCTTTTTGTTTTTATAAAATGGCTTTATTTAGCCGTTTTTAAATAATTTTTAAATAAAAATTAAAAAACAGTAAAAAAACTTTAAAATAAGTATTTACAAAATTTAATTTTTATAGTATAATGTGGTTAACAATGAAGGAGATAATGATTATGACTGGTAAAAATACTTCATTAAACAACAATAAAAAAGATAGTAAAATTGGACTACACGAATACGAATGTCTAATAAGGGGTCTTGACGGTGAAACTTTTTGTGTGGATGATGTTATGACTTACTTTAAAAAAGACGGCAAGATTAAAACAATGATGCGTAAAGAAAAGTTGCTTTCTTATATAAGTGGTAGAGAAAAAGAAACTGATTTTTTGCATAATGTAATGGTTTTTGGGAATGAAGAAAAAGGACTTTTAGAATTGACTAGAAGTTTAATTCCAGCCGCATATTTGCAAATGACTAATGGCGGTAGCGAACTTAAAAATTGCCTTGAAAAACGCGGATATAATAAAGTGTTTGAAGAAGTGTATTATTTTGCCGATAAGGAAGCTCGTAAAAATTGTGAACAAGTTGCAAAAGATGTTACAGAAATTTGTCCAAACAACAATATGACAGCAGCCATTGAAGAAGCAAAAAGACCTTTTCAAAATCGTGAAACCCAAGCAGATAGAAACCCTAGAATGCAAAACGATAATGTTATGGTTAAATTTAAAAGATAATTATATTTGGAGCAACAGCTCCAAATTTTTTTTGTTTTTATAAAAAAATATTATTTTTTATTGGTTTTAAATTTTACAAACTCATTTTTTTTTGTTATACTAATGCTAAGATAATCGAGAAATGGGAGAAGTTATGAAGACCTTTAAGTATCCTGCAGTTATTTTCGTTGACGAAGAAAGTGGCTCTACTGTTATGGCTATTTACGACCTTAGCCTTTTTACCGAAGGCGATAGTGTAGAAGAAGCACATAAAAAGATGGAAGAACTACTTGCTGCACATATGAGTATTGCTATTAAAAATAATTTAACTTTTAATGAGCCAACACCGTTTAACACTGTGGTGGCGAATTATCCTAAACAAATTTGCGTACTAGTTGATGCAAAACTAGACAATAAAAACAATCCAATATTGTAATTATAAACCTTTAATAATAAGGTTTATTTTTTTTTAAATCATTATATCTTTAAATATTGAGTATATTAAAACTGTTGTTTATCTACAATGTTTGGTGATGATAAATTTGATTATTAACAATAATTTTTATAATTTTATGTTGAAAATTGTAGGTGGGGTAGATAAATAATTAATATATGGTTAATTTTAGCAAAAACTCTTAAAAAAATATAAAAATATTTATGTATTATATTTCGTAAAAATGTTGACATTGGGTAATTGTTTTGGTAGAATATTAAGCGTTAATAGTATGCGTTTTAGTGACATCTAAACTAAAACAAGTTTTCCTAATTTTCTTTGGTGTGATTAAAGTTGGGTGAAACAAAATCTCTCGATACTATTTAATTTGTGCTATGAGAGATAAATTACTTTTTTCAAAACGGTCTTTATGGTTGAAAAGAATGTTTTGAAACTTATTAATCTTAGGAGGGTTATAATGCCAACAATTAATCAATTAGTTAAACAAGGCAGAAAGAAAGTGGCAGTAAAATCAACTGTTCCTATTTTGGATGAAAACCCACAAAAAAGAGGTGTATGCTTAAGTGTTACTACTACATCTCCTAAAAAGCCAAACTCGGCACTTCGTAAAATTGCCAGAGTTCGTCTAAGCAACAAGCAAGAAGGTACTGTGTACATTCCTGGTGAAGGTCACAATCTTCAAGAGCACAGCGTTGTTTTGATTCGTGGTGGAAGGGTAAGAGATTTACCAGGTGTTCGTTATCATATCATCCGCGGAACATTGGATACTGCCGGTGTAGCAAAGAGAAAACAATCTCGTAGTAAATATGGCGCTAAAAAAGCCAAGAAATAATTTAAAATAATATAAGGAGAAAACATTATGCCAAGAAGAGACCGTGCTCCTAAAAGAGATGTTTTGCCTGATGCTAAATACGGAAGTAAAGTTGTAACAAAACTTATTAATCAAGTTATGTTAGATGGTAAAAAAGCAGTTGCGCAAGGCATTGTGTATGGGGCATTTGATATCATACATGAAAAACTTAGTGTAGAACCATTGGCTTACTTTAATGAAGCTTTGGAAAATGTTAAACCATTGCTAGAAACTAAAGCAAGACGTGTAGGTGGTGCTAACTACCAAGTTCCAATTGAAATTAGAGCTGACCGTCAACAAACTCTTGCAATTAGATGGTTGGTTGATTATGCTAGAAAAAGATCTGAAAGAGATATGGATCAAAAACTAGCAGCAGAAATTATGGACGCTCACAATAGTACAGGTGGAGCATTCAAGAAAAAAGACGATACGCATAGAATTGCCGAAAGCAATAAGGCATTTGCTCATTATCGTTGGTAAGAAAGGTGGAAATAAATTATGCCTAGACAAACTCCGTTAAGCTTGCTAAGAAATATTGGTATTATGGCCCATATTGATGCAGGTAAAACAACAACAACAGAAAGAATTTTGTTCTACACCGGAAAAACCCACAAAATTGGTGAGGTTCACGAAGGTGAGGCAACTATGGACTGGATGGTTCAGGAACAAGAACGTGGTATTACTATTACTAGTGCTGCTACTACTTGCTACTGGAAAGGTCATCAAATAAACATTATTGATACTCCAGGTCACGTAGACTTTACAGCCGAAGTTGAGCGTAGCTTAAAAGTATTGGACGGTGCAGTTGCATTGTTTAGTGCTCGTGAAGGCGTTCAACCTCAAAGTGAAAAAGTATGGCGTCAAGCTGATAAATACAAAGTTCCAAGAATGATTTTTGTAAACAAAATGGATCGACCTGATGCAGACTTTTTAAGAGTTGTAGAAAAAATCAAAGCAAGATTAGGTTCTAATGCAGTTCCTATTCAAATTCCAATTGGCGCAAGCGAAACTTTCAAAGGTATTATTGATCTTGTTGAAAACAAAGCATATATTTACAACAACGACCTTGGTACAGATATTACTGTAGAAGAAATTCCAGATGAATACAAGGAAATTGCTGCTAAATATCGTCAAGAATTAATTGAAGTTGCTGCCGAACAAGACGACGCACTTCTAGAAAAATTCTTTGCTGGTGAAGAACTTAGCATTGAAGACATTAAAAAAGGTATCCGTGAAGGTACTATTAAAATGAATATTTTCCCAGCTTGCTGTGGTACAGCTTTAGGAAACAAAGGTATTCAAAAACTTTTGGACGCTATGGTTGACTATATGCCAGCTCCTACTGACATTGAAAGCATTAAAGGTACCGATCCAAAAACTGGTGAAGTTATTGCTCGTCATAGTAGTGATACAGAGCCATTTGCTGGCTTAGCATTTAAAATTATGACAGACCCATTCGTAGGTCGTTTAACATTCTTCCGTATTTATAGTGGTGTTCTTACTGCTGGAAGTTATGTTTATAACCCTTGCAAAAACAAACGCGAAAGAGTAGGTCGTTTGATTAGAATGCACGCCAACAACCGTCAAGAAATTGAAGAAGCTTATGCTGGTGAAATTATTGCAATAGTTGGTCTAAAAGACACTACTACTGGTGAAACATTGTGCGCAGAAAATGCTCCAATCATCCTAGAAAGTATGGATTTCCCAGACCCAGTTATTAGAGTTGCTATTGAACCAAAAACAAAAGCAAGTCAAGAAAAAATGATTTTGGCACTTATTAAACTTGCCGAAGAAGACCCAACATTTAAAACCTACACCGACCAAGAAACTGGTCAAACAATTATTGCAGGTATGGGCGAACTTCACCTAGAAATTATCGTTGACCGTTTGGTTAGAGAGTTTAAGGTTGAAGCTACTGTTGGTGCTCCACAAGTTGCTTACCGTGAAACTATTACAAAACCTGTTGAAGTTGAAGGTAAGTATATCCGTCAGTCTGGTGGTCGTGGTCAATATGGTCACTGCTGGATTAAAATGGAACCTTTACAACCAGGTGAAGGCTACAAATTTGAAAATAAAATTGTTGGTGGTGTAATTCCTAAGGAATACATTCCAGCTATCGATAGTGGTATTCAAGAAGCCAAACAAAATGGTGTTTTGGCTGGCTATGAAACCGTAGACTTTAAAGCGACTGTTTTCGATGGTTCTTACCACGATGTTGACTCTTCTGAAATGGCTTTCAAAATTGCTGGTTCGCTAGCATTTAAGGAAGGTGCTAGGAAGGGTAACCCAATTCTACTAGAGCCTATTATGAAGGTTGAAGTAGAAATGCCAGATGAATATCTTGGCGATGTTATGGGCAACATTAACCGCCGTAGAGGTGTGTTAAGTGGCACCGAACTTAGAAACGGTACACAAGTTATCGACGCTCAAATTCCTCTTGCAGAAATGTTTGGTTATGCAACAGACCTAAGAGGACTTACTCAAGGCAGAGGTAGCTTCAATATGGAATTCTCGCACTATGCGGAAGTTCCTAAAAATGTTGCAGAAAAAATTATAGGCAACAAAAAAAACAGCTAATATTTAATAAAGTATAGGAGGATAATAAATAATGGCTAAAGAGAAATTCGAAAGAACTAAACCACACATAAATGTGGGTACCATTGGACACGTTGACCATGGTAAAACAACTTTAACAGCTGCTATCACACTTACTCAAGCAGCTAAGGGTAAAGCATTAGCAATGGATTATAGTGCTATTGATAAAGCCCCAGAAGAAAGAGCAAGAGGTATCACCATTAACACTGCTCACGTTGAGTACGAAACTGACAAACGTCACTACGCTCACGTAGACTGCCCAGGTCACGCTGACTATGTTAAAAACATGATTACTGGTGCTGCTCAAATGGACGGTGCTATCCTAGTTGTTGCTGCAACTGATGGTCCTATGCCTCAAACAAGAGAACACATCTTACTTGCTCGTCAAGTTGGTGTTCCATACATTATCGTATTTATGAACAAAATCGACCAAGTAGATGATCCTGAACTACTAGACCTAGTAGAAATGGATATTAGAGACCTACTTACTGAGTATGGTTTCCCAGGAGACACAACTCCTATTATCAAAGGTAGCGCCCTAAAAGCTCTAGAAGCTGCTAAGGCTGGCAACATCACTGGTCCAGATACAAAATGTATCGACGAGTTGATGGATGCTCTTGACAACTATATTCCAGAACCTCAAAGAGCAACTGACAAACCTTTCTTGATGCCAGTTGAAGACGTTTTCACAATCACAGGTCGTGGTACTGTTGCTACTGGTAGAGTAGAAAGAGGTACTGTTAAAGTTGGTGATACTGTTGAAATCGTTGGTATGGGTTCTAAAAAACAATCAGTTGTTACTGGTGTTGAAATGTTTAGAAAACTTCTAGACCAAGCAGTTGCTGGTGATAATATTGGTTTGTTGCTACGTGGCATTGAAAGAGCTGATATCGAAAGAGGTCAAGTTCTTGCTAAACCAGGTACAATTCACCCACATACAGAATTTACTGCAGAAGTTTACGTTTTGAAGAAAGAAGAAGGTGGCCGTCATACTCCATTCTTTAATGGTTACCGTCCACAATTCTACTTCCGTACAACTGATGTTACTGGTTCTATTGAACTTCCACAAGGAGTTGAAATGGTTATGCCAGGTGATAACGTAAGAATGACTATTAAGCTAATCACTCCAATCGCTATCGAACAAGGTCTTCGTTTCGCTATTCGTGAAGGTGGCCGTACAGTTGGTTCTGGCGTTGTATCTAGCATTATTGCTTAATTACAATAACAAAAAAAATCACTACGAGATGTAGTGATTTTTTTGATTTTATATCCAGCGGTAATTAAATTTTGGTTGGCGGTTGTTAAAAATGGATATAAATTGTCGAATATGTTAAAAATCTTTTTGTTTTTGATAAAAAATTTGATATACTAATTAGTAGTGAGAGAGGTATAAGTATGAGTGAATTATACGATGATTTCCTTAAAAAAGATACATACGATGATTATACAACCGAAAAGGTTAATGTAATTTCCAACGATTTACTTGGCGCATACAATGAAAAGGGAGATTATGTTATTCCTAATAGTATTGTCGACGAATTAAAAAAGGTAAAAAAATATAAAAGGTCAGTTTTTAAAAACTCTGTTTTTTGCTCCGCTTTTGTGCCCGGTAAAGGCGAAATGATGTTTGAAATAACTTTCCAAAAAAACACCATTAAAGAGCTTGCTTTGGCAGAACTTTTTGTGCTAGAAAACGAGTACAAAATTAATGGATATATTCAAAACACAATTAAAACTTGTGTTGCTTCTTACACCGAAAAATTGGACGACTTTATTGAAAAAACATACCAGTTTTTTAATGTAAAATTAAAACAAGATGACGACGAAAAATCGGTTAAAGAGTTTAAGGTGGACGATATTGAAACACTTGCATATGTTAATGCTCGTCGCAACCTTAACAACAATATGGCTCGTCTTACTAAAAAAGAATACAATAGAATTTATAAAGAATATCTTACTAAAAGATTGGAGTTGTTGAAACAACTTAACACCCCATATGCTTTGGCTATTCTTGAAAAGTTTAATGGCGAATATGCAAAAATTGAAAAATACTTTTTGCAAGATAAAAACTATAAAGCTGTAAGCGAATTATTGGACAAATGTATTGAAGATGTAAGCAATGTTAATCCACTTTTTGCAGCTCAGGAACAAGAATTTAAAGAAAAATCTAAACCTGTAATAGAAGAGTTTGCAAAACAAGCCGCAGCTGTGGCAAACGAAGCTCTTCCTAAGGCTACTAAAGACCTTAATAAAGAAGACAAGGCAAGAAACGAACAACTAGAAACCCAAGTTAAAAAGGGTGAAGTTGCCAAAAAATCAGTGGAAGAACAACTTGAAAGTCAATCCATTAGAGAACAAGTCAAAGAAAATACAAACGAAATAAAATCAATTAAAAACGAAGCTAAGATTAAAGAAGTCCCTAAACCAGAATCACAAAACCTAAACACTTCTAAAGTAACAAGTGGTGATTCACCAACAGCGTCTGCTGCTGTCGACTATTTTAGAAAACAACATCAACCAGAAAAACAAGTAGAACAACAAGCAGATGTAAATGAAAATGTAGATAAAAAAGGAAATGAAGCTCCTGATCTTATAACAGGAAGAAATGTCCTTGGTGCAAGCTCATTTAAGCAGAAAGAAGAAACTCACCAGTCAGGGAAAAACGCCAATGTTATAGAAGGTCCTTTAAATCCCGAAGCCACCAACTTGAACAAAGAAACGGGTTGGGGAAATATTATGTAGCTTACTAATGCTTAATATTTGAAAAAAAAGAACGCAGTTTTGCGTTCCTTTTTTAGTTTGTTTTAAGAGTGTTAAGTAATGATTCTGGATTGTTGTCTCTAAACAAATTTATTACGGCTCTAGAATCTTCAAAACTTATTTTTTCTTTTTCTGCCACAAAAGTGTTTGTTGTAGGTTTTTCAGCATTTTTATAGTATTCATCATTGTTAACTCTAGGAATACGATATGAGAAAAAGCGGTCTAAATCATCTTTATCTCTTTGTGGCATATTAACTAGGCTGTAAGGATATTTGTAAGCACCTACAATAGCTTCATCGTGATACTTTGCTCCAAAGTAATTTTCAGCAGGGTATTCACCCTGAGTATAAGCTAAATTCATACATACCAAGGCTCTGCAATAATCATTTATTTTGTGTAGTTCTTGTATTTCTGGTTGTTTGTCTAGGACTTTAGTATATTGTGAAATATATAGGTTTTTTTGATCGTTATATGATAGGTTTTTATTTTCGTATTTATTTGCAACATCAACCATTGTGTCGCGATATTTAAGAGTTATAGCACGCAGCAAACTTGAAAATTCACCAGGTACTACCTTTCCATTTACAACTTTATCTAGTGAAAATGTTGCACCCAAAGCCATTGCTGCACCAATATATGGAGTTTCAGTTTCTTTGCTTTCAGGCATTCTTGCAAGGAAATTTCTTCTAAAGTATGCGTGAAGTGCGTTGATTGCGGCAGTATTTACTTCAGCTTCTGGAAGTCTAAAAAGCAAATTAAGAACTATAGCATTATGATTGTCTATAAATCTTCGTTGTGGGCTTGGAATAGTCTGTTTTTCGTCAAGCCAGCATTTTTGTAGACCATACAATTTTTCAAAATATTCAATTTTCTCTTTTGGCCATTTTTCAATTGCTGATACTGTTTCTAAATCGGGATTGATACCTTTATCCCATAATCTTTGTTTGTTGTATTTTTTAAAACTTGTTGAATCTGTAACAAAAGGGAATCCTTCAAAATTAATATCAGGAGCAATTCTTAAAATGTTGGGTGGAGTAACAAAATATTTTGTAAAATCGTTTCTAGGGTCTTTTCTAGATTCATTAAAATAATCATTTATTTTATCACGCATTGCAGCCCAAGGAGTTCCTGGCAAATCGTAAGGGTCGCCTTTTCGTATCATTCCGCCTGCAACTGCAGCTTGATGTAAAGTTTTAATTTCAAACATTTCTTTTTCCCCTTAAAAATATTTTTTGTCATTTTAGCACACTTTTAGCGGTTTGTAAATACCCAATTTCTTAAAAAAATTAAGTTATGTCATTAATTTATGGGTTATTGTCTAAAAAATTAAACATTTTGTCGAAAATTATGTGTTTTTAATTTTAAACTGGTGTTAAAAATATTCTTTACAATATGTTAAATATAATATATAATAAAAATATACTATATAAATTTGTACACCGCATTGTATATTGTATGCGAGTTGTAGGTTGTAATATGTTGGCGTTTTGCGGTGTGTAAAAAAACTTTGGAGATAAAAATGATTCCTTGCGAAGTTGTTAATTTAAAAAAGATGTATGGCGGCTCCGTTGTTGGGGTGGAAGATGTTAGCTTTAATGTTAAAGAAGGTGAAATTTTAGGTTTCATTGGCCCAAACGGCGCTGGCAAAACCACCACTTTAAGAGCCATAATGGGGCTAATTAAGCCCACAAGCGGCGAAGTGGCAATACTTAACGAAAATGCGTTTAAAAACGGTGTAAAGGCGCGTGCCGAAGTTGGATATGCTGGCAGCGATAATGCATTTATTCCAAACCTAACGGTTAAACAAAATTTAGAGTTTGTGGCAAAAGTGAAAGGCGTTAGTATGGATAGGGTAGACGAGCTTGTAACTCGCTTAGAACTTAACCTAACACGCAAAGCAAAAGATTTGTCGCTTGGAAACAAAAAGAAACTTGGCATTGTTATGGCGCTACTTTCTGCACCAAAGCTAATTGTGTTGGATGAGCCAACAAGCGGGCTAGACCCACTTATTAAGCAAAACCTTTTCCACTTGCTAGAAGACGAGAAAAAGCGTGGCGCTAGTATATTACTTAGCAGCCACGATTTAACCGAAGTGCAACGCTTGTGTGATAGGGTGGCAATAATTAAAGACGGCAAAATTTTGGCAATAGAAGAAATGGCAGAACTAAAAACAAAACGCCTTAAAAATGTTGTTATTGAAACCGATTACAGTACGCCAAACATCACAATTGCTGGCGCTAGCAACGTAAAGCGTGATGGCAAACTTATGACATTTAATTACAATGGCGAAATGAAAAACCTTGTAAAATATCTTGCATCAATAGATGTAGAAAATGTGGAAATTAGCGAAGCAAGTTTGGAGAATATATTTATGCATTTCTATGAAGGAGGCGCTAGCGATGAAAAATAATTTTATAAATCCGCATTTATTTAAGTTAGAACAAAAGCGTGGATTTGTTGCGTTTTTATGGTTTTCAATAATAACAGCAGTGCTTGTGTTTGTGGTATGTGCGGTGTATCCTGCTACAAAAGATTTGCTTGCCAACAACTCAATGCTTGCCGAACTAGGCATTAGTATGAACAGTATGGCAGACTATTTAAATAGTGAGCTACTTCAAATGTGGCTTGTGCCAGTAACACTATACGTGTGCTGTGCCGTGGTTTCAACCACTACAAACGAGCTTAGAAACGGCAGTTTTGAACTTATTTACACACTAAATATGGGTCGAAAAGAAATAATTCGTACTAAAGTTGCTAAAATTTCACTAGATGTTTTAATTATAAACATTGTTGGCTTTGCAGCAAGCACAATTGGTGCTCTTGCGTTTGGCAAAGGCGGAGTAAACATTGCAAACTTGCTAGTGTATTTGCTATTTGCTGTTGTTGTTTCGCTTGAAATAATGCTATTTATGTTTGCAATTACATTGCTTGGCAAACGCAGTGTTGGCACGTTTAGTGGCGTTGTTGTTGCGTTACTAATGTATTTAATGTGCAGCCTTATGAATGTGGGTGGCGACAAAACACAATGGCTAGGCTTTTTAACTCCACTTGCTACACTTAACGGCTCAATTTTAACCAGCGGATTTAGTGGGCTATTTGAAAATGGTGTTGTTTTGGGTGTTTGGGCTGCAATAAGTGTTGTGCTATATGTTTTGGCTTTAAACAAATTTAAAAATGACGATATTATTTAAAAAAGTGCTTGCAATTTATGTAAGTTTGTACTATAATATGTTTAGAATTTAAAATAATTAATAGAGTTTGGCATTTAAACTCTATTTTTTATGAAAATTTGCATTGACATTAACGCCATATTAATGTTATTATATTATGCATTATGTAATATGGCATTAATATGTGGAGGAGATTATGAGAGAAACTATTATTTTAAGTTGTACTGAATGCAAAAACAGAAATTACAATACTGAAAAAAATAAAAAGAACAATCCAGAAAGAATTGAAATTAAAAAGTTCTGTCCAACTTGTAAAAAACGCACTGTTCATAAAGAGAGCAAATAGTCTAATTTTTAAGGAGCTATTATAATGGCAAAAAAAGTAAAAGAAAATGTTGCTGAAGTAGAGGTTGTTACCCCTGACGCAGAAAACGATTCTAAAGCAAAAAAACAAGATAAGGCAAACAACAATAAAAAAGCAAACAAAAAAGCTAAAAAAGAGAAAAAGGCCGGCTTAGGTCAAAAAATGAAAGAAAGCCTTAGCGAAATTAAAAAAGTTTCGTGGCCAACATTCGGTAAAACCGTAAAACAAACCGGTATGGTTATTGGTGTTGTTGCGGTTTGTACACTTTTATTGTTTGGCGTAGATAGGCTACTTGGCTGGTTGTTTACATTGTTTGCATATTAAGGAGGGGTGATATGGAAGATATCGAATTAAAAGATGTTGCAGCTCCTTCAGACGAAGCAAAAACAATTAAGTCCGATGATGTTGTTGCGGCAGAAACCGAAAATAGCGAGCCTGTTTTGAGCCCAGAAGACGAAGAAATGGCTGCCCTAAGAGCAGAAGCAAAATGGTATGTTTTGCACACTTATTCGGGCTATGAAAACGTTGCTAAAGAAAACTTGGAAATTGTTGTTGATAAATATGGTTTGCAAAAACGTATTTTTGACATTATTATTCCTATGGAAGATGTTGTTGAAGAAAAAAATGGCAAACGTACCGTTGTTTCACGCAAACTTATGCCAGGATATATCATTGTTAAAATGATTTATGGCGACGATATTTGGCACGCTGTTACGCGTACTCGTGGCATTACTGGTTTTGTTGGTCCTAAGGGACGTCCGCTTCCTTTAACTGAAGACGAAATTCACAAAATGCGTTTGGAACGCGTTGCTGTTGTTGCTACAGACCTACAAGAAAACGACAAAGTAGAAGTTCTAGAAGGTGCTTTAAACGGCTTTGTTGGTACTGTTGTTAGCGTGGACGCTATCAATAATAAATGCCGCGTTGTTGTAGAAATGTTTGGCAGAGAAACACCAGTAGACTTAAGCTTAGAGCAAGTTAGAAAAGTTGATTAATTTAATAATTTTTAGCAATTAGCTATTAATTATATATTGTGTTGTGATATTCACAACCAAAGTGGGAGAAGTGTAAATCTATTATGCACTTTGTAAATACCACAAACGCCAATGTTATTTTGGCAGGAGGATAAATATGGCAAACGACCCTAAGAAAAAGGTAAATGCAGTTGTTAAACTACAACTTAATGCAGGTAAGGCTACAGCAGGTCCACCAGTTGGTTCTTCTCTTGGTCCACACGGAATTAATATTCCAGCGTTCACTAAGGAATTCAACGAAAAAACCGCTAGCCAAGAAGGTTTAGTTATTCCAGTTGTAATTACTATCTATGCCGATAGGTCATTCTCTTTCGTGCTAAAAACTCCACCAGCAGCTGTTTTGATTAAAAAAGCTTGCGGAATTGAGAGTGGTGCAGCTAATAGTATTAAACAAAAAGTTGCAACAATTACTAAAGCACAAATTAAAGAGATAGCAGAATTAAAAATGCCTGACCTAAATGCTAGTACACTAGAAAGTGCTATGAGTATGATCGAAGGTACTTGCAGAAGTATGGGTGTAAAAGTAGTAGAATAATTAAAAAATGAAGTGGGAGAGTAAAAAATACTTGTTAAAACCACAAGGAGGAATTTATGAATAAAGGTAAAAGATATGTAGAAAGTGCTAAACTTGTTAACAAATCTACAGCATACGAAGTAAACGACGCTTTCAATTTGTTAAATCAAACAGCAAAAGCTAAGTTTGATGAAACTGTTGAACTTCACGTTCGTCTTGGCGTAGATGGCAGAAATGCTGATCAACAAGTTAGAGGCGTTGTAGTATTGCCTCACGGTACTGGTAAAAAAGTTAAGGTATTTGTTCTTGCTAAAGGCGACAATGCAGACGCTGCTGAAAAAGCTGGTGCCGATGTTGTTGGCGGAGAGGAAATGATTGCTAAAATTCAACAAGGTTGGTTGGATTTTGATGTGTGCGTAACCACTCCTGATATGATGCCTATTGTAGGTAGAGTTGCTAAAATTTTAGGACCTAAGGGCTTAATGCCAAATCCTAAGAGCGGCACTGTTACTACAAACGTAGCTAAAGCAATTGCTGATATCAAAGCTGGTAAAGTTGAATACAGACTAGATAAAAACAACATTATCCACGTTATGATTGGTAAAGTAAGTTTTGGTACTGACAAACTTATTGAAAACTTTAATGTGCTTATGGAAGCATTACTTAAGGCTAAACCAGCTACTGCTAAGGGTACTTATGTTAAAAACGTATCTATTAGTAGCACTATGGGACCTGGAATCAAAGTTGATTACAAGGGCTAATTAAGATAATAAAAAATGACCTAAACTGGGTCATTTTTTTGTTTTAACAACAAAAAACACAGCAAATTAAGCTGTGTCTTTTTTTATGATGTTATATTATTCTTGTTCCGTTTATTCCGTCTGGAAAACCGCAAGGTGTAGGGCATTTGTAGCCCGCTGTACACCTAGAACCTTTTGTGAATGGTTCTAACAGGTCAATTTGTTTTTGTGTTGTTTCTACTATTTTTGCAGCTTTCTCTTTTTCGTAGTCGGTTGTTAAAGAAATATCTTTTTTGTGTATGCTGTTATCCATAAGTTGATAATATTTTATTACAGCAATAGAGCCGTCAAGTTTGGACTGATTGAAATACTTTTTGTTTTTTAGTTCGGTTATGTAATGATACAACTGTAGGGTTGTTGTTTTGTCTGTTTCAAGTTGTGTTGCGCTGCATTTGCGTTCTTTTAGCTTTAGTATAAAGTTTTCTATTGTGCCACGCTCGTTTATTCCAATAATTGTGCCTTGCGGAACAATTGATTCAAGTGATTTGCAATCGGCTTCCCACTCTGCTGTTAATTCTTTGTTGTTTTTAATAATAGGTGGAATGTAAAACTTAGGCTCGCTTAGGTCAAAAATAGAGTAATCAATGGTGCGGTGGCGTTGTACTTGGGCAAAGTACGCATATGTAGCTTCGTATGAAGTGGAGTACACCGATCCAAAGTTTTCGTCCATATCGGGAGAGCCGTTAATTGAAAGTTTGCGGTCTTTTGGATTTTTTGATAATTCGGCGTCTATATATGGGATATTGTTTTCTAAATATGTGCAAAATTCTTTCATTGAAGGCTCTAGTATTTTAGATAAATTACAGCGTGTATCTTTTAGTGTAGGGTCGTTAATCTCGCGTTTTATCATAGCGTAAAGTTGGTTAAGTTGGCGATAACTTACAGTGTACGCCATACTTGTAGGGGTAAGCACGCTGGTTAAATATCGCGCATTTTCTTGTGCAAGTTTCTTTATTTTTAGGTCGGTGAAATATTTTGGATATTTTGCGGCGTAAACTTCTCTAATTTGCTGCTCATATATGTTTGACCATTTGTCGTATAACTTTTGCTCGTTTTCACTCAAAACCATTTTGGTATATCGTGCCGATTTTTCGCTTGTTGTGTACATATTTTCGTTGTTTAACACCATTGCAAGACCTTTTGGAATATCTTCCAAATATAGGTTTACAAACTCGTGGTCGTACACGCTATGGTGTCCGCCGGTTTTTGTTAGGTTTACTCTGCGCTCGGTTTTTTCTTGTGGCTCGCTTAAAATGGAGTCAAAGTCGTTTTTCATATAGCAAATTCCTGCAAAATGCCCGCCTGCTGTGTCAAATTCTTCTTTGGTTGCAATGTGATTGATATTTGTAGAACCAATTATTTTTATATTCATATTTCCACCACCTTTTTTGCATATATGTTATCATACATTTTGGTTGTGGTCAAGTCTGTTTTGGTTAAAAAAACACCAATTAACTAAAACCTTAGTATAACTGGTGTTACTAATTTTAATATCTTTATCAAATTGTTTTTACATCATTATGGTGTAAAGGTGTCGTCATATGGATTATATCCATATTTGTCTACAAAGCGCTGTTTCTGAGCTTCTTGTTGTTCTTCATATGTTCGAGCAACAATATCTGGCTCGTCTTTTTCTAGTGGGAAATCAACTGCTTCCGACATATCCATAATAAACGCCATATATCCTTCTTCGGCTGACATTTTAGGCTGTCTTGGACCTTCAGATCTTCTTAGACCTGGTTTGTTTGGTGGCAAATGCTCTGGTTTTGGATTTTGATAGTTTGTGTAAGTTGGATAAACAGGGGTTGTATCATTATTTATGATTGGATTATTGTTTGCGGTTGGTGTGTTGGTATTGCCGCTGGTTGATGTATTAGTGTTAGCAGTGTTATTGGTAGAGTTTGAGTTCGAACATACTTCACCCATGTAAAGTTGGTTTACTTTATCATACAATTTAATCTGTGCTTCTATGCTAGATAGGCTAGTGGGCACAAATTTCGCAAAGCCTTTAATGGTTTGAGTCATTCCTATTTTAGATTTTTCGTATTCATCTATGCAAGTGTTTAAAATTACAGGAAAGTCCGGCAATTCGCGTAGTTTTTTCGCATTTGGATTTATACGATTAAAGTATATAGATAATACACCATTTATTTTGTTTGCCACGTCTTTATCGTTTTTTAAATCAGATATAATTGATGCTAATTTTTGCGAAGTATCAAATAATCTAATTTCATTCACTTTAGATTTTTTAAAAGTGTGCTTTTCAACTTTTGAATATTTATTAAAAATAGAAAAGTGGGTAAGATTTTTGCAATACGCAAAAGCTAGGTCGCTAGCGTATATTGTGCCAGTAAACACGGCTTCAAATAAACCAGTATTTAAAAAGGCCTCTTCGCCAATTCGTACACTTGGGCTTGTACAGTAAACATATAATAGGCTTGATTGGTTTTTAAATGCACCAGCGGCTATTTTTTCTAAATTATCTGGAAATATAACTACATTAACAATTTGCTTTCGGTCAAGGCAGTTAGGGGCAATTTTTTTAACTTCGTCTGGAATATATAAAACACGCATATTCACATTTTGGTCTAAAATAATGTCACTGTCACTAACCTTTAATAAAACATTATTTTTTATTTTCATCTCAATTTTTCCTTTGTGGATTTTCTCAATCTGAAAATAGTGTAACATAATAAAAGAGATTAGTCAATAGCAAAAAAATGTCATATAATGTCAAAAAAAACCAGCAATCAATTTTGCTGGCTGTATTTTTCTAATATCTTTTTAGGAATATTTTCGGCAATAACACTATTATAATTAGATGAAAACATATTAAATGATGCTTCAACTTCGCGTTTTATGTCGTCAATAACATAAATACTAAACGCGTCCGATTTTTGTTGTTTTAGTTCGGATTTAAACTTAATAAGTAGGGTGTCTACATAAAAATTATAACTTTTATTAAATTTATCCACAATTTTTTGCATTTCAATATTTGTAAAAAAACTGTTTGCTGTTGTGCTAGGAGTGCCACTTTCCAAAACGGGATGTTTTTTAAAATAATCCACAAACACTTCAAACAAACCTTTTCCAAAAAATGGAGTTCCAGATAGGGTGAATTCCTTTAATGCATTAGCTAGTGCAAGGTAAATATTTTTATTTCCTTTTGGAGAATACATAATGTTTGAGTTTATATTTGAAAGCACCGAAAGACGTGCAAAACCCTTTTCGTTTAAGGCTAAATCGCCAATTTTTGTGTTGGTTGCGGTTTTGTTTTCGGTTACGCATTTCAAACTTGCTTGTTTGCATGCAGACATTGGTTTTATTAAGTTGTTTTCAAGCAAAATAAGTTTTGCTTGTGTGCTTAAAGTTGGTTCTTTTGGTTCGTTATTTTTAACAATTTCACCGTACAAATAATTGATAAGTGTGGCTTTTTTGTTAAAAAAGTTGGTTTGTAAAAAAATAATTTGCCAAATTGAATCCACAATTAAGTCTTCCAAACGACTTTCTTCCATTTCATTCTCCTTAATTAATTATATGTTACTATTTAGGTTAAGTCAAATTTTTTAAGCGGCTTTTTAACATAATTTATTATATGAAAACATTATTTTTTATTATATTTTAAAAAAAGTCTTGACTTATTAAAAATAATAGGGTACAATATACGCGTAAATTAAATAATTTAGCGCCAAAGACAGCAAGTGCAAAAGTAAATCTTGCCGAGGAGTTATAACGATATAAATAGATTTTTATGTCCTTATGCTTTTGGCGTAAGGATTTTTTGTTTACAAAAACAATTTAAAAAGGAGAAATAAGGTGAGCGCAAATAAAGAAAACAAAAAACAGATTGTTGCTGGATTAGTTGAAACTTTTAAAGACGCTAAATCGATGATTTTTGTAGACTATCGTGGTCTTACTGTTTCGGAAGATACTGCTATGAGAAAATCTTTCCGTACAGAAAATGTTAAGTACAGAGTTTGCAAAAACAATCTATTTAAACTTGCTTTAAAAGAACTTGGCATCAATAACTTTGACGAAAAACAATTTGAAGGCACAACAGCCGTTGTTTTTGGTGAAGACGAAGTTAACCCAGCAAAATTGTTTTGCAAGTCTAAAAAAGACTTTGGCAAAATGGAAGTGAAATTTGGCATTGTTAATGGCGAAATTATGGACAAGACTCAAGTAGAAGCTTTAGCAAAAGTTCCTACAAAACCTGTACTTATTGCTATGTTGCTTGGTACACTTCAAGGCCCTATTTCTGCTTTCGCTAGGGCATTAAATCAAATAGCAGAAAAAGAACAAAATTAATTTTTAAAAAAAATCGGAGGAAATTTAAAATGGCAGATTTAAAGAAATTTGTAGACGAAATTAAAGGCTTAACTGTATTAGAAGTTAGCGAATTAGTAAAAATGTTAGAAGAAGAGTTCGGCGTTAGCGCAGCTGCTCCTGTAGCAATGGCTGCTGCTCCTGCTGGCGAAGCTGCTGCTGCAGCTGAAGAAAAAACTGAATTCAACGTTGTATTGAAGGAAGTTGGCCCTAATAAAATTGCTGTTATTAAGGCTGTTAAAGAAATCACAGGTCTTGGTCTTGGCGAAGCTAAGGCTATGGTTGACGGTGCTCCTGCAACCATTAAAGAAAATGTTCATACCGAAGACGCTAAAGCTATGGAAGCTAAACTTAAAGAAGCTGGCGCTGTAGTAGAACTTAAATAATTCTGTTTTTAAAATGTTTTTAAAAAAATCACCTAATTTAGGTGATTTTTTCTTTAAATGTACTGCTTTAAAATATATAATCAATATTCTTTTATTTCCATAATCAATATGTTTTTAATTTTCTGTAATCAAAATATTATGCTTTTATATTTAAAAATAGGGTTGTTTTATTATGTTAATCCACAATTAAAATAAAATTTTTGACCGCTTAAAAATTAAAACAACTAACTTTTTATTGCTTTATAAAAGTTATGCAGTCGGCTTCTTTGGGTGCGGTGTTTTGAATAGTTATACCATTTGCAAAACACTTGCCTTTGCGATTAAAAAGACACTTCGCTTTGCACTCAATATCCACACTTTTGTTGTGTCTGTATGCGTGAATGTCTGGTTTTTTATTAAACATATCGCGGCTTACATCTTGTTTTTGACTTTCGTCTAGATTTTTTGATTTTTCGTACGATATGCATTCAGTGCTGCTGCTTACATTAATGCCGCGTTTTGTGCAAGAGTAGCGGTCGTTGTTTACACAATCTAATTTTCTACATTTTAAATCCATAATAATTTCCTTTATTTCTTTGTATTATTATTGACTTTTTTGCTTAAAAATATTACACTAAATTATCAAAAGAGAGGTGTTTATGAAAGTAGTTTTACTTAAAGACCTTAAAGGCAAAGGTAAAAAAGGCGATGTTGTTAATGTTAACGACGGCTATGCACGAAACTTTTTAGTTCCTAATGGCTACGCTATTATTGGTACATCTATGGCGCTAAACGAAGCAAAACAAGCTAAGGACGCCAGCGCATATCACGAAGAACAAAACAGGCTAAAAGCTCAAGAACTTGCAAAAGTAATGAAGGGGCAAAAGGTTGTTATTGCAGTAAAAAGCGGGGCAAATGGCAAAATTTTTGGCAGTGTTACAAACAAAGAAATAGCAGCGGGCTTAGAAAAATTGGGCTACGATGTGGATAAAAAGAAAATAGAAATAGACCAAATAAAAACACTTGGAACATACACAGTTAAGGTTAAACTTTACACTGGCATTACCACAGATATTGTTGTGGAAGTGGTAGGTGAATAATTAAATTACACCATATGGAAATACGAAAGTATTAGTACACCCATATGGTGTTTTTTTGTATCCAAGTAAAAATTATGTTTTTAAACAACATTAAACAAATAAATTGCAATAATGTGGTTGATTTTTCTTTTAAAAAAACTTAAAACATATTATAATACTTAATAGTATATTATATATAATAAGGAACAAAAAATGGAACAAGGAAAACTAAACATTGGCATATTTATAGACACTTTTTTTCCTATGGTAGATGGGGTAGTTAGTGTTGTGGATAACTACGCAAGGCTGCTTAGCGAGCGTGCTAATGTAACTGTTTTTACAATAAAAACAAAAAAACAATTTGACGATAGTAAATTACCATACAAGGTTGTAAGATGTAAATCTGTAAAAGTGCTTAATTTAGATTACTCGCTAGGAATGCCACAGTTTGACGAAAAATTTAAAAAGGAAGTAAAAAACGCAGACCTAGACATTGTGCATATTCACTCACCATTTTCAATTGGTAAAATGGGCTTAAAATATGCAAAAAGGCACAAAATTCCTGTGGTTGCAACATTGCATAGTCAGTTTGAAAAAGATTTTTATAGGTCTACAAAATCAAAATTTCTTACAAAAATTTTGCTAAAAAAGATTATGAAAGTGTTTAATGGCTGCAACGAAGCTTGGGCTGTTAATGGCGAAGTAGCAAAAGTTTTTAAAGACTACGGGATAAAAATAAAAACAATAGTTATGAACAACGCCACCGATATGGAATATATGCCAGAAGTGGATAAAGCAGTTTTGGAAAAATATGGAGTAGATGAAAACAAACTTAACTTTTTGTTTGTTGGCAGGATTAACGCTTTAAAAAATATTTACTTTACTGCAGATGTTATGGAAAATTTAAAAAACAAAGGTTTTGACTTTGTTATGAACTTTGTTGGTGGTGGACAAGACTTTGAACATCTAAAGAAATATATTGAAGAAAAAGGTGTTGGTGACTGTGTAAAACTGCTTGGTCCAATTAAGGATAGGCACGAACTTGCCACAATGTATAGGGTAGCAAAACTATTTGTGTTTCCTTCACTTTACGATTGTAGTTCAATAGTTCAAATTGAAGCATCAAGTCAAAAAACCCCAGCAATATTTATAGAGCACGCTGTTACGGCAGAGAATGTTGAGAACAATGTAAACGGATATTTGTGTGAAGAAAGTGTAGATA
Source organism: uncultured Clostridia bacterium (assembly GCA_934747775.1). Lineage (GTDB taxonomy): Bacteria > Bacillota > Clostridia > Christensenellales > UBA1242 > UBA11490. Next base: position 40,096 of record CAKVHA010000004.1, read on the forward strand.
AATTTGCAGACAAAATTATTGAAATTTTCAAAGACGAAAACTTGTATAACAAGGTGGCAGAAAATTGTTATAAAACTTTATATGTTAATTGGAAAACAAAAATTAGCGAAGTTTATGATAAATACATAGAATTAGTAATAAACAACAAAGCAAATAATATTAAAAAGAATAATAAATAATTATGAAAAAAACAACATTAAAACCCGTTATAAAAAATGGAAAAAGGGTAAAAAAATTTAATAGCAAAAGCTACTACTTTGTGTTAAAGACACATAACAATATGGTTTCTGACAAAAAAATAGTAGTTGATGACAAAAAGAAGAAAAAGAAGACAACTTGGATTTTTTTGGTGTGCAACATTGTAATTGTTGCTGCAATTTTAATTTATCAACTTTGCTTTCACGAAACTAAGCCTCTAAGCGAGCTTTTTGCCGAAAAACCATATTACAGGTTTTTGTGGATTTCGCTTGGTGCAATGGCTTTGTTTTATGTTTGCGAGGCGATTTGCTATAGTATGATAAACAGAAGAACAATAGGCAAATTTGATTTTGGGTTAGGGTTAAAAACCGCATTTACAGGTAAGTATTGGGATAGCCTTACTCCGTTTGGTTCTGGCGGGCAACTTGCACAAATTGCGTATATTAGAAGTGAAGGGTATAAGGGCAATGAAGCAACAAGCATTGTGGTTGGTAAATATGTGTTTTTTGAATTTGCGTTTGTGACGCTAGGAATTGTTACGCTATGTTTACCTTGCGAGTTGTTTGAATATGCGGTGGTTGTAAAGTGGCTAGCATTTGCTGGTGTTATGATTAATCTTATTATAACCGTGTTTATAACTCTAGTTTCTTTAAATCGCAAAATTTGTGCAGTGCTTGTTGTGGGCGGATTAAAACTTTTGCATAAAATGAAAATTGTTAAAAACTACAACAAGGCATTGTTTAATAGTTTAAGGTTTATCCATAATTATCAAGTTAGTATAAAAACCTTTGCTAAAAAACCATTTTTGGTTATAGGTGAAATCTTTTTTAATGCACTAGGTTTAATTCTAATGGCGCTAGTAAGTTATTTAATATATTTGGCATTTAACTATGGCCCAAATGTTACATTAGAATATGACCCAGTTCAAATAATACTAATGTCGTTTTTGTGTCAGTATGCAACCACATTTATTCCAATCCCTGGTGGTAGTGGCGCGGCGGAAGTTTCGTTTGTGGCAATGTTTAGCAAGCTATTTAAAGAAGGCTCAACTTTCTGGGCTTTACTATTCTGGCGACTATTCACATATTACTTGTTTATAGTTGTGGGTTTTGTATTTACCCTATTAGACCCTGTAATTAAAAAACGTAAAATGCAAAAACTAATGACAAGGTAGATTATGTAATTTTTTACATCAACCTTTTAAGGAAAAATTTTTAATGGAGTATGGTTTTAATGAAAAAAAACTCAATAATGAAATACTTAGAGATTGCTTAATAACATTCTGTTTTTTATTGAGTTCTGTTTTACTAGAAACCATAACTTTTTTGCGTCTTGGTTTTGGATGCGCCCCAAAATACATTGGCTTTAATGTTGTGTTTTGGATGAGTGTTGTGCTGTTTTTTGCGGCGTTCCCTGCGATTGTAAAGGTTGTTGGGTTTTCAATTATTTTAATTTTGCAATTAGCAATAAATTTTATAAACACAAGCTACTTTTATGTTAATGGCAATTTGTTTGATCTAGAAACAACTTTGCAAGCAAAAAATGGTATTCAAGTTGCAACCCCAGATGTTTTTGATTTAAAAATACTTGCTGTTATGCTGGCAATTGTGATAATAACCGTTGTTGGATTTATATTAATTTTTGCCTTTTTAAGACCTAAAAAGGGCGAAAAGATAAAGCGTAATGTAATTGCATTAGTAGTTGTTTTGTTATCGGCATATATTGTGGGTGGAATTGGAAACAACATTGCTGTTTCTTCACTAAAAACTCAAAAGTACAACTTTGATGTGTGGAATGGGGTGGAACTAAATAATGCAATAACAAGTAATGACATTAAAAATACCGCCAACACTCTTGCAAGTGAAAGGTATTTGTATGATAATCTTGACAATAAGTTTTCGGCGTTAAAAAAGTTTGGTACATTAGGATATTATTCTAAAAACTTTTTAAAAATTTTGGACGGGACAAAGAAAGCGGACGAAAATAGCGAAATTGAAAAGACAATTCGCTATATTAACAACGGCGGCCTTGCCACCATACAAATGGGGACAAGTGGTGGAAACAACTGTATCACTATATTGCTAGAAAGCGCGTCGTGGTGGGGAATAGACCCGTACACAACGCCTACGCTGTATGCGTTGTCGTCACTAGCTAGTGATGAGCTAATCTTAAATAACGATTTAAAGTTTATTGCCAACAACACACTAAAACTTAAAAACTACTATAGTAGAAGTGCAACCAATGTTAGCGAACAACTTATGGTTGTGGGCAGCTTTCCAACAACAAATACGCCTTATTATAAGTTGTATAGCGATGATGTAAAAAATATGAATTTTAATTATTCACTGCCAAATCTTTTAAAGCAGATTAATCCTGATATTTCAACCACATATATTCATCCTAGCACAAAAGAAATATATATGCGCCACATAACAATGGATGCGTTTGGTTTTGATAAGGCGTATTTTTTAGAGGATATGGAAGGTCTTAAGAAAAAACCAGATAATTTTTATAATTTGGCGCTAGATAACGAGTTTTTTGATGCGGAAATAGATAGAATTTTGCCGGATACAGAAAGCACTTTTTATACACACATCACGTCGCTAACAACGCACGGCTCGTACTTAAATAAAGACAAAACAAATACCAAAAACCTAATGCCTTTCACCGAAAAACTTGTTGAAAACTATGATAAGGTTTTAAGTTATTATAAAGCTGCAATGCCAGATTTACATTTTCCCCAAAAAGGTGCTGGAGACTTTTACACCGAGTTTATAAACTACAAATCGGCATATATGAGTCTAGATAAAGGGTTGGAAATTTTGTTTAAAACATTAAAACAGAAAAAATTGCTAGAAAACACCACAATTTGTATGTTTTCCGACCATTATGCTTATTACAACGACATTTCGCTACAAATTTATGGATATAAACATTCCGATTTTGTTCACCCAGAATTATACAATATTCCAGCCTTTATTTTTGATACAAAATTGGCAAACAAGCTTACAAACAACCACACAAACAATCAAAAACTATATGATACATCGTTTGCTTTGCCGGAGTCACTTCTTCCTACACTGCTAGATGTTTTGGATATTAATTACAACCCAAGCTATTATTTTGGAGTGTCAATTTGGGATGAAAACAATAATCATAATGTCCAAATTTCATATTTGGGTGGCGTGCTTAACGAAAACTTTTTCTCTTGGGACGTGTTCACAATTGAAAATCCATACGACTACACCGAACTTGACTATCTTGGAAAACGCTATCAATTTTTCTGTGACAGCATTTACAAGTACACAAAAGCTAAATTTTTAGACAATATGTATACTTACAACGAAAAAATATTTAGTCAGATTAAGGTGGGATAGTGTGTAAATACGCTGGTTGGCATACGGTTTAATATTGAAAATTAATAAATTAAAAAATACAAAGAAATACTTAACAAAAGGATTAATTAAGTTTGTAATTTAAAAAAAGATAACATATCGTTATCTTTTTTTTTCTTTTTAAATTGTTTTAAATGTAAACTAGTGTTTTATGGCTTAACTATAAATAATTGTAGTATTAAGCCAATTAATAAAAAGTGCTAATGCTTAAAGATTAGTTTTTGTTTTTTCCGCCACCAAATATTCCTAGAAAGTAAAACAAAATTCTTAAAAAGTTTAGTAAGCTTATTAGTGTGCTAGCAACATATGTAAGTGCTGCTGCGCTTAGTACTGTTCTTGATTGATTTGTTTCGGTAGGGGTTAGTATGGCATTTTTTGAGAGTATTGCTACTGCACGATTGCTTGCATTGTATTCAACAGGCAGTGTGATAATACTTATTAAAAAACTTAATACAAAGCTTAGAATGGCAAACAATATTATGCCCATACTTATAAATGGGATTAGCGAAAAGGTAATAATGCTAATAATAATTAGTGGTATTAGCATTGATGAGCTAAAGTTGCAAAGCTTTATTGTAAAAAGCCTTAATTTTAGCGGAAAGTAGTTTGTGTGATTTTGAATTGCGTGCCCAACTTCGTGAGCAGCTACTCCAATTGAGCCTACGCTAGTGCTATCGTACACTTCTTCCGACAAAGAAACCTTTTTTGTGCGAGGATCAAAATTATCGGTAAGGTTGCCGTTTATTTTAACAACTTCAACATCGCTTATCCCTGCATTTTGTAACATTTCCTTTGCAACTTCTGCTGCGGTTTTCCCATTTTGGCTAGGCACTTTTTTAAATGTATTAAAAACTTTTGTTACTCTTGATTGAGCCCATATGGCAAAAATCATAGCCGGCAAAAGTAATGCCGTAAAAATTATGTATCCGTATTTAAGTAAAAATTCCCACATATTTTTTCTCCTTATCTAAAAAATGCTTTAAGTTTGTTTAGTGGTATGAAAAGTCCATCAAACAGTCCTAAAATATATGTTTGTCCAGCGTTGTTTAGTAATTTTTTTGTTTTTACAATCTCTTTTTTTGTTAATAAATTGTTTTCTTGAATTAATTTTATGGCTCTAGCGCTGGCATTGTATTCCATAGGAATTATAAGTATTTTAAACAACGCGTGAGCTAGAAATAATGCTCCTGCTATAATAATTAGCGTTAAACCTAATGTTGCATTAGGGTATTTAAAGGCGTAAAGCAATTGCCCAATTATAAGTAGCGGAATAATAAGGCGGTTTGTAAAGCGTGTTATGCGGTTAAGCCCATTGCTAAGCACAAAAAGCCAATTTTTTTCTTTATCTTGCATTGCGTGTCCAAGTTCGTGCGCTACAATGGCTACCGATGCAATAGAAGGCGTGTCACAAACGCGGTCGCTCATAATAAGTACTTTCTTTTTGGGGTAGTATGCGTCGGCTAGGTCGTCTTTAGTACGTGCAAAAGAAAGGTTTAGCCCGTATTTTGTGTTAATAAAAACCGCAACTTGTGCGCCAGTTAAATATTGTTCGTTTCCAATTTGCATTTGCCTTTCATATAGTTTTTTTATTCTGGATCGTGATGTGAAAAGTATTAACAATAGAACAAAAACAATAATGCCAATTATTAAGTATATTTTCAATTTATATTCTCCTAATATAATATTATACTTTAAAAATGGCATTATTACAATAATTTTAAATCAACTTAACAAATTTTCTTCAATGTCCACAATTTTTCCATCGTTAACTTTAAAGGTGTAATTTTTGTATTTGTCCGCCTTTATTGTGTAGTTTATGTCGCTGCTTACTCCGTTGTAATAAATGCGCTCGATGTTTCCAAAATATGTGCTAAGATGCTCATTTGAAACAAGGTTGTTTTCAAGATAGTGTTTTGCAAGAGTATAGTCCTTGTATTTTATGCTTTCCATAAAAGCAAGCGGAACAAGTTCGGTTCTGGTTGTGGTTTGTGGTTTAACATTTTTGTACACATTAAAGGTGTTTAGCTTGTGATTTTCGTAGTCAAATTCGTACACAACGCCGTATCCCGCAATGGTTGGATAAAACTTAACCGCACTAATTTTTGTTTTACTCTCTTCAATATTATCCGCAGTTAATTCAAGCAAAACTTCGTGTTTTTTAGCATTGTATATCATTATGTATGTGCTGTTTATTTCGGTTTTGCCTGTTATAATAACGATGTTGTTGTGAGTTTTTAAGTCCGCATTAAGTAATTTTGGCAAGGTACTTTTGTGTGAAAAATTTGTGCTATCTATATTTAAAAAGCTTTTGTTTTCGCTAAACAATGTAAAATATGTGTTTAAGTACTTTTTGTTTAATATAATTTGTGCTCTATTTGTGTCGGGTATTTCCACAGGGCTATAAGTTATTTCGGTGTGAGTGTTAAAAGGAACTTGCTCTACATTTTCTTGTTTAAATGGATAGTTTAGGGTGGTTGTTACTGGCAAAAACTTATTTTTTTCTTGCGGCAAAAATGTGATGTAAGGGGTGTTTTCACATAACAAATCTAGTGGGTTTTGCAAAATGCCTTTTTCGCCATTTATGACAATCATACAGTTTTCGGTGCAGTTTATTCTTACTAATTTTTTCATAAAAAACCTCTTACTTATTGTATGATAAAGTTGGTTTAGAATATGAATTAAATGTTAATAATTACATTATGAGAAAATCCGAAATTAAAATAATGAAATTCAAAAAAAATCAAGAAGAACTTTTAAGTGATGATGAAATTGTTAAAATATTTATGGGATTAATGCGACTTATGAAAAAGTCTGCAGAATATACAGCGCTAAAAAGCGTTGAAAACAAAATTAAATCGGATGCAAACAAAATTGAAGAGCTTAATCTTAAACTTAAAAAACGCGATGATCAATTAATAGAGCTATTAAAACTAAATGACGATTTGATTAAGAAACATAACACACAAAGTTAAAATTGTAATATATGGTTTTTTATTGAATTTTGGCGTGATTTTTGCTAAAATATGTTTAAGGTAAAAATTATGCAAGTAAAAATATATCATTCCGCACTAAATATGGAAGCGGAAAACAAGTTAATATTGGATTTGTCGGAGCGTGATAAAACACAAAACCACATTATTGTTACGCCCGACAAAAAGTCGTTGTATTACGAAAAAAAGTTGTTTTCGCTTTTAAATGAAGATTCTTTTTTTGATATAACAACCACAACGCTTTCTAGGTTTGCAAATAAAATTAACAACACAAACGAAAAGGTTTTATCAAAACAGGGCGGCGTGTTAATAATAAAAAAGATTTTAAACGACTGCGCGGGCGAACTTACAAGTTTTGGCAAGGACTGTAATATGTTAGGTTTTGCCGAAGTGCTATATGATACAATTTGTATGTTTAAAAGCTGCAATGTTCCATTTGATGATATTAAGGAATGTTCTAATCCTCAATTAAGTGGAAAACTAAACGATATAAAATTAGTTTATCAAAAATACGAAGAGTATTTAAAAAATACATATACAGATAGCTTTAATAGATTATCTCTTTGCGTGCAAAAAATAAACGCATCCGACTTTAGCAAAACCAATGTTTATTTTGTTGGTTTTGATGATTTCACAATGCAGGCCTATGCGGTTATAAACAAGTTTATTAAATGCTGTAATAGTGTAAACATTTCCACAGCTTTTGCAAAGAAAAGCGAAACCAAACACAATGCAAATATTTATTTAAACGCAATTTATTACAATATCATTGACTTGGCAAAACAGAATGGTGCAGACCTAAAACTAGAATTGGTGGAGTGTAAATTAACGAGTGAAAAACAACATATCCAAAATGAATTGTTTGGATATAGTTTAAAAAAATATGAAAACAAAAATGATTATATTCAATTGCTTAGTTACAATAGTCTTGATGATGAAGTAAAAAATACAATTCAAAATATAAAGTTTAAAATTATAACTAACAACCTTAAATACAACAATTTTGCTATTGTGGTGTCTAGCCTAACTGTGTATAAGGATGCTGTGAAAAAATATATGCAAGAGTATGGTGTAAATTACTTTTTAGATGAAGCAATAAAACTTAAGGATACTATGATTGCAAGATATATTTCAAACTGTGTTACATTATTAAACAAAGTAAACAAATACAATCTTTTAGCGGCTATGAAAAGTCCTTTTAGTGGATTAAATTATAGCGATGTAACTGAATTTGAAAATTATATTTCTGTATATAGTACTCCTGACCACTTGTTGCTGAAGTGTGAAATTAATGACAGCATTAATGGTTTTTTGTCAAAAATTAAGGGGTTTTTGGCAAAAAGTAACGAATGTGTGACAGTAATAGATTTTTTAAATTTAATTAAAGCTAATATTATAAACGATGAGTTTAACGCAAATTATCAAAAAGTTTTGGAACAATATTATGCTTTAGGCGATGTATATAATTATCGCACATTAATGCAATCGTATGAAAAAATTGGAAAAATTTTTAATGAGTTTGCTGTTGTTGAAACTTGCAATTGTTCCGCGCAAGAAATGGTACAATTTATAAATCTATATTTAGATAATGTTACCATTACAATTCCGCCAGTTGTAACAGATGCTGTTTTTGTAACCGAACTAAATAGTGGAATGTTAGAAAATGTTGATTATGTTTTTATGTTAGGAATGACCGAAGGTGCTGCGCCAAGCTATGTGGTAGATTGCGGTCTTATTTCCGATAAGGAAATAGACGATATGCCAAAGTCTTTTAAATTGTCGCCAAGCGTTGCGGTTATTAATAAACGACTAAAATTTAAAACTTTTGAAAGTTGTTTTTTGTGCAACAAACAACTAATACTTTCTTATCCAAATCACAATGGTGGGCAAGATAATTATCCAAGCTCGGTTGTGGAGAACTTAAAAAATATATTTGGGTTAAGTGTTGTAGATGGTTCTATGTTGTTAGATTTAATTCAAAACGATTCCTACGGCTTTAACGAAGCTAATTTTATTTATAACAACTTTAATAAAAATACTGCAATAAAAAATTATGTTGACTTATTTAAATTTTGGGAAGGGTATGGTGAAAACAAAAACTTTGTGAAAGTTTTGGAAAACCTAAAAACTATTGCGCCACGAGAATATCTAGATAATGTGGATTATGTTAATAATTATGATAATGTTAAATTAGGAAAACCGTTTAGTAAAATGGGTATTAGTGAAATAGAAAAGTTTAATATGTGTCCATACTTGCATTTTTGTGATTACTTGTTGAAGATAAAAGAAAACGACACCAGTGAAATAAATAATATGGTTGTGGGTAATATTTTGCACGAGTTTTTAAAAACTGCAGTTTTTAATTTGGATAAAGATAATGACTATGCGATAAAGTTACTTAATGAAATTTTAAGTAAAGCTGATTATAAACGTTTTTATAACAACAAAAACAATACATATATAATTCGTGGATTGTTTGATGAAGTTGTTCGTGTTTTTAATGTTTTAAAGAAACAAAACGAGATAAGCGGTTTTAACACGTTTAAAACGGAACTACCTTTTTTAAGTGAAAAACCTGTATATGAAGATGAGTTAAATAAAGTGTATTTAACTGGAGTGATAGATAGAATTGACACTACAGATAATGGTTTTAGAGTTGTAGATTACAAAACAGGAAAGATTGATTTTAAAAACTATAATGGTATATTTTATGGCAATAAAATGCAAGTTGTTGTTTATATGTGCTTATTTTCTGACAAAAAGTATAATTTACAACCGCTTGGAGCGTTGTATTTGCCTATTTCAAACGATTTTTCGGATAATTCGTATGAGGAATTATATAAAATGCAGGGTATTATTGAAAATAGTTTAAATAATATGCTAAATTTTGATAAAAACCTTAACAATTTGGACTATGTGAGTAATGTTATTGATTTAAAAAATGAAAAGGGGAAAATTAAAGAAAACTCTTTTTACAAAAATATGTGTTTGTCTAACGAACAAATTAAAGACCTATCTAGGTTTGTTTTAGACAAAATTAGGGATACCATATCTAGAATTATTAGTGGACAAATTACTCCTAACCCGATAAACGAAAATGAGAAATGCGCGTATTGCAAGTATATTGGAATGTGTAACTTTAATAAGTTGTATGGAAATTCTGAGCACGGTGGGAAAAGTTATGCCAATATTGAAAGTTTAAGTGGAGGTGACGAAAATGGCAGAGATTAAACTAACATTAGATCAACAAAAATTTGTTGACCATACTGCGGGTAATGTTTTGGTTTCGGCAAGCGCTGGCTCTGGAAAAACGTCCACTATGATAAAAAAGCTTAACGACCTTATTGTAAATGGTTGCGATTTAAAACAGCTTTTGGTTGTTACTTACACAAACTCGGCTGCTGCGGAAATGAAACAAAGGCTTTATTCAAAACTAACCGAAAGTTTGGCGGCTGAGAAAGATGACGATAAAAAACAATACATATCCGAGCAAATTGATACTTTAAGTAACTGTGATATTGGTACGCTTCATAGTATCTGTAAAAAAATATTGTCAAATTATTTTTATATAATAAACCTTGATCCGTCGTTTGGACTAATTTCCGACAAGGAACAAACATATTTGTTTGATGTTTCGCTAAACAATGTTATAAATAAATTGGTGGGCGACAATGATGCTGACTTTTATGAGATTTATACACTTTACAACAATAAACGTAATATGAATGAAATAAAGAAGTTGGTAAAAAAACTATATGATTTTTGTTTGAGTAAAACCGACTACAATGCGTGGAAGACGGAAGTGTTAGAAACTGGTTGTAGCGCAGATTTTAATATCAACCCATCGGCTGTTTACATTTTAAACTATTACAAAGACGAAGCGAAAAGGGTGGAAGGTGCATTAAAGGGGTTGCAAATTGCGTCCGATAAATTACAAAAAAAATATGGCGATTTTGTAAATAACAACATTAATATTGCAAGTTATATTGCTAATATTTGTTCGTATGATGATATGTGTAAATACGCAAGTGTTGTGGAATTGCAATCAAAACCGCGCGTAAACAATAAGGATATTGATGAGCAAATTTTTAATGATGACCTTATTGCGGTTTATGATGAGTTTAAAGAACTTGTTACGGATATAAAAAGCATATTTGTAAGTTATTCTAAAGCTGAAATGGAAAAAACAAAGAAAACTATTTCAAGTTTGTTTAAAATTAAAGAACTTGTGGAAGTGGAATATTTTAAAGCAAAATTACAACGCAATGTTCTAGATTTTTCCGATTTGGAACATCTTACACTAAAAGTTTTGGAAAACGAAAAAATTGCAAACGAGTTAAAAAATAAATACAAGTTTATTTTTGTGGACGAGTATCAAGATATAAACCAAGTGCAAGAAACAATTATTAACAAAATTTCAACAAATAATGTTGGTATGATTGGTGACTTAAAACAATCAATTTATCAATTCCGATTGTCTTCGCCAGAAATTTTTATAGAAAAGTTTAATAGATTTAGTAAAAATCCTAAAGATGGCGAAGTGATTAATTTTAATCACAATTTTAGAAGTGACCCTAATATTTTGGAATTTGCCAACCTTATATTCGATGTTTTGATGACAAAAAAAACAATTGGAATAGAGTATAAAGAAAACTCTCGTTTGGTTGCAGGAAAAACGCAAGAGCACAAGTGTGTTGTTGATTTGGATTTGTTAAATCTAGAAAAAGAAGACGACGAAAAGGAAGCCGAGTTGATTGCTGGTAATGTTGCAAAATGCGTGGCTGAAGGTTATAAATATGCTGACATTGCAATTTTACTACGCAATAAATCAAAATTGGCGCAGTGTGTTATTGAAAAACTTAAAGTATACAATATTCCTTGTGATGCTACATATAGAACTCAGCTTTTTAAAAACAATGAAATTATGGTTTTGTATTCTCTGCTAAATGTTGTTAACAATGCCGATGATTTAAGTATGGCAACCACATTAAAAAGTATGTTTTGCGGGCTTAATGAGCAACAATTATTGCAGATTAGAGAAAAAACAAACGCGGAAACTTTTTGCGATGCGGTGGAGCAATATGCTAGTACTTTCGATGATGAAATATCGGCTAAAATAGGCGAGTTTTTTAAATTTGTTGAGCAATGCAGATTTAAGTTAAACACATATACAATTTATGAATTGTTGCAAGAAATTTTTGAAAAATATCTTGTATTAGAACACTATGCAAGTTTTAAAGACGGAGCTATTAGAGTAAGCAATATTAATGAGTTTTTAAAAATTGTGTCTAACAATGAATATAAATATGACCTTAAAAAATGCTTGGATTACATAGATGCGTTGCGTGGCGAAAGTATTCCGCTAGATGTGTCGGGTGGGGCGGATAGTGTAAAAGTTATGACAATCCACGCAAGTAAAGGCTTGGAGTTTCCAGTGGTTATTTTGGGCGGTATTGGCAAAAACTTTAGGATAAATGTTGATACAAATTCGCTTATCATAAATGATAAGCTTGGACTTGGTGTAAAAATAATCGACCCAATAAAGCGTTCAAAACGTGAAAGTTTGGTTGCTAATGCGTGTAAAATAAGAAACAAGATAGATGAGCTTAATGAAGAAATTAGGCTACTATATGTTGCGCTTACTAGGGCAAAATCTAGGCTATGTATTGTTGGTTCTAAAAACATTAAAAACTTTAAAAAATGTGCTTATGAAAGTTTGTATAATGGCAAAAATTATTTGGAATTTATTTTAAAAACCCTAAACAAAAACGATATTGGTAGAATAAATGACGGAAGCATAGTTGTTAATTCTGGCGATGGGGAATTTAGATTTAATGTGATTAGTGAAAATAATTTTGCATTAAAAGAAGAAGATGTTAGACCAATTATACTAGGGGAAAGCGACCCAAATATTGTAAAAAGACTAGAGAAGTTTTATGAATTTAAATATCCGTTTAAAACAACAAATGTGGCAATTAAAAACACTGTAACGTCGGTTTTGAAGGAAGAAATTGATTACGAAAATAGTGTAAAAAATGCCAACAATTTAAGTACTATGCAAAGTAGCGAAAATACTGATTCGCTAAAGCTAGGAACGGCATATCATAGTACTATGCAAAATCTTAATTACACTGAGAATAAAGCCGAAATTAAAGATTTAATACAAAAAATTAAAACGCCCGATTTGCCATATGAAAAGGTAGATGTAAATAAAATTTTTAACGCAGTAAACTCTATAAAACCGCTAATAAGCGAAAACTCAAAATTATTAAAGGAAGCGCAGTTTGTGATGCGTGTAAATTATAAGGATATTAACCCTAATGCGGATAATGTTAATGTGCTTATTCAAGGGGTTATTGACTTAGTTGTTGAAAGTGCAAATGGGGCAGTGATTATTGACTTTAAAACGAACAAAACCAAAAGCGAAAAGTCATTAATAGACGCATATGGTTTGCAATTAAAGTTGTATGCTAAGGCGTATAATAATGCTCACGATATTAAAGTGAACAAAATGTATTTGTTTAGTTTTGAGCTTAACAAATTGATTGAAGTGGTGTAGTGGGATAATTGTAATATAATGAAAAAAAGTTTACTAATTTTTTAGTAAATTTTTTTTATTTAATGTGTTTATTTATTAGTAAATATTTAGTAATTGTGATATACTACAAATAATTAATTGTGTATGATTAATTTTTTAGGAGAATGGAATATGTTTAGTTTTTTGGGAGAAACAGATTTTAAAATTTTCAGTTCAATTCTTGGTTTTTTAACCGAAATTGGCAAAATTCTTACCAATATGGACTATATTGTTTTTGGTGCGTTTGGAATACTTTTTTTAAGCATTTTAATCTGTTTAATTGTTTCTAGTAATACTTACGAGGTTAAGATTTTACGCTACATTAACAAGATGAACAAATATTTTAAGCGCAATCCGCACATTACAGACGACAACTTAATTTATGTTAACAATTGTTTTAAAAAAGCGCCTAAAAATATGCGTTATGCTTGGCAACAATATATGCTAAACCGCGATAAACTGCCTAGCGATTACATTAACACCGAAGTTTGTATTGACCAACCTATTAAGTCTAGTGCTCACGACAACACATCTAAAATTTTGCATATGATTACTATCATTATCTCAATTTTAGCATTTGTTGCAGGGTTAACTTACATTAGGTGGATGGAAGATCCTGGTTCAACACTAAGTCTTGGCGGTGCTGATACAAAAAGTTATATGAGTTCGAGTTTGGCGTGGATTACAATTGCCGTTATTCCAATACTTGTTTATATTGTTGGTGCGGTTGTTGTTATTATATTAAAAGCCCGCCACACAGCCATTATTGCCGACGCATACAACTCGTTCCACGATTTTGAAAGATATATTAACAAAGCGTGCGGAACTCTTCCAAGTTTTATTGATTACGAAGTTTTGTTTACACGTAAGGAAATTAGAGATGGTATTCCTGCATTGCAAGAATATCTAGAAAAACGTGCAATGGAAGAGCAAAAAGCAAAAGAAGAAGCCGAACTTAAAAGTTTGCCTTTTGAAGAGTACAACTTTGAAGAGTTGGGACTTGAAAACTCGCTGCTTATTGAGCGTGCTATGACCGAAAGTGAAAAGTTTTTTAATGTAAAACGTGATATGAACGATAAAATTGCCTCAAAACAAACTGAAATGGCAAGCTATCAAAAGAACTTTGATGAAGTAACAAAAGAATTTGAACGTAAAGCTCAAGCATACAGAGAAAACTTAAAACAACTTAACGAACAACTTAACAGTACAAGCGTTAACATTGAAGCAAACTATATTAAAAAGCGTTATCGTGAAGACCAACAAAAATTACAACAACTTGAAAAAGATTACGAAATTGCAACAATAAGGTTTAACAAACAACAAACCGAAATTAATGCCGAAGTTGACACCTACAAACAAGAAATTGCTCGTAAAAAAGAAGACCTTACTCGTGCTATGACCGAAGAAGGCAAAGCATATGCAAACAAAATTTATGGCATTATTAATACTAAAATAACCGAACAAAATAAGCCAGAAATGGAAAAACTTACTCAACGTCTAAGTGATATGCAAGATCAAATTACAAACTTAGATGCGGAAATTAGAGAAAAAGAATCGAATGTTGGCGTTTTAAATGGCAAGGTTGCCGATTTGGAATTTGACCTTAATACTAAAAAAGCTGAAATTGAAGCAATTAAAAACTTGCGTGAATATCTAACTAGTCCAGAATTTAGACAACGCGTTATTGACGGCAAGAAAGCAAGAAAAGAAAGTGGAATAGATAGTGCAAGCATAGAAGAATTGCGTGACCGTACTGCAACAGCCGAAGAAGAGTTGAAAATTGCGAACGAAAAACAACAGCAAATGGCTGCGCAAGAAAGCGAGTTGTTAAGAAAACTAAAACAACTTGAAGACAACGAAAAAGAATATTTAAAAGAAAAAGCTTTAAATGATAGTCTTAAAGAATCGGAAACAAGTTTGAACGAAAAAATAAATAAGGTTAACAACAATATTGTTAATGAAAATGCTTCATTAAAAGCAAACGAAGCTGATTTAATGGGCGAAATTAATAAGACCTTAGAAAATTTGGACGAAGAGAAAAAAGAAGAAAAAACCGAAACTAAAAAGAAAAACCTAAGTGCTCTTCAAGCAAATATGGACAAACTTAAAAACAAAAGCAAAAAGAAATAATCTTTAAATAATTGTTTTAAATGTTAATATGGCTTTAATAAAAAATAGGAAGATTTTAACCGCTTCCTATTTTTTTTGATTTTTATGTTTGTAAAGAAAAAAATGTTTTAAAATATTGTTTGTTGAAAATTATTTGAACAATTTTATTTATTGTAAATCACTTGAAGATGTTTGTTTAGCGTTGTTACCATTAATCATTGTTTTTGTTAAAAGCTTATTTGCTGTTTAGTGTAAGTTCTCTTAATTTTCCATAATACTTAAGTTTGTTTATAAGGTTTGTGTTGATAATTGCACCTGCTTTTGCTAGCACTTCGCCGTTGTCATTTAAAATGTCTTTTTTAACTTTCCTTTTCAATAAAAAATTGTATCCCGTAATTTCGCGAGTAGGGGTGACAACCTTTTGAATGCTTACAATGTTTGTTGTGTTGGACTGTTTAAAATTAAAACTATTTTTTTCTTTAAATTTACTTAAACTAACTTTTTTTTCGCTTAATAAAATAAGTTCGTCCGATAACCCAATAATGTGATTTTTAGGATATGTTTTGCCATTAATTTCAATACTATGCAAAGAGCTATTTTCTAGGTTTATTTCGTCCACTTTTCCAATTTTAGTTCCGTCCAAATCATAACAAATGGCGTTTAGGGGACAAACCAGTTTTTTTAGACTTAACTCCTTATTTTCGTACAATGTAATTTTGCTGGAATTTGCAATAAATATGGCGTTGTTGCTTGTTTTATAAATATTTTTATACTCCACAACCTTGTATTCGTCGTTTTCATCGTTGTAAACAAGCAAGTTTGCAAGTTGTTTTTTGTTTGCATCTACGCACACACGCTCCACATATCCTTCAATTTTAAGTTTGCATAAATTTATAACAGGTAGCGATATTAATTCGCTTAGCTTTATCATACTTGTCCTCCTGCGGTCAAAATGAAATTTGTTTTATAATATTTTATTTTTTTCTCAAAGTATTTATGCTAATTATTTTTTTATTTGCATAATTCGTGCTATAATTTCTTTATGGGAATATTGAGTTCAATAAAAAAAATGTTTTCTAAAAACATTGATTGTAGCGAAAAATTGGGTGATACTCCATTTTACAATTACTCGTTAACAAACAGAGTGGTGTATGTGGGGTCTAACATCATAGTTAAAGAAGGCTATGAAGCTGTTTTTGTGTGCCGCAACAAGGTTACAGATTGCTTGCCTGCTGGTAAACACTCAATTATTGCAAGCAACTTGCCCAACACTTTTAAGCGAATGCACTTGCTTAAAGCAAATGGTAAAGGTAACTTTAAAAACAAGTTTAAAGTGGATATATATTTTGTGCAAAAACATTACGATATTATTGTTGAGTTTTTAGCAAAACAACCATATGAAGCAAAAACAAAAACTTTTGGGCGAGTTAAGGCTTTTCCAGAAGGAAAATGTATTGTAAATGTCACCGACAGCAAAAAACTTATTTCGTTTTTGTTGTTAGAGCGACCATATGCCACAACCAATGACTTTTTTTCTACTATTAGCGAGCAAGTTGGCAATGCGGTTAGTGAAAAATTGATGAAATCAAATAAGCCGTTTATTAAAATTCTAACCGAAAAAAGCGACATTAGCGAGTATTTTAAAATTGTGATGTTAAACCTAGATTATATGGGTATTGAAGTTAATGCGGTGGATATAATTAGTATGCAAGTGTCACCAATGCTTGAAAAGAAAGTTAGTGAAAAACTTAAAGAATATCGCGATGCTAATGTTGATATCTCAACCGATAGCTTTGAAGAAGTGCCTACAATTGGTGGGATTAATGTTAGTTTTGACGGAAATATTACAAGCGAGCAGAAAAACACAAAAACGTGTTATGCTTGCGGTGGAGTGGTTGATGTGGCTGCAAAATTTTGCCCTAATTGTGGTGCAAAACAAAATTTGGGCTAACCCGCTTAATTTGTTTGGATTTTTAACAATATTTATATATAATATAATAAATAATATGTGTGGTTTTTCTAACATTTAAGTACTATGCAATTTATAAAAAAACCGCTACATTAAGGAGATTATTATGAAAGTTGCTTTTATTGTTCCTGTTTTAAATGACTGCGATGTAAAACAAAGATACGACGCAGCAGAAGCCGCTTGCAAAGAAATGAATGTTGACTTTGAAATAGTGTTTGCCTTTAATAGCAAACTAAACAATATGTTTTCGCTTGTTAGAAGCACATTTATTGAAAACAAAAAAGTTAAGGCTTTTAAGGTGGATAGGGTTGTTAATCAACACAAACTTATTACACTTGCAATGAAAGAATGTGAAAACTATGACGCAACAATTATTTATTCGGGCAAGGAAACAATAAATGTTGATGTTGTTAAAGCGTTTTTAACTAGCTGGATGGCTGGCAATAAAATAGTGTATCTTAAAAAGGTTTACTCTGGGGCTAAAAAAGTTGGCGTTTGGATTAAAAGCCTTATTTACAGGCTTGGCACTAAAATTATGGGCGTGTTTAAAGATATTGGTGCAGAAACCGATATTCAACTTTTAGATAAAGATGTTGTAATTACAATAAACCAATTACCAGAAAAAAACAGGCATCTTCGCACGCTAGACTCGTTTATAGGCTACAACACTGACATTATAAAAATGGAAGTTGATAGCAAAATTAAGGATAGCAAAAACTATATAGATAAAAGCAAAAAATGTAAAATTGATATTGCTTTATCTGCTATTTTCTTTGTTTTGTGTATTGCAGCCCTAACAGTTGGTATATTATCGCTTGCTCTAAATTGGAAAATGCGCTGGATGCTAACCATGTTTATATGGGTGGGCTTTGTTATTTTTGCTTTGTTTGCTCTTGTGTTTTTTACTAAAAAAGAACTCCGCGTTAGGGTTGGGGATAGTGAAGATATGAGCGACATTAACGAGCTTATAGATAAAATGGAAAAATATAACTACTAAAAAATAGCCATATGAATGTGTTTCATATGGTTTTTTTATCTAAATTTTGGCAAACAATATAAATATTATTTGGTAAAAAATTTTTAATTTGTTATAATTTTAATATTAAAAAGGAGATCTTATTTATGAAAATAGCAAAAGTTGGAATAAACGGGTTTGGTAGAATTGGCAGACAACTTGTTAGAATTGCATCTAAATTAGACAATATTGATGTTGTTGCTGTTAATGACCCTTTTATTGATTTAAATTACGCAAAATATATGTTGGAACGTGACACAGTTCACGGAACATTTGCTGGTAAGGTTGAAGTTAGAGATAACTACCTTATTGTAAACGGCAAAAAAATTCGTTTCTTTGCTGAAATGAATCCAGAAAATATCGACTGGAAGGGTGCTGGTGCAGAATATGTTTGCGAAGCAACTGGCAAATTTACTAAAGCCGAAGATGCTATGCGTCATATTCAAGGCGGTGCAAAACATGTAATTATAACTGCCCCTGGGAAAAACTGCCCAATGTTTGTATATGGTGTTAATGAAAACGAGTATAAATCGGATATGAAAATTGTTAGCAATGCAAGCTGTACAACAAACTGCTTGGCTCCACTTGCAAAAATTATTAACGACAATTTTGGAATTGAAGAAGGTCTTATGACTACTGTTCACTCGGTTACTGCAACCCAACTTACTGTAGACGGCCCAAGCAAAAAGGACTGGCGCGGTGGCAGAGCTGCTTGCGGAAACATTATTCCTAGTAGCACTGGTGCAGCAAAGGCTGTTGGCGTGGTTATTCCAGAACTTAACGGAAAACTTACAGGTATGAGCCTAAGAGTTCCAACACTAGATGTTAGTGTGGTTGACCTTACTGTTAGGCTTAAAAAACCTACAACCTACGACGAAATTAAAGCTGTTGTAAAAGAGTACAGCGAAAAACAAATGAAGGGCGTTATGGGTTACACCGAAGAAGCGCTTGTTAGTAGCGACTTTATTGGTGATAATCGCGCAAGCATTTTTGATGCTGCTGCTGGTATTATGCTAAGCCCAACATTTGTAAAGCTTGTTGCTTGGTACGACAATGAGTGGGGTTATAGCACACAAGTTATGCGTTTAATAGACCATATGTTTAAAGTTGACAACAAATAAAACATATTTAATATCACTGCTTTTTAGCCGTGATATTTTTTTAAAAGTCGTTAAAATATAAAAAACAATGTATCGCACAAATTTGTATAAAAATTTTAATTTTGTTAAATTTGTTTGACTTATTCACTATTTTAGTGATACCCTTATGTAAATATATAAATAACAAAAGGTATGTGAAAATTATGCAAGCATTTATGTTGAGAATGATGAATTTTGTTCTTGCTGTTAATAACACGAGAAAAGATTCGGCTGGGACTGCAGTTTGGCCTGATTCGGGAAATGAAAGCGGTGTTTGGGCAAAATGGTCAGATGCACAAAGAAAAGCGTGGAATGCTGGTACTGCTAAGTGGATAATTGATATTTTGTATCCAATCTTGAATGTGTTAAATACTTTACTTGTTCCTGTTATTATTGTTCTTGGTGTTGCTGGATCAATTTATGCAATTGTACTAGGTGTAAACTATTCAAAAGCTGAGAGTGCCGACAAACGTGAAGAAGCTAAAAAGCGTCTTATTAATGCGGTTATTGGTGTTGTAATTATTCTTGTAGCATTAATTGGTATGAAAATCTTTATCGCCAACGCACCAGAAATCTTTGGTTGGGTAAATAAAAATGCTGATAATAAAGATGTTGATTTAGGGGAAAACTAAAATTAAATAAATATTAAAATAAAACACTATTAAATTATATCCTTGTGGATGGTTTAATAGTGTTTTTTATGCTCAAATTATTATGTATTTGTTTGTAGTGGAAGCTAAAGGTGTGATATAATAATATTAGGAGATAATTTATGAGATGTCCTATTTGTGGATGTAAAGTTAAATATGGAATTTGTCCTTACTGTAAGGTTACTGACGACCAAATTAAGGGCGCTAGCAACAAAAAAGCAAAGGAATGCCTAAAAAAAGGCGAAAAGGATAAGGTTGTGTTGTCTAGCACAATGCCAAGCGATTTAAACCGTACACGAGTTTTGTTGTTTGCAATTCTTTTGGGGTTGTGGGGCGGACACAGTTATTATATTGGCAGGGTTAAGCGGGGACTTTTTAGTTCTATTACGTTTATAGTGTCGTTTATGTCGTTTGTGGTGTATCGCACGTGGTTGGAAACAAGCAAAGCGATGGCTATAATAATGTATTTATGTGTGTTTGTGGAAGTTATTGCGCTATGTATGTGGCTTGGCGACATTATTAAAACACTATGTAAAACATTGCCGGTGCCAGTTGTATTGCCGGAAAAAGTTGAGTTGCAAACTCTGGTAGCAGAAAAGAAAAAGGCAAAAAAAGTAAAATAATACAGATTTTAGTTGGTCTAAATAAAAATATCTAATAAGGCTAAAAGGAATATAGCCTTATTTTTTTGCCTTGAAAAGCAAATTGTGATACAATGTAGGTGTTATTATGATAACAAAAAGGGAGAACTTTATGGAAATAACAAAAGTTTATGCAAGACAAATTTTAGATAGTCGCGGAAACCCAACTGTAGAAGTAGAAGTTACGCTTGAAGACGGCACAATGGGTAGAGCAGCTGTTCCTTCGGGTGCATCTACAGGTGCGTTTGAAGCAGTTGAATTGAGAGATGGTGATAAATCAAACTATCTGGGCAAATCGGTTGAAAAGGCTGTAAGCAATGTTAACAACATTATTGCAAAAGCAATTGTTGGTAAAAATGTTTACGATCAAGAAGAAATTGACCAAACAATGATTGAATTAGACGGAACTGACAACAAAGGCAGGCTTGGTGCAAACGCAATTTTAGGTGTTTCGCTTGCTTGTGCGCACGCTGGTGCAAATGCCGACGGAGTTTCGTTGTTTAAATATTTAAATGAAAATGGTGTTACTTTACCTGTTCCTATGATGAATATTATTAATGGTGGCAAACACGCAGACAACAGCATTAACATTCAAGAATGTATGATTATGCCAGTTGGCGCTAAGTCGTTTAAAGAAGCGCTAAGATGGTGTGCCGAAGTTTTTCATACTCTAAAATCAACATTAAAAAGCAAAGGTTATGCAACTGCAGTAGGTGACGAAGGTGGTTTTGCACCAAATTTAAAGAGCGACGAAGAAGCTTTTGCACTTATAGTTGAAGCAGTTAAGGCGGCTGGATACAAACCAGGAAAAGACTTTTATATTGCAATAGATGCCGCAGCAACCGAAATGTATGACGAAGCAAAAAAACAAGGTCGCGAAGGTGATTACTATTTCTGGAAAACTGGCGAGTTTTTTACTCCAGAACAACTTGTAGAATACTGGGAAAACTTGGCAAACAAATATCCTATTATTTCGCTTGAAGATGGTGTTGCTGAAGAAGATTGGAAAACTTGGAAGCTATTAACCGACAAACTTGGCGATAGAATTCAACTTGTAGGCGATGACCTATTTGTTACAAACCCAAAACGTCTTGAAAAGGGTATTAAACTAGGTGTTGCTAATTCAATTTTGATTAAACTAAATCAAATTGGAACACTAACCGAAACATTGGAAGCAATGAAAATGGCTGCCGATGCAAACTACACAACTATTGTGTCGCACCGTAGTGGTGAAACCGAAGACACTACTATTGCCGATGTCGCTGTTGCTACAAATAGCGGGCAGATAAAAACGGGCGCTCCAAGCAGAACCGACCGTGTTGCAAAATACAACCAACTATTAAGAATAGAAGAAGAGTTGGGTAATAAGGCAAAATATCTTGGAATCAAATGCTTTAAATCTTTAAATAAATAAAAAGGTTAATAATATAAAAATAACGGCATATGCCGTTATTTTTTTGCAAAAAACAGTAAAATTTGATATAATAATTATATGGAAACAATTTTAAATAAAGTGCAAGATTTATATGAAATTAAAAAGAGCAAATTCTATTCATATTTGCTGCCTGTTTTTAATTTTGACGATGTAAAAATTGCATTAGACGAAATAAAAAAAGAACATAAAAATGCCACACACATTTGTTATGCTTGTGTTACTACTATACCGAATATGGAGCGCTGCTCAGACGATGGCGAGCCAGACGGAACAGCAGGAAAACCGCTTTTGGAACTGCTAAAAAAACGCGGGCTTAACAATGTGCTTTTAGTTGTTGTTAGATATTTTGGCGGAATAAAACTTGGTGCTGGTGGGCTTATTAGAGCGTACACTTCTGCTGGGGTTTTGGTGTGCGATGGTGCGCAAATAGTAAACAAAATTAACTACTTAAAATACACATTAGTGTGTGATATTGATGATGCAAAAAATGTACTATCAAAACTTAAAACGTATGAAATAGAAGTGACTAACATTGAGTATTCTAGTGAAGTAAAATTTGACATTAAGATAAGCGAAACCGAAACTAACAAACTAAAACTTTTGGGTGACAATATAAGGATAATTAAAAATGGATAAAATAAAAATAAGCAAAGTTGAAGTGCAAAAAAATCACAGCGATAGGGTGAGTATATTTGTAGACGACAATTATTTTGCAAGTATGTACTTGGATACGGCTGTAAAATATGGCATAAAAAAAGACTTAGAAATAGATGAAGAAACATTAAAAAATTACATTTTGGAAAGTGAAAAACACCTTGCTTTTGATAAGGCTGTAAACTATCAAAATAGTGCATTTAAAACAAAAAAACAAATTAGAGATTATCTAAACAAAAAAAGCTACGATAAATTAGTTGTTGATTATGTGATTAATAAAATGGAAGAATACGGCTTTTTAAACGATAGCAAATTTGCCGATATGTACATAAGCACATATGATAAAAAGTATGGACCTAATATGCTAAAAACCAAACTTTTGCAAAAGGGAATTAGTAAAAACATTGTAGAAGAAAAATTGCAAGAATATTTACCAAATGATGAAATTGTAGATAAATTACTGCTAAAAAAATTAGGAAATAAAGAACCAACTACCGAGAATTTGACAAAATGTATAAGGTTTTTGTCAAGTAGGGGGTATGAATATGACACAATTAAAAAATCTATAAATAAAATTAAAAAAGGGGAAATGGATTATGAATAAAGTTGGAATTGATGTATTAGAAACAAAAAGAATGGAAGATTATATAAAACGCGAGCTTCCTATGGGAAAAATATTTACCGCGTATGAAATTGAATATATAAAACGTGTTGCAAAATCGGCATCGCGTATGGCGGGAATTTTTAGCGCTAAAGAAGCATTTTTAAAAGCTACTGGTGTGGGTGTAAAAAATGGTGTTTCGTTGTTGGAAGTTGAAGTTAAACACGAAGAAAGTGGCAGACCATATTTAAACCTTATTGGCGCAGCTAAAGATGTTGTGAAAAAACTTGGTTTAAAAAATTGCGACATTAGCATTTCACACACTGATAATCTTGCAACCGCAATTTGCATTTTAAGTTAGTTTGTGTTTGTACTGTTTTTATTGCTTCAATAATATTGGTTTGCTAATTTGATATCGCAACATATACAAATAGATGTTTCGATATATGTAATTTGGTGCTTTTATATAGTGGCAATAATTTAAAATTTGGTTTGCATAAATTGTAAAAATTTACCAAAACTAAACTAAACAAATTCTAGTTATAATGGCTAGAATTTTTTTACACAAATTTTTAGGGGAAGGCTATGGAAAACAAAGATAAATTTAATGAGTATAGTATTAAACTTAATGCTCTTGGCAATAATCGTAAAAGTAACGAGAGAGTAAACCCAGAGCATATAATGAGTGAAGAACAACTTAAAAAGTTGTATATTTCATATATGCCGTTTTTGGAAAACATACTGCTAAATGAAAATGAAGCTTTAGATAAAATGGGGGAGATTGATTTAATTAATTATGAAAAGTGGTTGAAATAATGGATGAATTCAAACGTGGTGAATTGTATTATGCCGACCTTAGTCCTGTTGTTGGAAGCGAGCAAGGTGGTGTAAGACCTGTTTTAATAATTCAAAATAATGTTGGCAATAAATATTCGCCAACAGTTATTGTTGCTGCAATCACAAGCCAAATAAACAAGGCAAAACTTCCCACACACATAGAACTTACAACCGCTTATGGCTTACAAAAAAATTCGGTGGTTTTGCTGGAACAACTTAGAACCCTAGACAAACGCCGTCTTAAAGATAAAATAGGCTTGGTGGATAACACGAAAATGAAACGAATTGACAACGCTTTGTTAATTAGTTTGGGGTTTATTTAATATTTTGTGCCAGTTTGTGACAAAAAACTACACATATGTGACATAGATGTATGGCTTTGACGCTAATTTTATATAAAATATCCTTATAAAACATAAAAATTTCAAAATTTTGCATAAAAATGCGATTTTTTATTGCTTTTATAAGGTTTTTTTTGTTTGCTATTGAGTTTTTGGTCGTTTTGTGGTATAATTAATTATGTATTGAAATGTGAAAAATGAACTTAAAATAAATTGCGCTCAATTGCGGCAAAAATTGCGGCAAAAATTATTGTAATATATATTATAAAGTAAGATTTGTTTTCATATAAAATACTTGCAAATTGCCTATTGACTTGCACCCTAATGTGTAGTATAATATGGTTAATAAAAAATTCGAGGGGGCTATAACCATATGGCAACTAAAAAATTCAATACCGAAAATAACTTAAAATTTTTAGCGGATATTTTGGGATATGTTACATATTCAAATAAAAACGGAAGTCCTTATATTAGGTCAAAAAATGATATCGACAATCCTGATAAAACTGAAAAGATTGTGAAACAAAAGGGTTCTGCTGATATTTTTGTTGAGAATATTGCAAAGCTTAGCGCTGATGATAAAAATAAGGTAACCACAGCACTTTTTAATGAAAGTTATGAAGACTTTGTTAATAAGATTGACGGATACAAGGAAGAGCTTGGCGTTTCTTGGCATAAATCGCGTAGTGAGCTTGGGGCAACGGGATTGAGAGAGTATCTTTTGCCTATTATAAACGACACAAAGGGCTCGGAAAAAGCAGATATGGCAAAAGAAAGACTTGGAAAAATGGTTGAAGAGTTGACTGGTTATAGTGAGAAGATTGACGACTTTAACAACCTAGTAAATTCCAAAGATGAAATTAAGGGCGATGATCCAGTTTACCCATTTATTGAAAAAATAAGGAAAGAAAACGCCGAAGAGATTAAAAGGGAAAAAGATATAGTTACTGAACAGCCTGAAAAGATAGCAGGTGCAGACGAAATTAAAGAACAGTCTGAAGAAATCAAAAAAGAGGGAAATGATATGAAAACATATTCAGACGTATCTGAAGTAAAAAAAGAAATTAATGTTTTAACTGAGTCGATGTATGAAAAGATCGGTAAATTCTTTACTGGTGCGGAAGTCATTTATAAAACTGAACAAAATAGGCTTGTAAAATATAAAGGTACTGGAGCTAGAGAGTTTGTAAAAAAACAATTCACTGAAGCATTCGCTAAAATCAGTAAAGAGATAGTTTACGGTGACTACAGAGAAAGGTTTACTAAATCAATTAGTACAGTATTGGAAAATATTAAAAGTGTAAGTGTTAAGGGTGAAACTAGCGAACAAGATGCAAAGATAGTAGAAAGTAAAAATAAAGAAGCTAAGGAAGCCTTAAAATTTGCGATTAGTGATTATTTTGAGAGTAATTCAATGGGGAATTATGGACCAGGTCGTACCGAAGAAGTAAATATGACTGAAGCTATGCATAAAACAATTGCAGACTTTAATAAAGTGATCACAGAAGTGGAAAAAACATATAACAACCAACCAAACAATGATAAAGCAGGAGAAGGAGAAAGTTCTCGCTTTATAAAAATGCCGCGCACACCACAAGTAGATGACGAAGAAGCTGAAAAACATTTTAAAGAAGTTCAATCTAATGTAGGCGGATATGGCTTTACTAGTGGTGCCAACAACCAACATGGAACTCCAACTCAACCTGAAGCTGAAACTGAAGAAGTTGAAACTCCAGCTGGAGAACAAGTAGCTACTAATCCGAATGCTGCTCCTGCTGGTAACTTAAATGCAGGTAATACTGCTGGTGAAGGCGAGAATTCAGCTAATGACCAAGAAGATGTAAACGATGATAGTAATAGTTATACTGATGGTGAACTACCAGATTATGAAAGCGAAAAACCAGTTAATATAGCTGGTAGCAATGGTGGCAACAATATTGTTGGTGGTTCTAATCCTAGACCTACACCAATTTATGCAATAGACGAAAACGAAGATCAAGTTCCATATGAAGAAGATGTTAATGCAAGCAGTGAAAATGATGTAAAACCACGTGGATTCTTCTCAAAAATTGGTAGATGGGCGCGTCGTCATCCGTTTATTGCTGCAATTACAGCAACAGCTGCTGTGACAGTAGGTGGTGCACTACTAGGTGCTATTCCAGTATTTGCTGGTATTGCAAATGGTATTAGTTCGTTGGTAATTGGCGGTGCTGCTGCATCTGTTGCGATGTTTGCTGGCGGGCTTGTTGCAAGAGGTGTTAGCGACAACTACAAGAGTTTTATTGCTAAGTACGATATTGAAAAATATCAAAAGAAGATCCGCAAGGGTCAATATCAAGCACAAAGATTGATGGATAGGGCTGCGGCTGCTATAGGCACAAACAGAACTTCTGTTGCTGCTCAAGCTGCAAACATTAAAACTCAATCTGTTGCAAATCAAGCGCTTGCAAAGAATTACAATGCTATTATGGATGGTGGCAGAAATTCTAAACAAAGAGCAATAGAAGCATACTTTGAGAAAAAGAATGTTAAAGCTTTTGATAAAAAGGTTAAAAAAGATACTACAGAGTTTGAAAAAATTGAAAAGAAAATTAACAAACTTTATGACCTTGGTGAGATTAAAGAAGCTGAAAGGCTAGAAGCTTATCTTGATGAAGAAATGAGTAAGCAAGATCAAAGAGTTGCTTTTAACGATGTTGTAAACAACTTAAGAAACGCAAGAAACAAAAAACAAGTTGCAGCAAAATTGAGATCTAATCCATATTATAATGGAACATATAACAATGGAAACGCTGGTGCTCAAACACAAAGCTCTACCTATACACCTGGTGATGTTTATGAGCAAAGAAGAAACAATGTTCAACAAACTGGTACTTATACTCAACAACCTGTAAACCGTGTAAATGGTGCTAATGTTGGTGAAACTCCTGTAAGATTTAGAGCATCTAACCCTGCGGTTGAAACAACTGAAACTGGATATACTGCTACACCTAGTAATACTAAACCAGATGTAAAGCCAGTAAGTGGTAACGCAGGTGTGGGTGCAGGAAATGGCTTAGTTCCTGGTGTTACACAAGTTGCTGGTGACCAACAAACTGCAAGAAATTATGCTGATAAAGCGATTGCTGAATATATTGCTCAAGAAAAGGAAAAGCAAGCAAGATTACAAGCTGATCGTAAAAGAGAACAAGAAAGGGCTGATGAATTACGAAAAGAAAACAATTTGTTGCGTCAAGTTTTAAGTGAAACAACTGCAACAAGCGCTAAAGAAAGAGAAGAACTAACTAAAAAATTTCAAGATTCTCAAAAAGCTTTAAACGAAGCAAATGGTAATGTTTCAAATCTTACAAAGCAATTAAATATTGTTGATAACAAACTTAAGTTGACTAAACAAAGACTTAATAGCAAGACTGCAGAAGTAAAAGCTAATGCAAAAGCCGAAGTGGACAAAGCAAAAGAAGAAAGAAAATTAGGTATAGGTGTTGCTAAAGAACAAACTGCAGCTAAGAAACATGAGGACAATGTAAACAAAAGAGACTTTAAGAAACTAGAAGCTAAAAAGAATGCTCAGATTAAAGCTGTTAAGCAAGAAACACAAAAATTAAACAGAGAAAATGATCAATTAAAGGCACAATTATCAGATGTTAAGAAGGAAAATGATCGTCTTAATAAGGGGATTGAAGCAAATAAAGCTGTAATTAAAGCTAGCAAGCCAAGTTTGTTGGCTAGAATTGCTGGTTTTGCGAAAGATGTTTTTGCAAAACATTCTGAAGAAAAAACTGCAAGAGTTATTGCTAAAGAAACTGGAAAGGCAAGGATAAATGAATTTGAAACTAAAATTTCTGGATTGCAAAAGGAAGCAGGTGTAGCAGAACAATTACTTAATGAATCTGCTACCCAAACTAAAGAGCTTTTAGAGCAAAATGCTACAAAAGATGCTAAAATTGTAAATCAAGAAAAAGAAATTGCAGACTTAAATGGTTTGATAGGATATGCCGATGAATTGTTGGCTGCTGGTAAAATAACTGAAGAAGCTTACGAACAACTACTTGATGAAGCATGCCAAAAATATCCTGAAGCTGCTAAGGCACAAGAAAAACAAGAGTGGAAAAGAGAGCAAGGTGCTTTTGGACCATTAAAGAGAATAAAAGGTTTTAGGTCTGGAAGTAGAAAATTTAAATCGAACGATGATACTAAATTTATCCCAGCTGATGCAAAAAATACTGAAACAGCCGAAAACAAACCTAACACTCCTTCCAACAATCCAAACAGTGGTAAGGGTGGAGAAGAAAGGACAAAATAATAAACCGCAAATAAAATTTACAGATAATTTCCAGAGAAATTGAATATTAGCTAAATAAAAGGACTACAACCTAAATTAAAAGGGAATAGTTCTTTTATTTTACAAAATTTTCCTTAAAAATTGTGGTGGTAGGGCGAATTTTAAGTTGCCATAATGCTTTTAAATATATATAATATATTTAGGAGAAAAAGGTATGAATAATCTTGGCGATAAAGAAATTAATATATTGGGTTTTAAATTTAAGCTTAAAAACTTTATTTTAACCATAACAGTAAGCGTAGCGGTGTTTTTGGTATTGTTTTTAATAGACCAATTTACAAAGTTTGATGTTAGCTGGTATGGGGTTATAATTGGCGTGGGCTTTTTGGTTGCACTTGTTATGGCGTGTCAGTTGTGCGAAGAGCGCGGGCTTAACAAAGATTTGCCATATGACCTTATTTTGTGGGTGTTTCCGTTGTCGCTAATTGGGGCGCGTGTATATTATGTGCTAAATGCGCTAGACGAGTTTAACAACTTTGGCGAAATGCTAGCAATTTGGAATGGCGGAATGGCGATATATGGCGGAATAATAGGCGGGCTTATTGGACTTATTATTTGCTGCTTAATTAAGAAAAAAGACATTGTTTGTACAATGGATGTTGTTGCACCTTGCCTAATTTTGGCGCAAGCTATTGGCAGGTGGGGAAACTTTGTAAACCAAGAAGTGTATGGTTTTGAAGTGACCAACAAAGCTTGGCAATGGTTTCCAGCGTGCGTATACATAAGGGAGAGCGGCACTTGGCATTTGGCAACATTCTTTTACGAAAGTGTGCTAAACCTTATTGGTGCGGTGTTTTTAATAATACTTATTAGAAAAGTGAAACTAAAGGGGATTGTGGCAAGTTCGTATTTAATTTATTATGGAATTGTAAGATTTTTCCTAGAAGGGCTAAGAGTTCCGCAGTATATTTTGTATATTCCAAATACTAAGTTTCCAGTATCACAAGCGGTTAGTTTGGCTATAATTTTAATAGGTGTAGTGTGGATGTGCTACATACTTATTAAAAATGGTCGTGCTAAGAAAAATGAAAAAAACAACAATATACAGGACACTAGTAGTAATTGATTATTTAATTTTGGGTTTGGTTTTGCTGCTTATGTGGCAAATAGGCAAACCGCTTTCGTTAAAAAGTGGGTGGTTTGCGGTGCTTATTGCCGCTGTTAGCGTGGGGCTTTACATTAAGTTTTTTGTGTTTAAAAGCGACAATGTTTTGTGGTTTGCAATGTATTTAATGTTGGTGGCTGCGTTTAATGCGGTAGTAAGCATTGGGTTGGTGCAAACGTCGCTTTGGCCAACATATGTTTGTTTTGGATTTGTTGTAAGCTTTATTTTAAGTATTGTTTTCAAAAGTTTGTGGCAAGCTTGTCTTGCAATTATGTCGTTTTTTATTGGAGCGCCGCTTTATTTGATATCGCTAAATCTGGTTTCGGCTTGGGTTTTTGCAATTCTATATGTGGCTAGTATTGGCGTGGGCGTGGTTGTTTGTAATTTTGTTTTAGATTGTGTAAGGAGTAATTATGGTTAAGTTTGATATTGATAAAAAGGGTTATGATATAGAACAAGTGGAAAACTATATTAACACTTTAAGTTTAAAGTACGAAGAAAAACTTGCAGAGCAAAAAGACCGTGTTTTTACTATGCGTAACGAACTTGATGTATTAAAAAACCGCTTGGAAGCGTATCAAAGCAAGGATAAACAGATTTCACAAGCATTATATTACGCTGTTGAAAAATCGGAACAAATTGAAAATAGCGCACGAAAACTTTACGATTTGGAAATTAAAAGAGTTAATATTTTGTACGACCGCTGGAAAGTGCTTATAGATGAGCTTGAAAGTATGTATGGCAGAGAAAAGTTGGACCCACACATTGTGGATATGATAGATGAGCTTAAAAATGGACTAGATAGTGTAATGAAACAAAACGCAAATATTGCTAACTCAAACATTAAGCAAGAGCTTAAAGCGAATAGTGATAATTACATAAAAAATTTGTTGAACCGTATGGATTACATTATTAACGACAAGCCTAAGAAAAAGGCAGAACCAAAAGAAAATAAGGAACTAAAAAAGAAAGAAGAAGAAAGGTCTGCAATAGGAAATAGACTAAAAATGCTTAGTAACAAACTAGACGGCAAAAATGCAGAAACATACTTAAACGACGAAAAAGAAATAGAAAGCAATGCGTATTCTAAAAACTTTTTTGGTGGCAAACCAGCGCCAAACGATAGTGGTTTTAACCTAGAAGAAGCGCTAAATCCTAAAGAAGATTTAGAAGAAATTATGAAAGCATTTGACTTTTTTAACAAACCTAACGAAAATGCAAATTAAGGCTAAATTTAGCCGTAAATTTAAAATTTGCATAGTACTATGCAAAAATACAAAAGAAGAGGCGAAATGTTTCCAATTACTAAAAACTGGTATACGCTACTTAGCGATGAACTAAACAGCAAAAAATTTAGCGACTTTTTAAATTGGCTAAATGACGAATACGCTAATCAAACAATTTATCCTAAGCCTGAAAATGTTTTTAATGCACTAAACTTAGTGCCGTACAAAGATGTTAAGGTTGTAATTATTGGGCAAGACCCATATCACGGAGTAAATCAGGCGCACGGTCTATCGTTTTCGGTGGAAAAAGATGTTGACATTCCTCCGTCGCTTAGAAATATATATAAAGAGTTGCACGACGATGTGGGAACTTACATTCCAAACAACGGCAACCTTACAAAGTGGGCAAGGCAAGGTGTGCTTATGCTTAATTCGGTGTTAACGGTTAGGGCGGGGCACCCAAACAGCCACAAAGGCAAAGGTTGGGAGCAAATTACTGGAAAGATTATTGAATTGCTTAACGAGAGAAAAGACCCAGTTGTGTTTTTGTTGTGGGGTGCTAATGCTAGGGCGCTTTGTAAAAACATTAACCCTTGGCACTTGGTGCTTACAGCGGCACATCCTAGCCCTATGAGCGCAAATCAGGGTGGGTGGTTTGGTTGTAAGCATTTTAGCAAAACCAACGACTTTTTGATTGAACACGGAAAAACTGCTATCGACTGGCAAATTGAAAACATTTAGTGCTATGCAAAGTGTAAAATTTGTGCTATAATAATGCATATGAGGTGAATTTATGATAAGATTTTTGTGTGATGCGTTTGTGGATAATATTTTGCCAATACTTATACTTGTTGTTGGGCTTGGTGTGGCTATTTGGGTGTATTTATCACTTAAAAAGCGTACTAAGGAAAACAAGGATATTGCTTTAAAGGGTAAAGGCAGCAAGCTTGAAGTAAAACTAAAATCGCAATACGCAACCGAGCAAGAAATGAAGATTTTGGAATACATACACAAGGCTATTCCTAAAGATTTTATTGCTTTTCCGCGTGTTGGCGTAAATCAAATTGTTGAACCTACTAAAAACCTTATTGCTTACAATTCAATTTTAACCAAATATGTGGATATTTGCGTGTTTTATCGCAAAACTATGGAGCCTGTGCTAATTATTGACCTTTTGTGGGACAACAACGAAGTTAAACAACAATTTAAGGTTATGGACGATAGTGTGGTTAATGTTTTAAAAGCGGTTAAGCTTAATGTTATGCCACTAAAAGTTGAGCCAGCATACGACATTGCCGAACTTAGGAAGAAAATTCTTAGCATTTTGCCAGACAAAATGATTGCTATGCTTAAAAAAGATTATATTGAAGGGAAATAATATTTTTAGTTTACATAAGGATATTTTTAATTGTAAATTTACATAAAAATGCTTAAAAACATAAGCTTATAAAAATACAATTATAGTCATTAAATTATGTAAAGGAATGAATATAAAGACTATCAGAAAAAACTGGTAGTCTTTTTTGCACAAAAAAAACCGCACATCCGTTTTTGATGCGGTTGAAATAATCCGAACAAGTATCCAAACTCCTTTAAAGCTACCTTATGGCACATACTTAAATCTATTTAATGCTGCTGCCTTCCAGCCCTGACATGGTTCGTAGCAAAGCATTGCACAAGACCTTAAATTCAACATTTGCATAAATGTTCTAAAATTACCCAACCTGACACCGAGAACGGCGTTCGACCCCGCGTATAGTGGATTTCGGGAATAGGGCACCACTAGCTCCCCATCTAGTACGGTATTTAGTATTATATCAAATTATGTACACCATTGCAAGTGTTTTTGGTTTTGCTTTTGTAATTTTCGCCAAATTTGCCTTTTTTCGATAAAAATCAGTAAGATAAAAAAATATTGAAAAATACAAAACGGCAAAAATTAAATATTTTAAGTGAGAATTTAAGTTATGGGGTTCACTTTTTTAATTAAAAACAATATAAAATAATTTGGTTAATTTAAAAAAAAGTGATAATATTTAGGTGTTTAGATAAAAAAATAAGGAAAATAATATGAAAATTAGTACTAATAGCAACAAAAATGCGTTACGCTTTATAAACGCGTATAATAAAATTGAATCCGCACTTAGAGCGCAAAACAACTACGGCACATCGGTTACTTATTCCGAAGCTGTAAGACGTGCTAGCCGCAACAACAGCATTGTTAGAAAATATGAAGACGACCTTATTAGTTATGGAATGCTTAGAAATGCAATTGTGCACAACTCAAACGACCAATTTGTTATTGCCGAGCCATTTGATGATGTGGTTGAAAACTACGAGCATATTGCGGAGCTTATTTGCACACCACCGCTTGCTATTAACACTCCTTGTGTAAAACAAGTAAAATGTGTTGATGCAAGTTTAACACTAAAAGAAGCTTTAATTTATATGAGTAAAACTGGTTATTCTAGCTTTCCAGTGTACAACGACGGAATGCTTGTTGGTGTGGCAAACGCAAGTAAAGTTTCGCAAGAAATTGGCAAAAGGCTTAGTCTTGGGGAGAACATAACAAGTTTGTTTAATACACATATCGAAAACATTGTTGGACATTTGGGACAAGAAAGTTTTTACACTATTGTAGATAAAAATGTAACAATAGATAGGGTTATGGATTTATTTAATGAAAACCGTAAACTTATGGTTGTGTTAATTACTCCGCGTGGAAGTTTGGTGGAAGTTCCTATTGGCATTATTGCTGTGTCGGACTTACTGGAAATAAATAAAATTTTAGATGACTATAAATAATGTTGACAATTAAAAAATATTGTATTAAAATAAAAATAGTTTAATAAATAAATGCAAAGATTAAGGACACGCTTTGTAGTGGCAAGGCTTAAAGAGAGTGGGCGGCTGGTGTAAGCCCATAGCAAACCCTACACGGTATCACCTTATAGCAGAGCAGACGAAAATTGTAGTAATTTGCTACGGGGGTTTCCCGTTATAGAAACCGTATGTGATGGCATATTGTTATAAGTGGTTAAAATGCTTGTTTTAAAAGTGTTTCTTATAACACATAAAACAGGCTTTTTTGTTTTTATACAGTGTCTTATTAAACCAAAAGGAGAAAAATATGTATAATAAAGTTGATGCAAATTTAAATTTTCCAAACGAAGAAAATGATGTGTTAAAGTTTTGGCGTGAAAACGACATAAAAAAACAGTGTCTAACCAGAAACAAAGGTGCAAAACGTTTTAATTTTTACGAAGGACCACCTACTGCAAACGGCACGCCGCACGTTGGACACGTTCTAACAAGGTCGTTAAAAGACGTGTTTACAAGGTACAAATCTATGCAAGGCTACTATGTGCCACGCAAAGGCGGCTGGGATACTCACGGTCTTCCTGTGGAACTTTCGGTTGAAAAGGAGCTAGGAATTAGTGGTAAAAAACAAATTGAAGAATACGGAATTGAAAGGTTTATAAAACGCTGCAAAGAGAATGTGTGGAAATATGTTGATTTGTGGAAAGAATTTTCCGACCGTGTTGGATATTTTGTTAATATGGACGACGATTGTTATGTGACCTACTACGACAGTTATATAGAAAGCGAGTGGTGGGCACTAAAAACAATGAACGAAAAAGGCTTGCTATATAAAGGCTATAAAATATTGCCAAGTTGCCCACGTTGTGGAACAGCGCTTAGTTCGCACGAACTTGCACAAGGCTATGAAGATAGAAAGGATACAACTGTTGTTGCTAAATTTAAAAGTTTAGACGAAGATAACACTTACTTTCTAGCATGGACAACCACACCTTGGACACTTCCTTCCAACATTGCACTTTGTGTTAATGCAGACGAAGACTATGTAAAGGTGGCAGCATTTAATGAAAACTATATTTTGGCAAAAGCATTGCTTGGCGCACACTTTAAAGATGGCGAATATGAAATTGTAGATACATTTAAAGGTAAAACCCTAGAACACAAAAAATATGAACCATTGTTTGACTTTGTAGATAAAAAGGTTGCAGAAAAGGGTTATTATGTTACTTGTGACCCATATGTTACTTTAACCGACGGCACAGGCATTGTTCATATTGCTCCTGCTTTTGGCGAAGACGACTCTAAAGTTGGCAGAAAATACAACTTGCCATTTGTTCAACTTGTAGACAAATTTGGTAAATTTACTCCAGAATGCGGAAAGTATGCTGGCGAAGATGTGTTTAGCAAAAACGACGAAATCGTGGAAGACCTAAGAAGCGTGGGTAAGGTGTTTAAATCACAAAAACACGTTCATAGTTATCCACATTGTTGGCGTTGTCATAGCCCACTAATTTACTTTGCACGTTCTAGTTGGTTTGTAAAAACAACCGAACTTAGAGCCGATATGGTTAGAAACAACAACTCGGTTAATTGGTTGCCAGACAGTGTTAAAAACGGCAGAATGGGAAATTTCCTAGAAAACAACATCGACTGGTGTTTAAGTCGTGACCGTTACTGGGGAACTCCGCTTCCTGTTTGGATGTGTGAATGCGGTCATTATCATGTTGTTGGCAGCAAGGCAGAACTTAAAGAACTTTGCGGTGTTAAAGGTGATATAGAACTTCATAAACCATATGTTGACGAGCTTACAATGACTTGTCCTAAATGCGGCAAACAAATGCACCGCGAACCAGAAGTAATTGACTGCTGGTTTGACTCTGGTAGTATGCCATTTGCCCAACATCATTATCCTTTTGAAAATAAGGAACTATTTAAAGAGAGTTTCCCAGCACAGTTTATAAGCGAAGGAATTGACCAAACTCGTGGCTGGTTTTATTCGCTTCAAGCAATTTCTACGGCACTATTTAACAAAAGCCCATATGAAACTTGTATTGCAAACGGACTAGTGGTGGACGAGCAGGGTAGAAAGCTAAGCAAGAGTTTAGGAAACTACGTTCCACCTATGGAAATGCTAGGCACAATGGGTGCCGACCCAGTAAGGTGGACATTCTATACAGGAAACCAACCTTGGAACAATTCCACACTAACAATCTCAACTGTTGCTGAAAGTCAGAAAAAGTATTTTGGCACACTTTGGAACACTTACGCATTTTATGTGCTTTATGCAAATATTGATAAATTTGACCCTACAAAATACAATCTAAAAGATTGTAAGTTGTCGGTTATGGATAAGTGGATTTTATCTGAATTAAATGAACTAATTGGCTATGTTTGTGGCGAATTAGATAAGTTTCATGTAACAGAAAGCAGCCGCGCTATGGAAGATTTTGTAGATAAACTATCAAATTGGTATGTAAGACTTTGCCGTAAAAGATATTGGGGCGAAGATTTTAGCGAAGATAAAAAGGCGGCATATGTAACGCTTTATACTGTGCTTTCCACTTATGCAAAACTTTCTGCACCATTTACACCATTTATGAGTGAAACAATATATCAAAATATTGTTAGAAACTTTGATAAAAACGCGCCAGTTAGCGTGCATTTGTGCGACTATCCTAAGGTTAACAAAGAGTATGTAAATAAAAAACTTCAAGAGCAAATGAGCCTTGTTAGGGTTTACACCGAACTTGGCAGAAGTGCTAGAAATTTGTCTGGCATTAAAAATCGTCAACCGCTTGGCGAATTGTACTTAACTGATGCTCAAAACAAAACAAATTTACCAGCAGATTTAATTCAAATCTTAAAAGATGAGCTAAATGTTAAAGATGTTATGCAACACGAAGACTTGTCTAAATTTGTAAACTATACATTAAAACCACAATTAAAAACAATCGGACCAAAATATGGCAAAAAGCTTAATGCGATTCGTGAGTTTTTAAGCTCGTGCAACGCTATGGAAGTGGTTAAAACTGTTGAAAGTGGGGAAGTATTTAAAACCACAATTGACGGCGAAAAAGTAGAATTTAGTAAAGACGACTTGCTAATTTCGGTTAGTCAAAAAGAAGGTTATGCATCATCAACCGATGGCAGTGTGGCTGTTATACTAGACACACATATTACAAAAGAATTGCTAGATGAAGGCATTTACCGTGAATTTGTTAGCAAAGTTCAAAACCTAAGAAAAGCATCAAACTATGTTGTCACCGATAGAATTTACATTCAAATAAATGGCGATAAAGAACTTGAAGATGTTGTTATGAATTTTAGTAAACAAATAAAACAAGATGTTTTGGCGCTAGACATAACTAAGGGCACAAATGGCGAATTTAGTGAAGAGTTTAATATAAACGACCACAAAATTACGGTTTATATTAAAAGGTAGGTGTGGTATGGAAAATAATCTTAATGTTTTGTATGAAGATAACCACGTTATTGTGGTGCTAAAACCACAAAATGTGCCTACTCAAGAAGACGAAAGTAAAGACCTAGATATGCTTACAATGGTTAAGGACTACATTAAAGAAAAGTACGAAAAACCGGGCAATGTGTATGTTGGGCTTGTTCATAGGCTTGATAGACCTACTGGCGGAGTTATGGTTTTTGCAAAAACAAGTAAAGCAGCTGCTAGACTAAGCGAGCAAGTTAAAAATAAGGAAATGATTAAAAGATATTTGGCTGTCACATCAAAAGTGCCAGCTAAAGAACAAGGCAAATTAAGCAATTATTTACTTAAAAACCCAAAAACCAACACAGTAAGTGTTGTACCACAACTAACAACTGGTGCAAAACTCGCTGAATTGGAATATAAAGTGCTAGATAGTGTAAACGGAATGTCGCTAGTTGATGTGAATTTATTTACAGGTCGTAGCCATCAAATTAGAGTGCAGTTTAAACATATTGGCTGCCCATTAGTAGGGGACGCAAAATATGGCACTGCTACAGCAAACAAAAAACTTGCACTATGGGCATATTATTTAAGATTTACCCATCCAACAACTGGCAAAACACTTACTTTTAAAGTGTTTCCACCAGCTGATGAAAAACCATGGGATAATTATAATTATTCAAAACTAATTTAGTTAAAATATGGCGTAATATCACAAAAAAAATACTGCAAACTGCAGTATTTTTTTGTTGTTTGAATAGTACTATGTAATATGTGTATAATTATAAATTTGATGTAATAAATATACAGTATGTTTTATTTTAAATTATTCCTTTATCCTGTTGTTATTTGTTTGTTGTCATCTATTTATTGTGATATAAAAGTTATGTAATTATTTATCTACTTTTTGGTCGCAAATTAGGCAATTTGTGGTTAGTAGTGTGCTTGCCACACTTGCGGCATTTTGGATTGCACAACGTGTAACCTTGGTGGGGTCTATAATTCCTGCTTTTAACATATCTAAATAGGTGTTGTTTAGTGCGTTGTAGCCGTAGTTTTTATTGTTTTTTTGACCTTTTAACACTGTGTTTACAACAACTGCGCCGTCCATTCCCGCATTTTCGGCAATTTGCAAAAGCGGTGATTTTAGGGTACTTAAAATGATTTCTGCACCTGTTTTTTCGTCGCCTTTTAGTGTTTTTATGTACTTTTGTAGTGGGGTGTAGCAGCTTAGTAGTGCTGTTCCGCCGCCAGCAACAATTCCTTCTTCAACCGCACTTTTTGTTGCACTTATTGCGTCTTCAATGCGTAATTTTTTCTCTTGCATTTCCACTTCGGTTGCGCTGCCCACACATATCACGGCAATGCCACCTGTTAGTTTTGCAAGACGGTCGCAAAGTTCTTCTTTATCAAAATCACTTTCGGCAAGTTCAATTTGTGCTTTAATGGTTTTTATGCGGTTGTTAATGCGCGCTTTTTCGCCTTTTCCTTCGCTAATTGTTGTGGTGTCTTTTGTTATTTTCACAATGCCAGCACGACCCAAGTCTTCTAGCTTTACATCGCGTAAACTTAAATTTAATTCTTCCGAAATATTTTTGCCGCCAGTAACACACGCAATATCTTTTAAAAACGCCTTTTTGCGGTCGGCGTAGGCGGGTGCTTTAACTGCAACAACATTTAAAATTCCGTGTAGTTTGTTTACAACTAAGGTGTTAATAACTTCGGTTTCGTAATCGTCGGCAATAATTAGCAGCGGTGCTTGCTGTTGGGTTTGCTCCAAAATTGGCAAAATCTCTTGAATGTTGTTTATTTTTTTGTCCGTAATTAAAATAAACGGATTGTTAAGTGTTGCGGTCATTTTTTCTGTGTCAGTTATCATATATGGCGAAACGTAGCCCTTTTTAAACTGCATTCCTTCCACAATTTTTAGCTCGCTTTTTAGCGTTTTGCCTTCTTCCACTGTAATTACGCCGTCTTTTCCAACTTTTTCAAATGCTTTGCTAATTAGCGCGCCAATTTCTTCGTCGCCAGCGCTAATGCTTGCAATTTGGAAAATTTCTTTGCTACTTTTTACACCAACACTTATTTGCTTTAGGGTATCCACAACCTTATCTGTTGCGCTTTTTATTCCTTTTTTTAAAATAATTGGATTAGCGCCTGCTGTGCAATTTTTAATGCCTTCCTTAATAATGTTTTGCGCCAACACACACGCGGTTGTCGTTCCGTCGCCAGCTAGTTCGTTTGTTTTTATGCTAACTTCTTTTACCAGGCTTGCTCCCAAGTTTTCAAATGGGTCGCTAAGTTCTATTTCTTTTGCTATTGTCACGCCGTCGTTTGTAATTAGGGGAGTGCCGTATTTTCGCTCCAACACAACATTTCGCCCCTTTGGTCCAAGCGTAATTTTAACCGCATTTGCAAGCGTGTCCACGCCGTTTTCAATTTTTTTAACACCATCAAATCCGTGCATAATTTGTTTACTCATTTTCGTTCTCCTTCAAAATGCCTAAAATGTCACATTCCTTAATTAAAATAAAAGTTTCGCCGTCTATTTCAAACTCGCTGCCAGCATATTTGTTTATAAGCACAATATCGTGCGGTTTAATTTCGCCACTCGTGGTTTTGCCAAGAGCTAAAACTTCCATTTTTTCGCTTTTAACTTCATCTGGCATAATTAGCGTGGTGTTTTGGCTGCGTTTAAATGGCTTTACCAAAACTCTATCGTATAATGGTTTTATTTGCATAATTTTCTCCTATATATTTATTTATATTTTTTAAGCAATTTTTGTTCCTTGTTTTAAAATTTTTGCCATATTTTTGCGGCTCAAAAAATATATTATTAGTAGTATAAATGTGAAAAATAAGGATTGCAAATTTTTATGACAAAAACTTTTTCAAACTACTATGCAAAATCTAAAAAACACCCTAAAATTAGGAGTTTTTTTCTTGTTGTGCTTTGGCTAATACTTGCCGCTGCAATACTACTTAGTGGCAACTTTTTTGCAAATTTACTAACAGGTAGCGGCTTTAATATTGGCAGTGGAAAACTAAAAATTAGCGGAACAAAATTTTATGCGATATATTTTGGTGAATTTGATAACGAAAGCGATGCGAAACAATGTGCTGTTTGGGTGGAAAACTCTGGCGGCGCTGGATATTTGTATAAATCGGATAAGTATTATGTTTTGGCTAGACCATATAGCACGCTTGACGACGCAAATAAAGTTGCCGCCAATTTAGGCGCAACAAAATATGACGCAAGCGTAAAAACATTTGAAGTTAAGGATAAAAGAGTGTTAATAAAAGACCTTAGTACGGCGGATAGGAGAGTACTTGTTACAAAAATTGCAAAAATAGACGAAATTATACGCTTAATTGACAAGGTGGATGAAGAAGTGGATAGAAATGCTCTTACAAATATTGCCGCAAGTAATGCCATAAATTCGTACAAAACCACAATAAAAGCACTTAGAAACGAAATAAGTGAACTTGCCTTAAAATATCAAAATTCCAAACTAAATAGTATTGTTGCGTATCTTAACTTGTTTGAAGATAGGTTAGATTTGACTGTTAGCAAACTGCTGGTTTCTACAAATCAAGCGTGTGTTATAAAGTATTTATTATGCGAAATAAGGCTAAATTACTATTCAATGCTGCTTGAAATGTAAAATTTCTTTGACATTTTACAAAAAATAGTACATCATAAAGATATGAAAATTAAAAACTATCTTAGTACGAATAAATACAACTTAATAACTAAAGCATTGGTTTTTGTTTTGTGCTTGGCTGTAGACCTAATATTAAAACACGCTATGGCGGAGTTTTTTGCTGCGCGTTTTAGTGCTGGCAATTTTGATAATGAACCAGTTATTAATGGCTTTATTTCGCTTACATACACCGAAAATACTGGCGCTGCATTTAGTATTTTTAGCAACA
Source organism: uncultured Clostridia bacterium (assembly GCA_934747775.1). Lineage (GTDB taxonomy): Bacteria > Bacillota > Clostridia > Christensenellales > UBA1242 > UBA11490. Next base: position 81,518 of record CAKVHA010000004.1, read on the forward strand.
ATACAACCGCATTAACAGTATTTAGTATTCTGTTTGTTGTTGCATTTGCCGCACTAGATGTTAGTTTTAAAGATGAAAACCCAATATCTGGCATAGGTTTTGCATTAATTATGGCAGGTGCTGCGGGCAACTTAGTAGATAGGGTTGCGCTAAATTATGTTCGCGATTTTATTTCTTTCGATTTTTTAGGAAATTTCCCAATTTGTAACTTTGCAGACATTTGTATAACATTTGGCTGCGTGTGGTACGCGGTTTACTTTTTGGTGATTGCAATAAAACAAGATAGGCAGGTGAAAAATGATAATAACATTCAATGAAACACCAAAGCGTCTTGACCTATTTTTGCACGAAAAATTTAGTGACCACACGCGCTCGTTTTTGAAAAACATTATTGTAGAAGGCTCGGTTGCTGTAAATGGCAAAGTTGTTAAAGCAGGCTACGAATTAAAAGCGGGCGACGAAATTAGTGTTACAATTCCAGAGCCAGTTTCCACAGAAATTAAGCCAGAAAAAATTGACCTAGACATTGTGTATGAAGACGAGTATTTTGCGGTTATTAACAAACCTAAAAATATGGTTGTGCATCCAGCGGTTAAAAATTACAGCGGAACACTTGTAAATGCGCTGCTATACAACATTAAAGACCTTAGCGGAATAAATGGGGTGGTGCGTCCGGGGATTGTGCATAGGCTAGACAAAAATACAAGCGGGCTAATTGTAATTGCTAAAAACGACTTTGCTCACGTGGAGCTTAGCAAGCAAATTGCCACAAAAGAGTGTAGGCGAATATATAGGGCGGTTGTGGAAGGAAACTTGCATAACGATGAAGGCGAAGTGATTACAAACATTGGCCGCAGCAAAAAAAACAGGCTAAAAATGGCGGTTGTGGACGACGGTAAAATTGCCGATACAAAATACAAAGTGCTTGCTCATTACAAAAAATATGATTATGTAGAATTTGAACTAAAAACTGGCAGAACACATCAAATTAGGGTGCATTGTGAGTACCTTCATCATCCAATTGTAGGCGACGAACTATATGGCAGCAAAACCACAAAATACTACGACTTGGGGCAAATGTTGCACGCGTATAAACTTATTTTAACACACCCAAAAACGGGCAAAAAAATGGAGTTTACAGCTCCTATTCCAAGTTATATGCAAGAGTTTTTGGATAGTTTAACATTGCTTTAAAATACTTAATAAACATTATGAAAACTTGCTCGCTATAAAAATACGTGATATAATAACATTAGAGGTGAAAATTATGAAAAATGTGGGTCTTAGAGCATTAACAAACTTTTTTGCGTACATCGCGCTTGTTTTGATTGCGGCTGCATTAATTATGAGTAAACTAAACTTTGCGCCAGATGTTTGTGCCATTTTTAATAGAATTGCGGTTGTTGTGGCGTATGTTTTGGTGGGGTTTTCATCGTTTTGTTATGCTATTAGCAGGCGTGGAATTATTAGAAAACTTATTTGGCTTGCTGCGGCAGCAACTGTTGTTGTGCTTTTAATTATTTAGGTGGAATATGAATTTTGACTTTAAAAAGTTTATTACAAACAAACTTAATATCACATTAATTGTACTAATCACGGTTAGCATAATTCTTGCGGCATTGTCGGCTGTGGGTACTATTTTTACAATACTTAGTATGCTTTCGTTTGCGGCGACATTGTTTTTTTTGGCATACTTATTACTAAGGCGAAAAATTGTAAAAGACCGCACCCGAGTTAGCGACTTTATGGATGATGATGAAAAATTAAAAAAGAAAACCCAAACATTTTTAGAAAAAGAGAGTAGAGCAAATTCTACACTAACTATTAGCGCTTTTATTGTTTTTGGAATGTTGCTTGTGTATATGGCAATAAAAATGATGTAATTAATGTCACAATGTGACATTTTTTTATTGGTATGTTTAAAATAATTTTGTAATTTGTGACATTAAAAATTGATTATATTGTTTTTTTGTGATATACTTACCCTAGACTTATTAAGTTTTTTAAGGAGAAACAAATGAAATACGAATTAGCAAAAAAACAAAAAAACATTGTTGAACTTGAAGTTAGTTTAACAAACGAAGAGTGGAAAAAAGAAGTAGACGATGCTTACAATCGCACTAAAGATAAATATTCGGTTGAAGGCTTTAGAAAAGGTAAAGTTCCAAGAAAAGTTATTGAAAATATGTATGGTCCTAATGTTTTCTTTGAAGACGCACTAACCGAAGCTTTTGGCAAAGCATATGACGAAGTTTTGGCTAAAGAAAAAGATTTAGAACCTATTGATGCTCCAAGCCTAAGCGTTAAAAAATTGGACGACAACGGCGTTGTTATTGCTGCTCAAATTCCTGTTATGCCAGAACTTACACTTGGCAAATACACAGGTTTAGGCATTTCTGTTGCACCTAAAAAAGTTACAGATAAAGATGTTAATGCCGAACTAGAACACGCAAGAGTTCATCACGCACGCCTAATTGAAAAAGACGGCGCAGTAGAAATGGGCGACATTGCTGATATTAATTTTGAAGGTTTTGTAGACGGAGTTGCTTTCCAAGGCGGAAAAGCAGAAAATTACGAACTTGAAATTGGCAGCAAACAATTTATTGATACTTTTGAAGAACAACTTGTTGGCGTTAAAGCTGGCGAAACAAAAGATGTGCTTGTAAAATTCCCAGAAAACTATCAAGCTCCAGAACTTAAAGGAAAGGACGCTAAATTTGTAGTTACTGTAAACGCAGTAAAACGCAAAGAACTTCCTGAACTAAACGACGCTTTTGCTAGCGATATTAGCGAGTTTGAAACACTTGCAGATTACAAAAAACACATTAAAGAACATTTGGAAGAACACGCAGCTGAAAATGCAAAAATTGAAACCGAAAACAAAATTATTGACGCAATTGTTAAAGATTCTAAAGTTGAATTGCCAGATAGCCTTGTAGAACACGAACTAGACCACGTTATGCAAGATATGGAATATAGACTAATGTATCAAGGTTTAAAACTTGAAGATTATGCCAACTATATTAACAAAACCGTAGACGAAATTAGAGCTGACAGAAAGAAAGATGCAGAAAAGAGCTTAAAAATTCGTTTGGCTATGCAACAAATTTTAAAACAAGAAAAAATTGATGTAACCAAAGAAGAAGTTGATGCTAAAATTAAAGAAATGGCTAAAAAAGCAAACAAAACTATTAAGGATTACAAAGAAAATCTAACAGATGAACGTATTGCTTACATTAAAAACGATATTTTAATGGACAAACTTTTGTCGTTCTTAGTAGAGAAAAATAAATAATGTTAACTTTTTAAGGAGATAAGGCAATATGTTAATTCCTATGGTTATTGACCAAACAACTAGGGGAGAACGTAGTTATGATATTTACAGTCGTTTACTAGAAGACCGAATTGTGTTTGTTTCGGGCGAAATAAACGACGATATGGCAAACACTGTTGTGGCTCAGCTAATTTTTTTGGAAGCTAAAGACCCTACTAAAGATATTAGTTTGTACATTAACAGCCCCGGTGGCAGTGTTACGGCAGGAATGGCAATTTACGATACTATGAACTTTATTAAGTGTGATGTTAGCACAATCTGTATTGGAATGGCAGCATCTATGGCATCGTTTTTGCTAAGCAGCGGAGCTAAGGGGAAAAGATTGATTTTGCCTAACAGCGAAGTTATGATTCACCAGCCACTTGGCGGCGCTCAAGGTCAGGCAACCGACATTGTTATTACAGCAAATCACATTACAAAAATTAAAAACAATATGATTAAATTGCTTAGCGAAAACACTGGGCAACCGCTAGAAAAAGTGGAAAAAGATATAGATAGAGATAACTATATGAGTGCGGAAGAAGCCGTTAAATACGGAATTGTGGATAAAGTTATTACAAAACGCACTTAAAAACAATGTGCTGAGTTGTTAATAACTCAGCATTTTTAATAAAAGAGAGGTTTTTTATGAACGATAATGGCAATAAAACAAAATGTTCGTTTTGTGGCACCGAAGCTCACGACGGAATGGAAATGGTGGTTAGCCCCGATGGGTCTAGTTATATTTGTTCCGATTGTGTAAAAACATGCAGCGAAATGTTTTCACAAACAAAGGGTGCAGAAGTTATTGATTTGCCTACACCAGAAAAAATTAAAGAGATGTTGGACGAATATGTTGTGGGACAGGACGATGCTAAAAAAGTGTTGTCGGTGGCAGTGTACAATCATTACAAACGCATAAACCACAACTTGTCAAAACGCGGTCAAGGTGAAAAGAGCGATAATATTGAGCTAGATAAAAGCAATGTTTTGCTAATTGGTCCTACTGGAACTGGCAAAACTATGATTGCGCGCACACTAGCTAAAATATTAAAAGTTCCGTTTGCTCAAGCCGACGCAACTACGCTTACCGAAGCGGGTTATGTGGGCGAAGACGTTGAAAACATTTTGTTGAAACTTATTCAAAATGCAAATTACGACATTGCTAGTGCCGAACGCGGAATTATTTATATAGACGAAATTGATAAAATCACCAAAAAAAGCGAAAATGTAAGTATTACGCGTGATGTTAGTGGCGAAGGTGTTCAGCAAGCTTTGCTTAAAATTATAGAAGACACAACCGCATCTGTTCCACCACAAGGCGGTAGAAAACACCCACATCAAGAATGTTTACAAATAAACACTTCTAATATTTTGTTTATTTGTGGCGGAGCTTTTGTTGGGCTAGATAAAATTATTGAAAGCCGCATTAACAACACATCGCTTGGTTTTTCTGGCGAAGTTAAAAAAGAGAAAAAAAGCAGCGAATTTTTAAAACAAATTCAACCGCATGACTTAATAAAATACGGCTTAATTCCAGAGTTTGTTGGGCGTTTGCCAATTGTTGTTGGTTTAAACGAGTTGGACGAAAAAGCTTTAATCCGCATTATGAAAGAACCAAAAAATGCGCTTGTAAAACAATACAAAACGCTATTTAAAATGGACGGAGTAGATTTGGATTTCCAAAGCTCGGCAATAGAATATGTTGCAAAACGAGCAATTGCGCTTAATACTGGCGCTCGTGGGCTTAGAACAATTATTGAAGAGAGTATGCTTGATACTATGTACAAAGTTCCGTCTGATAAATCAATTAAAAAGATTATAATAAAATCCGACGGCGAAAAACTTATTGTAGAACCGGTTAAAGCCGAAACCGAACCAACCGAAAAGTGCTCATAATCAAATAAAAATCAGTGGATTGTAAAATATGATGGTTTACGCCACATAAAAAAGTAAGGACTTTGATTTCTTTACTTTTTTTTATAAAATTTAAAGTGTTTTAATACTGTAAATAACATTTAGTAAAGAGTTTGTTTGTTAAATCGTTTTGTAAAAGTGTGGTAATGTGGTATATTAAAATTAGGAGTGTGCTATGAAAATTAATTCAGCAAAATTTGTTACTAGTGTTGCAAATCCTAATATGGTTATTAACGACAACTTGCCACAAATTGCTTTTGTTGGGCGCAGTAACGTGGGTAAAAGCAGCATTATTAATATGCTTACAAATCAAAAAAAACTTGCAAAAACAAGTAGTTTGGCTGGTAGAACTAGGCTTATAAACTACTTTTTAATAAACAATAACTTGTATTTTGTTGATCTTCCAGGGTATGGTTTTGCAAAAGCTAGCGCGGCAGAAATAGACGGCTGGCAAGGCTTAATAGAGCCGTATTTGGTGGATAATGAAAAACTAAAATGTGTGTGTTTGCTTGTTGACATAAGGCACGAACCTAGCGAGCAAGACAAACTTATGTTTAAATTTTTAAATTACTACAATATTCCGTGTTTAATTGTTGCCACAAAAAGCGACAAACTAAGCAAGGCGCAACTAGCAAAAGCAAAACTTGTTGTTGCAAATGGCTTGGGTGTGGGCGTGGCAAATATTGTGTGCGTTAGCAGTGTTTCGGGTTATGGAAAAGATGAAATGCTTTTAAAACTTGACACATTTTTGTAAAAAGGGGAGCGTATGGATAATAAAAAATTAATAAACCTATTAAGCTTGTTTGCGGTGTTTTTGGTTATTCCGCTAATGCTTGGCGTGTTTTTTGACGGTTATACAGTTGTTAGTAAGGGTGTAAAAACCACTGCACCTGTTGAGTTTTCGCTTTTTGAGTTTTTAAACCAACGCAGCGTTCTACTTGTTTTCGCTTTTTTGTTTGCTGTTGTGCTAATTCTTTGCATTTTGGCAAACATTGTTTACACCATAAAAATCACGCTTGCTAAAGCAAATGGCGGCATTTTAAGGTTTTATTTTGCTGTAATTATTATGATTAGTGCAGTGCTAACATTTATGTTTACACTAATATACTGTTTAAAAAATTCCACATCGGGCACCGATGCTGCACTAACTTACAAAGTGGGCGGCTGTGAAATTTTGATGCTTGTTTGTGGGTTGGTGATAGGCGGTCTTAACCTAATTTGCTATATTTTATCAACAAAGAAAAATAAAGTGAAAAAATAATTTGACATTATTTAACAAAATATGTATTATTTACAATAGGAGAATGGAATATGAAAACTAAACAACTTGTGTTGAAAATTATATCTTGCGTATGCAGTGCTTTGCTTATTTTGCCATTATTTTTAAACTTTATTGGCTACCGTACAAGTTCTGGTAGGGTGTATTATACTTATCAGCAATATGGAATTATGATCGATACTCTTATTGTAATTTCGCGAGTACTTTATATTATGAGTCTTGTTTTGGCAATGATTTTGTTGGTTGCAATAATTATTCAGTTGTTCTTTAAACACGAAGTTATAGATTGGATTGTAATTGGCGCTAGCATTTTACTAGTAATCACCGCATCGCTTTGCTTTATTTCGGCATTGTTATACTGCGTTAAAGTTAGTTCTAATGGCGCAGGCGTTATATTGTTTCCAGCTTTTGGCTGTTATGCAATATTGTTCTTGGGTCTTGCTACACCTATTTTGGCGCTTCTTAGCAACCGCAAAGAAAATAATCAAAACAACAAAAACACCGAAAACAAACAATAAAAAAATATCCGCGTTTAAGCAACTCATATAATAAGGTTTATATATTATATATATAAAACAATACAATAAGCAGTTGGCTTAAAGTTTTAGAATGATAAGTGGAGTAAAAAACAGACACCAAAAATAGTGTCTGTTTTTTTACGCGCGTCCTAGTTGTTAACAATAGGGTTTTGCATAGGATAAAGTGGCAAATCAAAGAAACCGTTGCAGATGTCTTGAGTGAATTCTTGGCAAGGCGGAATTTTTGCGTAGCCGTAACTAGGCACTAAAATATCCGCATCAACAACAACTTTGGTTATAACCGCAATGCAGCAGTCAATGGTAAACGTGTCTGGGCCAGTGTATTCGCCGTCTATTCCCATACAAGTAGCAAAAGCTTCTATTCTAAATGGAATAATAGATGGTTGTGGCACGTACAAAACAACATCTTGATTAACAGTGATGCTGCTTCTAGCAGTGCCAGTTGCGCCAGTTGCGTCGGTGTATGTAACAACAATAGGAATAACCACATCGCCGCTAACGCGAGCAAAGCAAGGTCTATCATCAAAACGGTCTACCACAAGATTGTTTATGGTTACGCCGTCTGGTTGGCAAGCCGCACTAACAAAAGTAAGCGGAAGTGTGGGGTTTGCAGGGTTGTATCCAGTAGTTGTAATTTGCGCATCGGTTTCCTGAATTTGACGCATACACGCATCGAAGATTTTTTCGGTATGTATGCACGCCTTTTCACACAAGCCTGTTAAAGGATTTCCTGTAATTGGGCCAGGGAAACAGTTTTGACGAGTTCCAGAATAAAATGACATTTTCTTATTACCTCCTTTATTTAATAAGCCTGTATACTTTACTATATGCAACTCGCCCATTTTGTGACACAGTATAAGTTGTTGATAATGTTTGTTAAAAAACAAAAAGTGTGATATAATAAGCCCGAAAAACAAAAGGAGAGTGCTGGGTGAAAGTTTTTAGCATAAGTGATTTGCATTTAAGCATAAATAGCAACAAACCAATGGATATTTTCGGTCCAGTTTGGGAAAATTACTTACAAGACATAGAAGAAAGCTGGAACAGCCTAGTGTCAGACGACGATGTTGTGCTAATTCCGGGCGATATATCGTGGGCGATGCACCTAAAAGACGCCATTGCCGACTTAGAATACATTTCGCGTTTTAAGGGCAAAAAAGTAATTTTGCGCGGCAACCACGATTACTGGTGGAAAAGTATTTCCGAGCTTAGAGCCAACTTGCCTGCAGGAATGTACGCGGTTCAAAACGACGCAATCAAGTTTGAAAACGTTATAATTTGCGGCAGTAGGGGCTGGATTGTGCCCGAAACAACACACAAAACCCCAGAAGACGAAAAAATATACAAGCGTGAACTTATCCGCTTGGAGCTAAGCCTAAAAGAAGCGCAAACCCTAAAAACCAGCGACACCGACATTATAATTTGCATAACACATTATCCGCCATTCAATAGCCGCCACGAAGATAGCGACGTTACGGCACTAATGGAAAAATATGGCGTAACAAAGGTGGTTTTTGGACATTTGCATAGCTACGACAAACGCCAAGCCCTTACATACACCAAAAATGGCATTGAATATTTCCTTACAAGTTGCGACCTTGTTAACAATAAATTGGTTAGAATTTTGTAGCAACCGCATAATTTTGTTTTACAATATTTAATATTTTTAGTAATATATAAAATAAAGTAGTGGGTGAAAAATGTTGAAAAATGGAAAAACAACTAAAAAAGCCAAACACCTAAACCTTAAATGGGTTTGTCTTTTTTCGTGCGCACTAATTGTGTGTATGGTTGCCACTTTCAGCATCACTATGGCATACTTTGGCGGCAGTAGTGATTCTATGAACGCGTCACTTATGATTAAAAACATCGTGGAAGTGGGCAAAACCGCCGCTCAGTCTAGCGTTAGTATGGATAGTTATATGATACCGGGCGTAAACATCTTGCCTGTGTGCAAGGTCACCGTTATGTCGTCCGCAAAAGACTCTAGCGGCAAAGTGGATAAAAACCTTATCACAAACGCGCTTCTTCGTGTAAAAGTTTCGTTTAGCGGCGATATGGCTACATATCTTAGCGACTCTGGCACCGATGTGTACTTTGATGTTTACAACACCGCCACAGCAAGCGGTCTTACCGATAGCGGCAATATTATAGGCAGATTGCTTAAAGACGGCACAAGCGGCTACTGGTACTTGGTTTCCGATAAAACCGCAACATCGCTTTCCGCAAAATCGGAACTTAAAGAACTAAAACTAACCGAAAATGTAAACGCCAACAACTATGGCGCAGTTACATTAATGTTTAAAATGAAGTTTATGGTGTCTTCCGAGTTCACCAACGATAGCGCAAACAAAACCGCAATAGCAACCGTTACTTTCGAAGCAGTTCAGTCGGAATATTACGATATGAATACTGGCGCTAAACTACCAAATACCTTTGAAGAAGCTCAAAAAATCTTCGACTATGACTACGGTGCTTAAGAAATTAATTTGTAATAAGTTAAATCATTAGAACAATGTCACCCTTGTAAGGGGAAGGTGGTACGAAATCGACACGCAGTGGAGTGAGTACCAAAGGGTAGTCCAGTATATACACGAAATTTGTGAATTATATTACATTAGTTGTTTTCGCAGCACAGCAATACAGTTGTGCGACCAGCACCCGCGAACAGAAAGAGTAGGTGCTAAAGCGGCAGTATATTGGTACAGTCCGTCACGACCAGTGTGTATTGAACACTCTTTGTTTGTATAAAGAGTAGAGTACATAAGACACAGTCCGTTGTGACCAACAACTTTTTAAAAAAACATATAAAAATCATTTTACAATTTAACTTGATTTTGATATTATACTAATGAATATTAGTGACAATATTGTCAAAAATATTACTAAAACATCAAAAATTAGAAAAAAATATAATATTTTGGGGTTTGAAAAATGGATAAAAATACTAAGAAAAGGAAAAAGAAAATAGCAAGTATTGCAGTTATCGCTGCAGCCTTTGTTTTGTGCATAATGGCTACATTTGGCGTAACTATGGCGTACTTTGGCGGTAGTTCTGCAGAAAAGAGTGGCTCTCTTACTTTAAAAAGCGCTGTTTGGGTAAACAGCAGTGAGATGGCTTCATTCAGTGGAACAGTTGTACCTAGCCAAAAAATTAGCCAAAACTGCCTTGTTAAAGTAAAATCGGCAGACGCTTCTACAGGTGCTGCTCTTACAAACAACAGAGCAACCAACGCAGTAATGAGAGCACAAATTGAACTTGCTCTTCCAAGCGGTTTAGGAATCTCTGACCCTACAAAAGGTGGTTCGCTAGATGTTAAAGTTGGAAATACAGTTGTTGCTAAATTTATGAAAGACACAACCGATACTACAAACGGCTATTGGTATTTAATGGATAAATCTGCTACTGCAGTTACTGGAAATTTGTATGAAATCAACACAGCAAGTGGTGAAGTAACATTAACATATACACTTAGTATTACAATTCCAGCTTCTATAAAAAATTCTGATTTGAAAGATGGTAGCAACCAAATTACTGTTTCAGTTAAATATACTGTTATCCAATCGGAAATTTATGATGCAAACGGAACAGCTGTTGCTAAAACTCAAGCCGCTATGAAATCTTACTTCAGTAGTCCAGACCTTGACGCTGATGCTAAATATTAATATTAATTTATTATAGTTAGTGTTTAGTATACAATATATAATATATAACAATTAAAACCACCATAAAACATTGGTGGTTTTTTGTGCTTTATATATTTTCATTTTTGTATAATACGCGAAATTTGTCGCATACTAGTAGTGTTAAGTAAAAATTAATATTAGTAAAAGGAGATTATGGTGTAAAAAACTTTTGAAGAGTATGGTTTTGTGACTGCAAACTTGAGTACAACAACATACCATGTGTCCACTACTCGGGCTGAGATTGTTATGTGAATATTAATCCGCCCCTTGTAAGCGGGCGGGGGACTAGTCGGGACGACTGGTGGTGGGGTAGTATAGTGTATATTAAAAATTAGTTTGACATATTAACAAAAAAATTGTTATCATATTACATATGTATTACTATAATAAAAACAATAGAAAAAACGCCCTAGAACTTAGAAAAAATATGACACCTTGGGAATGTAAGTTATGGTTTCAGTTTTTAAAAACATTACCATATAAGTTTTGCAAACAAAAGTGTGTTGGAAATTATATATTAGATTTTTATTGTCCTGCAAAGAAACTTGCTATAGAACTAGATGGTTCTCAACATTATAATGTTGAAGATATGGAATATGACGATAAAAGAACTGAGTTTTTAAAAGAACAGGGTATTAGAGTTTTAAGATATACAAATGATGATGTATACAAAAATTTTAATAGGGTATGCGAAGAGATTTTGCTGGTTTTAAATAAATAGACAAATTTAAAGTATGCACTGGACTACCCTTTGGTAATTGCAACGCAATTACCACCTTCCCCTTACAAGGGTGACATTATTATGTGGATATTAATCCGTATATCGACACAGTCCGTCACGACAGTGAGTTTTGAACGCTCTTTGTTAATATAAAGAGTAGAGTACATAAGATACAGTCGTGCGACCAGCACCCGAGAACAGAAAAGTAGGTGTTATAGCGGCATCATACTGACATAGTCGTGCGACCAGCACCCACGAACGCACTTTGCGTATATTGTAACAATACTTTACCGACACAGTCGTGCGACCAGCACTTATATATATGAAATATATATAAAAAAATACAAAAAGTTTTAAAATATGCTAAAAATCGTTTTACAAACATTAATTTTTTCTATATAATACAAGTATAAAAACCATAAACAAAAATATAAAAAATAAAAGGAGAAAAAAAATGGAAAAAAAGAAGAACAATAAGAAATTGTTCGCCATCATCGCTGCTTCTGCTTTAGCTTTCGTTCTTACTGTTGCTCTTAGTGTTAGTATCACTTTAGCTTATTTCGGTG